>NZ_LR792632.1:0-600000 GCF_902827225.1 Methanocaldococcus lauensis | reverse complement strand
TATATAAATACGCAGTTATTATAAAGTTGGGTGATTTTTGTGGATTTATATGCAGTTGCCACAGAAATGGTAAAAAATTATGGATACATTGGAATATTTATAATATCATTTACAGAGGCATTTATTCAACCAATTCCTCCAGACATTTTTATAATAAGTGCTCCTTTTTTTGGATTAAATCCTATAATATCAGCAATTGTTGCTTCAATTGGAACTACTTTAGGAGGATTATTTGGCTATTACTTAGGATACAAATTAGGACATCCAATATTTGTAAAACTTTTTGGAGAGAAGTATTTACAGAAAGGGGAGGAGTTTTTTAATAAATATGGGGTTTATGGAATAGTTTTGGCAGGATTTACTCCTATTCCTTACAAAGTTGTTGCGTGGCTCTCTGGAATCTTTGAAATTAGAGCATTGATATTTACAATAGCAACAGTTGTTGGTAGAGCTCCAAGATTTTTAATTGAGGCATTTTTTGGGAATATACTAAGTAACTTTAGTATAAATAAGTTATACAACCTTAATATTTATCTCTTTTATTTAATAAATTCCCACTATAATCATATATTAGATATTATTATGCTACTTATCTCTAAGACAGTGTATCCCATAGTTTTTATAACTACGACTTTAATCTATTTAAAAAATAGAAAATTGGGATTAAAATTAGCGTTTAGTTTATTTTTAGCAGTTTTAATTATATTTTCATTGAAGTATTTGATAAATGAACCAAGACCTTATATAGTTTTAGAGAATGTCCATTTATTATGCTTTGAAGGTAATGAACCAAGTTTTCCAAGCGGACACACAACATATGCCTTTACATTGGCAACATCTTTACTATTAAATTACTCAAAAAAAATAGGATTATTGTTTCTAATTTGGGCTATCTTTGTAGGTTACAGTAGAGTTTATGTTGGCGTTCATTATTCTTTCGATGTTATTGGTGGTTTAATAATTGGAATATTTTGTGGATATTTAACAAAACTTAATATAGAAAAATTTATAGAAAGATTAAAATTAATTGATATATGGAGAAAAATAAAAAAGAAAAGTTAAAAATAAAATTATTCTTTTTGTTTAGCTTTTTCATCTTCTTTAAAGTATTCATCATATACTCCAGCATCAATTTCTTTTTGAACTTCTTTAGGATCTTTTCCTTCAACTGTTACTCCCATAGAGCCACAAGTTCCTAAAACTTCTTTTACAGCATTCTTTAAAGTGTATGATAACATTGAATCCATTTTCATTTTTGCAATTTTAATAACTTGCTCTAATGTTAAGTTACCAACAACTTCGTGTCTTGGTTCGTGAGCTGCTGTTTCTATACCTAACTCTTTTTTAATTAAAGCAGTTGTTGGAGGGATTCCAACTTCAATCTCGAATTTTCTTGTTTCAGTATCAACTATAACTTTAACTGGAACTTGCATTCCCTCATAGTCTTTAGTTTTTTCGTTAATCTCTTTAACAACCTGCATAACATTAACTCCTAAAGGACCTATTGCTGGTCCTAATGGTGGCCCTGCTGTAGCCTTACCTCCAGTAATTAAAACTTCTACGACTTCCTTAGCCATAATGTCTCACCTCAGTTAAAAAAATAAGGTATTATATTATGATGTGTAAATAAAATTAATATATGGAATATATAAAGTTATTCCTAATTAACTAATATTAATCTTTATGTTTTGAAACTATCTTAACACCTTCAACAGATAATGTTATTGGTATCGGAACCATAGCATTTTCAAGTTCTAAGGTAACTTCCTCTTTATTTTTATCTACTCTAATAACTTTAGCCCTTTCTCCTTTAAAAGGACCTGCAATAATTTCAACAACATCTCCTTTCTCAATATTTTCAATAATTTTCTTTGGAGTTAATAGTGGTTCAATTTCTTCAATTGCTATAGTTCCAGGAACTATTCCTCTAACTCTTGGCATTCTTTTTATTAATTCTTCTACATCCCCTTTTGTTTCTGCCTCAACTAAAACATACCCTTTTAAAGACTCAGTAGCCAATATTGAATAAACATTTAATTGCTCCTTTTCAGCCCTACTTGCCATTAATTCAGCAATATTTTTCTCCTGACCAACCATAGTTCTTACAGCAAAAATCATAATATCACCTTAAATAGTTTAATTCAAAAATATAAATCATTTAGTATTTAGTCAAAATTAAAGCATAAAAAATTAAATAAAAAATAATATAAAAAAGTCTTTAAATTATTTTTATACTTTTGGAGTGCTTGGAGGTTTTATTATATTTTTTATATATGTCGCAGGGACATGGATTATGTAACCAATTACACCTAATAATGTTATTCCCAATGCTGTAATTTTAGCAACATTTATATATTCTTCCATTGTAGGTTTTTTAATTACTAACCAAACTCTTTTACACTCTTCAAGAAACTCCTTTAGTTCATCTATTTTTTTATTAATGTCAATATCTATATTCATTATTATCCCCTTAAATTTTTGGGATATTCAATAACTCTGTCTTTTTTCTTTTTATTCCAGACTCTCCAAACTCAATTCTTGATTGAACCCCTGTAACTACTAATAAAACTTTAACTGTATTCTCTAATTTTTCGTCAATAGTAGCTCCCCAAATTATTGTAGCGTTAGGATCTAATCTTGAAGACACTGTTGCTACTACTTCTTTTGCCTCTTCCAATGTTAAGTCCTCTGGACCCATAACATGAATTAAAGCCCCTGTAGCTCCATCTATATCTACATCTAACAGTGGGGAGTTTAGTGCCATATTTATAGCTTCTTTAGCTCTCTTTTCACTATCACTTTCCCCGATTCCAATCATCGCTAAGCCTCCATCGCTCATAACTGCCTTTACATCAGCAAAGTCCACATTAATTAATCCCTCTTTGGTTATTAATTCTACTAACCCTTTTACAGCATTGATTAAAACTTCATCAGCCACTTTAAAAGCTACTTTTAGAGGCATATTTGGAACGATTTCAAATAACTTTTCGTTAGGTATTACAACTAATGTATCAGTATGTTGTTTTAATCTTTCTAATCCTTCCATAGCATTTTTCATTCTGATTTTACCCTCCATTTCAAAAGGTAGAGTAACTACTGCTACAGTTAATGCTCCAATTTTTTTGGCTATCTCTGCAACTACTGGAGCTGATCCTGTCCCAGTTCCTCCACCTAATCCACAGGTTATAAATACCATATCGGAATCTTGAATTGCCGCTTTAATTTCTTCAGCGCTTTCTTTTGCCGCTTCTTCACCAATCTTTGGATTACCTCCTGCTCCTAAACCTCTTGTTAATTTTTTCCCAATTAATATTTTTTTGTCTGCCTTAGTCCTTATTAACTGTTGGGCATCTGTGTTAATTGCTATAGTTTTAGCTCCCTCTATTCCCTCTAATTTTAATCTTGTAATTGTATTGTTTCCAGCTCCTCCACAACCTACCACAGTAATTTTAGCTTTAGTTTGTTGCAAATATTCTAACAACTCCTTATCTTCAGGAGATAGCTCTAACTCTTCAAACTCCTCAACTTTATTTTCTTCATCTAATATTTTTTTCAAAAATTTCACGGTATAACCTCCATAATTTTTATTCATTATTTTTATTCATAAGACCTAAATAATTATATATGAATAATTTTATATAGCCTACGAGTATGTTTACCATACTATAGCATTGTGCATCATAATTATTATTCAATTATAAAACTTAGTATAAAAATCTATTGGTTATATTAAATTCATATAGGTATAAATTGTAGTGTTTGGTGATTATTATGGTAAAACTTCCTGCTATTTCTAAAAAGCCAAGAGAAATTGCAAAACAGAAAATTATTGAATTAGCTAAAAAAATGTATGATGACTTAATGAAAGGTAAAAGGCCAAAAATAACAATGCCAATAAGAAGTTTATCTAATGCTGTATTTGATAAAAAAAAGGGTTCATTTACTTTAGTAGGTAAAGAAAAGGCAAGAACTTTAACTGTTAATCAGGCAAAAATCTTTGCTCAAACTGCAAAAATGTTAGAATTTGCTAAACAATTATTAGAATCTGATGATTTTTCTACTCTAAGAGAGGCATATTATGTTTCAAAAAACTGGGGTGAAGCGAGATTTGATGATCAGCAAGCATCAAACAATGTTATTGAAGACTTAGAGGCGGCTTTAGGGGTATTGAGAGAACATCTTGGATTTATTCCAGAGGAGGATGGTTCTGCAGTCGTAGGGCCTTTAAAAATTATTGAAGAAACTCCAGAGGGAGAATTGGTTGTAGATTGTACAAAATTAGGAACTGGGGCATATAATATTCCAAACGATGTAACTAAGTTGAATCTTGAAACCAATGCCGACTTTGTATTAGCTATTGAAACATCTGGTATGTTTGCGAGATTAAACGCTGAAAGATTTTGGGATAAACATAACTGTATATTGGTTTCTTTAAAAGGAGTTCCAGCAAGAGCCACAAGAAGATTTATAAAAAGGCTTAATGAAGAACACGATCTCCCAGTTTTAGTATTCACTGATGGAGACCCTTATGGATATTTAAACATATATAGAACTTTAAAAGTTGGTAGTGGTAAAGCAATACATTTGGCAGATAAACTTTCAATTCCTGCGGCAAGATTGATAGGTGTAACTCCTCAAGATATTATTGATTACGATTTGCCAACTCATCCTTTAAAGGAGCAAGATATTAAGAGAATAAAAGATGGTTTAAAGAATGATGATTTTGTAAGAAGTTTCCCAGAATGGCAGAAGGCATTAAAACAAATGCTTGATATGGGTGTAAGAGCAGAACAACAATCTTTAGCAAAATATGGTTTAAAGTATGTAGTAAATACTTACTTACCAGAAAAAATTAAAGATGAGAGTACTTGGCTACCTTAAAAAATAATATAAAATATAAAATATAAATGATGTTATTATTTTCGTTTCCTTCTACAATCTTCTGTTTTTATATTTTTTCATGTTTTAATGATAAAACTACTTCTTTCATTTTTATATAAATATTTAGATTAATTAATACAAATATCTAAAATAAAAATGGCGCAGGGGCTGGGATTTGAACCCAGGCGGGGCAAAGCCCCACTGGATCTCAAGTCCAGCGCCGTAGTCCTGGCTTGGCTACCCCTGCTCATAAACTGTTAAGCACTATTGAAGAATATACTGATTTAGTATATATATTTTACGGTTGCATTATTTAAATATATTATAGTGTCAAAAGTATTAATAATATTCTAAGTAGGGGATTTTTTTGAAATTAAGATATATAGAATGTTATGTTCCAAAACATCTTTTTAGTGGGATGGATAATATTTTAGAGAACTGTGAAGATATTATATGGTATAGTGTAGAAGAGACAAATAACTTTACAGTTATAAAGATATTAACAACACTGAAAAACACTGAAGTAATATTAGATAAACTTAATAAAGAATATGGAGGTTCTAAATTCAGAATTATTGTTTTTGAGCCAAAAACTACTATTCCCGAGATTATAGAAAAAGAAGAAAAAGAAACTAATGAAGAAGATTCAGAAAAAGTCCAAGAATTAGAAAGATTGAGTCGGCAAGAAATATACAATAAAGTGTCAGAGATAGTACATTCTCCAAAGGAATACTATTTGATGTTAATATTATCAACAATTGTTGCTGTAATAGGGATATGGAAAAATGATATAGCAATTATTATAGCATCTATGATTATCGCTCCTCTTTTAAGTCCAAATATGGCATTGTCTTTTTCTATGGCAATTGCCGATAGAGATTTAGCAAAAAAATCTTTAAAAGATTTAATTTTAGGTATTGGATTAGTAATAATATTATCAGTTTTTTTAGGGCATATTCTTCCAATATCTATAAAAAACCCACAAATAATATCAAGAATGAACTTAGGGATTGAGGATATTATAATAGCATTATGTGCTGGTATCGTTGGTGCGTTGTCTGTAGTTTCTGACATCCCTTCTGTCGTTGTAGGCGTGATGATTGCAGTAGCATTACTACCTCCATTAGTTGTTTTTGGATTAACCATAGGATCTGGATATTTTATTGAGTCTATTCCAATTTTAATGTTATTTCTAATAAATATAATCTGTATAAATTTATCTTCAAGTGTTATTTTTGCAATATATGGAATTTCTCCTTATAAGTTGTGGGATAAAGAAGAGGCAAAGAAATTAACGATTTTTTCTATATTGGTTTGGTGTATTCTTTTAATTGTTGCAGTTGTTATAATATACATCTATTTTTAATTTTTTTAACTTTGTTTGAAATTATTATATAGTTGGTAGAATCATATAAATAAGGTTGAATAAAAAGTTTAAAAAATAATTGAATGGTGGTTAAATGGAAGGTTTGACAGTAGGATTGTTTGGACACTTTGAAGGCGTTGGAAAAGAGTTGGGAAAAAAAGGAACATCAACAGATATAACTTTTTATAATTACAAACAGGGAGAAAAAGTAGTATGTTATGTAGAACCTACGAGATATTCAGATAGAATAAATCCCTTAATATATACAATAAATATGATGGACTACCCATTAGTTTTTATTGATGAAATTACTGGTGAGTTAGGAGAGACTCTCTTAGCCTTAGATATGTTTGAAATAGACAAAGGATTTTTTGTTTTAGGGGATTATGTCGATGTTGATATGCTAAAAAATATAATATCACAAACTTCAATGAAAAATTTTGAAATATTAGAGAAGAATTTTATAGACATTAGAGAGAAAATAGTTAATTTAAATGTAGAAAGAGATTATGATGGAAATGTAAAAATTCCTATAGACCACTACTTTACAGTTAGAAGTGTTGGAACTGTGATATTAGGTAAAGTAGAATCTGGAACAGTGAAAGTTCATGATAATTTAAATATATATCCAATCAACAAAACTGTTATGGTTAGAAGCATTCAAATTCACGACAATGATTTTAAAGAGGCAAAGGCAGGGAATAGAGTAGGTTTAGCGTTAAAAGGAATAACTACTGAGGAATTAGATAGAGGTTATATATTGTCTGATAAAGATCTAAAAGTAACTGATGAGATTGATATAAGAATAAATTGGAATCCTTTTAGACAGAAAGATGTAAAAGAAGGAGAGAATTATCAAATAATTGTAGGACTACAAAGTGTTCCTTGCTCTGTTGAAGAAGTTAGTAAAAATAATGTTAAATTAAAACTACAAAAAAATATTGCCTACGATGTTGGAGATAAAGTATGTTTAATAGATGGAAGTGCAAAAGTTAGAATAGTTGGAGTGGGAACCTTAGAATAATAAAATTTTTATTATAATTTAATATAATATAATTTGCCCCCCGAGGCCCACGCTCTCGACGAGGCTGTGCTATGGATGAGAGAGGGTAGGATACGGGGGGAACATTTATTTTTATTACTAAATAATATTTATATATTTAAATTTATAAATATAATTGTCCAAAATAAAAAAACAAAAATGGTAGCGGGGGGAGGATTTGAACCTCCGATCTCCGGGTTATGAGCCCGGCGGGATGGACCTGGCTACCCTACCCCGCTTCACCAACCTATGCAAAATTAATAAATAATGTAACCAATATATAAAAATTACGGTTTAGTGTATGATTATGACACTACCATAAATATATAAAAACAAAAGATTTATGATTTATAAAGATATTTTTATTAAGCATAATATTTTGGTGAAAGTATGATTAGAGAAATCATTGATAAATTAAATCCAATTGTAATAGAAAAGGCAAATAAAATTTTTGAAGTTTCAAGAATCTTAAAGGAGTATGATGGAAAGCCAGTTTATATAAAAGATGTGGATGGATTTGAAGTAGTTGGTAATATTTGTAGTAGAGAAACATTAGCAAAGATTTTCAATGTGAAAAAAGAAGACTTTATATTTTTTATGCTCGATGCAATGGAAAAAGAAAAAGATGGAAAATTAATTAAAAATAATAAATTAAGAGAGAGTTATATTGAAGAAGAGCCAGAATATATTAAAAAAATGCCAATTCCTACATACTATGAAAAAGATGCTGGTCCATATATAACGAGTGGTGTTGTTGTTGTAAATGATGAAGATTATGGCTATAATCTATCAATTCATAGAATTTTAGTTAAAGACAATCATTTAGTTATAAGAATGGTAGAACAAAGACATTTACATTTTTTATATAAAAAGGCATTGAAAGAAAAAGGTTATTTAGATGTGGCAATAATTATTGGAGTCCATCCAGCAGTTTTATTAGCTGGCTCTACATCAGCAGATATAACATTTGACGAACTTAAATTTTCAGCATCATTGTTAGGGGGAGCGTTAGAGGTTTTTGAGTTAGATAACGGTTTGTTAGTTCCTGAAGCAGAATTTATTATTGAGGGAGTTATCGTTGATAGGTTAGATGATGAAGGACCATTTGTGGATATAACTGGAACTTACGATATTGTTAGAAAACAACCAATTATTGAAATAAAAAAATTGTATAGTAAAGAAAAACCTATATTCCACGCATTATTACCTGGGGGAATAGAGCATAAGACATTAATGGGAATGCCTCAAGAACCAAGAATATTTAAGGGGGTTAGAAATACTGTTCCAACTGTAAAGAATGTTGTATTAACTGAAGGAGGTTGTTGCTGGCTCCATGCAGTAGTACAGATAGAAAAAAGAACAGAAGGAGATGGAAAAAATGCTATATTGGCGGCTTTTGCATCACATCCAAGTTTAAAACATGTGGTAGTTGTTGATGAAGATATAAATATATTTGATATAAATGATGTTGAGTATGCTATTGCCACAAGAGTTCAAGGTGATAAAGATATTATTATAATTCCTGGAGTAAAGGGCTCATCATTAGACCCCTCAAGTGACTTAAAAAATAGATTAACCACAAAGGTGGGAATTGATGCAACAATGAGTTTAATTAAAGGAAAGGAGCATTTTGAAAGGGCTAAGATTCCTGAATAAATTTTATTATTAATTTTTCAAATAATTTTTCCTGAATTAACTCAACCTTACCATCATTAGCCAAGTATAAAGAAGGCAAAAGATATTTAACTCTCTCATCCTTTGTTTTAAACTTTTCCTGATATATAATTATTTTTTCTTTCATTAAATCTTCTAAAAGTTTTTCTATTATATCAGAAATGTCTTCCTCTTCTAATAATTTCTCTACGATTTCTTCTACTTCTTTTATATCTTTTTCCTTTTTTCTTTTAGACTTTTTTACTTTTTTAAGTTCTTTTTCAATAGTTTTAATTAATTCATCTACAGTTATGGTTTTTTTACTTTTTTTATCTTTATTGTTTTCTTTATTTACACTTTTCTTATTGTTTTCTTTAATCTCGTTATCGTCAATATAAAAATCTTCATAATCATCTTCATTATCATAAAAATCTTCATCTTCCTCAATACTACATTCATTATATAAAGATTCAGACTTTAACCTTAAAAGTATTCCTCCTACTAAAATTACATCAGCCGATAATCTAATATCAAATTTTTTAAGTTCTTTAATTTTAGTTATATAGTAATCTGCAATTTCAGAAATATTCACATCCCAAGGATTTAAGTTTTTTTTCTCAATTCCTTCCTTAATCATTTTAACCCATAGAGATATGTCAAAATTAGAATCAACCATCTTATCCCTAATTCAGTAATTTATATTGTTTTTGTATTTTAAGTCATTTATATATATCTTTGGTTATATCTGTCTATATAATGTAAAATAATTTATGCTTTTTGACATATTCTCTCTCGCTAAAAATTTTTATTTTTTGATTTAGAGGATTTTAATTTAATATTTTTAAATTTTAGGGGATTTTATTAAATTTTGGAGGGTCGTCTATTTTGATTAATTTGAGTATTCGGTTTTATTAAATTATTGAGATTTTTAGGAGATTTTAGTTAATTGTCTTTATACCTAATTTTCTCCGACAATTAGGTTAATATTAAAAATTTAAAGAATTTTTAAACTAATAAATAAAAATAGAAAAGTTTATATATAAGTTCGGAGGTATATAAATAACAAGGGTTACTGACCCTCCGAACTATAACCCCCCAACAAAGAAGCATAATAAAGTAATTTTAGTCCTTAATCTCAAAAAATTATGCCCTGTCTAAAATCAGACCCCTAAGGGGATGGAAACAGTTTCGTAGTCATATCTCATAGCATAATGTGTGTCTAAAATCAGACCCCTAAGGGGATGGAAACAAAAATCTTCATCTTTTCTTGTATTGAGCCATTCTTCGTCTAAAATCAGACCCCTAAGGGGATGGAAACTTACTTCCATAACCTAAAATTTTCTTAAAATTGAAAAAGGTCTAAAATCAGACCCCTAAGGGGATGGAAACTCAAATTCAACTAACTTACCTTTATGAGTTTTCCTGTCTAAAATCAGACCCCTAAGGGGATGGAAACACAGTTAAATACTAACTTTTTTATTTTACAATTTTTTTGTCTAAAATCAGACCCCTAAGGGGATGGAAACAAATTTTTGAAATTTTTAAAAAAGAGGGATAAAATGGTCTAAAATCAGACCCCTAAGGGGATGGAAACCTTAGCTGCATACATAAGTCAAGCAATCAACACAAGTCTAAAATCAGACCCCTAAGGGGATGGAAACCCATTCTCTTGCAGCTGGTTTTCCTCCCAATCCAGGTCTAAAATCAGACCCCTAAGGGGATGGAAACCTTTTCCTTTTTTCCTTAACTTGTCTCCAACGAACCTGTCTAAAATCAGACCCCTAAGGGGATGGAAACATAGTTGTATCAAACCACAATACCAACCTATTATGTCTAAAATCAGACCCCTAAGGGGATGGAAACTTTTTTAAAATTTCAAAAATTTAGGTTATGGGAGTCTAAAATCAGACCCCTAAGGGGATGGAAACATTCTATGCCCACAAATCTCAAATGTATGCCACCTAACGTCTAAAATCAGACCCCTAAGGGGATGGAAACATTGTTGCTTCTTTGAATATTTCAATCATTTCATCATCTGGTCTAAAATCAGACCCCTAAGGGGATGGAAACGTTTCTAAAGCCCAAAACTTCTCTCCATTCTCATCAATATAGTCTAAAATCAGACCCCTAAGGGGATGGAAACCATATAATTTTTAAGAGTATTTAAATATATAACATCGTCTAAAATCAGACCCCTAAGGGGATGGAAACTCTATCCACTTTGGTTTGTTAGTTTTTGGTTGTGTATTGTTTTGGTCTAAAATCAGACCCCTAAGGGGATGGAAAAAATAGTAGAATGACTATAAGGAATGCGTTAATAATTGTCTAAAATCAGACCCCTAAGGGGATGGAAAGAAATTAATAAATCATTTTCCGTAATATCTTCAATACTTGTCTAAAATCAGACCCCTAAGGGGATGGAAACACTTGTGCTAAATCTTCCATATGAGAGATAGTAATAATGTCTAAAATCAGACCCCTAAGGGGATGGATATTCTGGAACATCTCTCTTATCTTCAACACTGCTATTATCTGTTTAAAATCAGACCCCAAAGGGAAAAATGATTTTAATTTAAGAGGCATTGCTGAGCGTTAGCGAAGCAATGCATCCCGGGTATCCCAATAGGGCGGAGCCCTATGGGTTTAAAACTCAGACCTCTAAGGAAATGAGAATATTTAAATTTTTTATTTTTAATAGCATAAAAAATTTATATATAGAAATATATAAATTATTAGAATATGTAATACAACATTAATTTTTATATAGTTCAATAAAATAAGTAATTCCATCCAGTTTTTTAAAACAAAATTATTGAGGGGAATTATGCATTGGGCTGATGTAATAGCTAAAAAATTAATTGAAGAGAAAAAAGTAGATAAGTATGTAGTGGCTACTGGAATAACTCCTTCGGGACATATTCATATAGGAAATGCAAGAGAAACACTGACAGCAGATGCAATTTATAAAAGTTTAAAAAATATGGATGTTAAAGCAGAATTAATATTTATAGCAGACACTTACGACCCTTTGAGAAAGTTGTATCCATTTTTACCAAAAGAGTTTGAACAATACATTGGAATGCCTCTAAGTGAAATCCCTTGTCCAGAAGGTTGCTGTGAAAGTTATGCTGAACACTTTTTAAAACCATACTTAGAGAGTTTAGATAACTTAGGAATTGAAATAACAACTTATAGGGCAGACAAACTTTATAAAGAAGGACTTTACGATGAGAAAATAAAAATTGCCTTAGAGAATAGAGAAAAAATAATGGAAATTTTAAATAAATTTAGATCTACTCCATTACCAGAAGATTGGTATCCTATTAATGTGGTTTGTGAAAATTGTGGAAAATTAAAGACAAAGGTTTTAAAATATTATAGTGAGAAAGAAGAAGTATATTATAAATGTGAGATTTGTGGAGTTGAGGGAGTTGTAAAACCTTACAAAGGTAGAGCAAAACTTCCATGGAGAGTAGATTGGCCAGCGAGATGGAGCATATTCAATGTAACAATCGAGCCAATGGGTAAAGACCACGCCGCCGCTGGAGGTAGTTATGATACAGGAGTTTTAATAGCAAGAGAAGTTTATAATTATGAACCTCCTAAAAAGGTTGTTTATGAATGGATTCAGTTAAAGGTTGGAAATAAAGCAATTCCAATGAGTTCCTCAAAAGGTGTAGTGTTTGCTGTAAAGGATTGGACTTACATAGCTCACCCAGAGATTTTAAGATATTTAATTATGAGAAGTAAGCCAACAAAACACATTGACTTTGATTTAAAGAAAATTCCTGACTTAGTTGATGAATATGATAGATTGGAAGAGTTTTACTTCAACAACAAAGATAAAGATGACTTAAATGAGGATGACTTAGAAAAAATAAGAATTTATGAATTATCAACTCCAAAAATCCCTGAAACTAAGCCTTTTGTAGTCCCATACAGATTTTGCTCAATTATTGCTCAACTAACATACAATGAAGAAAAAAATGATGTAGATATGGAGAGAGTATTTGAAATTTTGAAAAGGAATAATTACAATGTGGAAAATATTGATGAATTTAGCTTAAAAAAGTTAAAGGATAGATTACTAATGGCAAGAAACTGGGCTTTGAAGTATGGAGAAAAGTTGATTATAATTGATGAGAATGAAGCAAAAGAAATATATGAAAAATTGAAGGATAAACAAAAAGAATGGATTAAATACTTTGCTGAAAAATTAAAGACTGCTGAATTTGACGCTTTATCTTTGCATGAATTGATATACCAAACTGCAAAAGATATTGGTTTAAATCCAAGAGATGCTTTCCAAGCGTCATATATGATTTTATTGGGCAAAAAGTATGGTCCAAAGTTGGGTTCTTTCTTAGCTACCTTAGGAAGGGATTTTGTATTAAGAAGATATTCCTTATTTGATTAAAATTTTATATTTTGATTTTACAAAATTAATTTTATAGTGATTATTATTAGATTATGTTATGAGGGATACTATGGGAGTAGTAGAAATAAGGGTTAAAGTTCCAGATGGAATGGAAGAGAGATTTATAAAGATAGTTAAGGAAATTGCAAAATTTTACAATACTAAAAATCATTTATTTAAACTTTTGGAGGAATTAAAAGGATCTATTAAGACAGATAAATCTTGGAAGGATTTAAAGGTGGAAGCTCATGAGCAGAGTTTTTGTAGATAGTTCTGTAATAATTGAGAGTCTTAAAGGAAATAATGAAGCTATAAGTTTGTTACATAATATAGAAAATTATGAACTTGCAATAAACCCAATAGTTTTTAGTGAGGTAGTGTATATTTATATAAAATATGGAAAAGGTGACTTAAATAAGGTTTTTGATTTTTTAAACTCTTTTATTATGCTTGATTTAACTGAAGAAGTAGTTAAGATTGCAGAAAAGTATATTACTAAGTTTAAGCTCCTGCCTAATGATTCTTTAATTTTAGCTACTTGTAAATTTTATGGTTTTTCATTAGCATCTCTTGATAGCGATTTTAAGAAGTGTTGTGAATTTGAAGGAATTAATCTTATAGGAGTTAAATAATTATATTTTTACTTTGGTGGTATAAATGATAAAAATACATGCATTAGAAGAAGTTAAAGGAAATGTAAAAGATGTTGTTGAAAAAGAATTTGAAAAATTATCTAAGGAATTAAAAGAAAAGTATAACGCTAAACTTAGATATATTGATGAAGATTTAGAAGAAAATGAAAATTTAAAGTTTTATACAAAAATTGGAGAATTTGAAATAGAGTTTAATAGTTTTAAAGATTATATAGATTTCTGTTTAAAGTATGGTGCTGATATAGAAGTTATAAAGCCAGCAAAATTAAAGCTCAAATCTAATGAAATAAATGAAGTCTTAGCCTTAGTTATAAGTTTTTTTAAAACATTTGTAGAAACCTACAAGGTTGGATTTAACGTATATATAGATGAAGAAAAAAAGAAAGAGATTAATGTAGAAGAATACAAAAAAGGAAAATATGACGAAGATGAAATAATTGATTTTGAAGATGAAGGATTTATAAGGGTTAAGGCAGTTTTTGAAGGTGTTGGAAAAAGCGAGGAAGAGGTTATAAAGGATTTGATAGCCTCTTTAGATATGGAAAATGTAATTATCAATAAAATTAAAACTCAAAATTTCAGTGATAAAAACTTTGATGGATTGATTGGAATTGACTTATTATGCAAACCTTTTGAAATGTTTGAAATAGCCTATAAATATTTACCTGTTGCAATATCGGTTCAAAAAGATGAGATTGAGTTAGATTTGGCAGATATTCAAGATATTGGGAATGAGTTGTCTGGAGCCGTGTTTGAATTAAGCCACACTGTAACTATGAAAAAGAGATAAAATAAAAATTTTGAGGTGATATTTTGCATCCTTCTTTAAAGTATATGAGAAGGGACAGATTGCCACATATTTTCTGTTCTGGTTGTGGTAATGGAATAGTTATAAACTGTTTTTTAAAGGCTATTGAAGAATTAAACATTAAGCCTGAAGACTACATAGCTATCTCTGGAATAGGTTGTTCATCAAGAATTCCAGGCTATCTGTATTGTGATTCTTTACACACAACCCATGGAAGACCTATAGCATTTGCAACCGGTGTAAAAATTGCAAGGCCAGATAAATATGTTGTTGTATTTACAGGAGATGGAGATTTAGCAGCTATTGGAGGGAATCACTTTATTCATGGATGTAGGAGAAATATAGATTTAACAGTTATCTGTATAAATAACAACATATATGGAATGACTGGAGGGCAGGTTTCTCCAACAACTCCTTATGGAAAAAAAGCTACTACAGCCCCTTATGGCTTTATAGAGAATAGTATGGATTTATGTAAATTGGCTATGTCTGCTGGAGCCACTTATGTGGCAAGATGGACAACGGCTCATCCAATTCAACTTGTTAGAGCAATTAAAAAGGGTATTCAGAAAAAAGGATTTTCTTTTATTGAAGTAGTTTCTCAATGTCCAACATACTACGGTAGATTTAATATTTCAAGAAGACCAGCAGATATGATTAAATTTTTTAAAGAAAATTCCATTCATATAAACAGAGCTAAAAACCTAAGTGAAGAAGAACTAAATGGAAAAATAATAGTTGGAGAGTTTTTAGACATTGAAAAACCAGAATTTGTTGAAGAATTAAATAAATTAATAGAAAGACTAAAAGAAAAAAATAAAGAATAACAAAAACAATAAATCAACAATTATGCATGCAATTTATTTGAATAATTTATCGTATAAATAAACTTAAATAATCTTCTAAAATTTATTATTTCCAAATTAAAAAATTAAATTGAAAGGGAGAGGGTTAGAATGAGAAAAGAGATAAGACTGTCTGGATTTGGTGGTCAAGGGATAATTTTAGCAGGAGTTATCTTAGGTAGAGCCGCATCTTTATACGATAATAAGGAGGCAGTTCAAACTCAATCTTATGGACCAGAAGCAAGAGGAGGAGCAAGTAAATCTGAGGTAGTTATAAGTGATGAGCCTATAGATTATCCAAAAGTTATAAAGCCAGACATTTTAGTATGTATGTCACAACAGGCATATGATAAATATAAAGACGACATTAAAGAAGGAGGAATTTTATTAGTTGATGAGGATTTAGTTTCTACATCTGAAAAACCAGAAGTTGATGTAAAAATTTATAAAGTTCCATTTACGAGAATTGCCTCAGAGGAGATAAAACTTCCAATAGTTGCGAATATCGTTATGTTGGGAGCATTAACTAAATTAACAAAAATTGTCTCAAAGGAGAGTATGGAAAAAGCGATTTTAGATAGTGTTCCAAAAGGAACTGAAGAAAAAAACCTTATGGCATTCAATATTGGCTATGAAAAATTGATTTAGGGATGAATAATGCCAAAAATATTATTTAATCCAGAAGTTTTAAAGCATAAACCTAAATTTTATCATGTAGAGAATCCAGAAAGAGTTAAAATAATCTTAGAAAATTTGAAATCAAAAGGATACAACGATATAATTTTGATGACTGAAAAATCCACTATTGATGAGATTTTAAAAATTCACGATAAAGAGTATGTTGAAACTATAATTAATCTAAGTAATTTAAATTTTACATACTATGATACTGACACCTATATATGTAAAGACACATTAGACGCGGCATTATCAGCATTTAAAATGTCCAAAGATGCTGTAAAGTTATCTTTAAAAAATAAAGATTTATATTTTGTTTTAACAAGACCTCCTGGACATCATGCTGGAATCTCTGGGAGGGCTTTAGGAGCTCCATCAAATGGATTCTGTATTTTTAACAATATTTGTGGTTCTGCATATTTATTAAAAAAATTTATGAAAAAAGTTATAATAATTGACTTTGATGTTCATCATGGAAATGGCACACAAGAAATTTTTTGGAATGATGAAGATATTATTCATATAGACTTTCATCAAAAAGGAATATATCCTGGAACTGGAGACATATTTGATTTAGGAGGAGATAATGCAAGAGGGACTAAAATAAATCTTCCATTTAAATCACATTCTACTGATTCTGATTATATATATGCATGGATTGAGATTGTAGATCCTATATTAAAATACTTTAAGCCAAAAATTGTTTTAGTTTCTTCTGGTTTTGATGCCTATATGAATGATGGCTTAGCATCTATTGATTTAACTGAAACATTTTATAAGTTTGCTGGCTATAAATTAAGTAAATATAGCGTTGTAAGTGTTTTAGAAGGGGGTTATGGGATTGGCTTAAAATATGGTCCAGTATCTTTTTTAGAAGGATATGAGAAATTAAATATAGAAGAAGACAAATATATATTTCCTTCCGAAGATACTAAACTAATGGTTAATACAGTCAAAAATGTTATTAGTGAATATTTGGATATTTTTTAAACCAAAACTATATTTAAGTGAGGGAAATTATGGTAAAGATAAACTACAAAAAATGTGGCTACTGTGGAGCGTGTGTAGGAGTTTGCGAACAACTGGCTATTAATTTAATAGAGCATATTATAGAGATTGATATAGAGAAGTGTAATAACTGTAATATGTGTGTAATCGTATGTCCATTAAATGCATTAGAGGGAGAATAATGATGAGAGAATTAAACGATACTTATGATGTTGTTGTAGTTGGAGCAGGACCTGGAGGATGTATGGCAAGTTATGCTTCGGCAAAGAATGGGGCTAAAACTTTGTTAATAGAGAAATCTCAAGAAATTGGAGAACCAGTAAGATGTGCTGAGGCAATTCCATCAATAGAAGAATTTGGTATAAAGCCAAAACCAGAATTTGTAAGAAATATTATTAAAGGAGGTATTTTATTTTCTCCTTCAGGAAAAAAGGTTATAGTTACTCAAGATAAAGCACAAGGATATGTCGTAGAAAGGAAAATTTTTGACAAGTATTTGGCTATAAGAGCGGCTAAAGCAGGTTCAAAAGTATCTGTTAAAACAACAGCAATAGGATTAGAAAAAGATGGGGATTATTGGAATGTTATAGTTGAATTTTTGGGAGAGGAATACTGTATAAAAACTAAAATTGTTATAGCGGCGGATGGTGTAGAGAGCAATATAGCAGAGTATGCTGGACTGAAAGCAAAAAAGAAACCTTTGGAAGTTTGTTCTTGTGCAGAATATGAAATGGCTAATGTTAAATTATTAGACAAAAATATGATGGAATTTTATTTTGGAAATGAAATATCCCCAGGAGGTTATGTTTGGATATTCCCAAAAGGAGATACTGCCAATGTTGGTTTAGGTGTGAGAGATAGAAAAAAGAAGGCAATAGATTACTTAGAAGATTTTATAGAAAATGGTATGGCAAAGGATAGATTAAAAGAAGCAACACCTATAGAATTTAAGGTAGGAGGAGCGCCAGTTTCAGGACCTATAGAAAAAACATACACTGACGGAGTTTTAGTTGTTGGTGATGCTGCTGGGCAAATAAGTCCTCTAACTGGAGGGGGGATTTATTTAGCTATGGATTGTGGATTAATAGCTGGAGAAGTTGCAAGTAAGGCAATAAAAATGAATGATTGGAGCGAGAAAATTTTAAAGGAATATGAGGATAGATGGAAAGAGAAACATTACGAGTATTTAATGAACCACTTAAAATATAGAAAAATTTTAGAAAAAATGAGTGATGATGAATTAGATGCTTTAGCAGAAGCTTTAGGAGAGAGTTTAGATGGTATAGATTTGAAAAAATTTGTTAAAAGAATAATAACTAAAAAACCTTCCCTTTTAAAATACTTTAAGGATTTGTTATAAATATTATTTTTTTGGCTTTTTAACTACTAAAACAGGACAATGAGCATTTTTAATAACTCTTTCAGCAACACTACCCAATAATATTCTTTCTAATCCAGTCTTTCCAGTCGTTCCCATAACGATTAAATCTGCCTCTTTTTTTTCAGCATATTCAACAATTTCCTTTGCAGGAACTCCCTCTATCATTTCAGTATGAACCTCTACATCGTTATCTTCTGCCATTTTTTTAATCTTTTTTAATGCCTCTTCCCCTTCTTCTCTTAACACTTCACTTATTAACTCCCAAGTACCTTCAGCAGGAATTCCGACAAATGGAGAGACATCAACTACATATATTGCATAAATTTCAGCATCAAATTTTTTAGCTATTACAATTGCGTGCTTTGCTGCTTCAATTGAAACATCTGACCCATCTGTAGGAACAACTATTTTTTTATACAAGTTTTCACCATATATTGTTTTACTTAGATTTTGTTTATTAGTTATTTTGTAATTTATGGATATAAATCTTTTACCATATTATTAATGGCTATGATGAAAAGAGGGTTATCTGAACTGTGATGAGACTTACCCGAACTGAGCCATTATTTTTTCTCTTTTTCTTTATCTAAATCCATAATTACAATTCCTTCTTTTAATTTTTCAACTTCCTCTTCACTCAATATCTCCTCCTCAACGCCTTCTCCAATAATTGCACTATGACCTAATGGGTCAATTAGTATTAAAGTTGCCTCATCTTTTCCTTCTTTTAATTTTTTTATTCTCTCTCTAATTTCCTCTGCTTTCTTTTTTTGCTCTTCTGTTTCCGCCCATCTAATTAAAGTTTGTAAGATATTATCAACTCTATTTAAAACTCCCTCTACATTACTAACAAATCCCTCAGCCAATGGGCCAGGTTTTATTTCAACTCCTAATTCAGGAATTTGTATATAGGCAGAGGAACTTCTAACAACTCTTTTATTTAAATCTTTTTCACTTTTAATTTTTAATTTATATCTTTTTGGCTCCCTAACTTCTAATGGAAACACATCGCTCCTTCTAAAATTGCATTTTTCACATATCATTGTTGTCTCCAATACAGGACCAAAGTATGGAATGTCTATTTGATGAGTTGTAATTACAAAACTTCCCTTACTCCCACATACTGGACAGTCCAATCTCTGAACATTTTGAACATTCTCCATAACTATCACCTAAGGGAACTTTTAATCAATTTGTTATATAAAATTTTCTATATGGTTTTTAGTAGATAACTTTTATATATTTCTTATGGAATAAAACTATTCGATAGCGATAATGTAATGATTAATTATGAAAAATGTAGGAAAATAATTTCCTCTATGTTAGTGAGAATATGTATAAAAAATTAGAAATCATTGAAAGAGCTATATTGTTAAATCCTCAATATATTCAAACATTCAGGGAAAAATTAAAAATTACTCAATCAAAATTGGCAAAAGAAAGTGGTATTAGTCAATCTCATCTTAGTATGTTGGAAAAAGGAAAAAGACAATCTACTAAACTTATAGCAACTGCAATAACTCTTGGCTTATTAAAATGTTTTTCCTCAAAAAATATTGAAAATCCAATAATTGAACTTTTAGACACTCTATCCCTATTAAAATTTGAAGATACATTTATTGAATTTGTCTCCGAGATAATAAATAAAGGTGAAAAAAGATATTTGAGAATTATAGATAATTATCCAGTATTGATTATAAGTAGAGAAACCCTATTAAATGAAATGAGAAATAGATTAAAAGTTATGAGCATAGAAAGTATTGGATTATCAAGAGGAAAAATAAAAGTTTTTGGCTATCATATAGACAATAAAAATGTTGAAATTATTTTGGACTGTTCAGACATTAGAAGATTAGAAAAAAAATTTATGGAAAAAACTGGAAAAAAAGTAATTATTCAAGTGTTTCCAAAAGATGAAGTTCCTCCAATCTACTCAACTAATAAAGATTGTATAATAATCCACTACTGGTGAGAAGGTGATTAATATAGTTTTCTTATATTTAATATCTTTAATAACTTCAATTGTTGTGGCATTATTCTTAAAAGTTCCTATATTACCTAAAAAAAAGCCTATTAGATTTAGTTTTGAGACATCTATAATATTCCCAACGCCTATATTGGCATTAGGAATTGAGGCAATTCTTAGGAATTTGTTTGGAAATTATATATATTTAGCTTTTATTGCTGGCTTATTTGGGGCTTTGTTGTCAAAGTATGCTCATAAGTTATTTGGTGAGGTATAATGGAAATTTTAGATATTATAAAACTTATAATTGCTGGAATTATCTGCTGGATTAACTTCGTTCTCATTGATACTTACTTTGGACTACCAGAAAAGCCTGGAGTTTTAGGGGCTAAAACAATTGGAGAAAAAATTAAAGATATTGGTGGAAATCTGAATGGAGGATACTTTATGGGTAATATTGTATGTTCTCCAGATGCTTCGGCAGGAACTTTGTTGGCTTCAATTATGAACTATCTAATGGGAGTTGAAGGTGGGTTAATAGCTGCCTTATTAGTTTGGATAGGAAATAGACTATGTGCTGACCCAGGATACGCTGGAACTACTGGTGCTTTAACTATAACTTTAATTATCTATCTTCTAAATCCTATAATTGAGGCAAAATATTTTGTTGGGGGAATGATTTTGGCAATATTTTCAATTCAAGGATTTGAGCATAAATATGCCTCTATATTACTTGGAAAAATTGCTAAAAAGATGAATAGAGGGGAATAATGGACATAATAGAAGGAGTTATTGGATTTATAGCATTGTTAATGGTTTTCAGAATATTTTTAACAAGAAGTAGAGCCAGAAAATTGTTATATTTATGCTGTTTGAGTTTCTGCATCTCTGCATTAATTGCTCTTTATGTAAAATCTCCCATGGGGGGAATAGTGGCAATAATATACTTTATATGTTCAACATTGACATCTAATGCCATAGCATACACAATAGAGCAAGTAAAAGATATAGAATAAAAATAAAGGTGAAAATTTGGAAATTTTATTAATTGTTTCAGGAGTTTGTTGTATTCTTGGAGGTTTAGGAGTTATATTGCACACAAACCCAATAAACAAGATAATAATGTTAGGCCTGTTAAATGTTGGCTTAATTGGAATGATTGTCTCATCTTACTATTTGGATATAGCGATAATATCCTCAATCTGTGAACCAATATCAACCATAATACTACTCCTTGGTTATATGAAATACTTAACAACATTAAAGAAAAAGAAAAAATATGGAAGAGAGTTGCCAATATTGTCTAAATAAAAGGGGATAGTTATGGAATATATTGAATATTTACTGTATCTTGGTTATGTATTGTTGATTATTGGAACCATTGGAGCAATTGTTGGACCTAAATCTAACGATAGATTAATCAGATTACTAAATACAGAAGTAGCCACTTTTGGAGTTTGTTTTATATTTTTGGCTTATGATGAGGCATTGGCATTAATGACATTCATAGCAGTTAATGCAATTTTAAGTTTAATCTTAGTTAGGGCAATAATTCAAAATGAGGAATATGAAAAAGAATCTGATATTGAATAATTAATTTTTAGGTGGAATAATGAAAAAACTTGGTAAAATTTGGAATTATCTCTCAAAGCCAGAAGTAGTTCCAAGGATTTTCTCTATATTTTTGGCATTAATATTTATATTTGGATTATTAACTCCTCACTACCTAAATAATAACCAACTCTATCCTAAACCAATTCCACACTCCCAAACATTAAAAACTCCTTTAGCTCCTTACGACAGAGGAGGTATTCCTTTGAAAAAACCAGCATTGATAAAGGCACAGTATCCTGAATATGCTCCAAACATTGGAAAGATAACTGCCTACTTAACGCCAATAGCGGAGTGGATAAAAAGTAAAACTTACTACTTTGGAACAACAATAGTTTCAACGCCTGGAGGAATATTGGATGAGATTCTTTACTATACGAGAGGAATGGATACAGTTCTTGAGAGTACTATACTGTTAGTATCATTTATTATATTCAGTTGGCTCTTATTCCATAAGGATTAGGTGATATTTATGGAGAATCCAGTTATTTATTTTTATAATCCAACGATATTAGTTGGATTTACCATTGGTATTTTATCATTATTTGCAATTGGTTCACAAAAAGATGACTTACATGCTTTAATATTGACAGATATAGTTGAGTGTGCTATGTTAGTAGTTATAGCAGGAGTTGGGTCTGATTTATGTGAGGCATTAATTCTGCCAGGGTTAGTTGTTAGTTTGGCTGAACTTTTAGCAGTTTCAGAAGTTTTAATAAATAGAAAATTTATAAAATCAAAAAAACCTAAGCCAAAGGTTTATAAATTGTTTGAAGAGTTCAAACTTCCAATACATACAGGAGATTTGAAATATAATATTCATATGGAAGTTTTAAAAACATCTCCTAAGTTTTTTGCATTAGTTCTTATAATTTATGGAGCAATACTAAGTGGATTTACTGGAGGGGCGGTTATAGCTACTGGACTGTTATTTTATGCTTTATCTTTAAGAGTCAGAGGATTGGAATTATCTGAAGAGTTAAAAACTCTCTGGGAGGGAATGGCTGGACTTTCAGGAATTGCGTGGAGCTTATGGATTATAGGATTTTTAGGATTCTTTCTATTTCCAAAAAAATGGCTTTTATTCTTATTAATGGCTGGTTTAGGTTTAGTTTTAAAGGTTGGCTCAAAACTTGGACTTATTGGATTCATAGGTGAGGCAAAATGATTGAAAATATTAATGGCATTTTGTTAGGAATTGTTCCATTTGGTGATATTGTCTTTAACTTCACAGAATTTTCATTTATTGGATTTATAATTGCCATAATATTTACAGTTATTGCTTATCTAACAAAACCAGAAAAGCAGTTAGAAGCACAAAAATTTAGAGTTGAGGATAAATTGGAAATTGTTACTCTTAAAGAGTTAAAGATTAGGAGGATGATGGCTATATTTTGTGGATTGGCTACTGCTGGGGCTATGGTAACCTATGATCTATTTGATTATGCATTATTCTTAACATTGGTAGGAATTGCAAACATTGGAATTATTTCTGCTGTAAAAAAAGAGCATGTTTTGAATGCAGGTTATCAGTATGGTTTAATAGCGATGATTTCTACACTTCCATTGTTTGGCTCAGCAGGGTTAATACTGGCAAAAACTGGAACTTTATCTATATTTGAGTTATCAAAGACTTCAATATCTTTATTGTTTGAAAAAATTATATTTGCCTCTGGAATGGCTGGTGAGACAGGAGTTGCTCCATTCTATGCCGCTAAGGCAGAGATGTTTAGAGCCCCTGGCTCTCCATACATTTTAATGATACACTTATCTTCACTACTGTTAATTGTAAGGACTGTCGAAATTTTATTAACAATTTAAGGTGAGAATATGGATGAGGAGAGAAAATTGGGGCTTTATTTATTGATAATAGGAATCTTATGCGTTATAGGTATGATAATTTACAATGGATTGATAGTATATATTTTGTATGTTATTGCTATTCCTTCACTACTTTATGGAATTGGCTCATTCCTAATTCCAAAAACTCGTAGAAAAGGAGCAGGAAAATTACCATTTAGAGGTTATTAAAAATAAATTAAAAATAAAAATGGTGGTGTAAAATGAGTTCCTCACTATTGGGAACATTAAACTTAACATTATTTGCATACTTAGTTGGTTCATTGTTGTTAGGATTACATAGAAAAATAATGGCGAGAATTCAAGGAAGACCAGGACCACCAATTATTCAATATCTCCTACATACCTTAAAATTCTATGTAAAGGAGATAACTTTCCCAGTCACTGCTGGAAATCCTCTATACATATTTGTAGTTTTGTTAGATGTCGCTGTATGGTTATCAGCATTAATTATAGGAATTGACCTCAAATCTTCATTATTGATTATAATAGGAATTTATGTTTTACAAAAAATAGTTGAGCATGGATGTGGTTTGTCCTCTGGATCTCCTTATGGAAAATTAGGAGGGGTAAGAAGTGTATTCTCAGCCGCGGCAGAGGTTCCCTTATTTGCAGTAGTTGCGGCTATATATTTAACAACTCACTCAGTATTAATTTCAGATATTTTAAGATATCAAGAATTACACGGCAGTTTAATCTTCCAAATGCCAATTTGTGCATTTGCCTTCTTTATATTACTTGTATCAAAATCTCCATATAGTCCATTTGGAATAGTTAAAGGTAAAGATATAGTTAGTGGATACATGACAGAGCATTATGGTTTGTTAGCATCATTGATATACATTGCTGAGTCTATTGCATATTTCGTATTATTATGGCTGTTTATAGCAATATTCATTGGGCCAGTAGTTATAAGTAATCCATTATTAACTTTGGCTGTTATGATTTTACTAACAGTAATATTGGCATTTATAAATGGTTTAACTCCTTTATTAGCCCCTCATCACTCAGTTATGCTTCAAATGACTATTGCAGGTTTGGTTTTGTGCGATGTCCTTTATAGATTATTCATAGGGGGATAAAATGAGAGGATATATTTACTTCTTTACAATTGCATGCATTATAACCATTATTTATTGCATTCTAATAACTATATTCCAGTTAAATGTTAGTTTAGATCTATTCGTATTCTTATTACTCTTAATATTAACTATATCAATCACAAATAGAAAAATAGCCCGCAAAATGGAAAATTTAGAAGTATTATTTATGCTTATAATTTTAATATTCTTTGCCTATGCGTTGTATAAACTTTACATTCCCGCATAAAGTGGTGAAATTATGGATTTATTCTATTTAAATTTAGCGATAATTTCCTTTATAATTGGCAATATTATTGGGTTAGAATACAGTTATAGAAAATACCCTAATCCCTATGTAGAAAAAAGTATTGATAAATTAGCGTTATCTTTGGCTATAATTGGAGGAATTTTGATAAACACCCCTTTATATATAATTGGAACTTTATTAATTGGCTTTCCATTAGGAATGAGACCAGGATATGGAAGAGTTGAATTAGTTGTTGGAATAATTACTGCCTTAGTAGTGAGAGGCATAATTTCATTAGTTTAATTTATTTGGTGGTAATTATGGAAGAAACATTGAATATTGACAAAAAGTATGTTGAAAATTCGTTAAAGCAGAAGATAAATGTTCTTAAAGATAATAGATTTTTAATGGATGAAGTTTTTATTCCAATATCTAAGGCGTTAAAAATTGATGTTGATGAGGTAATTGAAATATTTCTAAAAAAATTGGACTTTACTTCATGTTATGAACTACACGCCTATGCAGAACAGGCAAGAATGGGTTGTTTAGGTAGAAAGGTTGATATTGACTTAGGTTTATGTTGGCTATGTGATTTCTTTGGGTTAATTAAAAAAGAAGAGGCAGATTTAATTAGAAAAAAAGTTGTAGAACTTCATGTATTGCATAAAAAACCTTACGAAGAAGCGTTAGAAGAGGGTAGAAAATTAATTATTAAGTTGCTAAGGGAGGAATAAATATGGTAAAAAAGTTGTTTAGAAAGAGGTCAATCAATGTCTGTATTGTCAATACTGGGGGATGTAATGGATGCGACATAGAAATAGTTTCCTGTCTATCTGCGAGATATGACATAGAGCAGTATGGAATTTATGTTCATAACAATCCAAAAGAGGCAGATGTTTTGTTAGTTACTGGCCCTGTAACATTACAATGGGCTGAAAGATTGAAAGAAATTTATGAAAAAACTCCTGAACCTAAGATTGTTGTCGCAGTTGGAGCATGTGCATTGAGTGGAGGAATCTTTAAAGAGGGGCATGTAGTTGGAGGAGTTCATAAAGTTATTCCAGTAGATGCTAAAATTCCGGGATGCCCTCCAAGACCCTCTGAAATAATTGAGGCAATATTGAAAGTAGCTCCAAAGGCGTTGGGAATGAGAGAAGAGAAGTTAAAAGAGAAAAATAAATGAAAAATTATAAAAGAGTGAAATTATGGCAACAGTTCCTATTGGTCCTATTCATCCAATATTAAAAGAACCTTTAAGAATTAAATTAATATTAGAGGGAGAAAAGCCAGTTGATGCTGAAATTGAAATGGGTTATGTTCATAGAGGAATAGAAAAAATTATGGAAGGGAAACACTGTCATAAAGGAATTTATTTGGCTGAGAGAGTTTGTGGAATCTGTTCATTTATTCACACTATGACATTTGCAGAATGTATTGAGCATATTTCAAAAATAGAGATTCCTGACAAAGCAAAATATTTGAGAGTAATAGCGTGTGAATTGGAAAGAATTCATAGCCATTTAATTGCTTCAGCAGTTTATAACTTATCAATAGAGCATGAAACTCTTGGAATATGGCTTTTAAATGTCAGAGAAATAATTATGGATTTAATAGAGATGATTACTGGAAATAGAATTAATATGGGTTATATTGTAATAGGAGGAGTTAGAAGAGACATAAATAGAGAGATGATTGATGAAATAAATAAAAAACTCGACATTTTGCTTGAAGAACTTAAAAATATTATTGAAGTGTTTGAAACTGGTCCATTAATAGCTTTAAGGAGCAAAGGGATTGCTATCCTACCTTATCACGAAATTATGAGAACGAGGGCTGTTGGACCAGTATGTAGAGGCTCTGGGCTTCCAGAGAGTGATTGGAGATTGAGACATTCAACATACCAAGAACTTAAATTTAAGCCAGTTTGGAGAAAAGAGGGAGATAACTTTGCAAGAATGATGGTTAGGCATGAGGAAATCTTAGAGAGTGTTAGATTAATTAGAAAATGTTTAGAATTGTATGAAGAGAGTCAAGGAGATATTAGAGTTAAGGTAGATATAAAAGGAGGTAAGGGTGAGTGGAGAAACGAAGCTCCAAGAGGAGAGCTATTATATAAAATGGAAATTTCTGATGGAGGGATTATAAAAAGAATAATGATCAGAACTCCAACTGTAATGAACTTAGAGGCATATAAGTATATGTTAAAAACCTGCCCAACAGTCTCTGATGCAATATCTGCCTATGCCAGTATAGATCCCTGCATCTCATGTACTGAAAGAACTATAATTGCTGTAAAAGATGGTAAGGAAGTTCCTATAAAATTTGGGCATATTTAGGGTGGTATTTATGGCATCCTCTTTATGGTATCTTTATGAATTTGTTAAAAAAAGATGGATTAAAAATTTTATTAATGCCAAGGCAAATAAAAGTTCTTATATTCCACCAGAAAGGTATAGAAAAGTTCCTCCTATTGTTAAATTTCCTGAGAGATGTATATCTTGCGAAGGATGTAAAGAAAGTTGTCCTGCCTTTGCAATTGAATTAATTTACAATGAAAATTATAACAAAAAAATTCCAAAAATTGATGAAAACTCATGTATTGCCTGTGCCAACTGTGTCGAAGTTTGTCCTACTGGTGTCTTAGAGATAGATAAGCATAGAGTTGAAACTGAGGGATTGTTTTATAGCAAGCCAAAGTATCACAATCTTATTATAGATGAGGAAACCTGCGTAAGATGTGGAAACTGTAAGAGAGTTTGCCCAATAAATATTATTGACATTAAGGATGGAAAGTATGTAATTGATATTGACTTATGTATTTCCTGTAAAGAGTGTATAAAAGCGTGTCCAATAGAAAATGCCATAATAGTCGTTGATGAGAAAAAACTAAAAGAAAAGATTGAAAAGGCATTTGAACTAAAAAATAAAAAGATTACTAATAGATTGGAAGTAGAGGAAAATAAAATTGAGGATATTCCTCACATAGTTAATAGTTTGTGTATAACCTGCGGAATTTGTAAGGATGTGTGTGTGGGGGAGATTGATTTAGTAGAAAAAAAAGTAGTCAATTGTGTAAAATGTGGTTTATGTATTGAAGTTTGTCCAACAACAGCAATAAGATTAAAAGTTCCAATAATTCCAAAGAGGAGAGATATTTGCTATATTATTGATGAAGATTTATGTATTGGTTGTAGAATTTGTCAGAAAGTTTGTAAGGTTGATGCAATTAAAATCAGTAAAGAGACAAAACTTCCATACATTGTTCCAGAATTGTGCGTTAGTTGTGGAGTTTGTGAGAGAGAGTGTCCAGTCAATGCTATAAAACCAGTTAAACCTGAGGAAGCTAAGGAAGCTGTTAAAGTTAGAATAATAGAGGATGAAATAATTGAGAAAATTGAAAATGATTTAATTAACTACACTAAGAAGTATGGAAAGGTTTTAGAAGAGATTGAAAAATTAGCAATTAATAAACTGAAAGAGGAATTAAGAAAGAAAGTTTATGAAGAAAATAAGAGGATAAAGGAACTTAAGAGGGAGTTTTATGATAAAAGGAATAATATCTAAACACTTAGAATTAGAAGATAAAAATATTAAAATACTCCCAAAATTTAATTTAATTTTTAACAAGAGGGAAATTATCGTTAAAGAGGATAGATGTATAAATTGTGGGAAATGTATAGAGGTTTGCCCAGTTAATGCCATATCTTATGATAAAAGTGGCCTATTTATAAAAATTGATAGGGAAAAATGTATTTTCTGTGGAAAGTGTAAAAAAGTTTGCCCAACTGATGCCATTGTAATAATAAAATTAAGATGCGAAATTAACGAAACTGCAAAAATTGTTGAAATAAACAAATATGAATTTATTGAGTATATTAAAGAAAGATGCGCCTCCTGTTTAGTATGCCTAAGAAATTGCCCATACAATGCTATTGAAGAGTATGGACCCAAAATAAGGATTGATATAAATAAATGTGAGCTATGTGGAAGATGTGAAGAACTGTGTCCTCTTAATGCTATTATATTGAGATAATTTATAGGTGGTTAGATTGATTGAAATAAAAAAATCTTTAAATGAAATTTTATCAAAGATGGATGGAGATAAAGAGTATATTAGTGAAGTGGCTCACAAAATAAAGCCAATATCTTACAAATCACTATATGTCAATGAAAGTAAATGCGTTAGATGTAATCTATGCTATAAAGAGTGTCCAGTAAATGCAATAGAAAAGGCTAAAATTAGAAAGTCTGTAAAAATTATTGATGAGAAATGTGTTAAATGTGAAATCTGTGCTCAAACATGTCCAGTTGGGGCTATATATGTAATAGATGGAAAAGCTGAGATTAAAGATAGAGAAATACATTATGTAATAAAAGAAAAAACCATTCCCCATAGAAAAATTAGACTAAAAAATTATTACATAGATAAAGATAAATGTGTAAAATGTGGAATTTGTGCAAGATACTGTCCAACTGGGGCTATAAAGGTTGAGATAAGGAAGAGTATAGAGATTAATTTAGATTTATGTATGGGTTGTGGAGCTTGTATGGAAGTGTGTCCAAAAAAATGTATAAAGGTAGAAAATGAGATAGGGGAAGTTATAAAAACAAAAGACATTGAAGTTAATAAAAACTTATGTGTGGGTTGTTTTGTCTGTGTTGAAGAGTGTCCAGTCAATGCTATTGAAGAAGAAGGAGGTAAAGTTAAGATCATTAAGGATAAATGCATATTATGTGGAAAATGTGTAAAGGTTTGTCCAGTCAATGCTATAAAGATGGAAGAGAAAAAATAAATAAAAAAATTATTTTTTACCCAATAAAGCCATTTTTGCAAGTAAAGAACTTAGCTGAATTCGTTCATTAGCTCCTTCTACTATTCTAAAGTCAGTTTCTCCAATGTAATCTGCCAATTCAACCTTTTTTCTTTCATCAATGTTTAAATTATTTATCTCTCTAAACATCTGATTTAATATATCTTCCCCACTCATTCCCCACTCAACCATAAGTTTATATAATAAATCTCTCGCCTCCATAAATTTGCCTTCTAACGCCAATTCCATCATTTTTTTAACTTCCTCAGGTCTTGCTCTTGAAGATACTTTATAGATAATTTCATCATCTATAACATTGCTTAACGCAGCAGCAGTTTGTAATACATTTATAGCCTTTCTTAAATCTCCTTCACTAACATAGATTATTGCGTCTAATCCACTCTCAGTTAATTTTAAATTCTCCTTTTCAGCAATCTCCTTTAATTTTTTTGCAATATCTTCTTTTTTAAGTGGAGAGAACCTGAAAACTGCACACCTTGATTGAATTGGAGGAATAATTTTACTTGGATAATTACAGGATAGTATAAACCTACAAACATTTGAGTATTTCTCCATAATTCTTCTTAAAGCGTTTTGAGCATCTGCTGTTAAAGCATCACTTTCATCTAAGAATATTATCTTAAATGGTATGTCTCCGATTGGCTTAGTTCTTGCAAATTCTTTTACTTTTGTCCTGATAACATCTATCCCTCTCTCATCAGAGTTATGTAATAAAATTGGGACATTTCCAGCAAAGAACATTTCATTATTTGGGACACTAACATCATATACATAGTCGTTATAATCAATAATTTCAATTTTTTTAACTTTTAATGCATGTAAATCAGTATAAGCCAATTTATGTAATAGATAGTATATGTTTAATTCTTCTTCGCTTAATTCTTCCTTATTTATCATTTTTAGGATTTCTCTAATTAATATCTTAGAAACTCTCTCTTTTTTCTCATAAAGTTGATGCCTTAAAACATATCTCCAATTTCCATTTATTTTATCTTCAATTTTTTTCAGCAATTTTATAATTATATTTGCTGGCAATAAATCACTTTTCTTCAAATTGTTCTTTAATATAATCTTATTCATATAGCTTTCAAATCCAGAAATTCTTGATAACCAAACTATATCAATACTCAAATCTTTTGAAATTGTAGGAACTTTAATTATATCTAATTTTCCCTTACAGTCAAATAACTCTTTTAAGTATTTTATTCTTTTATCAATTGGCATTTGATAAATAATGTCTGAAATTCTTTTATTTTTAGTTATTAGAGTTGAAATATTACTATTTATATTTTCCAAATCTCCCTCAATATTTGCAGTAAAACTCAATAAAAAGTCACCTACTTTGATATCACTTGCTTTTTTAGTTATTAATCCATTTTCACTAAGCATCATTATAGCATGGTTTCCAGTTAATTCTAAAACTGCTCCTCCTTCGAGATAAACTTTCAATATTTTTTCCACTTTATGCCTTATTATCTTTGAGACCTTTGCCCATCTTACTTTATAATTATCATCAACGGTTAAAACTTCTAAGTTATTCACATCTTTATATTCCTCATCTTCCTCTTTGAAATAAATTTTATCCAACTCTGCAAAGGTTGTTCTTTTAGTTACTCCATTAATTTTTACCAATATTGGAGTATCCTTAGAAACAGATGCATTGAGCTCTAAAAAGTTCTCCCTCCAATTTTCTCCAAATAAATCTCTTGCTAAACATAAAGCCGCGGTTGTATTATGCAATATAGTTGGTAAATTACCTCCAACAAAGTTGTGATATTTTGGAACATGTAAATCATAGATTATAAAGTCTCCATATAATTGCTCAATTTCAACAATTTCATCCCAATAGATTTCATTAGATACTAAGAATAATAAATATCCTATACAATCTAACAATTTGTTATCTCTAATTTTATCTAAATCTCTAATTTTATCTAACTGGTTATATATCCTATTTAAAATAGCATTACACAATTTTCTACATTCATTATAGCCTAAAATATTGCTTTTTAATTTAACATTTTTAATTCCCAACTTTTCACAGATATAATTTATTTTTTCTACATCTACAATTATTTTATCAGAAATTTCTTCGGAAATTATTATTTTATAAATATTATTTACTTTTTCCAATTTAACGATAACACCATATTTTAATAGTGCATAACTTAATTCTTCTGCAAAATCTTTATTTGTTGTAGGTAATATTATTTTATTATCCTTTTTGATTCCGTCACATTCAATATAAGCATCTAAAAATACTTTTAAAGCATCACTATTCATAACATTATTTGGAATCCTTTTATTGGCTAAATTATATTTTTTAATTACTTCTAATGCCTCTTTTGAAATTATTGTTATACAATTATCTTCCTCTATTATCTTAGCATCCTTAAATAAACTTTTTGTAAGTTCTAAGAACTTATTTATAATTTTTTTATCATTGTGGGTGAAGATAATCTTATCATCTTTAATATATCCTTCTGCTACATAATAGGCAATCCATCTAACTAAATCAATGTTTTCATTATCTTTATTATTATCAAAAACTACATATCTTGGTGTTGCTAACTTATCTCCAACCTTTAAATTTTCTGCCTTTTCCCATTTTATTTCTCCATTTTTGTTGTTTATTAGTAGAGGATGGTAGGTTGTTACTTTTAATTCTCTACCCATCTTAGTTTTTATTTTTATTAAAGCATTGGTTTTATCTTTATACACATACTGCACATTAAATTCTCTAACTTTTCCTTCTTCATCAACTCCTAAAACTTTTATATTATTAGATAAAGTTGCTCCAAATTTTCCATTGCTTATTTCATCAACAACTTCTCCAATCTCTCTAATCTCCCCATTTACAATAACTTTTGTATCTCCTGTTAAGCACTTTCCAACTCCTGGTGGTCCGCTAAACAAAAGATGGGGCATGCTCTTTTTTTCAACATATTTTTTTAATCTCTTTACTATTTCCTCTTGTCCAACAATCTCATCCAAAGTTTTTGGTCTATACTTTTCTACCCATGGCTCGTCCATAGTTTCACCATTTAAATTTATTTTAATTATTAGTTAAATGTTGATTCTATAATTTATATTTATTGTTGTTATTTTTATCTTATTTTAATTCATGCTCTAAAATTTCTCCAAATCTTGATTTAACAATATCCCTTTTACCTAAAACTTTAGCATGAGCGTCAAATTCAACGATTGCATAGTCATAAAGTTCTTTTATAGGATAGTATGTCCTCGGACCATCACTTATAGCTATTTTAATAATATCCTTTTTTAAATTTTCAATTGGTAAGGCATGAGGAACTCCAGAAACTACTATTAAATCAATATCATCTAAGTTATTTAATATCTCAACAACTTTTTCTCCAGTTATTGGATACTCATCTAATCCACCAGTAATATAATCTGGAGTGAATCTTTTTAATATATTTTTTGCATCATTTCTAATTTTTTTAAGCCCCTTATTTTCATCTAAGTTTGCAATATTTACGCAGTTAAAATATTTATTTAACACAATTAGAGGATGGACAAATAAATAGGCAGTCTCTTTTTTAGCATTTAATACACAAGCTATTTTTGTATCTTTATTTTTCATAGATTTTAATAAATTAATAACTTCCTCAGTATCATCTTCATACGTTGGTTTTATATACTCTCTCTTAGCCATTCCTCTACTTTTTTCAATTTCTGTTGCTTTTTTTAATAAATATTTCTGCCTTTTAAATTCATCCTCATCGATTATTCCTAATTTTAGGGCAGATTCCATTGCCTTTATAGCCCCAACAGTATTATCTCCAAAACCACTATGAACTTCTACAGGAATTACTGTTGCCTTTTCATAGTTGGCAAATTCCTCCAAGTTTTCTCCAATAATCATACTAACACAAGTCCCCACAATACCAATTAAAGGCTTTTCTTTATTTAACTTATTTTTTAAGTATTCTACTGCATAATCTAAAACCTCTTTTAAATTTTCAGAAGCACCAAAAACAATGGCATTTTCATCTATGTTACTTGTAAATACTCTAACGCCATCTAACTCTAACAGCCTCGCAGTTCTAAAACAACATCCACTTGGTCCGTGTATAATTATAGCATCAACTCCAATGTCTCTAAGTTGATACATAGCCGCAGCAATAGGAGAAGGTCTCGGATGTATTATCATGCATTCACCTCAATATACAGTATTATATAAATATCGTTTTTAATATAAATTAGGTTGTATTATTAAATAATTTTTCAAATAATTTTAATTGGTGGGATTCGTGGGAAAAAAAATTGTAGGAATTTTAGATGGAGATAGAGTATTAATTTTTGATAAAAATGGCATATCTAAACTATCATCGAGGCAGTATGGAAATGTTGAGGGAAATTTTTTAATACTGTCATTAGTTGAGGCATTATATTTAATAAATTTGGGATGGTTAGTAGTTAAAGATAGGGATAAAAATATAATGAGTTTTGAAGAACTGTATGAATATGCAAAAAACATTGAAGAGAGATTATGCCTAAAATATTTAGTTTATAAGGATTTAAGAATAAGGGGTTATATTGTAAAAACTGGCTTAAAGTATGGAGCAGATTTTAGACTCTATGAAAAGGGAGCAAATATTGAAAAAGAGCATTCAGTTTATTTAGTTAAAGTTTTTACTGAAGATTCTTCCATACTATTAAATGAACTAACTGGATTTGTTAGAGTTGCCCATTCAGTTAGAAAAAAACTTCTCATAGCAATAGTAGATGCAGATGGGGATATTGTCTATTACAAGATGGATTTTGTAAAACCATAAAAATTATAAAAATTTTGAGGGATAAAAATGGTAATCTTAAAACCAGAAAATGAAAGAAAACTAATAATTGATATTTTAAAAAAATTTGGAGTTCCAGAAGAAGATGCTAAAATAACTGCAGATGTTTTTGTTGATGCAGATTTAAAAGGATTTACATCTCACGGAATTGGGAGGTTTCCACAGTATATAACTGCTTTAAAGTTGGGAAACATAAATCCAAAGCCTAATATTAAAATAATTAAAGAAAGTCCATCTACGGCAGTTGTAGATGGAGATTTTGGATTAGGACAAGTAGTAGGTAAAAAAGCTATGGAATTAGCTATAGAAAAAGCAAAAAATGTTGGAGTTGGAGTAGTAGCAACAAAAAATGCTAATCATTTTGGAATTGCTGGCTATTATTCAGAGTTAGCTATGAATCAAGATATGATTGGGATAACTATAACAAATACAGAACCAGCAATGGCTCCTTTTGGTGGAAAAGAGAAAATTTTAGGAACAAATCCTATAGCAATTGCATTTAAAGGAAATAAATATAAATTTTCATTAGATATGGCTACTGCATCAATAGCAAGAGGTAAAATTTTAGAGGCATTAAGAAAAAATATAAAGATTCCAGAAGGTTGTGCAGTAGATAAAGATGGAAAGATAACAACAGATCCAGCCAAAGCATTAGAAGGATGTATATTACCATTTGGAGGTCCTAAAGGTTTTGGTTTAGCATTAGCTATTGAGATGTTGTCAGCTATTGGTGGGGCAGAGGTTGGAACTAAAGTTAGAGGAACGGCAAATCCTTATGAAAAATGCAGTAAAGGAGATCTATTTATAGTCATTAATCCAGAGTTTTTTGTTGGAAAGGAGGAGTTTAAGAAAAAAGTAGATGAGTTGTTAGAAGAGATTAAAACATCAGAGCCAGCAGAAGGTTTTGAAATATTAATTCCTGGGGAGATAGAGGAGAGAAATAAAATGAAAAGAAAGAATGGATTTGAGATTGATGAAAACTTATACAATCAACTAAAAGAAATTTGCGATGAGTTAGGATTGAATATTAAAGATTATATTGAATAAAAGATTAAATGGTGGAAAAAATGTTAATAAAAGAGGTTATGAAAAAACCCATTGTAGTTTATGATGACGACGATTTAAGTAATGTAATAAAATTATTTAGAGAGAAAAAAATTAGTGGGGCTCCAGTATTAAACAAAAATGGAGAGTTAGTTGGAATAATCTCTGAAAGTGATATTGTAAAAACCATTGTTACACATAATGAGGATTTAAACCTTATTTTACCTTCACCATTGGATTTAATAGAGTTGCCATTAAAAACAGCATTGAAGATTGAGGAGTTTAAGGAAGATTTAAAAAAGGCATTAAAAACAAAGGTTAAAGATGTGATGACGAAGAATGTTATAGTTGTAAAACCTGAGATGACAATTAACGATGCGGCAAAATTAATGGTTGAGCATAAAATTAAAAGATTACCTGTTGTAGATGATGAAGGTAATTTAGTTGGAATAATTACAAGAGGAGATTTAATAGAAGCGTTAATTTAATTTTTATATTATTTTTTAATTATTTTAACATACTTATTTATATATACTATTTTAATTTAGTTAAAAATAATAAAAAACCAAATAAAAATAAAACAAGGTGAAAATTTTGATTACTATTCAAACTCCATCAAGGATTCATATGGGACTTATTGATTTAAATGGGTCTATTGGGAGAGTAGATGGTGGAATAGGGTTAGCGTTGGAAGAACCAAACATAAAAATTAAAGGAAAAGAATGCGATGAAATAATCATAGAGTTTGATAGAAAATTATTTAAAAAATTTAATTGTGAGTATATAAAAAATATTGAGGATAGAATTTATAATATATCAAATAAAGTTTTAAAAACTATCAATGAAGAGGGAATATATTTAAAAATTTTATCTTTATTTCCTTCTCACTCTGGTTTGGGCAGTGGAACACAGATATCTTTAGCAGTAGGTAAGTTAATAACTGAAATATATGGGAAAGATTTAAATGCTTATGAATTGGCTAAGATTACTGGAAGAGGAGGGACTTCTGGAATAGGTATAGGGGCATTTGAATATGGTGGATTTTTAATTGATGGAGGGCATAGCTTTGGTAAAGGTAAAGATAAGGAAGAATTTAAGCCTTCTTCAGCTTCAAAAGGAGTTAAGCCAGCACCAATAATATTTAGACACGATTTTGATTGGGAAGTTGTATTAATAATACCAAAGGGAGAACACATCTATGGAAAAAAAGAAGTAGATATATTTAAAAAATACTGCCCAGTACCTTTAAATGAAGTTGAAAAAATCTGCCATTTAGTTTTAATGAAGATGATGCCAGCGGTTGTTGAAAAAAACTTGGAAGATTTTGGAGATGTTGTTAATAAACTACAATATTTAGGATTCAAAAAAATTGAAGTAAATTTACAATCAGATATTGTTAAAGATTTAATTTTTGAATTACATAAAGAAAAAGATAATAATGTATATTCTGGTTTATCAAGTTTTGGACCTACTGTCTATACTCTTGGAGATAAAAAATTAATAGTTGAAAAAGCTAACGAAATTTTTGATAAGTATGGAATTTGTGGGGATATTATTATAACTAAGGCAAATAACAATGGATATAAAATTCAGTGATATTATGGTGTTTAAAAAATTTCTAAGTAAATTAATTTCTAAAGACAATTTAGATAAATGGATATTAAAAGCTGAAAAATATTTAGATGAAAGTAATTACCAAAAGGCAGTAGAATGTTACTTAAAGGCTATATCTGAAAATTATATGAGAGCAATAGATTGGGCTAATCTTGCCTATGCATACTTTAATTTAGAAGAATATGAAAAGGCTCTTGATGCAATAAATAAAGCTATTTCTTTGTCTCCTAAAAATTTAGAATTTATATATTTAAAAGGAATGATATTATATAAACTTAAAGATTATGATGGAGCATATAAATGTTTTATTGAAGCTTCAAGAAAAATTAAAAATAGTGATTTGTATGAACTATTGGGAGAACTTTCCTTAAAACTTAAGAAATATGAAGATGCTTTAAATTATTATTTAAAATCTTACAAACTAAATGAAAAGAAAATTGACGCATTGTACAATGCGGGAAAGTTATATTTGCTCTTTGGAGATATTGATAACGCATACGAATCTTTTAAAAAGATCTTAGAAAAAGAGCCAAATCACGAATGTAAAAGAATAGTGAAATTTATAGACGAACTTTTTGAAATTATAGATAAAAACATTTATGAAGATCTTATTAAGGCAGTTAATTTAATTGAAATTGGAAATTATATAAACGCATTGAAATTCTTAAATAAAATTATTTCAATAGATGAATCTAATGACTTTGCATATTACTATAAAAGTGTTATATCTGAAATTTTTGAAGAATATCATAAAGCCCTTGAGTATATAAAAAAGTCAATATCCTTATTTGAAAGAAGTATATTTTATGCTAAGTATGGAGACATTTTGAATAAAATCAATAGTTCAGAATCTGTAAATGCCTATAATAAATCCATAGAAATATATCCAAATCCTTATGCATACTTTGGTTTAAGTATTTACTACTATAAAAAAGGGGATTTCGAAAAATCAGCAGAATATTTTGATAAACTCTTAGAAATAACGACTTATGATGTTTCAGGAGATTGTGATAAGTTAATACTCTACTCCCTAATTGGAAAGGCAGAGACATCTAATAATTTAAAGTATTATGAAGAAGCTTTATCATACTTAGATAACTTAATTAACAAAAACTTGGACGATATTGAGTTATGGAAAATTAGAGGATATATCTATTTCAAGTTAAAAAATTACAAAATAGCCTATGACTCTTTTATGAATGTATTGAAAATAAATCCTAACGATATTGATGCAATAAAATCTATAATAGTTGTCTATGAAAAAGCAGGAAAATATGATGAGGCTATATCAATGGCTATGAAGCTAAAAAAATTATTAGATAACAAGGAAGAAGTTGATAAAATTATTAAAAAGTTGATGAATAAAGAGCCAACGAATTTAGACATATTTTCTCCTCTGTTAAATGTTCCAGTTATTTATTGTAAAATAGATAAGGTTCAATATCACTTTGCCACTCTCCATAAGTATATTAATATCAATCCTATATTAGCATACATTTATCTCTTTTTAATTGAAAACTTAAATATAATTGAAGAAATTTATGATGAAGATAAGTCAAAATCTATTAATAATCTTATTGAATATCTAAAAGAAAAATTGCCTGTTGAAATGTATAAGTATTGTGAATCTCCCGAAAATTATAAGCCAAATGATGAAATTATTAATACTTGCAAGAGAGAATTGGCAAAATTTGGTTTCATTTTTTAAATTAATTAATAAAAATTAAAATTTTAAAGGAGAGGGATATGAAGGTTATTGGGAAAACATCAACAAATTATTTTAAATTTGAGTCTTTAGAGAATGTAAGATTATGGGAGTATGTAATTACAAAAAATACTGATAATAAAGAGGTTTTAGGTATTGTAAAAAATGTTACTGCTGAAAACGGAAAGTATATTTGTGAAGCAAAAGTTATAGGAGTTTTGAGCGATAATAAAATACTTATGAATAGGTATCCAATTAAACCTGATGAAAATGTAAAATTTTGTGAAGATACGATTTTAAACAATATTTTTTATGTTAAAAATGGAATTAGTATTGGACATTTATTAACAAGGGAAAATGTTAGGGTTTATTTAGATACAAATTCTCTTGTTTCTCGTCATTTCGCTATTTTATCAGTTACTGGTGGAGGGAAATCTAATACAGTGTCAGTTTTATGTAGAGAGTTAGGAAAAAAGAATGCAAGTATAATTATCTTTGATACTCATGGAGAATACACTACCTTATATCACGAAGATTTAGAAGGAAAAGTTAAAGTGATTGTTCCTAAAATGAATCCCTCAATGTTATCTCCTGATGAACTTTCTGATTTGATAGGAATAGATAAAAATGATTTTGAAAAAAGAATTTATCTCGAATATGCTTACTACACAATAAAAAATGATTTTCCAAATATTGAGGGTTTAGAATTTATTGAAAAGTTAGAAAATTTATTGTATGAGTGGAGTAAGTCAGCAGAGGTAGGTTGGGATATAAAATATTACAATCCATTAATGAGAAAATATGAACGAAGAAAAGTGGGTGAGCAAGATTTTATTAATATTATTTCTTTATATAACATCGTCGGAAAATTTATGATAGATTTTTCATTGTATATTGGAGATAGAGATATTATAGAAGAATTTGATATTGGTAAAATAAATGTTGTTAATTTAAGTGGATTGGAAATACATCAAATGAGAACAATTGTAGGATACATAGCTAAACATATATTATCAAAGAGAACCCTTTATTTAAAATCATTAAAAGAGCGTAATATTCCAAATGAAAGAATTAGAATGACAGCTTTATCTAATTTAGAAATTATAGATAAACACTACAAAATTGTTAAAAAACCTGTATTGATTATCTTAGAGGAAGCTCACGTTTTTATACCAATCAATGAAAAAACAGAATCAAGTTTATGGTTAGGAAAAATAGCAAAAGAGGGTAGAAAGTTTGGAGTAGGGTTGGGATTAATTAGTCAAAGACCTAAAGAATTAGATCCAAATATTTTATCACAAACAAACACTAAAATAATTTTAAGAATAATTGAGCCAGAAGACCAAAAATACATTCAGAGAGCTTCTGAAGAATTAGGGGAAGATTTAGCAAAAGATTTAGCATCTTTGTGTATTGGTGAGGCACTTATAGTAGGAACCGCAATAAATTTGCCATCAGTTGTTAAAATAGATAAATTTGATGGTATATATGGAGGAAAGGATATAGATATAGTTGGGGAGTGGATGAATATAAGTGATGAGTGGTAAGTAGAGGGGATAATTATGGAAAATATTGAGAAAATAATTAAAAATTTAAATTTAAAGTTTAGAAATATAGATGGAGAGAAGTTAATTATTGCAATTACATGTGATGAAAATAAGAATGTATTGATGACTGCATTTATGAATGAGGAGGCATTAAAAGAGACATTAAAAACTGGTTATATGCACTACTACTCAACGAGTAGAAAAAAATTATGGAAAAAAGGTGAGGAAAGTGGAAATGTTCAAAAATTAAAGGAATTTTATAGAGATTGTGACGGAGATGCTTTGTTATTCATAGTAGAACAAAAAGGAGTGGCATGTCACGAAGGTTACTATTCATGCTTTCACTACAAATTAAAAGATGGCAAATTAACAATTTCTGAGGATTATTATAAATAATACTCTCAATGAGTGAAACTATGGACTTTGAAAAATTTAAAGAGAAAGAAATATCAAAAAAAGAGGCATTAGAATTATTTGAAGATAATGAAAACATTTTTGAATTATTTAAATTTGCTGATTCTTTGAGAAAAGAGGAAGTTGGAGATATAGTGACTTATGTAGTAAATAGGAATATAAATTTCACAAACATCTGCATTGGTAACTGTAAATTTTGTGCTTTTAGAGCCAATGAGAATGATAAACATGCTTATTTTTTAGACATAGATGAAATTGCTAAGAGATCTGTTGAAGCAAAAAAATTTGGATGCACTGAAGTTTGTATTCAAGGTGGCTTACATCCTAAGATAGATACTTATTATCAGGCAGAGATTTTAAAGGCAGTTCATGAGGCGACAAAACCTTATGGAGATATACATATACACGCATTTTCTCCCATGGAGGTTTATTTTGGAGCAGAAAATGCTGGATTAACTATTAAAGAGGCTTTAAAAATATTAAAAGAAAGTGGATTAAATTCAATGCCCGGAACTGCGGCAGAGATTTTAGATGATGAGATTAGGGAAGAACTGTGTCCTAACAAAATAAAGACAAGGGAATGGATATATATAATTAAGGAAGCTCATAAATTAGGAATTCCTACGACTTCTACAATTATGTATGGGCATATTGAAGAGTATAGACATATAGTTAATCATCTTTTTATAATTAAAGAGATTCAGGAAGAGACTAATGGTTTTACTGAATTTGTTCCACTTTCATTTATGTATAAAAATGCTCCAATTTATAGAGAGGGAAGAGCAAGAGCAGGAGCTACTGGAATTGAAGATTTAAAGATGTTTGCTATTAGTAGAATTGTTTTTAGAGGACTAATAAAAAATATTCAGGCATCTTGGGTTAAATTAGGAAAAAAAATGGTTCAAGTATCTTTAAGATGTGGGGCTAACGATGTAGGAGGAACACTTATTGAGGAGAATATATCAAGAAGTGCTGGGGCAGAGCATGGAGTTTATATGAGCGTTGAGGAAATTAAAGATATGATTAAAAGGGTTGGATTAACTCCTAAAGAAAGAACGACACTCTATAAATTATTGGAATAATTAAGGTGATGGAATTGAATGTAAAGAGGAGGTATTTTTTAAGTAAAAAGGATATAAAAAACTTAAAAAAAGAGTTAAATGAATTTTTTGAAAATTTGGATGATATTATTCCAAAAAAAAGTAAAGTGGAGGTAGTTATAACAGACAATTTTGACATTATATTGGTAGATAGAGAACCAATCGCCTTTAAAAAAGATAATAAGATTATTCCTACAATTAAGTTGTTGTTAAAATTTCTACCTAACAAAAATTTAGTTGTAGTTGATAAAGGGGCAATAAGATTTTTAATAAAAGGGGCAGATGTAATGGCTCCAGGAATTGTTGATTCTGATGAAAATATTAAAGAAGGAGATTTTGTATTTGTTGTTGATGAAGAACACAAAAAGCCAATATGTGTAGGTATTGCTCTAATGGATGGAAAAACAATGAAAGAATCTAAGGAAGGAAGAGCTGTTAAGAATCTTCACTATGTAGGAGATAAGATATGGAAATTTATGGGATAAAATGGATGATAAAAAGTATATATTGATACTATCAATTATTTTAATTATTACATCTATGTTAATTTATTTTTTGCATTTTTTAATATTTAGGGATATTGAACATTTATTGAGTTATTTTATACTTCATTTAGCCTTTGTGCCTATTGAAGTATTACTCGTAACAATAGTTATTGAGAGAATTTTAGAGCATAGAGACAAAATGAAAAAATTAAAAAAACTTAATATGCTTATAGGTGCATTTTTTAATACTGTTGGCGAAGATTTATTAAAAATTATCTTAAAAGCAGATAAAGGAAATATAAAAAGTTTTTTAAAAATAACAAATGAATGGGATAACAAATGGTATGAAAAAATGAAAAAACTCTTAAAAAATTATAAATACGAAATAGACATTGAAAAAATCAACTTATACGAACTAAAAAATCTATTAGATAAAAATAAAGAGTTCCTTTTAAGATTAATGGAAAATCCTCTATTGTTAGAACATGATGAGTTTTCAGAATTGTTATTAGCAGTTTTTCATTTAGCAGATGAATTGCATAAAAGAGAGGATTTAAACAACTTACCAAAAAGTGATTTAAACCACTTAAAAAATGATATTATTAGAGTTTATAAATTTTTAGTGATACAGTGGCTAAATTATGTGAAACATTTAAAAGATAATTATCCATATCTATACTCAATATATTTAAGGTCAAATCCTTTTAACGAAGGTTCAGTAATTGTAACAGAAAAGAATTAAATATTCATATTTATATATTTATTATCTACTATTTACTATTTAAAAAAGTATATATAGGTGTTTGAAAATTATTATGGGTTAATTAATTTAATTAATTAAAAAGGTGGCGGCAATGAATAAACCTGCAAAAAAGAAAGCAAATAAAATAATTCCAAACTTTGAATATGCAAGAAAATTAAGAGGGAAAAAAGTCAAGATATTCTTGAGAAACGGGGAAGTTTTAGATGCAAATGTTACAGGTATTTCGAACTATGAGATTATTGTAAAAGTAGGAGACAGAAACTTATTAATATTTAAGCACGCAATTGACTACATAGAATACTAAATTCCTACTTTTCACTATTTTATTTTTTACTTCTTTATTATTTTAGATTATATAAAATCAAAACACGAAAACTATTTTAGTAAGGTTATTTTATATTCATTTAATGATAAATTTTAATTGTCTTAATGTTATATCCTGCTACAACTTTATAATTATAGATTATAATTTAAGTAAAATATTTAAGTAAAATAAATAATAGGGGATAATAATGCCAAAAATGGTTTTACTTCCAAAAATGACAATGGCTTTGGGAGGATATATTAGAGAAACTACATTTCCTTATGATGACGAAGATATAAAGCCATTTCCATATAGAAATGTTATAGTAGGAAATCCTACCGATGAACCTATAAAAATAGAAGTTCCCGCTTACGATGAAGATTGGATTGAAAGGCATAGAAAGTTAGGATTAATTGTAGTTCCTGTTACAGAAAATGATGATTTTGTTGGATTATTCAAATTAGTTAAAGAGAAAGTAAAAAATTCAAATAAAAATACAAAAAGGGAATAAATTATGATAAAAGGTATATTATTTGATTTAGATGATACTCTATATAATTCTTCAGAATTTGTAGAAATTGCAAGAAGGGAGGCAGTTAAATCAATGATAGATGCTGGTTTAAATGTAAGTTTTGATGAGGCTATGAATATACTAAACAAAATTATTGAAGATAAGGGTTCAAACTATGGAAAGCACTTTGACGATTTAGTTAAGTCAATATTAGGAAGATATGACCCAAAAATAATAACTACTGGAATAATAACTTACCACAATGTTAAAGTGGCATTATTAAGACCTTATCCACATACTATAAAAACCTTGATAGAGCTTAAATCTATGGGTTTAAAGTTGGGGGTTATAACTGATGGACTAACTATAAAGCAGTGGGAAAAACTTATTAGATTAGGAATTCATATGTTTTTTGATGATGTTATTACATCAGAAGAGTTTGGCTTAGGAAAACCTCACTTAGAGTTTTTTAAATATGGTTTAAATAGGATGGGTTTAAAGCCTGAAGAAACAATATATGTTGGAGACAGAGTTGATAAAGATATAAAACCAGCAAAAGAGTTAGGAATGATAACAGTTAGGATATTAAAAGGTAAATATAAAGATATGAAAGATGAACATAGCGATTATAGAATAAACTCACTTCAAGAACTTGTAGATATTGTTAAAAAATTAAAAGTTAAAGATGTTAAAAAGAATTAGAATTTTAAAATTTTGGGGATAACAATGTTTAAGGAGTTTAAGGCATTGTTGTCATTTTTTACAAGGTTTCCTATTTATGTGGAAGATTTTGATTTTGAGAAAGTTGCGAGTTATTTTTACTTTATAGTTTTAATTGGATACATATTTGGAATTTTTAGTTTGTTTGTTGGTTACATTTTTAGTTTTTTCCTACCTAATCTTTTAACAGCTATTTTAATTTTGTTTTTTATAGAATATTTAAATGGTTTTCATCACATGGATGGTTTAATTGATTTTGGAGACGGATATATGGCTGTTGGAGATAAAAAAAAGAAGTTAATGGCTATGAAAGATAGATATATTGGATGTGGAGGAGTAGTTTTTGCAATATTTATCAATTTGATGGCTATATTTTCTATATCTTACATTTTAGAAATTAATATATTGTATTTACTTGTTGGAGAGGTTTGTGCAAAATTGGGAATGCTCAGTTGTTCAACTTTTGGAAATCCTTTAATTGAAGGAACTGGAAGATACTTTGTAAAAAAAAGTGATGAAAAATTTTTAACAGTTGGAATTATTTTATCCTTACCTTTAATACTTCTATTTGATGGAATTCATAGAAAAGTTGTTATAATTGCTATATTAGTTTCTATAATTACTGGCTTGTGTATGGCTAAAATAGCTAAAAAGCATTTTGGAGGAGTAAATGGAGATGTATTAGGAGCTTCAAATGAAATAACAAGGGTTGTTGTATTACTAATAATAATAGCATCAATTAAGGCTGTTTCCAACCCATAGTTTCATCGAGAATACCATTCTCTCTGCCATAGGCTCATTGGACTTCGGGCTGAACAGAGACAGCCCCATAAAAGGAATTTATAAGCATTTATAATAACAGCATTTATAATAACCTCGAAGGCTATGCCTCCTCATCAGATAATTAATAAATAATGGCTCTTGGGATTGTTATTGGAATAATATTAGAAATCGATTGTCTATATCTATTAATAAATAAAGTAATAAATAAAGTTAAGTTAATGTTTGATTTTTCAAATAGTAGTTATTGAGATTGTTATAATTTTATTATCTAATGCGTTATAATATTATTATATAACTCCTGTTTCTTCAGCCAATTTTTTTGCCTCTTCTCTATTTAATCCATCTCTTAATATAGTCCATCTATTTCTAATCTTGTGAGCTATAGTTAACGCCTCAATAATAATATCTTCATCAAAGCCCAACTCTTTAGATGTAGTGGGAGCATTAACTTTCTTTAGGGATTCTTTTATTTTTGTAGATAAACCAGATAATTTTTTATTCTCTTTTTCGTGTAAATAACTCATCATAATTGTTCCTACACCACACTGCTCTCCATGCAATGAATTTACATTTAAATTATATTTTTCCTTCAACATATCTAATGCATGTGAAAAGAGATGCTCACTACCAGACGCTGGACGAGAAGAGTTTGCTATAGCAATAGCTATCCCACTACCAACTAAGGCCTTTACAAGTTTATTTGTATACTCTGACAAATCAGAATTTAGAACATAGTTAATTAGTTCTTTTGCAATGGTTTTTGAAAATATAGCAGAACTTTCACTATATCTTTCTCCCTTTTCTTTATACGCTAATTTCCAATCTAAAACTGCAGTAATATTTGAAACTATATCCCCCATACCAGCACTTAATAATCTTTTTGGAGATTTTTTTATTATTTCAGTGTCGGCAATAATAGCAATTGGAGCTTCTACCATAAATGACGGCTTTTTTATAGATACTATAGGAGAGGCTATTCCATCATTTGAGGCAGTTGTTGGCACACTGATAAAGGGTACTCCTAATTTGTATGCTAAATATTTCCCAGTATCTATTGCCCTCCCTCCACCAACTCCTACTATGCAGTCATATTGAATATAATCTTGTTTTTTTATTGTTTGTGATAAAATTTTATCGTAGTATTCAATGTCATATGGAAATTTACAGTATTTTTTCGTATGTTTTCCAGTAATTACTAAAGGATTTTTTAAGTTAAGTTTTTTTAAAACATCTTTTAGTTTATTAATTGCTCCATCCTCAATAATTGTAAATCTTGGCGTTGTAATTATCATCGTTTCCCTCGTTTTTGAATATCTATGGCTCATTTATTATATATCCGATACCTTGCCCAAAACTAATTCCTCCATCTCCATTAGGAACTCTTTTGTGATATATGAAGTTGAGATTTTCTTTATTAGCATTATTTAATATTCTCTCAGTTATTATTTTATTATATGAAACTCCTCCAGTAATTCCTATTGTTTCTATTCCATACTTATCTGCTATTTTTTTTACTATATTGAACAAACCATCAGCTATATAGATATGGGCGTAGTGTGCTATTTTACTTAAAGAATCTCCATATATAAACATCTCATAGGCGTTATAGATTAGTTCTGTTGTATTAAGTATATTATTTTTTATTTTTGGCTCTACCTCAATATTACCTTTAAATTTATTAGCAATGGGCTCTAATCTTATACTTGGTTCTCCATCATATGTTTTAACAAAACAAACTCCTAACAATGAAGAAACTGCATCTAAAACTCTTCCAGTGGATGTTGTTAAAGGGCAGTTTATTTTTTTCTCAAGTTGAAATTTTAAAATATTTAGTTCTTTTTCTGAAAAGAAATTATATCTCTTTATAAAATTAAATGCTTCATCTCCTATTGCCTTATACAATATTGATAAGAGCATTCTCAATGGATACTTTGTTGCTAAGTCTCCTCCCAACTGATATTGCTCTTCCAAATGCCCAACTCTTTTTAATTTACCATCTTTAAATAGTAATATTTCTCCTCCCCAGATATTTCCATCTAATCCATATCCTACTCCATCCAAAGATAAGATAACGGCATCATCAAAATAGTTGTTATCTCCTAATAAACTATATGCGTGTGCAAAGTGATGTTGAACTCTAAAAATTTCAACTCCAAATTTTTCAGATAATTCTTCAGCCAATTTTGTAGAGTTATACTGAGGATGTAAATCACATACAATAACATCAATTTTCTTTGTGTTAGTTAATTTTAAAATGTTGTCTATTGCATCTTTTAAATAGCAAAATGTTTCATATTTAGAAGTGTTTCCTATATATTGAGTTAAATAAAACTTATTTCTTTTAACTATGCAGGCAGTTGAATTTAACTCAGGTCCAACGCATAGAATATTTTTATCATTATTTACATTAACCTCTATAGGTTCAGGAGCATATCCTCTTGACCTTCTTAAAAAGACAAATCTATTAGCTACTTTTTTGATAACACTGTCGTCACATCTATTAACTATCCTTCTATTGTGTAATAAAAAATAATCAGCAATGCCATCAAGTTTCTCTAAAATTTCATCATTATCTTTAACCATTGGTAATCCGGGCAGATTGGCAGAGGTCATAACATAAGCAATTTCTTTGTCAAATAAAAGATAATGCAATCCACTATATGGAAGCATAACACCAATTGTATCTAAGTTAGAAACATACTCTGAAAAATATTTATCATAATTCTGATTTTTTCTTAAAACCACTATAGGTCTACTTGGAGATAATAAAACTTCTTTCTCAGTCTCATCAACCTCAGCAAATAAATTTATGTATTCTATTTTACTCATAACAGCAAATGGTTGAGTTGGTCTATTCAACCTTTTTCTTAAATTTAGAACTGGTTCATCTTCGCTAACTTTACAGCATAGATGAGTTCCTCCAATTCCTTTTATAGCCAATATATTTCCTTCTTCCAATAACTTTACTGCCTCTTTAATAGCATCATCTTTTTCAGCTATAATATTTTTACCATCACTCAAAAAAACTTTTGGCCCACAAATTGGACAACAGGTAGCTTGAGCGTGAAATCTTCTATCTAATGGATTTTTATATTCTTTTAAACATCCTTCACATAGAGGAAAATCTCTCATTGAAGTATTTTCTCTATCATAAGGTAGTTTTTCAACAATAGTAAATCTTGGCCCACAATTTGTGCAGGCAATGAATGGATATCTGTATCTTCTATCATTTTTATCAAACAGTTCCTTTAAACATTCTTCACATATTGATACATCAGCAGGGATAGTTCCTTCTTCCTCAAAATTAGAGTTTTCACTTTCAATAATGTAAAAATCATTAAAATTTATAATATCATTACACTCTATAATTTCCAATGAATCAATTCTTGATAATGGGGGCTTTTTATTTTTTAAATCTTTAATAAAGTTATCAATATCCTCTTTTTTACCATCTAAATATATTTCTACATAGTTACCCATGTTTTTTACATAGCCTTTTAGATTATTTTTTTTAGCAATTCTATAAACAAAAGGTCTAAAACCTACACCCTGAACTATACCTTTAACTTTAATTTTTATTTTCATAATAAACACCGCATAAAATAAAAATAATTTAAAACAGAAATAATTTAGTGATATTTTTTTGCTTCCTTTATAATATATTCCAAGGCTTTAAAACCTTCATCTCTATGCCTTGCAAAAACAGCTATTGACATAACTCTATCTCCAATATTTAAAAATCCAGTATTGTGATATAACACAATGTCTATAACATCAAACTTATTTTTTGCCTCATTTACTATAACTTCTAATTTTTCAAAAATATTATTATCTATCTTCATACCTTTTGATGGAATTTTTTTACCATCTATTACATCATATTCTCTAACAAATCCATTAAATGATACAATACATCCAAATTTTCCTTTATACTTTTCAATATATTCTTCAACCATATTATTAAATTCTTCAAAGTAGTTAGTAATCATTTATAACACCAAAATTTATATTATGGCAGTTTAATCTCTCCTTTAGTACTTATTATCCCTTTTCTCTCATCAAACTTTGTGGCTAAATCTAAAGCAACACCAAACGCTTTAAATAATGCTTCAACTTTGTGATGCTCATTTTTTCCAATAACTTCATAGTGTATATTTAGCATTCCATAACTTGCAACTGACTCAAAGAAGTGATTTATATTCTCTAATGATAAATCTCCAATTTTTTCTCTTTCTGGTTTGTAACTTCCCACGCAATAACTTCTACCACTTAAATCAATAGAAACCATCGCTCTTGCATCATCCATAGGAATTATTGCCCATCCGAATCTGAAAATATTTTTCTTTTCAATTTGATTTAAAGCCAAACCTAAGCAAATTCCAACATCCTCAACTGTGTGATGGTCATCAATGTCTAAATCACCTCTTGCCTTAACAATTAAGTCAAAACATCCATGTTTTGCAAATGAGGAAAGTAGATGGTCAAAAAAAGGAATTCCAGTGTCTATTTTGTATTTTCCTACACCATCAATGTTTATTTTCAAATATACATTTGTCTCCTTTGTCTCTCTCATAACTTCAAAAACTCTCATACTTTCACCACATAATTTAAAAAATTGATGTTAAAAATAATTAAGTTTTATCCTAACCACTTACCTACAAACATTATGTGATCTTTTTCAAATGGCTCTATATCTACTTCATCGACTATTTTAAATCCATTACTTTCTAAAATTTCTTTTTGTTCTTTAAATATTTCCTTAGGGTCTTTTGTAACATCTATACTTCTGGCTTTTATTGCTATCATTCCATATCCTCCCTTCTTTAAAAACCATTTGGCGTTTTTTATTAAAATCTCTGCTTGGTTTGGTTGAGCAACATCCTCATAGATGACATCAACTTTCTCAACGATATTTGAATACTCCTGTGGCTTATTTGCATCTCCTAAAATTGGAATTAAGTTTATTCTATCTTTACATGAATCTAAAAATTCTCTCATAATTCTTGGAGCATACTCAACAGCGTAAATTATTCCTCTATCTGCAATGTCAGAGACATGAGAAGGAGTTGTTCCAGCAGATGCCCCTAAGTATAAAACCTTTGAATTCCTCTTAATAGGCATGACTTTTAAACCTTTAATTATCGCCGCACCTAACTTACTCTTATGAGGATTCCAAATTCTATACTCTTCATCATCAACTTTTACAATTTTTTCATCATAAACTTTTTTTCCTTTAACAATAGATTTTGTTCCAATTCTTTTTACACCATCTTCCAAATCAATTTCATAAACATTTTCAAAGATTTCTTTTATCTTAATGTCCATTTTATTCACCACAGTAAAAATTATATCATTAAAATAATCTATTATTTAATATATTAAGTTATTTGTTAAAATGAGGGAAAGTATGGATTTCTTATTATTATTTAGTTTTATGATTCTTATAGATAGTTTAGTAATTTATAGAATAACAAAGTATTCAAAAGATAAAACCTATAATGATGTAATTAAAAATATAAAAATGAATTATCTCTATCTAATTTATGGAGATAAAGCAAAGTATGATAAAAAATTTTTCCCAATTTTGATAGGAATCTTAATATTATTTGTAGTTTTATTAAATATTTTTATGTATAATTCAAATATGGACATTTATAAATTAATTGTAGAAATAGTCTCTGAAATTTTAATAATCTTATCGTTAGTGATTTTTTGGAAAAATCTAAATATAGAAATAGATGTTTATATCTGCAAAAAGGGAATAGGTTTCAAAAATGTATTCGTAAAATGGGGTGAATTTGAGGGCTATTCTAAAAAAGATAACTTTATTATTTTAAAAAGAAAGTTAAAACCAAAGTTTATTCAAAAACTATCAACATCAAAAAATATTTATTTAAATAAAGATGTTGAAGATATTATAAAAAATTTTCTACCTAAAAAATAAAATGTAAGATAGGTATGGGAGCTATAGCCCGCCTTCTGTAATTTCGGTGACATTCGGCTAAGCGCCTTTCGGCTTGCACCCCGGGCAGGGGAGATGCCCGTTTCACCGGTTCTCCGGAAGTCCTCAACTTTCACTATCATCGTCATCTCTTCCGGAGCCGTGTCGTTTCTGTTGCATCTCCCGCCCCCTCTCGGGGGCATCTGCCCATATACGGGGTGGGCGGAACTTCCTCCCCTCATAAAGAGGGGATAGTCACCAGCTCCCTTACCTATCTATATATAATACATAAAAATTTAAATTAATCAATAAATAGTAGTATAATAAAAAGAGGCCGGCGGCGTCGCCCCTTTCCCGCCAGATGGCAGTACTCGGGGCATCGCTGGGGGGCTTAACTTCCGAGTTCGGTATGGGTTCGGGTGTATCCCCCCCGCTATGACCGCCGTACCTCCCTCAATAAATAGTGCCTTTTTTAGGCCATGCATAGACCCCCACATCCATTTAGTGTCCGAATACCCCGCCGAGCCCTCGGGCTCTTAGTACCGGCGGGCTGAACGCCTCGGGCAGAGCCCTCGGCGCTTACACCCCCGGCCTATCTACCCCGTCTTCTACGGGTGCCCTCGTCCCCAAAGGGACTGGCCGCCTATTTTCGGGGAGGGTTTCGGGCTTAGATGCCTTCAGCCCTTATCCCTTGGCGCGTAGCTGCCCGGCAATGCCCTGTCGGACAACCGGTAAACCAGAGGCGCCGGCGGCTCGTTCCTCTCGTACTAGAGCCACCTTCCCTCAGGCGGCCAACACCCCCAGCAGATAGCAACCAACCTGTCTCACGACGGTCTAAACCCAGCTCACGATCCCCTTTAATGGGCGAACAGCCCCACCCTTGGCCCTGCTGCAACCCAGGATGGGAAGAACCGACATCGATGTAGCAAGCCGCGGGGTCGATATGGGCTCTTGCCCGCGACAACTCTGTTATCCCCGGGTGGCTTTCTGTTATCCCTGACCCCCATCGGTGAGGCACAGGGGTTCGCTGGCCCGGCTTTCGCCTCTTGGTCGGCCTCTGTTACCGACCAAGTCAGGCCGGCTTTTGCCCTTGCACTCCACGGCGGAGTTCTGACCCGCCTGAGCCGACCTTTGGGCCCCCTGATGCCTTTTCAGGGGGTGCCGCCCAGCCAAACTGCCCACCTGCCGGTGTCCCCTTCACGGGGTTAGGGACATACCATGGGTGGGTGGTGTCCCATGGTCGCCTCCACCACCCCCGGAGGGGTGGCTTCGACGGCTCCCACCTACGCTGTGCACCCACGGCCATGCCCCAACGACAGGCTGCAGTAAGCTCCACGGGTCTTCGCTTCCCGCTGGGGTCTCCGGCCTTTGCACCGGAATGGTAGGTTCACCGGGTTCCGGCCGGGACAGTGGGGGTCTCGTTACGCCATTCATGCAGGTCGGAACTTACCCGACAAGGAATTTCGCTACCTTAAGAGGGTTATAGTTACCCCCGCCGTTTACCGGCGCTTCGCCCGGTTGTACCCGGGTTTCACGTACCGGCACTGGGCAGGCGTCGGCCTTGGTACTCACCCTTACGGGCAGCCAAGACCTGTGTTTTTATTAAACAGTCGGACCCCCTGGTCACTGCGACCTGCGGTCCCCTCATTTAGAGAAGACCGCAGGCACCCTTCTCCCGAAGTTACGGGGCCAATTTGCCGACTTCCCTGGCTGGATTCCCCGACACGCCTTAGGATATTCGCCTAGGGGCACCTGTGTCGGTTCTGGGTACGGTCACCGGGGATCCTTGCCAGCTCCCTTTTCACGGGCTCCAGGGCTCAGCCGAACCCTCCTAACGGAGGGCCCATCACGCTTTCGCCCGGTTCTCGCCATTACGGCACTCCCCGGGCTTATGCGCTTGGCCACCCCGACAGGGGTGGTCGGCCTACCCGAAGCGTCAGGAGCTGGCCTTGCGTTGCCGCACGTACCCCGGTGGCGCGGGAATATTAACCCGCTTCCCTTTCCCCAAGGGAATTACCCCGGGGTTAGGACCGGCTAACTCACAGCTGACGACCGTTGCTGTGAAAACCTTGCCCTTCGGCGGTGGGGATTCTCACCCCACTTTGCTGTTACTACTGCCGGGATTCTCGTTCCCACGGGGTCCACTCGACCTCACGGCCGAGCTTCTACCCCCGCAGGACGCCCCCTACCGGATCGCCTTTCGGCGCCCCGGGTCTCGGCGGCCGGCTTAGCCCCCGTTATCTTCGGGGCCCCTGACCTCGACGGGTGAGCTGTTACGCACTCTTTAAAGGATGGCTGCTTCTAAGCCAACCTCCCCGCTGTCTTAGTAGGGACTCCCTTCTCATTTACACTTAGCCGGCACTTAGGGGCCTTAACCCGGGTCCGGGTTGTTCTCTCGGACATACGGCTTACCCGTATGCCCTCACTCAGGGCTACGGCGATGACGGGTTCGGAGTTGGACAGGGTGCCGAGGGCTCTCGCCCCTAAACACCCTATCCGTGGCTCTACCCCGCCATCTACCTAACCCCCGGCTAACCTGCGGGTTATTTCGGGGGAACCAGCCATCTCCGGGCTCGATTGGCTTTTCACCCCTGACCGGGGTCATAGGAGCACTTTGCACGGTAACACCCCTGCGAGCCTCCACCCCTCTGATGAGGGCTTCACCCTGCCCCGGCCTCGATCGCCCGGTTTCGGGTCGTACGGGTGTGACTCCAGGCCCTTAAGACCCCGCCCTCGCCCATAAGGGCTGCGGGCTTGTTGGTTTCCCTACGCCTTCGGGGTTGATCCCCTTAGGCTCGCCACACCCGTACACTCCCGGCCCGTTTTCGAAACGGACGGCACGACTCGCATGCCACCCCTCGTACTCCTCCCTCACGGGAGTTTCCTTCGGGGTGGTTACCTTTCGGCCGTGCCATTCCGTGCCCACCTGGTTTCAGGCTCTTTTCACCCCCCGCAAGGGGTGCTTTCAGCTTTCCCTCACGGTACTAGTTCGCTATCGGTCTCGGGACGTATTTAGGGTTGGAAGCCTAATGTCTCCCGAGCTTCCCGCGCGATATCCAACGCGCGGTACTCAGGGACACCCCAAGACCCATACTGGTTACGCCTACGGGGCTTTCACCCTATGGCGCCCCATTCCAGGGGACTTCGGCTTCCCAGTATGGGTCTATACTGGGGACCCTGCAACTCCACATCTCCCCGTCCTTACGGGCAGGGATTCGGTTTGCCCTGTGCCGGTTTCGGTCGCCCCTACTCCCGGCATCCCTGTTGGTTTCTTTTCCTGCGGGTACTCGGATGTTTCTTTTCCCCGCGTTCCCGCTCCTAACGGGAGCGCCCCAAATGGGGCAGGAAGTCCCATTCGGGGATCCTGGGTTCCACGGCTGCTTGCGCCTCCCGGGCTTATCGCGAGCTGCCACGCCCTTCTTCGGCGCCCCGAGCCGAGCCATCCACCAGGTGGGCTTACGGCCCGGCGGAGTATTCGGATTTCACCAGGATGTGGGAGCCTATGCATACTCATGTTTTCGGATCCTTCACCTACAACCTTTTAAGGTTGCAGGCTGCACATAAAAAGTGGACCCGGTGGGATTTGAACCCACGGCCTCCGGCTTGCAAGGCCGGCGCTCTCCCAGCTGGCTTACGGGCCCACTTATTCTTATGAGGCAAGCCCACGACTGGGGATTTAGCGCCCCACAGCAACCAGCGAGATGATTTCTCAGGAGGTGATCCAGCCGCAGGTTCCCCTACGGCTACCTTGTTACGACTTCGCCCTCGCTGGACCCAGTTCGACCCTGCCCTTTCGGACAGGGCTCACTTGCCCAACTCGGGTGGCGTGACGGGCGGTGTGTGCAAGGAGCAGGGACGCATTCACCGCGCCATGGTGAGGCGCGATTACTACGGATTCCGGCTTCACGAGGGCGAGTTACAGCCCTCGATCCGGACTACGACCGGGTTTAGGGATTTGCTCCCCTTTCGGGGTCGCATCCCATTGTCCCGGCCATTGTAGCCCGCGTGTAGCCCAGGGATTCGGGGCATGCGGACCTGTCGTTGCCCGCACCTTCCTCCGGCTTTCGCCGGCGGTCCCCCATGAGTGCCCCCTCCCGGAGGAGGGATAGCAACATGGGGCACGGGTCTCGCTCGTTACCTGACTTAACAGGACGCCTCACGGTACGAGCTGACGACGGCCATGCACCACCTCTCGGCGCGTCTGGCAAGGTCGTCAACCTGGCTTCATCCTGCCGTCGCCCCTGGTAAGATGCCCGGCGTTGAATCCAATTAAACCGCAGGCTCCACCCGTTGTAGTGCTCCCCGCCAATTCCTTTAAGTTTCAGTCTTGCGACCGTACTCCCCAGGCGGCGGACTTAACGGCTTCCCTTCGGCACCGCGCCGGCCCGAAGCCGACGCGACACCCAGTCCGCAGAGTTTACAGCCGGGACTACCCGGGTATCTAATCCGGTTTGCTCCCCGGCCTTCGTCCCTCACCGTCGGACCCGTTCCAGCCGGGCGCCTTCGCCACAGGTGGTCCCCAGGGATCAACGCATTTCACCGCTACCCCTGGGGTACCCCCGGCCTCTCCCGGTCCCAAGCCCGGCAGTATCTCTGCCAGCCCTGCGGTTGAGCCGCAGGATTTAAGCAGAGACTTACCGGGCCGGCTACGGACGCTTTGAAACCCAATAACAGTGGCCACCACTCGGGCCGCCGGTATTACCGCGGCTGCTGGCACCGGTCTTGCCCAGCCCTTATTCCCGGGCTGTTTACACTCCGGAAAAGCCCACGCGGAGCGTGGGCACTCGAGGTCCCCGTCGCGCTTTCGCGCATTGCGGAGGTTTCGCGCCTGCTGCGCCCCGTAGGGCCTGGACCCGTGTCTCAGTGTCCATCTCCGGCTCCTCTCAGGGCCCGTACGGATCGTAGGCTTGGTGGGCCGTTACCCCACCAACTACCTAATCCGCCGCAGCCCCATCCTCGGGCGGCCGCAAGGCCTTCGGGGAGGGATCATTCCAGACCTCCTCCCCTATGGGGGATTAGCCTCAGTTTCCCGAGGTTATCCCCCACCCGAGGGTAGGTTAGCCACGTGTTACTGAGCCGTGCGCCGGTGCTCCCCGAAGGGAGCCCCATGACTCGCATGGCTTAGTCGGACCCCGATAGCAGTGGCCTCCGGCAGGATCAACCGGAATTAAGTTAGGAGTACGGTCGCAAGAAAGGATAAACCTTTCTTGCGGCTGGTTGCTGTGGGGTTTCACCACCCCAGTCGTGGGCTTGCCTCAGCCCCGACCCTCCCAGATCGGGGACGCATCTCCTATCGCACCTAATACCCTAACATCGTCATATGTATCGTTTTTAGGTTCAAAACAATTAGAGAAAATAAAAAATAAGGGCCGGGACCGGGAATTGAACCCGGGTCAGGGGATCCACAGCAGAGACTGAAATAACGCTGTTTTTGGTGATATTATGAAAAAAGAATTAAAAGACATCAAAATAAATAAAAAAACAAGAGATATGCTCAAAATATTATGCACAACAAAAGGATATAGTTCATACGATGAATTAATTAATGATATGTTAAAAGTATATTGCAAAGTAAAAAATATAAAAATCTCAATAATGGTTGGAAAAGAATAAATATAAATTACATACAAAATTATACTGAACTAATATACTGGTGAAACTATGCCAAAAAAAACTATTAAAAAATCTAAAAAAGAGAAATATAAAAAACCTGCATGGCTTATTAAAGCAAAAAATGAAATTGAAAAATTAAGTGATGAGGAGTTAGATGAATTATTTGAAACTACTCTTAAAAAATTAAAAAAAGGAGGATTAAGAGAGGCTCTTGGAATTTAAAAACATCAAACTATTTAGTCTCTACTTTAATATAAGGTGGAATTATGAAATATAAAAAAGTCATTAGAGCTATGTTACTTAAAAAACAGAATAGGATAAGAAGAACAAAATATATGGATTATGACGAGCTTCCAGCATGGATTAGAAAAGTAGAAGATAAGTTAAATAAAATGAGTCATGAAGAATTTTGCGATGAGATGGTAAAATTTGGAACAGAAGCAAAAAAAGTAGGTGGAGTAATAAATTTAGTGTTTGGGGATATACAGTAAGTTTAAAAATTCATCAGGGGATAATATCTCTGGCGGAGTGATTTTTAATTTCTTTTTGAATTCTGACTTTATCAATTTTTTATTTTTTTCTTTTCTTAAATCAGTTCTGTTAAATGTAATTAAATATTGACAACCTAATTTTGATGATTCATATACTATTTTTAGGTCAGATTGTTTTAAGTGGCTCAAAGTTGGAGGCAGTTTTAAACTTTTTGTTCTTTTGTATATTGTGATATTATTAGACCAATGAAAACAATCAGCCCATTTTTCAAAAACTCTTTTTTTTACATATTGTGGTGCATGTCTAAATTCATAAGCCACCATTAATGGAATAATACCTTTGATTCGAGTATTGCTACATATTAATTTTGCAAATGCACATGCACATTCCATCTTATTTATTTCTTCGTTTAGTTTTTTAGTTGATTTTATAGATTTTTTCAAAGTCGTTTCAGTCTCTCCTAAATATCCTAAAACATTTGTATCAATTGCAACCTTAATAACCAATATTACCCCCTCAATACTTTCTTCAAAGGTTTGGAAAAATCAGGTATAAAGTCAATGCCAAGAATATCAAATCTTCCAGGATTTTTAATCCATTTTCCAAAATCTTTATCAGGATTTTTCGAATTTTCTAAGTCAATAACATTTTTTGCTTTAAGTTTTTCATCACGTTCTTTAGCTTTTTCATCTCTTGATTCGTGTATATCTCTGGCAATGTTTATTAAATGGTCAATGTATTCTTTTTTGTATTTATCTTCGTTTAAAATGTCATCATCGATATTATTTTTTAATTTTTTAATATGTTCCATTACTATTTCCTTATTTTCTTGGTATGTTAGATTTGGGTCAATTAGAGCATCCAAGTCAATTAAATCCTCATCAATCCCATATTTTTTTAACAATCTTTTTAAATTATACTTCTGAAAAGCTAATGGCATCTTTTTTCTCTTTTTCATTCTTTCACCACTTCCATTAACTTGTTAGTAGCATAAGATAGAGCAATTGTGAATACTATAACCAATATCCCCCAAAACACTGCCTTATTTATGTTCATAATCTCACGCATTTATAGGAATTCTAAAGTATTTGCACAATTCTAAAACTTCATCTTTTGATGAAATATCCCCTATTTGTTTGTCATCACGGTCATAAATAAGAAATCTAAAATTATCACTATCAAATACTAAGTAATTATTTTTGAAAATCTCCTCATTAACTTTGACAGTAGTTAGTATTTTTTTAACTTCAACAAGACGCATATTTCGGAAAGCTTCAAGAATTTTATGAGACATTGTAAATAATGCATAAATGAAATTCCTTTTTTCATCCTCACTTAAAGAAGAATAAACTTTCCAACCGTAATTGCATATTGCATCTATGTTTTTTGGTGGTTTTGTGTTAAACTCTCTAACATCCTCTTTTATAAAATTTTTAAGATGATAGTAGAAATTTTCCCTCTTTTTAAATCTCATCATGTAGTAATTACATAGTTCGATATGGAAATAGTATTTTTTCATTATTTCAACCCAGTTTGATTTTTGGGATACCATATAGTTGCATCTGGATATAGGATGGAAATGTCGAACAAATATAGAGCGTAACATTATCATTATTTAAGATAACCTCAGTTAATAGATTGGAATCATTTTCCCAAGTTTTTAAAACTATTAAATCAGTAAATGGCTGGTTAAACAGTTTATCAACATCAAAATCTAATGGTAAAAGTAAATAATCCTCCCCACCATTAATAGGAATTAACCGTCTTAATTCATATTTTGGGTCTTTAAAATTATAGGCACTATAAATATGGTATTTAGGAAATAACCAACCATCGTATGATGTCACTCTATAAGAGCAGTCCCTAACCATAAATGCTATTTCATTTACATCCTCACATACTATGGAATTATATGCATACTTTGACAATTCGTTATACAAATCCTCCCAAGACATATTATCTGGATTTAATCCCAAAGCATTCTTTAACCAATCTACTAATGAAGATATACCACTTATGACATTATCCCACCAATCTCTCCAGAGATTTTCTTTATTCCATGGATTAACATAATGTGCAACAAACTGTGCCATACTATACAAACTATCTCCATGTTTCTTTTTCCATTCATCCCATCTATCTACAAGTTTTTCTCCTGGAAATGTAGAAGCTATTATTAATACAGCAACAAAAATTAACGCTTCAGGTAATCCTAATAAACCTAATATATACCCAGATGTTTCCTCAACTGCGTATGCTATTGCTAAACCAATTAAAGTTTTTTTATGATTTTTTATGTAGTCATATGCCTCTCCTATTTTTTGTTTTAGTAAATTAAGCATATCTTTTGCTGACATATTAGATAAAGTGTTTAATAATTTCCTTGCGTATTCTATCATCCTTGCAACATTTAGGGTTTTTGGGTCATCAAATAAATGTTCTGCCCATTCATCCCCAAATTTTTTCATCATGTTCATCCATTCCAACGCACAATCTCTTAGTATATGAATGTATTGTGCATCATAATACCCCCATTCAGCTAATAAATCTCGATTTGTAGAACCAAAAAAACCAATCCAACTATTTGTAACATTTGCAAAGTTTGGCTGAATATCAGTTCCCCAATATGTTAAACCATTATTCATTTTCCAAGCAGCTGGGAATACCATAATATAATTAGGAACTGTACAAAGAGTTGAACCTCTCCATAATCCATATCCAAATGTTTCAATTGTTAAGTTAAAATAGAGATAACCTGTATAAACATTAAAGTTTGGTAAATCAGGGAAATCTTCTGGATTTGGAATGTCATAAATATCGTCTAAATAATAATCAATAATATCAGGAAGATTATCGAAATCAAAAAGATAGTCATAATCAAAATCTAAATCTGAATCGGTATTATCTATAATTTCATCACCTACATTGGTTATAGTAAATGTTTTCATAACTGGTCCCTATCCACCAATTCATATATTATTGTATAGTAAATTGGTGCTTCTACTGTCCCAGCAGTTTCAACTATTATCTTTTGATTGAATGTTGGACTTTTTAAATTTGTAGCTCCTGATACTCCTTTAAACACGTATAAATTTAAAAAATCATAATCATCTGGTTTTACACTAACAACAACAGGATTTTCAGATTGAAAACCTGAAAAAACTACCCCTAATATTTTAAATTGGTTGTTTATGTTATGCACTTTTTTTCCCGATGCAGTTATGACATCCGTTATATAGCTAATGTTGCTCGCATCACTTATTATTGCGTTTATAAAGCCCATAACACAACACCAGCAATAAAATTATTATAATAAGGAGATAGGATTTTTGACTTGGGTTGGTTTCCTTTTTCATTAACAGCATAGGTTGTTGCTCTTCTTCAATATATCCTGTTAGAACATACATGTTATCCCTTTTTCTTTTTCTTCTTGTATATCCATAATCCAACTGCCAATAGTAAAATTAATAAAATACCAATAAGTGCATATTTAGTTTTTTTAGGAATGTATGGCTCTCCTGTCTCTGGATTTATAAGTTCTCCTGTTTCAGGATCTGGAACATAGTAATTTCCATTATCATCTACATAACCACCGTCATCAGTTGGAGTAAGTGTTCCATCTTCTATATCTTCGGAGGGATCTAACATACTGTCTGGAAGATAGTCAGATGCCGCACTACCTAAAGTGTCTCCCAAACTATCAAGATAACCTCCTCCACTTCCATACCCTATATCACTATATCCGCCATCATAACCCACATCTCCATACTCTCCTCCACCATATCCCATATCTCCATAACCATAGTCTCCATAGTCACTACCCATATCATAACCTAAGTAATCCTCTGGAGAACCGCCATAATTATTAGTATTTCCAGAGTTCATCCACTTTGACATCATATACAATTCTGCCGCTGTTGTAGCAACTCCGAGACCACCAATTATAGCATTTGCTTTATCCCAGACGGAAGTTTTGGGTTCATTTTTTAAAATATTATTTCTTCTTAGTTTGATATTTGGTTTAGGTATCTTTATCTCCTTAATTCTTGGGATTTTAGGTTTAGGGATATGAATTTCAGGACTTCTTATTTCGTGTATTGTTGGAAATTTAGGTCGTCTGATATTAATAATATGAGGACGAGGAATTTTCCTTACTATTGGTTTAGGAAAGTGTATTTTAGGAGTTCTTATGGGTGGTCTTACAATATGTGGTCTTATATGCGGTCTTATTGTTATCTTTGGATGGGGAATATGGAGAATATGTGGAAGTTTAGGTCTCGGCGGTCTTATAATGTGCGGTCTTGGTCTGAATTTTGGTTTGGGTAATCTTCTCAACATACTTAATATCATATTACCCCTTCACTGTTTTTTTAGGAAGTAAATAATCCCCAAAATCAGAATTAAAACTAAAATTAAACTCGATAATGATTTCTTTTTATTAGGTTGTAAGGTATCTTCAATATCCCTCTTAGTGTTTGCACCAATCCATCCAATTCCAAAACCACCAATACCTGCTACTGCTGTAGCAGTTCTTGGATTTTTGATAATAAACTCTCTTGTATTGCTAATAATTCTCCTGGGAAAAATCATAATAATCCCTTAAAAAAGTTAATTTAAACTACTCTCTCTGTCAATATCCTAAATTTAGTTCCGCTATCTCCACTAACAGTTAAATTCAAATTGTAATTTGCGGGAATGTTTTCAATTATTGCTATTTGCTTAGCAATAAGTTTAGTAGGGTCCCTATCGTTTCTTAAAAATGCTATATCAGATAATGTTTCCATATCATTCTTCTCAACAACTGTTTGTAATGCTTGCAGTTCTAACTCATTGATATTTCCATTTATTGTATAGACGATAATTCTATCATACCAACCAGATGCTTTTGATACTGTGAATGTCTGCTCTGATGCTGTAAGTGTTTCTCCTCTCCCTGTGAATATCCTTTTATTTATTGATGCGTTCAATTGTGCCTTTATTTGCTCCTCTGTTAATTTTCCTCCATACTGTGCCTTTATGTATTGAATATAGTCAGTCGTATCAAACCCTAAATATCCTATTTTTACACCAATCTGGTCATTTAATTTGTTATTTATTTCAATTGTGCAATCTGGCAATAAATATGGGAATATTGCAGTATTTACGGTATCGTTGTCATAATCATAAGTTAATAAGGATTTGATTTTCTTGTTAGCAACATCAATTATATTCCTACCATTTTGGACATAGGAGAGTATAGCAATATCGAGTAATGTCCCTAAGAAAAATGATTTGTCCTTTGTCCCTGCGTATATGCCAACATCTACACTATTTAAAACATCTGCAGTGATATTCTCGCTATCATCAAAATCTACATTAAAGTAAAATGCATTGTAAATATAACTCTCTTTTAAACCAATTTGGATTTTTTCTTTCGCATCAACTGTTTTTATTGTTGAACTGAGTATTTTTTCTATAACTCCAACCATTATATCACCATTACATTAAATCTTGGTCTCCTGGAAGCACTGCCTTGATTACTGCACTCAATGCAACAAATACTGCAAAAAATATAACCGCTGAAACAACCGCTTTTTTTACATCTACTCCCATAACTTTCATATTTCCACCCTAAAAGAATGATAAAAAATACCAAAAAAGGTGTTTAAATATGAATGAAGTTATCTATGAAGGAGTTGTAAATATGTAGGATTATTTCGTTTTAAGCATTTCAATAACTCCTTCGAGATATGCAATTCTTTCTCTTAATTCTTGATTACTTTGTTTGAATTTTATCAATTTCTCTTTCTAATCTTCTGATTTCTTTTGTTTGTTCTTTATCTAATAATTCTCCTCTTATCTCATTCTTAATATGCTTGCCAAACAGGTATTGATTAAATTTTGAATATGCTACAAATCCCAAAATACTACCTCCTAACAACAATAAAAAGAGCAATACTCCAACATCAATTCCTACAACCGCATCTGCCATATTATACACCCCTGACTTTTAATAAATTAGAGATTTACATATTAATACATCGATTTTTCACTTTTTAACGGTTATTTTTTTATGAAATTGTTAAATTTTCGAACATATCAGAAATTTTTGGAAATTCAGTAATTTTCTAAAATTTCTGAGAGGTCTGAAAATGATTAACATCAAATAGTTTTGGATTGATATTGATTTTATGTAAAAGCTGTCCAATGTGGTAAGTATGATTGAAATAGTTGAAAATAGTTCTCCTAATGCAAATGATTTTACTAAAAATGAAGATAATACTGAAAATAAAGAAGAAATTAACGAAGAAAATCAATCAAATGTAGAGGATATAGAAAAATCAATAATTGAAGAGGATTTAAAGAATTTTGAAATCCTTAATGAAAATGAAAAAAAAGATGAATCTTCTGAGACATCTGAAAAAGAGATTACAGAAGAAACTACAAAGATAATGGACTTATTGGAGAGTTTAATTTTAGTTATGCTTTTCATTATGGCAATGAGACACAAGGGGATAGAGAACAAGCAAAAGGTTGTAATGGATTTCGTGAATGAAAGAAAAGAGTTGATTAAAAAAATCTGTATAAATATGGAAAAATCTATCGCAAGAAATGTAGAACTGTATAAAAAACTTCAAAAATTTAATGACATTAGTTTTGTCATTCAATTGGTTATTTTAACATTAGAATTTGAGGGCATATTAAACGATATGGAGAAAAAAGGAAAAAGTGAGAAAAAGGAGACAAAAATCGAAAAAAAATCGCAAAAAAACAATAATGAAGTAAATAAAACAAATAAGATTGAAGTTAATGAATCTAAAATAACAACAAACGGGGCATATTCGGAGGTGTGGTAATATGATGAAGATAAAAATTATTGACATTGAAACTAAAAAAGAATTAAAAACCATTGAATTGGATATTAAAAAGGAGATTGAGGAAAATAAAGACATCATAAAATTAGCTAAAACTGTGTTAGGATTCACAAATGCTAAATTGTTTGATTTCTTTTTAGATGCAATTGAAAAATCAGAGTATATTACAGTCATATCTTATGTGAAAAAAGAGAAGTTTAAGGATATTCTCGAAAAAATAGAAGAGTGAGGGGATATGACAGGAGCAAATATTAAGCATGTATTAATAACAGGAGCATCTGGAACGGGAAAATCTGAATACTTTAAAAGAAATATCTTAAATCCTGCACTTAAGAAAGGGATAAGAGTGGTTATAATTGACCCAGAAAATGAATACGATAGAATTCCAAAAACTAATCTCAAAAGTATATTGAAGGATTTGAAAACTAAAACTGCTGTAAGGTATGTTCCCAATCTTCGTGATAGCAATTACTTAGACCAGTTGGATAAACTATACCAAAAAATATTCGATAATGTTAGGGGTTGCATCATTGCCATTGATGAGGCAAGATTTTGTGGTGGTGAGCAACATAGATTATTACCAGGGTTGTTGGAGTTGATAACAAGAGGTAGAAAAAGAGGGTTAAAACTCGTTGTAATCACTCAAAGAATAGCATTAATAGATAAAACAATTACGGGGAATTGTCAAATAAAAGTATTATTCAAATGTGCCGAAGATGTAGATTGGGATAGATACAGAAAAATAAATAAAGAATTAACAGAGAAATTAAAAATGTCTAAAAATGACCACGCCTATATCTATATAAATGGACTAACTGCAAAGTTGGTGGAGTAATATGATAGACATTGGTTTATTGATATTAGGTCTTATAATAATTATAATAATAAATGCATTTGGATTAAAAATAAGTTGTAGAATATTCGAAATAGATATTTCATTTCTTGAAGCGATATTTGCGTTAATTTGGGCATTAGGTATATCAATATTCTATATTTTAATTATTTTTATACCAGGTGTTTTCATCCTCATATTTCTTTCTTTAACTTCATTTTATTTGCCTTTTGTTATTATAGTGTATATCGTTGGACTTTATAAGTTCATTAAAACTATAAAAGATTACTTTAGAGTTAATTGGACTACTGCGATATTAATAGTGATTATACAAAATATAATTGTTATGCTAATTTTCTTTGGAATAGTCTTACTTCTATTTATTTTAGGTTGGTGGTTTAGTGGAACTGAATATGTAGCTGGTAATTCCATCTCTAATACATTTACAATTTAGGTGAAACTATGGAAACTGAAAAAAAGAAAATCTTCCTATATATGTTCGTTGTATTTATATTAAATTCATTCTTTTTATTAGTCATAAATCAGATTTTTCTATTGGCATTTATTACCTTATCATTAGTTATTGCATACTTCTCAATATATCCTAATGAGTTTTTTCTTATACTCCAAGATGCAAAGAAGCATACACAAAACTACCTACGAAATTATCAAACTAAGCATGCTATTAAAGATAATAGCAGTGTTGAAGATAAGAGATACGAAGAAAAAAGAGATATTGAAAAAATTAATGAAAATCGCAGTAAAAGAGATAACATTCCACTTATTGGTTAAATATATCGTTATCCCTCCAATTGTAATTGTTGTTTTAAAATATTTATTAGAACTCTTTTTTTAAATTAACTACTATTTTGATTTTTAAGGTAATCAAAGGTTACTAATTTTTGGACACTCAACTCATTAGGCCCATAGGACCATATCACACAACACCATTCAAGTTTTCCTTATTATGTAAATGCACCCATTCACGTGAATGGGTGTTTATTCACTTACACAGAATAAAGAATATTCACAGAGATTTTATCCAATACTCAATGATACTTGCTTATTCACTCATTCACATAATTTTTACTTAGGGGGGTAAATTTTGGTTCAGTCGGGAAAATTGTCGTAATCACATACGACAATTGTTGTATGGCATATCCAAAAATGACCCCTATGAAATTTTCACGTGAATATGTGAATAAGCATTTTTAGGTTTTATTTTTGTCTATACTCTTCTGAAATTGTTCCTTTTGTGTGAATGAACAGATGACCATTCACGTGAATGCATACATCTAAATTTAATTTAACTTTAATTGGATAATTTTATGTTTTCTTATAAGAAAACACTATTGTAATAGGAATGATGATTATTTTTTAAAATAGATTTTCGAATTTTCGATGTTGTTGGCAATAACATTATTGTCTCCAACATTGCCATTGATGACTATTGACTGTTTGCTTTCCAGTTCCTTCTCCAACTGCTCAGCATAATCATATATTTTTACTGCCTTCTTTCCCAACTCTGTAAGTGAATAATATACTTTTGATGTCCTTTTTTCTGGTTCTTCTATCTCTTTTTTGACTAATCCATAATCTATAAGTTCATTTAGTGCATCAGTAAGTGTTCTTCCATCTATTTTTAAAATCCTTTTAATATTTGCAAAATGCAATTTTCCCTTACTGCGTAATAAGTTCAATACTAAAAAATTATTTTTTTTAGATAATGTCTTCAAAAATTTCCATTTTTTATCTGTCATAACTATCCTTTTTTTTATTACAATTTCAAAAAATAATGGTATATTAATCTTCTATGAGTTTTAACTCAATATTGGTATTACCACCACAATCTTTATATAGATGGTTATCCACAAAATACCTTGTGGTAAAAATATCACTATTGGTGAAACTATGACAGAGATTTTTGTTAGGACTGTGAAACCAGTAGGGAACACTGGGCATGTTATTGTTCCCAAGAGGCATATTGGGAAGAGAGTAACGGTAATTGTCCATGAAGAGGATGAAAAAGAAAGAAAAACTGAAAAACAGAATTTTAGGTGGTGAGTGTGGTAGAAGAAAAAACCATAGTAAAAATTCAAAATCCTAAAGTTTTGTTGTCTTTATCGTTGATAGACAAAGATAGGCACATCTACAATTTAATATATGCTGGAGAAATCGTTAAAGAAGAAAATCCAACCGTTAAAGGAATTTTTAATATAACCTCAGATTTGGATGAAATTCCAGAAGAAAAGATTTGTGACTTTTATTTAGTTATTTGCACGATTAAAAACGCCATTGAGAAGGGTTTTGATGTTGAAAAATATGAACCTCTTAGTTTAGAAATGGAATGTGTGGGGGATGACGAATGAGTATATCAGATGAAATACTTGAACTTATTCGAAATGGTGTAAATGAATGGAGCAAGATATATGCGGAGTTGATAAAACATTATCCAAAAAGTTCAGTTTCAATGGCAAAAAGTAGATTATTGAAATCAGGAAAAATAAGAGAGGAAATAATTAACGGTAAAAAAATATTATCAATACAAGATAAGTTTGATATTGATATTGATACAACATCCGATATTAATGAATTCATATCACTACATAGTGGAGAAATTAAGAATTATTTCAAACACATTCTCTCAAAAAACCACAATAATAAAACTTTCCGAATTAAGGAGTTTATAACATTTTATCCACATTTGGCAGAAATAGCAGAGATTATAACAAATAACCCATTTGAGGCAAGGGACTTATTAACAGAACTCTATAAAGAAACATACGAAGAATTATTTGGAGAAGAACCAGAATGTGTATATATAAACATCTTAGACACTTTTTCAAAAAAGAAACTTTCTGAAATAGGAGCAAATGACATAGGAAAACTCGTAGAATTTGAATGCTTAATTGTGCAGGCATCAAAGAATAAATCAAGAACAATAGAAGCGGAATATTTATGTTTTAACTGTGGTGCAGTAAGAAAAGTAAAGTTTGATTTATGGGAAGATGTGGAGAAAAAGAAAGTAAGTTGTCCAGAATGTTCAAATCCAATGACTATAGACACGAAAAAAAGAGTAAAGTTCCAAGAATTAATTGTCCAACAATTAGAGATTTCAACAGACGGAAAGCAACATACTGCATCCCTATTTGTAGAGGACATGGAACCAATATACTCTGGGAAACTTAGAGTAACTGCCGTGCCAATTGAAAAATACAAAAAAGGAACATCAGTTGCAGATATACATCTGTATGCTTTTGGTTATGAAGTATTAGATAAAATAAACATTGAAATAACTGAGGAAGACATTGAAAAAATACACAGAATAGCAAAAGACCCAAATGTAATTGAAAAATTAGCAGATTTTTTATTTAGGGACATAAAAGGACTAAAAGAAGTTAAAAAAGCTATATTCCTACAACAGGTTAAAGGAGTTGAAAAAGAAGGCAAAAGAAGAAATATAAACATTCTTTTAATAACCGACCCAGGAGTTGGGAAATCATCAATAATGCAACAACTTAGGAAACTTCCAAATGTGCAATATGCTACAATGTCTGGAGCATCAGGAGCAGGATTGATAGGTGGGGTAACGAAAGAAAAAACAGAGTTTGGAGAATCATGGGTAGTGAAACCGGGTATCTATGCATTAGCAGATGGTGGGACTGTATGTTTAGATGAATTCACACATAACAAAGAAGTAATCCCGTATGTCCATGAAGCAATGGAAAGTCAGAAGGTAAAAATTACAAAGATTCAGAACAACATTGAACTGCCTGCAAGATGTGCAACATTGGCGGCATGCAATCCAAAGTTTGGAAGATTTGACCCAAATCTATCAGTTATGGAACAGGTTCCTATAAAACCAGAAACACTTTCAAGATTTGATTTGATATTTCCATTGAGAGATATTCCAGACAAGAAAAATGACAGAGAAATTTTAAAATTCATAATAAAAAATGGAAATGACAAAATAAAGGGAATTGAAAGGAAGTTTGTAATAAATGGTGTTGAACTTACCGATGAACTGTTAATAAAGTATCTCTATTATGTTGATGAAAACTTCAAACCAACAATATCAGAGGAAGCAGAAGAGGTAATAATAAACTATTACTTAAAAATGAGGGAATTGTCAAAAGATGGAGTTATAACAATCACAATTAGACAAGCAGAGTCATTAATAAGATTATCTGAGGCAATTGCAAAGGCAAAATTAAAGAATGAAGTTGATGCCGAAGATGCAAAAGAGGCAATAGAGCTTATGCATTACTGCTTGGAACAAATATCCTACGACCCAGAAAATGGGTTTGATATTGATAAAATCTACGGTATACCTAAAACAAAGAGAGAGAAAACAGAAGTAGTTTTAAAGATAATCGAGGAAGAATGTAAAGATAAAGAAATGGTCAGTGAAGATGTAATTTACGAAAGGGCAAAAGAGAAAGGAATATCGGAAGAGGAAGTAGAGCGGATATTGGAAATTCTATCAATTCGGGGCGAAATATACAGTCCAAGATTTAGGTATTGGCGGATTTTATAATTAATAGAGGGATAATATGAGATATTTTGTTTATTTAACATATTCAGAGTTTTTTGAATGTTTCAGATTAAAAAATTGGAAGAAATTCTTTGAGATATTGAGAAAGCATGAACTTGATATAAAAGATGAAGATAGTGTTCATATTTGGGATGTTTATAAATCTGGGGACATGTTTTGTGTAGAATTTACAGTTTGGAAGAATGCACATTGAAAAAAGACAAAGACGGGGCTAGGGTTATAGGCCTTGTAGAGTTTTCAGTTTAACTCTTTTGGGGGTAAATATGAAATGTCCAATGTGTGGCGGAGATATGAAGTTTGTAGGATGGGATATTGTGGTTAGGGATGTTTATTACGAATATGATGAATTTGAGGACGAGTATGAACAAGTAGAAGTTTATGGAATTGCAGGAGTTTATCTCTGCGATAATTGTAGAATAGGAATTTTAGATGTAATGGATGATGATGAATTTGTTTCTGAATATTATGCGGAGTTGGAGGAAAAAATAGAACAAATGGGAGGTTTTGCTAAGATTCCAGAAGGATATACTTTGCTACCATAAGTTACCTAAATTTGAAGTGGTATTTGTGAGAGCATGGAAGACATTGAGGAACTCCTACTAATCAAAGAGGTGGATAAAACAAAACCATGGATAGACAAATTCACTGAAATTAGGAAATTTGCAAATATTAAGGAAAGCACTTTGAGACAGGACATACAACGATTAAGAGTGTTCCTCAATTACTGCTATAACACTTTGGAAAAGGAACCAGATGAACTACAATTTGATGACTTTATAAAGTTCTTCAAGTATTTGGAAGATGAACGGAAAATTAGTGTTAGCACTCAGGACCATTATTACAAACTGCTATCTGTGTTTTATAGAATATTGTTTCTACCAAATAGAGATGAATATGAGAAGTTCAAAGAATACTGCAAAGAGTTGGGAAAGTTCAAAAGGAAGGAAGTGGAACATTTTGACGAACTTACACCAGAAGAAGTAAATGAAATTATAAAACATATACTCCGGTCCAACAGTGCAACAAAGGTAAGGGATGCGTTGATAATAAGATTAACCTACGACACAGGAGCAAGAATTGGAGAAATATTAAACTTAAAACTCAAAGATTGCGACTTTAAAAAGGGAATATTCAAATTTAGAGACACAAAAGGTAGAGAGGTGAGATTAACTGTCTGTGCCATTGATACCTTAAAGGCATTAAAACATTATATGGATTATTACATGAAATCAAAAAAGAGCGAGGACTATTTATTCCAAAATAAAAATGGTGGCAAGGTTGGATACTATTGGATTAGGAAGGTGTTCAATAGGACTGTAAATGAGTTAGTAGGTAAGGGGATTATCCCAAAAAATAAACGGATTACACTACATTCACTCCGACATGGAAGGGTTGTAGATTTGCTAAATAAGGGTTATGGTGTGGATATAGTAGGAGATTATGTTGGACATAAGGATATAAAGACAACTATGGTTTATGCACACTCTAATAGTCGAAAAATGAAATTATTAAAACAGATACAGAAGGACTTAGACAAGGGGACTAAGTGAGGTTAGGGGACTAATTTTTGATAAAAAATAAATATAAAAAAGACCAAATAATCCTTAAAATTGTTAAAAAATAAAAAAGGGCCGGGACCGGGAATTGAACCCGGGTCAGGGGATCCACAGTCCCCCAGGATGGCCACTACCCCACCCCGGCCACTCTACCTATGGTGCAGGGGCAGGGATTTGAACCCTGGAACCCCTACGGGACTGGGTCCTAGGCCCAGCGCCTTTGGCCAGGCTTGGCGACCCCTGCACATTAATACATTATATAAATGATTGGTATTAAAATAGGATAAATAATGCTCCGGCCGGGATTTGAACCCGGGTCGCGGGCTCGAAAGGCCCGCATGATTGACCGGACTACACCACCGGAGCACATATAGTGGGCCCGAAGGGATTTGAACCCTTGACCACTCGGTTATGAGCCGAGCGCTCTAACCAGGCTGAGCTACGGGCCCAATAAAAAAATAAAAAAACTGATTAAAAATTAATGGCGCCCCCAGCAGGACTCGAACCTGCGACCTACGGATTAACAGTCCGTCGCTCTACCAACTGAGCTATGGGGGCACATAAAATGGTGCCGCGGGGGTGATTTGAACACCCGACAACTGGATCTTCAGTCCAGCGTTCTCCCAGGCTGAACTACCGCGGCACCGAATGTTTGCATTATTATCCATTATACTTCACATATATAAACTTTTCGGTTTAGTATAGTAAAATATATAAATATTATAAATAAGTGAGATTAATATTAATCTATTAACATAGAAAATAACTTTATAATATCTTTTGAACTTAAAACTCCAACTATTTTTTCTTCACAAGGTGACTTAACATACAAATGGTGAATATTATGCTCTACCATAATATCAATTGCTTTTTCTAATGGAGCTTCAGGACTAATTGTTATTGGATTTACAGACATAATTTCTTCAGCTGTTTTATCTAATTCATGATAATGCTTTAATATATCAGTATCAGTTATTATTCCCCAAAACCTTTCCCCATCAGAAACTACAACAGATGATATATCATATTTTGCCATAGTTTTAATTACATCACATAACTTTGTATCTAAAGATACTTCTACAACTCCCTTTTTCATAATATCTCTAACCAAATATTTAGATATCATATACCTCACCGTAACTTTACTTTTATCATTAAATTTTCAATTAAAAAATTTTCAATCACTAAGTATAAAAGATTTTTCAATATAATTAATTATTTCAAGTAATTAAATATTAAAATACATATCTTAATAACAACATTCATATAGTCCTTTGACAATAACACTCTATTACTTATCTTATATCATAATATTGACAATTATAAATTTATGCTAATGGTGATAATATGGACGATTTAACTCAATTACCTGGTGTAGGCCCATCAACTGCAGAGAAGTTAAAAGAAGCTGGTTATACTGACTTTATGAAAATTGCAACTGCAACTATTGGAGAACTTACAGAAATTGATGGAATTAGTGAGAAAGCAGCTGTAAAAATTATAGAAGCCGCAAGAGAACTATGTAATTTAGGATTTAAAAGCGGAAGTGAAATTTTAAATCAAAGAAAATATATTTGGAAATTATCTACAGGAAGCAAAAATTTAGATGAAATTTTAGGTGGAGGCTTAGAGAGTCAGTCAGTTACAGAATTTGCTGGAATGTATGGTTCTGGAAAAACGCAGATAGCTCATCAAGCATGTGTTAATTTACAATGTCCTGAGAGAATTTTAGCAGATGACTCAATAAGAGATGAGTTTTTAAATGAACCAAAGGCAGTTTATATTGACACAGAAGGAACATTTAGACCTGAAAGAATTATCCAAATGGCAGAAGCCTTAGGATTAGACGGAAAGGATGTTTTAAACAATATTTTAGTCGCAAGGGCTTATAACTCAGATATGCAAATGCTTTATGCAGAAAATGTTGAAAAGTTAATTAGAGATGGACTCAATATAAAATTAGTAATCGTAGATTCATTAACATCAACATTTAGGACTGAATATACAGGTAGAGGTAAATTAGCAGAGAGACAACAAAAATTAGGTAGGCATATGGCTACGCTCAATAAATTGGCAGATTTATACAACTGTGTTGTTATAGTAACTAACCAAGTAGCTGCCAGACCTGATGCAATATTTGGAGCCTCAGAGCAAGCAATTGGAGGACATATAGTGGGACACGCAGCAACATTTAGAATATTTTTAAGAAAAGCAAAAGGAGATAAAAGAGTTGCTAAGCTATATGATTCTCCACATCTACCAGACGCAGAAGCTATGTTTAGAATAACTGAAAAAGGAATTCACGATTAAAAATTTGATTTTTTAGTTTATTTTTTATTTTTCTTTTCAAAGAATCGGAAGAATACCATTTAATTACATTTATATCCTCTACTACCTTACTAATAGCGGTTTGGAACTGTTTAATTTTCTATATACAAATATTTATATTTGTAGATTTCCATTACCGAAAGATTTGGATATAAGTATATACTAAGAAATAAAAATTATAACTGCCGTTCTGGTTCTCCGCTACAAATGGAACAAATCGTAGCAGAGAACCTTCCAGCCTCCTAACTTCATTGGCTGGAAATCGGGGTTTAAAAGAAACCACATCTTCAGCTTAATAGTAGTCCCATTCAGGCTTAGTTTCCCCCACATATCGGGACTGCCATGTTATAATATAACCTTATTTAAATTTTTGGATAGTGTTTTATAGAAACAAAAGTATAGATTTGTTTTGTTATGTTCTATTTAATTTAAGGAAACTGCCCATTTATTATACCCAACCTTTTAACACACAATAAAATTTTAATAGTGTAATATTAAAGTATAATATATAGTGAGGTGATAAAGATGATTACATGGTATGGTCACGCGTGCTTTAAAGTAGATAATGTTTTAATAGACCCATTTGTTCCAAATCCATTGTGTAACTTACCTTACGATGTAATAATGGAAGGGGTAGATGTAATAGCAGTTACTCATGGACATGCAGATCATTTAGGAAAGGCCGAAGAGTTATCTAAGACATACAATGTTCCAGTAGTAACAAATCATGAAATTAGTGTTTATCTATGTGAAAGAGGAGTTAATGCTGAAGGAATGAACATTGGAGGAACTATTGAAATTAATGGGGCTAAATTAACAATGGTTAAGGCAGAGCATTCATCTGATATATCTCCAACAATCAGCGGGGGTGTGGCTGCTGGTTACATTATAAACGATAGGGTATATCACGCAGGAGATACTGGAGTATTTGGTGATATGGAACTAATTGGAGAAATATATGCTCCAAAAATTGCATTACTTCCAATAGGTGGAAGATACACAATGGGAATTGATGAGGCATTAGTGGCTATTGAATTGCTATATCCTGAAATAGTTATTCCAATGCATTACAACACATTTCCATTAATTGAAGTTGATGTCAATGAGTTTGTTAAAAAGGCAGAGGCTTTGGGGGTAGAGGTTATAGTTCCAATGATTGGAGAGCCAATTGACTTATAAATTATTCCTTTAAAACTCTTTTATTTTTGTTATATTTTCTTTGTTTATTTTTTAATTATATTTTTGGTTGTTTATAATTATGTCACAAATATAAATAAAACCAAAAATTTTATATATTATTACGCATATGTGATATATTAGAAAATAAAAAAGGGTGATAACTATGTTTGGATTCGGAAGAGGATTTGGAAGAAGATTCTTCTGGAGATACTTCCCAGCAACTGTTGGAAGATACAGATACATAGGACCATGCAGATGTGGATTTGGACCACATGCATTTTATGTTGATGACAGTGGAAGAATAGTTCATGCGTGGGATTTATATAGAATGCCATACAAAGATACACCTGTAACTACCACTACAGACAGAAATTACTTATTAGACAGATTAAAAGAATTAGAAGAAGAAAAAGCATTAATAGAGGAAGAAATTGCAGAACTAAAGAGAAGATTAAAAGATTTAGAAAATCAAAATAAATAAGGGATATAATGGAAATGAAAAGATTTATTTGTGCTAAATGTAATAATATTATAGAAGTTCCTTATGGTGTTCCAAAACCTGACTTTTGTCCTTATTGCAACGCTCCAAGTATTTATATTCATAGAATAGATTCTGGAGGGAGGGGGTTAGGTAGAGGAAGAGGTAGAAGATGTGGTATGAGATTTATCAATAATAACCATCCAACAGAATAATATTTTATAGCATATAATTTTTATATAAACCTAACACGCCAATAAATATTATCTGAACAGATATAGCCACTAATAAAAGTCCCATAATCCTTACAAATGCATTTATTCCATAAATATTGACTCTTCTTATAATATAATCAGTTAATGACAAAATAATTCCAGAAATTAGCATAGCAGATAATATTGATAAAATAACGATAATTTTATCTAAGATACTCTGTGCCTTACTAACTAATATCATAGTTGTCGTTATAGCCCCCTGGGCCAGATATTAAAGGAATAGCCAAAGGGACATAAACTATGCTGTCAATATCTTCTAATTCTATTTTTTCATCAGGTTTGTGTTTTGTTTTAGGCATTTCTGCGTGAAGCATGTCCCACGCTATTTTAAACAACAATATTCCTCCCGCAACTCTAAATGCATCTATTGTAATTCCAAAGTAACTAAATATGTAGTTTCCAAATAATGCAAATAGTAATAAAACTACTGTTGAAGTTATTATAGCCTTTTTAACAATTTTTACTCTTTGCTCCTTTGGATAAGGATAGGTTATAGAATGGAATATTGGAATTAAGCCAATAGGGTCTATTGTAATAAAAAGAGAGACCAATCCATAAATATAAAAATTAAATAAATCCATACTCACCACCAGAAAATTTTAAAATAAAAGGATTTTCAAAACATTGAATATAAAATACTTCCTAAGACAATCCACCAAACTAAAAAAGTTATTGAATTTAATGTTCTTTCATTTATAATTAGCTCTAAATATCTCCCCATCATTGAAATAAATTTATTTTTTCTTTCCTTTAATAATTCTGGCAGAGCGTTCCAAACATGGAAGCCATCTAATGGCATTGCTGGGAGTAAATTAAATAAAGCCAGTAAAAAGTTAAACCAGTAAGTCCAGTATATTGTATTTATAAATAATGCCATATCTTCAGTTGGCTCTACTATAACTCCAATTTTTCCCTCTTTTGAACTAACAATTTTATAGGTTAATATTTTATTGTCTCTAATAACTTTTATTACATATTCAGTATTTGGCTTTATAGTGTTTGCAAATTCTTTAAAATCTTTCAATGATTCTATTTTTTTACCGTTAATTTCATAAATTACATCTCCTTTCTTTAAAAACTCTGATGCTGGTTCTTTAACCTCAATAACTTTTAACTCTGTTGGTAATGTATAAGCAAAAGACAATAAAGGAATTGAAATTAAAAATATAATTAAATTAGCCAATGGACCCGCTGAGGCAATAGCCCCCCTAATTTTTTTCTCTGCATTCTTAAACTCATCTCCCAACTCAACAAAAGCTCCCAATGGAATTCCTAATAATAAAAGTATTCCAGAACTTTTTACTTTAATTCCAAAAGATTTTGCAAATATTCCATGTGCCAATTCATGAACTGATACTGCTATCAATAATGCAATAATTCCAGGAATCCATGGAATAACATTTCCAAATAAAAATACTACTGGCTTAGCCGCCTCTTTTGGTAGCGTTCCAGAAGCGAGTTTTATACTCATAATTATTAAATTTAAGAGCATAAATCCTCCAAGTATAACACATATAGGAATAGAAATAATTCCAATTTTTTGCCAAATTTTATATTTACCTAATTTTTCAATAGTCTTTAATCCCAACTTAGTTCTTAAAATTCCAAAAATTCCCATATATGTCTTTAAATTTATTGAATCTCTAATAGTATATAATATTATCCAAATGATAATTGCGAAAAATAAGATAAGTTTAGATGTATCCATATTAAATCTCCTCCAAGGTATTTATAAGATTATAAGGATTTCTTTTTAAATAAATGAAAAATATTATATAATAGTTAGTATGAACTCTATCCCATAAAATAATATTATAAATATAAATTTTATAAAGGGTGAAAGTTTGGAAGCATTAATTTTAGTAGGTCACGGTAGCAGATTACCATATAGTAAAGAGTTGTTAGTAAAATTATCTGAAAAAGTTAAAGAAAAAAATCTATTTCCAATTGTCGAAATTGGTTTAATGGAGTTTAACGAGCCAACAATACCCCAAGCTGTTAAAAAGGCAATTGAAAGAGGTGCTAAAAAAATTATAGTTGTTCCTGTCTTTTTAGCTCATGGAATTCATACGACAAGAGATATTCCAAAAATGTTGGGATTAATTGATGAAGAAGATAATGATCATAATCACGATGAACATCATCATCACCATCACCACCATCATCATGAACACGAAAAATTAGAAATCCCGGAAGATGTTGAAATAATATATAGAGAACCTATAGGAGCAGATGACAGAATTGTGGATATAATTATAGATAGAGCTTTTGGAAGATAATTTAATTTTTTCATTTGTTTCTACTTATTTTATACTTATTTTAATTTGGGAATACTTTTTATTTTTAATTATGGATTATTCCATTATTTACTTTATTATTATATATATTAATGGAGGTTATTGTATGTTTGCTCCGGGGCACATAACTGGATTTTTTGCAGTGCATAAATCAAAAGATATTTTAAAAACTGGCTCTATAGGGGCTGGAATTACTGTAAATAGAGGAATAAATCTTAATATAGAAGAAGGTAGTGGGAAAATATTCTATAACAAAAAAAAAGTAAATATATGTCCAGTAAATAAAGTATTAACATACTATGAAAACTTTGGATTTGATAAAAATAGCTATGATATAATTTTTACATCTGACTTTCCATTAGGCAGTGGTTTAGGGATGTCTGGTGGCTGTGCTTTAACACTATCTAAAAAATTAAATGAAATGTTGGATTTAAAAATTAATTATGTTAAAATAGCACATATTAGTGAAGTAGAATGTGGAACTGGTTTGGGAGATGTTATTGGCCAATATGTGAAAGGGTTTGTTATAAGAAAATCTCCCGGATTTCCTATAAATGTTGAAAAATTTGAAGTTAATGATGATTATTATATAATTATTGAGATATTTGGAGAAAAGGAGACAAAAGAGATAATAACAGATAAAAAATGGATTGAAAAAATAAATAATTATGGTAAAAAATATTTAAATGAACTATTAAAAAATCCAACATTAGAAAACTTTATAAATCTCTCATATAAATTTGCAGTTAATACAGGATTAATTGATGAGAAGATTTTAGAACTCTGTAATGATTTAAAATTTACAGTTGGAGCATCTCAATCTATGCTTGGGAATACTTTATTCTGTATTTCAAAGAAAGATACTCTAAATGATGCTATTTCTATTTTAAAAAATCCAATTATTTGCAAAATTTATTATTAAATTTTATTTTCTATTCTGAAAACAACTACTGGAATATTTACAACTTTCTTTTTATGAAATTCATATATTGCAGGAATTCTAAAATATGCCTCATAAATGTGAGTTATTTCTCCTCCTTTATCTTTTACATAGTTTATAACAAAATCTTTCGTTGGATAGTTGTGTATAGTATATATTACATCTCCAATCTCTAATGCTTTATCTAAGAATATTCTATCTGCATACTTTTTTTGAGCACCAAATGGAGGATTTTGAATAACTACTTTCTTTAAATTGTAATCATCATTAAGAACATTTTTAAGAACTTCTTTATTTAAATCTCTAATATCCATACAGTAAAAATCTACATCAACATTTAAATTTTTAGCATTTTCCTCTGCTATTTTAATACTTTCTTTATCAATATCAACCCCTATAACCCTTTTAGCTCCTAATATCTTACTACCTATTGCCAATCTACCAGTTCCACAACCTAAATCAATAACTACATTATTATAAAAATCATTCATTGCAAAAAATAAAATATCACTTGCTAATTTACCATCAATAGTATATTGTTCTAAATCAACCTTTGGATTAGGATGTCTTTTTAATGAATCTAATATCATCTCTAAATGTTTTTTCTTTATCATTTCTTCACCATTTGTATATATAACTATATAGATTTATTATCCAATAAAAAATAAAAACTGAAAGTTTTTTATTCAATGTTTATTCCTTTCTTAATTGATGTTTCTGCCTTTGGTAATGTAACTACTAAGACACCATTTTCAAACTTAGCAGATGCATTTTCCTCTTTAACATGAGCAGGAAGTTTTATTGTTCTATAAACTTCTTCATCCTCAGGAATTTCTGAGTAAATAATTCTTTCACTTTCAGTAATCATCAATGGACTTCTTTTTGCTCTAATTTCTAATGTGTCTCCAACGGCATTTAAGACGATGTCTTCTTTATTAACTCCTGGTAACCATGCAATAACCTTTATATGGTCGTCTCCTTCAATAATTGATATTGGCATAAACCCTTTACCAGATATTTGTATTCCAAAGGAACTTTGAACAACTGTAGAACCACTTATTGGTGTAGCAAAAAACTCTTTGAACATTCTTTCAAATAATGAGTCAAATGGATCTCTTCCAAACATTACTCTCACCTCTTTTTCTCCTTCTATGTATAAAATGTTTTTAAAGTTCTATATAAACTTTTCTATTTTATGAATTTATATGGTTAGATATACAACAATAACAAAAGAATTTATAATAAAAACAAAACCTTAGAAATATTTTAAGAAAATTCTAATAATAACAAAATTGAGGGATTACTGATGTTTGGAAAATTAAAAGAAAAACTTTTAAAAACTGCATCAAAAATTACTGAAAAAATCTACAATAAAGGAGAGGCAGAAGAAGTAAAAGAAGAAAAACCAAAAATTCCATTAACAAGTTTATTTAGAACAGAAACTAAAAAAGAAGAAATAAGAGAACCAGAAATTAAAAAAATTGAAAGTGAAAAAACAGAAATCTCTAAAAAAGTAGAAGAAGTTAAAGAAATTAAAAAAGAAACTACATCAGAAGATGAGAAAAAAATAAGTTTCTTTGATAGATTTATTTTAACGAGGACTATTAAAAAGGCTCTCAAAAAAGAAATTGTAATTTTAGAGGAAGATATTGAAGATATATTAGAAGAGTTAGAAATAGAGCTTTTAGAATCTGATGTAGCCTTAGAAGTTGTAGAAAAGTTAATTGAGAATATTAAAAAAGAGTTAGTTGGGAGAAAAATATCTCCTAATGACAATGTTGAAGAAATTACAATTAACGCTGTAAAAAATGCTATAAAAAATATATTATCCCAAGAAAAGATTGATATTGAAGAGATTATTAAAAAGAATAAAGCAAAAGGAAAGCCAACAGTTATTGTATTCGTTGGAATAAATGGAACTGGAAAAACCACGACAATAGCTAAATTAGCATATAAATTAAAACAAAAAGGATATAGTGTTGTTATAGCGGCAGGAGATACATTTAGGGCTGGAGCGATAGAGCAGTTAGAACAGCATGCAAAAAATGTAGGTGTTAGAGTTATTAAGCATAAACAAGGGGCTGATTCAGCAGCAGTTATATACGATGCGATACAACACGCTAAGGCGAGAGGAATTGATGTCGTTTTGGCAGACACAGCAGGAAGGCAGGCAACAAATACAAACTTAATGGAAGAAATCAAAAAGGTTGTTAGAGTTACAAAGCCAGATTTAGTTATATTCGTTGGAGATGCTTTAACGGGAAACGATGCAGTTTATCAGGCAGAGGAGTTTAATAAGGCAGTGAATATAGATGGGATTATATTGACAAAAATAGATGCAGATGCAAAAGGAGGGGCGGCATTGTCAATTGGCTATGCAATTGGAAAACCTATTTTGTATTTAGGAGTTGGGCAGAGATATGAAGATTTAATTGAGTTCGATGCTGATTGGATGGTTAAAAAATTATTTGGTGAGGAAGAGTTTAAGTTTTCAACTGAAAGACAGTTTTAAAGATTTTTACTTAGACAACTTATCTAATTTGTCATTGTATGCCGCATTTGCAATTGCATGAGCCAAAAATGGGGCTAAAATTAAATAAACAAATGCTAATAATGGTTCTCCTAACGCTATAAAAATTAAAAAACATGCACAATCTATAACACCTAAGATATGTATTCTCGCATAAATAATATTTTTTCTATCTTTTTCAACCCACAATCTATATGAAGCCAATAGTATTCCCAAAGAAGATATAAAAATAAGTATATCCTTAACAATGTCAATATATACCTCCATAAGATTCACCATTTTAGTTATAATTTATAATGATTAATAATGATAAATCTTATATATAAATTTTGGTGATAAAAATGTTCATAGTGTTTGAAGGTATTGATGGTAGTGGTAAAACGACACTATCAAAACTATTATCTAAATCTCTCAATGCTTTTTGGACTTGCGAACCTACAAATAGCCCAATAGGGAAGTTAATTAGAGAATTTTTACAAAAAAAAGTTAAATTAGATGATAGAACATTAGCATTGCTATTTGCCGCAGATAGAGTAGAGCACACAAAGATAATAAAAGATATTTTAAAAAGTAGAGATGTAGTTTGTGATAGATATTTGTATTCCTCAATAGCCTATCAAAGCGTTGCAGGCGTTGATGAAGATTTTATAAAATCAATAAATAGATACGCTTTAAAGCCAGATATAGTTTTTTTACTAACTATTGATGTAGATGTTGCTTTAAAAAGAGTTAAAGGTAAAGATATATTTGAAAATAAAAGTTTTCTACAAAAAGTTCAAGAAAAATATTTAGAATTGGCAGAAGAATATAAATTTATCGTAATTGACACAACTAACAAGACAATAGATGAAGTTTATAAGGAAATTTTAGAACATTATAAAAAGTATAGCAACAAATTATAACACAAAAAATAATAAACAAGATAAAAACTAAATCTATCTCAAATATTACTAAAAAATTGCTATTTAATAATTAAGGTATAAAGTATATAAATGACTACATCCAGTTATTTTTGTATAGAAGTTTATGAGGGATATTTATGGATATAGCTTATGACATTCCTGTCTCAGAAGTAATGAGTTTTCCAGTAATTACAGCTACAAAAGATATGACAGTTTATGACATCGCCAACATAATGAAGGATAAAGATATTGGGGCTGTTGTTATTGTAGAAGGCAAGGAGCCTATAGGAATAGTTACAGAGAGAGATATTATAAAAAGAGTTGTTGCAAAAAACCTAAAACCAAAAGACATATTAGCTGAGGAAGTTATGAGTAAAAAATTAATAACAATTCCTCAAACTGCTTCAATTAATGAAGCCGCTAAGATCATGGCTAAATATAAGATAAAAAGATTGCCTGTTGTAAAAGATGGGGAATTAGTAGGAATAATAACAGAGAGCGATATTATTAGGGTCTCACCAAAATTGTTGGAAATAATTGCTGAATATGCTTCAATAAAGCCAGAAGATGAGAAAGAGGTAATTCCATTAGATACTGACGAATTTTCTGAAGAGTATATATATGGAATCTGTGAAAACTGTGGATATCAAGGGAGAGTTAGACTATATCAGGGAAGATATTTGTGTGATGAGTGTATAGAAGAATTTAAAGAAAAAGAGTAAAAATATTAAAAATAAAAATTTATTCGTGAGCAATTCCTATAATATCCTTTAATTCTAAGTTCTCTTCTTTTAAAAATGCTACAATTTCATCACAAACTTTTTTAAATATATCATATCCTCTATAATAAATTCCACTTCCTATTTGGACAGCAGAAGCACCAGCCATCATATATTCTATAGCATCCTCTCCACTAACTATTCCACCTACGCCAATAATAGGGACATCAAAGTTTTCATAAAGATCCCAGACAATTTTTATACCTATTGGTTTTATACATTTACCACTCAAACCTCCAAACTTATTTCCTAAAATTGGTTTTTTTGCTCTTATATCAATAGCCATTCCTCTAACTGTGTTTATCGCCACTAATCCATCAACTCCAGCATCTACAACTGCATTGGCTATTTCTAATATATCTGTAACATTAGGTGTTAATTTAGCAAAAACTGGGATTTTTACTGATTTTTTTACAGCCTTGCAAACACTGTAAGATAATTCTGGATTCTGCCCAATTGTGGCTCCATAACCTTTTGCATGAGGACAAGATATGTTTAATTCAATGATATCTACATATTTCTCCATCTTTTTAGAAACTTCAACAAATTCCTCCTCATCCTTACCATAAACAGAGCCAATAATCCTAACATTCATTTTATTTAAATCTTCTCTAACTTTTTGTAATTCCTTTACATATTCATCAATTCCAGGATTTGGCAGCCCCATAGCATTTAAAAGTCCTCCATCAACTTCAACAATAGTTGGATTTCTATGTCCAGGATTTGGATTTTTTCCAATAGATTTAGTTGTTACAGCTCCTGCTCCTCCTTTGGCAGTTCTCTTTAACGCACTTCCAGTTTCTCCCATAATACCGCTCGCCAAAAAAACTGGATTTTTAAATTCTATCCCACATATTACTGTCTTTAACATATATTCACCAACCAAAAGTTTTAAATAGTAATTGTTATGGTATAGAGATATTAAATTTTTAATGACATATATAACTTTGAATATCCTTTTCTTTGAAAAATTTAAAAATATTTTCAAACATTAATTTTGGGAATTTATATTTAAATTTAAAATTAAAAATACTTAGGGTGATATATCTATGCCAGCACCAAGATACAGATCAAGATCATACAGAAGAATATATAGAAGAACTCCAGGAGGAAGATTAGTTATACACTACAAAAGAAGAAAACCAAATAAAGCAAGATGTGCTATATGTGGAGCTGAATTGCACGGAGTTCCAAGAGGGAGACCAGTTGAAATAAGAAAATTACCAAAATCTCAAAGAAGACCTGAAAGACCTTATGGAGGCTACCTATGTCCAAGATGCTTAAGAAGATTAATGATCAACAAAGCGAGAAGTTTATAAAGACATTCAAAAAGTTTATATATCAAAAGTATTTTATGTTTATCAATCCATTTTAAATGGGTGAATAGATGATAATTACCATTGGGGGGCTACCAGGGACGGGAACAACAACAATTGCTAAATTAATAGCAGAGAAATACAATTTAAAGCATGTATGTGCAGGATTTATATTTAGAGAGATGGCCAAAGAGATGGGAATGGACTTGCAGGAATTCAGTAAGTATGCTGAAAAACATAAAGAAGTTGATGAAGAAATTGATAGAAGGCAGGTAGAAATAGCAAAAAAAGGTAATGTAGTGTTGGAAGGTAGATTGGCGGCGTGGATGCTATTAAAGAATGGAATAAAACCAGATTTAACATTATGGTTTAAAGCCCCCCTTGAAGTTAGGGCTGAGAGAATTAGCCAGAGAGAAAGTATAAGTAAAGAAGAGGCTCTAAAAAAAATGTTAGAAAGAGAAAAAAGTGAAAAAAAGAGATATAAAGAAATTTATAATATTGACTTAGATGATTTATCTATTTACGATTTGATTATTGATACATCAAAATGGAATATCGAGGGAGTGTTTAATATTGTCTCCTCAGCTATTGATAACTTAAAAAAATAACGAGGGGGCGATATTAAACCTCCCTCATTGGAGGATGAGTTGTGATTCGCGAGAGTCACAACAACAAAAATGAGGTGAGGTAGAATGGCTGCTATAGAAATAGGAAGAGTTTGTGTAAAAACCGCAGGAAGAGAAGCAGGAAAAATCTGTGTTATTGTAGATATTTTAGATAAAAACTTTGTTATTGTAGATGGATTAGTTAAAAGAAGAAGATGTAACATAAAACACTTAGAACCTACAGAGAAAAAAGTAGATATTGAAAGAGGAGCTACAACAGAAGAAGTTAGATTGGCATTAGATGCTGCAGGATTATTAAAGGAGGAATAAATTAAATATTAAGTAAGTTTGATATTCTTAATTATATCTTCACTTTTTTATTGTATTATTTTTAGTTGTATGGTGAAGTTTAATGGAGTTATTAGAATATTTAAAAAGAGATGAGATCCTTTTTTTATGTCATCATAATGCAGACCCTGATGCTGTTGGGAGTTGTGTGGCATTAAAATATTTAGCATCTCAACTAAATTCAAAAGGGAATTATAGAATTGTAGCAGATTCTATTAGTAAAATCTCAAGGAATGTTTTAAACGAAATTGGTGAAAGAGTTGATGTAGAAATATATCCCAAACTTCCACAAACTGTATTTATAGTTGATACTGCCTCAATAAATCAATTAAAAGTTAATTTTGATGAACTAAAAAATAAGGATGTTATTTTAATTGACCATCACAAAAAGACAGAGTTGGCTGATATTTGCAAATACTACATAATTAAAGAAGATTATCCCTCAACATCTGAGATTATAGCAGAGATTTTTAGAGAATTAAATATATTTCCTCCAAAAAATGTTAGAATAGCCTTGTTATGTGGAATAGTTTATGATACTAAACATTTAAAGTTAGCAAATCCAAAAACATTTGAATTAATAAGTTACTTAATAAAAGATATAAGTTTTCAAAAAATTTTATCTCTTTTATCTCAAGAGAGTGATTATAGTAAAAGAACTGCCCATTTAAAGGCGTGTAGTAGAATGGAAATAAAAGAATTTGATAAAATTAAGATAGCCTTATCTTATGTTAGTTCTCATGAGGCATCTTGTGCTAAAACCATAGTAAGTATTGGTGCAGATATTGCCTTTGTTGTAGCAGTTAGAAAAAAAGAAGGGGAAATAAGGGTTAGCGCAAGATGTAGAAAACATGTTTCTAAGTATGTGCATTTAGGAAATCTAATGGAAAAAATAGGTAAGGAGTTAGGAGGTAGTGGAGGAGGACATAGTGAGGCAGGAGGTTTAAATGCTCCTTATGATAAAAGTAAAAGCAAAGAAAAAGTTATAAAAGAAGTTTTAAATCTTTGCTATAAAAGATTTGTAGATGAATACAAAAAAGCTAAGAATATCAATTAAAAAATAAAAACTTAGAATGTTATTACTCTATCACTTTCTTTAACAAATGCTACTAAATCATGCATTGTTGCTAATTTTACGCCTTCAATTAAGTCCTCTTCTTTTAATCCTCTTGCTTTAGAACAAGGACCACATGCTTTAACTACAGCCCCAAGTTCAATGGCATTTTTTAATAATTCTAAATAGTTAGGAACTTCTGAAGGATTTTGCTCTTTTTTAGCAACATATACACCATTTTCAAGTAAGAAAATATTTACCTCTATACCCTCCAACAAAGATGTTAAAGCAAATCTTAAAGCGGAATATGCTCTTTCTTTTCCATAAGGTGCCTCTGTAATAATTACCGTAAATTTCATTATCTCACCTTATTTATTTTCTTATAACTATTCTAAATCCATTTTCAGTTTCTTCATAACTAACTACTTTATAGCCATTATTTTCAGCAAATCTTTTAATGTTTTCCAATGCTGGTTTATAATCCCCTACAACTTCTAATTCCTCTCCTTCTTTTAGTTCTTCCAATGCTCTTTTTGTCTTTAAAACAGGAATTGGGCAAATGTCTCCAGTAACATCAAGTTTTTTCATAATATCACCATAAAGTTTTTACTAAAATTAACCAAAAATAGATATAAAAAATTAATCTAAAAGAAAATTAATCACATCTTAGTTATTAAATAATCTAATGAGCAAAAATAGCACATAATATCTATATATATAAGAATATTAATTAAAAAATAGCAAACTAATCGTAAATTTACATATTCTGTAAATTCTTTAAACTAAATCTTAAAATAAAATAGGTGCTACAGCAGAAACTATTATTAATCCTGCTAATATGTATCCTAAAACTTTTGATACTTCACTACCAGTATATGTCCTTGTTAAATCTCTTTTTAAATTTTTTATGTCATCAAAATTATTTTCCTCAACACCTACATATTGGAACTTTACATCCATAACCATCCCCTCCTTATGTTGTATTAAATTATGTTCAACTATATTGTTGAAAAAAGTAATATTTATACCTTTTTGCTCATGATAAATCATTATAAATGATTTCAAATGAAAAATAATGATAAATTTGTTTAATTTATAATGATAAATAATGATAAATTTAATAAAATAAATTATAATACTATCATCTTGTTGATTTTCTCATCACGCTAATAAAATTTTTATTCCATTTCCATAGGGGGTGAAACCCCCTATGGTTCGGGATACCTCCAAATATTTGCCTTTTTTGTTTAGTTTTGGGTATCCCAATAGAGCAAAGCCCTATGGTTCGGAATACCTGGGATGCATTGCTTCTTACGAGTTATTGCTTATTATAAAATTTCTTTTTTCTTTAATAATGTGATATAATAAACAAATGCTCCACTTGATATTGTATCTCCCAATCCAACAGTAGATTTTGGTTTTTCAACATATCTTGAAGGGGACAAAACTACTTTATATCCATTATCATTAAACTTTTCAGCAATCTTTTTTAACAAATCTCCATATTTGTTATGTGGAACCTTTAAACCTTCGTATAAATCATTAATATCTCTTATATTTCCAAGTTTTGCTTTCGTTGATGCCAAAATAGTAGAGAACTCTAAACATTCTTCAAGTTCTTTTGTAGATAGGGGGTTATCTTTTCTGCAAACAAATAGTATATAATAAATTGTATGAACTTGAACAATTTCCAAATTATTAAAAGTTTCAAGTAAAATTTTTGCTCCTTTTATAACATCCTCTACGAGACTCTCTTTTAATATTTTATTACTCAAATCCTCATAACCCAAGATGTGTAAGACATTTGCAATCTCTGTCTCATCCATACCTACACTTTCAACATTACTTAAAATGTAATCAACAACCATCTTTCTAATTTCAATATTAGATATAGAAGCAAATTCTAAGTGTGTCTTAATTTTTTTATTTTTCTTTAATAATTTTATATCTTCCTGAGCCTTTTCAAAGTAATATTTTGCAGTTTTTCCATCACTATATTTTTCTTTAATTCCTTGATATCCAGACAAAAATGCACAATCTACAAGTTCTCCAATATTGGGTAGAAATCTTTTAACATCTTCTTTTGTTTCAATTCTTAAATTTTCTGGTCTCGATGCGACAATAAATCTTGTAGATTGATTTGCCACTATAATTTTATTATCTAATTTAAACTTTAAACCTTTTTTAAATTCAAATATCCTATTTATCTTTGTTGGGTCATCTCTATAACACTCTCTAACTTTTTTTAGAACGAGATTATTATTTTCAACTAATGGATATAGAAGATTATCATAATCTACAAACATTTCAGATTGTTTTTTTGATAGAAATGGAGTATAAACAATAATTTTATCTATTTTTAGAGTAGCCATTAAGTTGGATACAATTCCTGCCTGTCCTCCCATTCTTTCTTCATCATATTTAATTTTATCAAACCATTCATTTAATTTTGTATCATCCTTTAAAGGAACCTCTGCGGGCTTTCCTGTCATTATACTATAAACTAACCTTGCCACGAAATCTAATGGTTCTTCAATAACTCTTGGATATTCTTCTATTCTTTTTATTATTTCTTTGTGATCAAACTCATCAACTAATCTCTGCACATCTTCGTCTTTTAAATATTTTATTGCATCAACATTTGTATTGTAGGCTGTATATAACTTACAATCCTTTATTGTCTCAATATACCTACTTATCATAACTATCACATTCCTTTATTAGTTCCCGAACCATAGAGGGGGCTACGCCCCCTCTATTGGGATACTCCCCCATAATCTTGTATTAGTTTAATAATAAGAGGCTATCTATCACCATAATTCCCACATTCTTTTATTAATTTCCAACATATTCTCTTCTCTTCTTCAACTGCTGGCTGGTTGTATGCATCAATATTATATAACTCTCCCATAAAGCCAACTTGCATTTCATACATATACATCATTGCCCCCAAAGAAAACTCATCAATTTCATCTAATGTTATTCTCACATTAGGTACTCCACGCTGTGTTAAAGCCATTTCAGTAGCTATTTGCTCACATTTAATAATATTTGAAAGATTACAAGAAATTTTTTCGTCATTTATATCTTCAAATGTTATCTCTTCATCTAAATCATACTTTTCTGTAGTAATGAATGTAATAACTTTATCTTTTTTTCCATCCATATATAGTTGTAAAAGAGAATGTTGATCCTTAGCACCTATTGAAAGTATAGGAGTTAAACCATTGTTATTTTTACCTAAACTTTCTCCAAAGAGTTGTTTATACCACTCCCCAAAATATTTTAATCTTTCAATATAACTCATAACTACAGATATACTTCTACCTTTTTTCTCGTGTAGATAGTGTATTACTCCATTCAACAAGGCAGGATTTTTAAAAATATTTTTATTTTGACAAAGTTTATCCATATACTTTGCTCCTTCTAAAATTTTTGATATATCAATGCCTAATGAGTATAATGGAGCCAAACCAACCACTGTAAAAACAGAAAATCTACCAGGAACATTTTCAGGGATTGAATATACTTTATAATTATTTTTTTCCGCTTCTCTTTTTAATTTACCACCGTTAGTAATAAAAATAATATCCCCTTTAAATGAATCTAACTTCTCAATTTTTCTTTTTATTAAATAGTAATTAACTAAGGTTTCTAAAGTATTACCTGATTTGCTAATAATGTAAATTATCGAATTATTTAAATCTACTTTTTTTAATATTGAAAGAGTTTTTTCTGGATCGCTGTTGTCTATAAAATAGGCGTTATTATAATTATATAATGAAAGTCCATAATATATTGCCATTGTTCCCAATATAGATCCACCCATTCCTACAACTACAACATTTATTCCATCTTCATTTTTAAAATCGTTGTATTTATTTAAATCATCGTATATAATTTCTCTAAATCCTATAACTCCTTTATTTAACTTTTCCATTAAATTTGAATATGCTCCATTAAAATCTACTTTTTCAAAGTCCTCTAAACTAACATCTCCAATATTAACAGCGTTTTTGTAATCATACTTCAACATAATCTCCCGCTATATTGTTTTATTTATATTTTTTATTTTAAGTAGTGATTATAAAGAGCTCCGCCAAACAATCCTTTATATTTTCTTATAGATGGAGAATTCTGCCAACTTAGGTTTCTAAGAACATGATAATAGCAATTTTTCATCATCATAGATAATGGGGAGTTTTCATCGTATGGATGCTTTGGACATTTGTATCTAACATACTGCATAAACATGCAGATCTCATTAAGTTTGTAAAATGTCCAATTTAGTGCATGTTCTACCCCCCAAATAAAGCCAATTTTATCTGGAACTTTAAATAAAACTCCTGTTGCCTTATCAAAATTTGCATGCTCATAAGGGTTATAATGTAAAGGAATTATTGTATCCTTTAACCCTCCAGTTTCTGTAGCAATTACAGGAGTGCAATATGCCATAGACTCCATTTGTACTAAACCACAAGGTTCCCAATATGATGGCATAACTGTCCAATCACTTCCTGCAAATACTAATGAAGATAATGGAAGGCAATATCCTATTAAAGCTAAAATCTTATCATCATATTCTTTAGCAAGATTTTTTAATCTATCTTCAATTTCTTTTTCCCCTTTTGTTAAAAATACAAATCTTATATCATGCTTTTCTAAAAGTTCAGGAATTGCCTCAAACATTGTATTAAATCCTTTTTGATATGTGGCTCTACCAACAAATCCAATTAAAGGAGTTTCTATATCTCCTTTTAACTCTCCATAAACTTCTACATCAGTGGCTGAAATTCCTTTATCTCCTATTTTATTCCAATCTTCAACATATTCATAAATTCCTCCCCTATAAAACCAAGAATATTTTATTTTTGGTTTTATATTTTTAGCATCTTCTGCGGTATATGGTGATATATAAGCATAATCCTTTGGATTAAGTTTGTTATTTGAAAGGGTAACCATCCTATCTATAATTTTTATTGGGTCGTATTCATCAATATCTATTCCATTTAATATTCCAACAAATGGCTTATTGTTTATATATTTCTTTATATATGGACAGTTTTTTATTTCTTCAGCGTGTGTAGGGCTTACAGTATTAACAGCATCGGCATATTTTATTCCAAACTCTAAAAAAGTCATAACTTCTCCTTTATATTCAACAATTGCTCCTTTAAACGCCTCATTATGAATAGTTAATGTGGTAGGAAGATCTAAAACATCACTACATTTTGCTATAGCTAAACCGCACATCCAATCGTGTCCAGAAACTACATCAACATCTTTAATATCACCCAAATAGATAACTACTAAGTCGGCAAATATTTCATATTTAATAGGGTCCCAAATGTCTAAATTGTTTATTTTTTCATTGCTAAATACTATAATATCTACTCCAGTTGTGGGATGCTTTGTTTTTAAAACATCAAAAGAAATTTTTGCTCCTTTATAAACAATATTAATTTTTTTAATAACTTCATAGGGATAGTTATAGTATCTGTTATAATGGTTTAAAGTTAATACAAGTACTTCATTATTAAAATTTTTTAAAAATTTGGGTAAATCTTTCATTACATCTCCTAAACCACCATAAGATACTATAGGAGTCATTGTTGGAGAAAGAATAGCGAGTTTCATAGTTATCACAACCTTTTTATACCATACATTATTAACACTTATAATGTTTATTAAATATCCAATATTCAATATTAATCTTTAAATTGTAGATTATATAAAGATTACTACTTAGTGAGAAAATGAGAATAGCAATGATAGCTTGGGAGTATCCTCCAAGGATTGTGGGGGGTTTGGCTATTCACTGTAAAGGTTTGGCAGAGGGTTTGGTTAGAAATGGACACAGAGTAGATGTTATAACAGTTGGCTACGATTTACCAGAGTATGAAAATATAAATGGAGTAAATGTATATAGAGTTAAACCCATAACTCATCCAAATTTTTTAACTTGGACTTTGTTTATGGCTGAAGAAATGGAAAAGAAATTGGGTATTTTAGGAATTGATAATTACGATGTTATTCATTGCCACGATTGGATGACACACTTTGTAGGGGCTAATTTAAAGCATGCATGTAAAATGCCCTATGTTCAGTCAATACATAGTACTGAAATTGGCAGATGTGGGGGATTATATTCTGACGATTCAAGGGCTATACATACGATGGAGTATTTATCTACATACGAATCCTGTCAAGTGATAACTGTAAGTTATTCTTTAAAGGAAGAAATTTGTTCTATATTTAAAACTCCTGAAGATAAAGTTAAAGTTATCTACAATGGAATAAATCCATGGGAATTCGATATTAATATGAGTTGGGAAGAGATTTTAAATTTTAGAAGAAGTATTGGTGTTCATGATGACGAAAAGATGATTCTATTTGTTGGAAGACTGACATATCAAAAAGGAGTTGAGTATTTAATAAGGGCAATGCCTAAAATTCTTGAAAAACATAATGCAAAATTAGTTATTGCTGGAAGTGGAGATATGAGAAACTATTTGGAAGATTTATGCTATCAATTAAATATAAGACACAAAGTAATTTTTTTAGGTTTTGTCAGTAAAGAAATGTTAAAGAAACTCTATAAATCTGCTGATATTGTAGTTATTCCCTCTGTCTATGAGCCTTTTGGAATCGTTGCATTGGAGGCAATGGCTTCTGGGACACCAGTGGTTGTTAGTTCGGTAGGAGGTTTGAGAGAGATTATAACCCATGAATATAACGGAGTTTGGGTTTATCCTAAGAATCCAGATTCAATTGCTTGGGGTGTAGATAGAGTTTTATCTGATCCAAATTTTAGGGATTATATTGTAAATAATGCAAAAAAAGATGTCTATGAAAAATACAGTTGGGACAATATAGCAAAAGAAACAGTTAATGTTTATAAAATAGCCATTGAAATGATGAGGTGATTGATATGGAAGATATGTGGGGAAAAATTGGAGAAACTGCTGGAAGAGTTTATCACCTATTAGAAGAAGGAGAAAAGAGCTTGTCTAATATAGAAAGAAGTTTAAGAAAAGAAGGATACAATACAAATATTGTAAAAATGGCAATTGGATGGTTAGCCAGAGAAGATAAGATATTTGTGCTAAAAGATGGAAATAAGTGGATTATCAAATTAAAATAAATAAATAAAAATCATTGAAATTTATTTTTTATTTTATTTTTTATTTTTATATTTGTGATAAAATAGTTTTAAGTGATCTATATGAGCGGTATTGTAGGAAATAGCAGTTTATTAGTTAAAATTGGAGATTATGGAGAAATCAACTATTTATTTTATCCTCATGTTGGGTATGAAACTCATATATTTGATTCAGCATTGGCAATATACGACAAAAAAATAAAATGGCATTGGGATGATGATTGGAATATATACCAAAATTATATTCCTGAGACAAATATCTTTAAAACTATCTTAGAAGATGATAAGATTATATTAACAATTAAAGATTTAGTTCCAGTGTCTCACAATGTGTTAATTAGAAGATTGTATATAAAAAATAAATTGGATAAAAAAATATCCTTTAAATTGTTTTTTTATGAAAGTTTAAGAATCGGTGAAAATCCTACTGAAAACACTGTAAAATTCTTAGATGATGAAGAGTGTATTGTAAAGTTCGATAAAAAGTATATCTTCTGCATAGGTAGTGATAAAAAAATTGACTCATTTCAGTGCGGTAATAGATATAGTAAAAATAGTGCCTATATAGATGTTGAAAATGGTATATTAAAAGAAAATAAAGAAAGTTCTGGATTAATGACAGATAGTGCAATCTGTTGGAATATAGAAATTGATGAAAAAAGAAGTTTAGCATTTAATATTTATATAATTCCACAAAAATTTGATGGTGATTTATCAATAATTACTGAACAGTTGAATATAATTAAAAATAACAGTGAAAATATTAAGAATCTTTCATTAAACTACTGGAGAAACTATATAGGAGATATTAGGAAATATATAAATCCTGAATTAGTTTCAAATAGTAATATTTGCTCTATTGCTAAAAGAGCGTTGATGATTCTATTGATGCTTTGCGATAAAGATGGGGGTATTATTGCCTCTCCTTCATTACATCCTGATTATAGATATGTGTGGGGTAGGGATGGAAGTTATATAGCGATAGCCTTAGATTTATATGGAATTAGAGGAATTCCAAATAGATTTTTTGAATTTATGTCCAAAGTTCAGAATGATGATGGCTCTTGGCTCCAAAACTATTATGTTAATGGTAATCCAAGATTAACGGCATTACAGATTGATCAAGTTGGCTCTGTATTGTGGGCTATGGATGTGCATTATAGATTAAGTGGAGATAGGAGATTCGTTAAAAGATATTGGGATACAATAGAAAAGGCTGGAAATTATTTAAATTGTGCTGGTTTAAACTTTACTCAGTGCTATGATTTATGGGAAGAGAAGTTTGGAGTTTTTGCATATACAATGGGGGCAATATATGCTGGCTTAAAGTGTGCATACAGTATGAGTAAGGCGGTTGATAAAAGAGGGGAAGTTAGACATTGGGAAAAAACCATTGAATTTTTAAAAAAGGAAGTTCCTAAGAGATTTTATTTAAAAGAGGAAGGTAGATTTGCTAAATCTATAAATCCTCTAAATAAAGAGGTTGATATAAGTATATTAGGTTTAAGTTATCCATTCAATTTAATAGATGTAGATGATGAAAGAATGATAAAGACAGCAGAAGATATTGAAAAATCTTTTAATTACAAAGTTGGAGGAATTGGAAGATATCCGAGTGATATATACTTTGGAGGAAATCCTTGGATAATATCTACATTATGGTTGAGTTTATACTATAAAAGATTATCAGGAATTTTAAAAGAAAAAAATGATGAAAGATATAATTATTTCTTACAAAAATCAAAAAAATTATTTGATTGGGTAGTAAAATATAGTTTTGGAGGTATGTTTCCAGAACAGATACATAAAGATTTAGGAATTCCAATGTCTGCTATGCCATTAGGTTGGAGTAATGCAATGTTTCTTATCTCAATATACGAAAATGACAATATTATAATTCCATAATCTAAAATAAAAATAAATTTTTGAGTTGATAGATATGTTAATAACATTCACTTTCGAAGTTCATCAGCCACACAGATTATATAAGAATATTAATAAAAAAGGAAATAATTTATGGGAAAGATATGTTGATACAAATCTAAATAAGGAGGTTTTTAATAAAGTTGCAAATAAATGCTACATTCCTGCAAATGAGTTAATTTTAGAACTTATTGATGAATATGACTTTAAAGTAAATTATTCTATTACTGGCTGTTTTATAGAGCAATGTTTAGAGTTTAATGAGTATGTTTTGGATTTATTTAAGGATTTAGTTAAGACTGGAAATGTTGAGTTGATTGCTGAGACATATCATCACTCTTTATCAAGTTTGTATGAAAATGAGGAGGAGTTTATTGAAGATATAGAATTACATAAAAAATTATATAAGGATGTGTTTGGAGTAAAGCCAAAAATATTTAGAAATACTGAATTAATCTACAACAACAGAATTGCAAAAATATCTAAGGATTTAGGTTTTGAGGCAATATTTACAGAAGGTACTGAGAAAATATTAAGTTGGAGAAGTCCAAATTATTTGTATCAATCTCCTGATGGTATGAAAATTCTGTTGAGAAATTATAGGTTGAGCGATGACATTGGTTTTAGATTTTCAGCAAGGGATTGGGATCAATATCCATTAACCGCGGACAAATATGCATTATGGTTAGCATCGACACCCGGAGAGGTTATAAATATCTATATGGATTATGAAACTTTTGGAGAGCATCATTGGAAAGAATCTGGAATATTTGAATTTTTAAGATACTTACCTATTGAAATTTCAAAACATGAACACTTAGAGGTTGTTAATGTAAATGAAGTCGTTAAAAAATTAAAACCAAGAGGAGAAATTTATGTGCATGAATTTGCTACAATATCGTGGGCAGACACTGAAAGAGATGTTAGTGCGTGGTTAGGAAATAAAATGCAAAAAATATCCTTTGAAAAATTGAAAGAAATTGGAGAATTTATAAAAGAAAATAAAGATAAATTAAAAAAATCAGAAAAATTTGATGAAATCTATAAAATATATAAAATTTTGCAGACAAGTGATAACTTCTATTATCAATGCACCAAGGGCTTTGGAGATATGGATGTTCATATGTATTTTAGTCATTTTGACTCACCATTTGACGCCTATGCCTCTTATTTGAACATTTTGTATGACTTTGAATACTACTACATAAAAGATGAGATGAAAAAGTTAAATAATAGAAGTGATTATGATAGTAAAGAAAAATTAATTGTAAATAATGATATAGAAATAAAAAACATAAATGATAACAATAGCAAAGAATGTATTGAAAAGAATGAAGAGCCTAAAGATGAAAACGATAAATTTATAATAGCGTGAGGGAGAAATGATGAAAGAGAAGTGCGTTATATTTATTATAGATGGACTTGGAGATAGACCAAATGAAAAAGGATTAACTCCTTTAAAGGAGGCTAAAACTCCAACAATGGATAGAATGGCTAAGGAGGGAATTTGTGGGTTAATGAACGCTATTGATATTGGAATAAGACCTGGAAGTGATACTGCTCACTTATCTATTTTGGGTTATAATCCTTACGAAGTTTATACTGGAAGGGGCCCATTAGAAGCTTATGGCGTTGGTCTAAATTTAAAAGAGGGAGATATTGCTTTTAGATGCAATTTTGCCACGGTTGATGAAAATTTTGTTGTTTTAGATAGAAGAGCTGGAAGAATTAGTCCAGAAGAGGCTGAAGAATTAGAAAAAGAAATTGATGGCTTAGAAATTGATGGAGTTAAGGTTATTTTTAAATCATCTAAGGGATATAGAGGGGCTTTAATTTTAAGAGGAGAGGGATTGTCATATAAAGTAAGTGACGGAGATCCTCACGAAGAGGGAGTCAAAGTTAATGAAATAAAACCGTTGGATGATTCTGAAGAGGCTAAAAAAACAGCGGAAATTTTAAATAAGTTATTGAAAATTGTTTATGAAAGATTAAATAATCATCCAATAAACATAGAAAGAAGAAAAAAAGGATTGCCTCCTGCTAATATAATACTACCAAGAGGTGCTGGAATAGTTCCAAAAATAGAGAAGTTTTCTGAAAAATATAATATGAGAGGAGCCTGTATCTGCGGAACTGGTCTTATAAAAGGAATAGCTAAAATGATTGGCTTAGATTGTATAGAAGTTGAAGGAGCTACTGGAACTCCTAACACTAATTTTATGGGCAAGGCTAAGGCGTTAGTAGAGGCATTAAAAGAATATGATTTTGTTTTGGTAAATGTTAAAGGAGCTGATGAGGCAAGTCATGATGGTAATTACAATCTTAAAAAAGAAGTTATAGAAAAAATAGACAAAATGCTATCTTATGTATTAGAGCATATTAATAAGGATGAGGTTTATTTTGTATTAACTGGGGATCACTCCACACCTATAGAGATGAAAGATCACTCAGCCGATCCAGTTCCAATAGTTATTTGGGGTAAAAGTGTTAGAACTGACGATGTTAAAGAATTCAATGAATTTAGTTGTGCAAAAGGAGCATTGCATTGGATTAAAGGAGAGCATGTAATGAAGATATTGTTAGATTTAACTGGAAGAAATGAAAAGTTTGGAGCATAACTAAGCATATAATTTTTCATAAGCCTTAACTAAGATTTCTCCTGCTTTTGTAATACTTTTTTTACCAAGGAATCCTAAAGCTCTTAAAATAACAAGAGCTTTATGAATTTCTTCTTCACTTAAACTAAGATTCTTTTTAATGAGTTTTATTTCATCCTCCTTATAACCTCTCTCTTCTCTACTTTCCTTCCAAATTTTATTAAATTTATCTAAATTATTGTAAATTACTTTTAATATGTTAAATGTTGTTGGAGTAATACCAAACTTTGTTGATAGAAGTTCATCAATTTTTGCATATTCTATTGCTGTTTTAACATCTGTTCCAAGGTCTGTAAGTTTTATAATTTTATTTTGTAATTCTACAATGAATCCTTTAGATTCTGCTTCTCCAATAGCCTTAATTATAGCCTTTTCATCTCCTCCTACAAGATCTTGGACTAATTTTATAACTTCATCTTTATGTATATATTTCCCCTTTGGAACCTTTAAAAGTATTGCAATATCATATTTAGTTAAATAGGGCTTTCTCTTAATACTCTTTGAGAATTTAATCATTGTATGTCCTTTTTGAGTAACTCCTTTTTTTATTAAACCTTCTTCCTTACCTGCTAAAACCCACTCAGCTATAGGGACATCTCCACTTAAAGAGTAAGTTATTGCCTTCATACCCTCAGTTGTAACGACTCCTAACTCTACTATTGTTCTACCCCAGTTTGTAACCCAGTATGTATCTTTATTTTTCATAAACTTTCTTTCTATTAGTTCTTTAGATTCAAGAGTGTGCAAAATTTCTCCAAGGTCTTCAACATCTACTCTTCTCTGAATTTCACTGTATGTTGGTAAAATATCTGGTGTGTGTTTATTAATTTCTTCTAATTTAAGTAATCCTTCTAAAACCTTTATCTCATCATCCAATACATAAATTGGCAAAGTTTTTTCTTCAACGATTCCCATAGACTCATAAGTATCTATCATTGCATTACCTAACTCTGTAACTCCTTTCTCATCGTGAAAGCCCATTTCATCAAGTTCTTTTGAAGTTCCTCCTGATTTTAGTAATTCAATATCACTACCCTTTAAAATTAATGGTCTATTAAATACTTTAACATAAGACAATATTTTTAATGCTAAATCTGCTGTTTTTGTTGTTGTATATGCCTGTCCTCTTTCAGTTCTTGGAGATATATAAAGCATTCTCATTGCTTGGAGTGCATTAACAATATTATCTCCATACTCTACAGTGTTTTTGTGAGTAATCAAATCTTCTAATGTACTAATTTTAGGGATTTTGTTTATAAAGTCAATAATTTCTTTTGTTAAGTATAGAACTGGATGTGTTTCTGTAAATATTTTTAGTATTTCTTTTCCAATTTCATTTAAATTTTCATTTTCATCTAACATCTGTCTCTCTTTAAGTAAAACTTTCCAATTTTCTGGAATGTAATTAGTTTCCTCAGATAGTTGTAATATCTTTATTATCTCAGTATCGACGAAAACATCTGGCAATTCTTCAATGTTTAATTTATCAACGATTTCCATAAGCTTTTTTCCAGCATCTGTAAATGTTATTTTTCCATCTTCTAATTCTACAAATCCTAAGATAAACAATTCAAGGATTCTACTTTTAAAGTCTTCTGGTAATTTCTTTCTAATTTCCTCTTGAACATCTGTTTTTTTCATTTCTCTTAAAATTTCGAGATGTCTCTTCTTTAAAAACATCATTTCACCTTAATTTTTTAAATTTACTTAAAATAGCGTTTTAAAATTTATTATAATATAGCTTATTTTTAATTATTTATTAAATATATTTATGTTGCTAATACTATAAAAACTTTTCTTTAAATGTAAAATATGATTATAGAAATATACTAATGAAAAGAAATAAAATAAAAAAATAATAAAAAATAGACAAATTAGAAATAAAAATAATAAGTTACTTCTTCCTCTTCCACATTCTTGGGTAAGTTCCTCTATCCATATAAACTCTTTCCATATCTACAGCAACACCTTTTTCTGCCTTTACTATTTCTTTTGTGCTCATTAAAGCTTTTCCTACGCCAATAGCTTCCCCTTTTAGAGTTTCAACTAAAACTGTCTCTCCCTTCCCAATACCTTTACTTAACTTAGAGATTCCTCTAACATAAACATCTGCTCCATGGCATATTGCATCTACTGCTGAATCTTTAACAACAACCTTCTTTAAATGCCTTAAACCATACTCCATTGGTTTAATTATTTTCCTTAACTCTTCCTCATCACCATCTTCCTTCCAAAAATGATAAGCATCTAATAGATCATGTAAATATACAGCATCTTTTTCTTCAAAACATCCACTTTTAGTTCTCCTTAGTTCTTGCATATGTGCAGATGTCCCTAAAGCCTCTCCAAGATCTTCACATAGCTTTCTTATATAAGTCCCAGATTGGCATTTAACTCTAAATAATACATCTCTCCCCTCTTTATCTAATAATTCTAATTCATAAATCTTTCTTATCCTTAATCTTCTTTTAACTGCCGCCTTTAATGGAGGTCTTTGATAAATTTTGCCAGTGAATTCTTTAAATACTCTTAATATATCATCTTCTGAAGCATCCCTATGTAAATGCATCAAACAAACATACTCCTTTGGAGGTAAATGCCACATAGGAATTGTTTTTGTCGCTCTCTCTAATGCCACTGGCAAAACACCAGTAACCTTTGGATCTAATGTCCCACCGTGTCCTGCCTTATTTAAATTCAATATTTTTTTTACCCAAGTAGAAACCTCGTGAGATGTTGGGCCCCTCGGTTTATCTATAACTACAACGCCATACTTTATTAAATCTTCTATCTTTCTCTCGTATGGATTAGAACCATACTCCCAATTAGTTTCTGATTCTTCTCTTACTATTAATTCATCCTCAACCTTTGTTTTTTTACACAAAATCTCACCACTACTTATAACTCTTTACAAATTTAAAAAACCTTACAAATCCTACTAAGACACCAACAAATAAACCTATAACCACATAAACCATATTGTTAGTATCTTTCCCTATAATATAACCAACCATAATACCCATAACAATACAAAAGACAAATTCAAAGGCAATGTCTCTAAACTTCATAGTCATCAGTTATATTTATTTTTATTTTGATTATTAATAATTAGCATTTTTTATTGGTGGTGTAACTATGAATAAGAATTTATTGATGAAAAAAATTGGGGAAAATATAGATAATTTAATACAAAACAATCCTCCAAAGAGAAGTTTAGGGGACTTAATTCCATTATCAATATTTCAAGCGGTTAGAATAGGTATTTTAACTACTGGCTGTGGTATTGAGGCAATTATATACAACATAGGTAAAGATATTGGAAAGAATGTAATATCAAATTATATTAATGGAAATAGTTTAAATGAAATATTAAAAGATTTTGCTGAAATCTTAAAAAAGGCAAAGATTGGAAAATTAGAAATTGAAAAAATAAATGAAAAAGAAAATGAAATAATTTTAATATTGAAGGAGTGTGTTTCTTGCTACAATGCCCCAAATGTTGGAACTACACTGTGTCATTTTGAGGCAGGATTAATTAGTGGAACCTTAGAGAAGTTATTAAAAAGAAAAGTTAAAGTTATTGAAACGAAGTGTTGTGGAAAGGGGGATGAATATTGTGAATTTTATGTAAAAATTGGAGAAAAAATTTATTGGTAAATGCATAGTGGTGGAATAATGAATCTTGACGAAATTGATTTAAAAATTTTAAAGATTTTGCAAGAAGATGGAAGAAAATCATATAGAGAAATAGGAAGACAGTTAAAAATTAGTGAGGGAACAGTTAGAACGAGAATAAAAAAGATGAAAGAAAAAGGAATAATAAATGGATTTTATGTATCCATAAATCCACATAAATTAGGAAAAGATATTATAGCAATTTTAGGACTTTATTTAAAACCTTGCGAAGTTAAAAAAACCCTTGAAATTTTAAAAGGTTATGATGAAATAGTTCAAATTTATCAAACTACTGGGGAATATGACGCTGTATGTTTGGCTGTTCTTGAAGATATGGAAGAATTAGGAAATTTTTTAAGTGAAAAAATATACCCTCTTGTTAATGTAAATGGCTGTAAGGTTACTCTTGTCCTGAATGTGGTAAAAGAGGGTCACAAAATTCCAATATAAATTATGTTTAAAATATTAAAAAAAGTAAAAAAATATTACTCAAAATTTAAAATAGAAAGTTTTAAAAACCCTTCTTTTTTAATACGCAATTCTATATAATTTATTAAAGAAGTTCCAGTTTTACAAATAATTTTTTGCAAATTTTTACTTTTTTAATAAATAATAATTAACAATCCTACGCATTGCGTAATTTGCTATAATATATAGTTTGTAGTTTAAAATATATTTATAATGATTAATCATTATAAATTATGGTGAAATTAATGGTTGTTGAAAATATAATTGAAGGAGCAAAAAAAGTATTGAATTTAACAAAAGAATCTTTAAAAAATGTGGAAAATAAGGAAGTTGGTTATAAAGGAACTAACTATAATCTTCCTTTAATATATGGACTCTTAGGAAAAAAAGTCAAAGATATTAACGAGTTGAGAGAGTTAATTAATTCTCTTGAAATTAAAGAAGAAAAGACATTGGAAAACGCTCTCGATGCTGGAGTAGTAACTTTAATATGTGCTGAGGCGTTAGAGGCATTAAAATATGCAACAGAAGAACAGCCTTATAAAGAACCTTATGTTGGATTTATTCCAGATGAAACTTTAAGAAGTTTAGGAGTTCCACTCGTAGAGGGAAAAATACCAGCAATTTTAGTTGTTATTGGAAAGGTTGGAGATAAAGAAAAATTAAAGAAATTAATTAATGACATTAGAAAAAGAAATATTTTAACATTATTCGTTGGAGAAATAATTAAGGAAATGGACGAGGCGGGAATAGAATACGGATTTGATAAATTACTAATTCCTCTTGGAGAAACTATAACCTCAGCCGCTCATGCGGCAAATCTTGCTATAAGAGCCCCTTTAATTTTTGGAGGTATTGAACCAGGAAAAACAGAGGAAATAATTGATTATATAAAGAATAGAGTTCCAGCAGTTGTTATCGCATTAGGAGATATTGATGACATAACACTTTCTGCAGGGGCTGGATGTATAAAGGCAGGAATTCCTGTTATAACAAACAATCCAGTTCCAACTATTGAAGGAGCCTTAGAAAGTTCAGACATTGAAAATATTGTTGAAAATGCTTTAAAAATGAAAGGTATTGAAGTTAAGGTTACTGAATTTGATATTCCAGTATCCGTAGGTCCGATGAACGAAGGAGAGAGAGTTAGAGGCCCAGATATGTATGTTGAGTTAGCAGGACCAAAGAGTTATGGATGTGAGGTAGTTTTAGTTAAAGATAATGTTGAAGATGGTGTTGAGATTATAGGAAAAGATTTGGATGAGATGGAAGAGAAAGGTAGATATCCATTTGCAATAATTGTTGAAGTATCTGGAGAAAAATTGGAAAAGGATTTAGAGGGGGTTTTAGAAAGGAGAGTTCATGAATTTTTAAACTACATAGAGGGAGTTATGCACTTAAATCAAAGAGATCAAATTTGGATTAGAATAAATAAAAATTCATTCAATAAAGGTTTAAGATTAAAACATATAGGATATGTTATTCAAAAATTGTTTAAAGAACATTTCCCAATAATTGAAAAATGCAAAGTTACAATAGTAACTGACGAAAATAAAGTTAAAGAAATCCTCGAAGAGGCAAGAAAGATATATGCTGAAAGAGATGCCAAAGCCAGAAAGTTGAGAGATGAGGATGTAGATGTATTTTATGGCTGTGTAATGTGTCAGAGTTTCGCCCCAACTCATGTTTGTATTATAACCCCTGATAGGCCATCCTTATGTGGTAGTATAAGTTATTTAGACGCAAGGGCAGCGGCGAAGATAGATCCTAACGGACCAATATTTGAAGTTCCTAAGGGAGAGTTAATAGATGAAAAATTAGGGATTTATTCAGGAGTAAATGATGTTGTTAAGGAAAAATCACAAGGAGCTATTGAGGAAGTATCTCTACATAGTGCCTTAGTTAATCCTTGCACATCCTGTGGTTGTTTCGAGGCAATCGTATTTTACATTCCAGAAGTGGACGGATTTGGTGTAGTTCATAGAAACTTTAGAGGAGAAACTCCTTATGGTTTGCCATTCTCATCTCTTGCAGGGCAATGTAGTGGAGGTAAGCAAGTTCCCGGATTCGTTGGAATTGCCATAGAGTATATGAGATCCCCTAAATTTTTGCAAGGAGATGGAGGGTGGGAGAGAATAGTGTGGTTACCAAAAGAGTTAAAGGAAAGAGTAAAAGATGCTATACCAAAAGATTTGTATGATAAAATAGCCACAGAAGAGGATGTCTCTAATACTGATGAGTTGATTAATTTCCTAAAAAAGAAAGGTCATCCAGTAATGAAAAAAGAAGAGACTGAAGAAATTGAAAAAACTAAAGAAGAGATAGAAAAAGTAAAAAAAGTTAAGGAAGAAAAAGAGGGTATAGATATTGGAGAGGCTATATTAGACATTGCAAAAGAAAGAGGTATTCAAATAATTATGAAGAATGTAAAGATTATTATAAATCTAAATGTTAAAAAACCATAGAGAGAACAGATCCATTTTTAAGATATTATTAGTTGCATACACTATTATTTAACAGTTTCGAAAGGCATATTTTTCTATATATTTATATGTCCTCACACAAATTTTCATTCTTCAAAATAATATTCTTCTTAATTTCACATCTCAAGGAACCACTAATTAGACACTTTTTAGAGTCATTTATAACAATTTTTTAATTCTTCTTTATTCAGTTATAATTAGATTAAATATTTAAAATATTACTTTCAAAAGATTTTTCGACAGCTTCATCTACTTTTATTTTAGCATCTTATATTATTTTTATTTTAATGTATTTCCAAATACGAGTTCATCATTTTCATTAACATTTCTGATTCATTATTTTACCAATTATAAAAATTATTTTTATATTTATTTAAATATTTAAATTCTACTAATAAAAAATTAAGAATTAAACTAATTAATAAACTCTTTTAGTTAGTATGCATCCGGGGTCTTCTCTTAAATAGTCTTTAAAGTATGCGTAAGCTCTTGCTCTACAACCCCCACATACATATTTATATTTACATTTACCACAGATAGCTAATTTTTCTCTATCTCTTAAATCATTTAAAACCTTATTATTTCTCCAAAATTCTAAAAAATCTTCTTCATCATTAAATTCTTTAAAGTTTCCTAATTTTAATGGGAAAAACACACATGGCTGAATATCCCCATTAGCTCTTAAACTTAAATAAAATCTACCACATCCACAGCCACCAATAAAGTTTGCTAAACTCTTTAATCTGTTATCTTCATCTAAATCAACATTTGCAAAGTGCGTAGCAAGATAATATTTGTTATGCTCTAACGCTGTTCTTGAATAATATGGAGCAGTGGATAAAAAGGCAGTTTTACATTTTTTATTAGTTTCATTCATTAACTTATCCCATAATAGATTAAGTAATTCTTCCCTTTCTTCGGCAGATAAATCTATATCAAAATCCCCCACACCTACAGGAATGTAGTTATATAGTATAAAGTAATTTACTCCTAACTCTTCAGATAAATCAATAACATTTGGAACATCCTTATAGTTTAATTTAGTAGCAGTCATTGATATTCCACAGCAGATTCCTTCCTCTATAACATTTTTTATTCCCTCAATAGTTTTATTATAAATGCCTTTAATTCCCCTAAATTTTTCATGGGTTTCTTTAGTACCATCTAAACTAATTTGAACAAAATCAACATTATGCTCTTTTAATTTTTTCACATTTTCTTTATTTAATAGTGTTCCATTTGTAGCTATAGAAACCTGCATTTCATAACTTTTAGCTCTATCTATTAATTCAAATAAATCTTTTCTCATTAATGGCTCTCCCCCAGAAAATGCAATAGCTACTATTCCAGCATTACCAAAAATATCAACAACTTTCTTAGCCTCTTCACTATTTAACTCATCTTTTAGTGGCTTTCCAGCATTTGCATAGCAATGCTTACATTTAAGATTACATCTATATGTTACATCCCAAACTACTAAAAATGGAGCTCCTGAAACAAATGGCTTTTTTACGCCAAAATATGCTAATCCTCTTATCACACTTATTAATCCTTTTTTAAAATAAGGATCTTTTAAATAATTTTTGAATTCTTCGATATATTTTTCTCCAGCAAATGTCTTTAAACCTTTATCTACTAAACTTTTAAAAACCTTATACTTAATTGAACAAATATCCTCTCCATTAATGTATGCATCTATATAATTTTCAATGATTAATTTGCCATTAGAATCTTTTTTAAATAAATCTAAGATTTGACTTTTTACCAGAGGATTTAAAATAAATTTTGAAAAAATTAAAGCCATATTTTCAGGATCCATATTTCCACCACTTAGCAATAAACCATCAATTCAAAATTAACCTAAATTCCATCTTAATTACAATTTTTATAATTACTAATATTTATTACTTTCTATTCACCAATCAAACTTTTTTATTTTAAATTCCTAAGAATAATCTTTCTCCTAAAAATTCTGGTAATCCACTTTTAACAATTTTTTCATATGCTTTCTTAATATCATATTCAACTCTTACAATTTCTATTTTAAAATTCTTTGTATCAAATATGCAATAACTCGCCTTATTTATTCTATCTCTTGGCTGTCCTACGCTACCTGGGTTTATTAAATACTTTTTATCATCCTCTAAATATACCACTCCCCTATGCAATAATATGTTTTCAGTTTCAGAATTAACAAAAGGAATATGAGAATGACCAACAAAAATTAAATCTCCACAGTCAAATACATCATCAACATAATCTGGAAAAAGATATTCCCAAAGTTTTGGATACTTAGGATTAGCGTGAGAAAAAACAACTTTTTTATTTTTTATTTTATCCTCAATAATTAATGGGAGAGAATCCAAAAATGAAAGATTTTCCTCAGTTATAATATTTTTAGTCCATAATATTGCTATAACTCCATAAGTATTTAAAGCATCTAAACTTTCTTTACCTAAAACATAATAGTCATGATTTCCAGCCACGCATTTACATTTAAGTTTTCTTATAATTTCAACGCACTCATTTGGATTAGCTCCATAACCTACAATGTCTCCTAAACATACAATTTTTTTAATTTTTCTATTTTTTATATCTTCCAAAACTGCAGTTAGTGCCTCTAAGTTAGAATGTATGTCGCTAATTATTGCTATCATTAGGAATCACTTTTAAATTTGTTATTATTAAAGTTATTTTTAACATTAATATTAGTAATGTTTAAATAGGTTATAATCATTTACTATTACATAAATTAAATAAATAGTATTACCATATTACAAAATTTCAAAATAGTATTAAAAAGTGTGATAATTATGCAATATATTTATCCATTTACAGCAATTGTAGGACAGGAAAAGATGAAAAAAGCTTTAATTTTGAATGCGATAAATCCAAAAATTGGAGGAGTGTTAATTAGAGGAGAAAAGGGGACTGCAAAATCAACTGCCGTTAGAGCATTGGCTGATTTACTTCCAGAGATTGAAGTTGTTGAAGGTTGTCCCTTTAACTGTGATCCTAATGGAGAACTATGTGACATTTGCAAAGAAAAGAAAGAAAAAGGAGAATTAAAAATAACAAAAAAGAAAATGAAAGTTGTAAATTTACCAATAGGGGCAACAGAAGATAGAGTTATTGGTACTCTTGATATTGAAAAGGCAATAAAAGAAGGTATTAAAGCATTAGAGCCAGGAATTTTAGCAGAGGCAAATAGAAATATTCTATATATTGATGAGGTTAATTTACTCGATGATCATATAATAGATGTTTTATTAGACGCGGCGGCAATGGGTTGGAACATAATAGAAAGAGAAGGAGTTAAAATAAAACATCCTTCGAGGTTTATACTCGTTGGAACTATGAATCCCGAAGAGGGAGAGTTAAGGCCACAAATATTAGATAGATTTGGACTAATGGTTGATGTTGAAGGATTAAACAATGTTAAAGATAGGGTAGAGGTTATAAAGAGAGTGGAAGAATTTAATAACAATCCTGAAGAGTTTTATAAAAAATTTGAAGAAGAGCAAAGAAAACTTAGGGAAAAAATAATCAAAGCCAGAGAGATTTTAAAGGATGTTGAAATTAGTGATGAACTTTTGGAATTTATATCTAAGGTTTGTATTGAGTTGGGGATTCAAACTAACAGGGCAGATATTACAGTAGTTAGAACTGCTAAGGCAATAGCGGCATACAATGGTAGGACAAAAGTTAATTTAGATGATGTTAAAGAGGCTATGGAGTTAGCATTGCCACATAGAATGAGAAGAAAACCATTTGAGCCACCACAATTAAATAAAGAAAAATTAGAACAGATGATTAACGAATTTAAAGAACAACTAAATAATAATGAAAATAAAAATAATGAAAAAAATAATGAAGATGACTTAAAAAAAAACATGATGTAAATGATGATATAGAAGATTCTGAAGGTTCAGAAAGTAATAATGAAAATAACAATGATAATGGAGAATTTGAAGAAACTTTTAACATAGATTACAACACTAAAATTAATCCAAATATAATAAAATTTAAAGTTAGAGATAACATTTACAGATATGGCTCTGGAAGACATATAAAAAGTTACAGTAAGAGAGGAAGATATATTAAATTTAAATATCCAAAAGGAAAAGTTACTGATATTGCATTTGATGCTACATTTAGAAAGGCATCTATAAAACAGAAAGAGAGAAGAAAAAAATCTAAGAAAAAATTGGCTATATATTTAGAGAAAGAGGATTTAATGGAAAAGGTTAGAGAGAAAAAGATTTCATCATATATATTATTTGTTGTTGATGCCAGTGGCTCTATGGGAGCAATGAGAAGAATGGAGGCGGCAAAAGGGGCAATAGTTTCTTTACTCTTAGATGCCTATCAAAAGAGAAATAAAATAGGAATGATTGCATTTAGAAAGGATAAAGCAGAATTGATTTTACCATTTACATCTTCTGTGGAACTTGGAGAAAAACTATTAAAGGATCTCCCTACTGGTGGAAAAACACCATTAGCTGATGCATTTGTTAAGAGTTATGAAGTTTTTGATAGAGAACTAAGAAAAAATCCAAATATTATTCCAATTATGATAGTAATAAGTGACTTTAAGCCAAATGTTGCTATAAGTAAAGATTACATTAAAGAAGTTTTTGATGCTTGTGAAAAAATTGCTGAAAGAGAAATTAATGTTGTATTAATTGATACTGAACCACAGTCATTTATAAAAATTGGTATTGGTAAAGAACTTGCAGATAGATTTGGCTTTAAATATTACAAAATAGATGATTTAAGTAAAGATACAATAGTAAATATATGTAAAGATCTTTTAAATTAAAAATTAACCCTTATAAATTCCATTTATAACCATAAGTTCCTCAAAAGGTACTTTTAAAGTATCTACTTTTTTAACATAAAAACCAAGAGATTTTAATTTATCAACTGTTTCTTTTTCACCAGTTAATGAACTTTGAAGTATTTGGACTACACCATTTTTCTTTATGTAGTTTGGCAATTCATCAATAAATCTATCTAAAATTTCTCTTCCACTTTTTCCTCCATCAAATGCATAATTTAAATAACTGTCTATCTTATCATCTTCGGATGTTGGTAAATATGGAGGATTAAAAATTATTACATCAAACTTTCCTTTGACATTTTCAAATAAATCACTTTTAAAAACTATAATATCAACATTATTTAGTTTAGCATTTTCTTTCGCTATTTCTATGGCGTAAGGATTTATATCAACGCCAACAACTTTTTTAGCCCCTCTTTTTGCACAGGCTATAGATATCAATCCAGTGCCTACTCCAATCTCTAAAACTTCCTTATTTTTAACATCTACAAGATTTTTTAATAATAATATAGAATCTTCAGATGGTTCATAAACTTCTGGATGTAGTTTTATTTTAATTCCTTCTATATTTACGATCATTTTCTTCTACCCTGAATTTCTCCATTTATTACCTTTTTACAAACATCTACGATTTCACTTATATTATAAATTTTTATATCTGCTACTTCGAGAGCTTTTTTTGACACATTTCCATTTTGTAAGGTTACCACTGCCAAATCACTCTCAATCATTGCAGGAACATCATTAGCCCCATCTCCAACCATTATTGTAAAGTAACCTTCTTTTTTTAAATTTACTATTAAATCTCTTTTTTGTTTCTGATGAGCCTCTGCCATAATGTATTTTTCGTCAAGATTAATAATTTCAGCCAATTTTTTTAAAAAACCTTTCCTATCTCCTGAGGCAATAAATACTTTAATACCCATTTCTTTTAATTTTTTAATTGTATCTTTAACTTCCTTAAACAAACATCCAGCAGTTGCTATTGTATATTCAACCTCTCCAAGATATGTATCAATTATTAAAGCACTACCATATCCTGTCTCTATATCATATTTTTTTAAAATGTTCAATGGTTCCTGCAAATCTTTAACTTTGGTTTTTCTATCTTTGTAAATTCCTTCTTTATTTATTGGAGGATTACAATAGGATATTCCAATATCAACCTCTTTCAATAAATCAGAGATTAACATTTCTGGATCTCTGTTATCTACTACTTTTAATGGGTCCTCTTTAATTATAACTAATGCTCTACCTTTTTTTTCATCTACAATATCTACAGTTTGGACATTACATATAAATTTATTTTTTCTCAAATCTTTAATAACTCTCATAATTTTTACAAGAGTTCCAGCACTATCGAAAACAACTGCTACTTTCATAACAATCCCATTTAAATAATCTTAACATATAATAAATTATGTAATTAAAGGTATAAATAAAAAAGTGTGATAGTATGAGAAAAAGAATAGTATTAATAATAACCACCATAATATTAACTGTGATGTCTTCAATGTGTATTTATAAAGAGGAGGGGAACTATATGGAAAATGAAACTGTTAATGGAAAGGTTTTAATGGTTATCGCTCCAAAGGACTTTAGAGATGAAGAACTTTTTGAGCCAATGGCTGTATTTGAATCTAATGGTTTAAAGGTTGATGTAGTTTCTACTAAAAAGGGAGAATGTGTTGGAATGTTAGGAAATAAAATTGAGGTTAAAAAAACCATATATGATATAAATAATGTAAATGATTACGATGCGATAGTTATAGTAGGGGGAATAGGGTCAAAAGAATATTTATGGAACAATACAAAGTTGATAGAATTAGTTAAAGAATTTTATGATAAAGATAAGGTAGTAGCAGCAATATGTTTATCTCCTGTAGTTTTAGCAAGAGCAGGAGTTTTAAAAGGTAAAAATGCAACTGTATTTCCTGCACCAGAGGCTATAGAGGAGTTAAAAAAATATGGGGCTATTTATGAAGATAAAGGGGTAGTTGTTGATGGAAATGTAATAACTGCAAAATCTCCAGATTATGCAAGATTATTTGGTTTGGAAGTTTTAAAAGCTATAGAAAAAGAAAAGAATAAAAATAAATAATTACAAAAAGAGTAAATAAATTAATTATAAATTAATAGTGTTTACTCTTGAGATTGGGCCTCTGTAACATTTTCTTCAGTCTCTTCTTTTTCTTTTATAAATCCTTCATTTTCTTCTTTTTTAGCTAAGGATAAAACTTCAGATTTGTATATAATAACATTCTTTATTGGGAATATCTTCTTACACTCATCTCTTATTTTCTCAGCCATTTCTCCAAACAACATTGCCTGAACATACATTGGGAATGTTTTTTCTTTAGCCATATTTCTTATAATTTCTTCCATTTTCTTTCTGATGTCTGATTTTTGTTTAGCGTTCGCCCTATATGCTGTTAAAACCATAGCCTTTGTTCTTATTTTATATCCATCCTGCGTAGTTACATCGAGGATGGCGTCAATTCTACTTCTCCTTCTTCTAATTTGTGATTTCATATACTCTCTTGTAGTATCATGTCCATAAAATTGTGCTATTGCTTTATTTCCGGTAATTCCAAAGATTTTGAAATATACTCTATGCATGTGCTTTGTAGGATCCCCAGTTAGGTCTCTTAAACAGGTTTCTGCTACTCTACCTAAAACTAAACTTGGATCGTTTGCTGGGGTATATCCAATAAAAACTCCACCAAATTCAGGAGTTGCATAAATTTCATACCATACTTTTTCTTTCCACTTATCTCTCACTTTTCTTACTTTTCTTCTTGATCTTGCAGTTCTTGCAACAGCCATTTTTTCACCTTAAAAATTTAATTATTATTTTTTATTCTTCTCTATAGTACTCAGATATGTCAATATAATTCCTTACAGGTTTTACAACTTCCCCATACAACCTTTTTATATCTTTAGCCTTTGCTTTTTTAGGAAAACCTTTCTCAGCTTTTATTTTCTTTAGTTTAAAGAATCCATCGTTTATTTTATAAACTTTATCTAATTCAAATTCGAAATCGTTTGGAACATAAATATATATTCCATAAGTTTTACTTTTATCATTTATTGAAATTCCTAATTTTTTAGGAATAGATAAAGATTTACCCCAAATATATTTAATATCTCTACCTAATGCAGATTTTACAGGTTCAGGAGTTTCGATTTTAGTTATTTCAATATCTTCTCCATCAATATTTATAATGTCACCAACTTTATAGGTTTCATCTTCTGGAATATTGATTACCTTAGACTCTGAAATATCATATCTGCTTATAATTAATTTTGCCTGGTTTAATTTAACTTTATCAATAACTTCTTTAACAGTTCCACAGTTTGGGCACTTAACTAAATAATAGGCAGATTTATCATAAATTTTCTTTTTTAATACGTCCATCTCTTCACATCCACAATTCTCGCAAACCATATATATTTTTTCAGGCATTTTTAAAAACCTCTCTCAATTTATTTTTTTCTTCTCCTTCTTCTTCTCTTATCTTTTGGCTGAATTATTATTCTATATTTTGGATTTGCTGCTCTCTCTAAGAATTCTTCATATGTAAATGGTAAGTTAGTATCGTCAGATATAACTCCCTTATTTTTGAGGAACTCTCTTGTTAGCAAGTAGTAAATTAATGCTACAGCCTTTTTACCTTTATTGTTTGTTGGAATAACCAAGTCTATGAATGAAGTTAAGTGTTCAGTATCACATAAACTAACTATTGGAACTCCTATTTCTATAGCCTCTTTCAAAGCCTGTCTATCTACTCTTGGATCACTGATAAATACTACCTCTGGTTCTATAAAGCCTTTGTATGAAGGGTTTGTTAAAGTTCCAGGAACAAATCTTCCTGCAATAGTTCTAACTCCTGTGTATTTACCAAATTCTTCTAATGGACCCATTGTATAAATTCTTCTTGAAACAGCCAATATATCCTCTGGCTCATATCTTGCTAAAAACTTAGCGGCAATTCTTAATCTTTCATCTGTTTTTCTAACATCTAAAACATACAATCCATCACTTCTAACTCTATATATAAATTTCTCCATATCTTTTGTTTTTTGCTGAGTACCTATGTGAATTCCTGAAGCTAAGTATGTATCTAATGGTACTAACAGCTCTTCACTCATATTTTCCACCCTCAAAATAGTGGTTTTTATTTATTTAAAGATTCGGGGCTTTAAAAATTAGTAGTTGTTATCCCCAAGAAATTGGAAATTTAATAAAATGTAATTAAAGGATGTATATAAATGTTTCTTATAGTTAATAGCTATATTTTTAATGATTTACTTACCTCTTCTTCCATGAGCCCTTATACTTGGTCTTACCTTTTCAGCACCAATTCCCTTATTTCTTAATCCTCTACCTTTCTTACCTGCTGATGTTAAACCTCTAAATGCTCTTCCTCTGTGTTTTCCAGAGCATAACCAGTTGAGTTGAGGATCTGCCTGAATAACTGGGTGGTAAGGATCTACAAGAATAACCTCATACCACTTATATTTTCCATCTTCTCCTACCCAGTAACTGTTTAAAACTTCCATGTTTGGATATTTTCTTGCTGCTCTCTCTTCGGCGATTCTTTGAATTGATTTACCCATTGTTATTTTATTAACCCCTAATGTTGCTGGCTTTTTTGAATTCTTTGGTCTTGGTTTTCTTAACCCTCCTCTTCTAACTCTCACTCTAACAACGATAATTCCCTGTTTAGGTTTGTATCCTAAAGCTCTTGCTCTATCTAATCTTGTAGGTCTTTCTATTCTAACTACTGCTGGTTCTCTTCTCCACTGTATTAATCTTTCCCATAATAATTCTCTAACATATGTATCTTTTGGTCTTTTCCACGCTTCTCTTATATATTTATATATTCCCATACTATCCCTCTCTTAAGGGTTCAGCATTTAGCCACATCCCCTTTTTGTATATAAAACTTTTAGAGTTATTAACTAATAGTAACTACTATATTAACTTAACGGTTTAATATCATAGATTTTTAAAATTTTATTTAATGAAAAGATTTTTATAGTAATTTCATATTAATTTATTTTGGTTATTCCTAAAAATGAGGTGATTTTTATGGAAATTCCCCAACAAATTCAAGCTCAATTAATGCAATTACAACAATTGCAGCAACAATTACAAATGATTATGTTACAAAAACAAAATGTTGAATCTGAATTAAATGAATGTAAAAAAGCATTGGAAGAATTAGAAAAATCCACAAGTGAGGAAGTTTATAAGTTAGTAGGTGGATTATTTATAAAAAGAAAAAAAGACGATGTTAAAAAAGAGTTAGAAGAGAAAATAGAAACTTTAGAACTAAGAGTAAAAACTTTAGAAAAACAGTCTGAAAAATTACAAACAAGATTAAAAGAATTACAGGAAAAAATTCAAAAAATGATTCCTACAGCCGTTTAAAACTTTAAATATTTATTCTTCTTATTTAATAATTCTACTACGAAATCCTTCTTTTTAATTGCCTCATCACACGCTTTTCTAACTTTTTCTTTCATTTCTTCTAAGTTTTCTGGAGGTTTTTCTCCAACTACCTTCTTAACTGGAGTATAGGCGGATTCTCTAAACATTGGCTTCAAAGGAATTCTTTTATTATCTTCAATTAAATAACTCTCATTCCCCTCTTCAACATATCCAACCTCTATAGCTCCAGTAACCTTTTTTATCTCATTGGCATATTCTTCTGGGCAAATAATCATTAATGAGTCAGTAGAAACTCCTAATGGGTCTATATCCAATGCCTCAAGCATTTCCAAGACCTTTGGATTTATTGTTTTATAAACTTTCTCTTTATCAAATACTAACGAAACTTTTGCAGTTTTTGAAATTTCATAGGCATCTCCTCTTAAACCACCATTAGTTACATCAGTCATTGCATGAATATTTTTAATTAAACCACTTCTAATCAAGTTTTGGCAAGATTTTATAAAATCTACATTTAGTGTTTCGTAAATAACATCAAACCATCCGTAATATAAGGCAGTTGTAGTTATTGTCCCCCCTCCACTACCCTCAGTCATCAATATAATGTCTCCAACCTCTGCATTTCTTCTGGCTGTGGGTTTTCCTTCTTTTATAACTCCTATTGCACCAACAGCACTAACTAATCTTTCCCCAATAACCATATCTCCTCCAACTCTTAAAGTACTCCCTCCTATCAAAGGAACATTGACCGCTTCAGATACAGCACATATTCCTGCAGTGAAATCAAATATTTTTCCAACATCTCCGTCATCTGCCAAATGAATATCACTAATTAGAGCAACAGCCTCTGCTCCCATAACATAAACATCTCTTAAAGCCGCTCTCGTTACATGAAAACCTCCTAAGAAAGGGAAATCACTTAATCTCGAATGAGTTCCATCTATTGCCGCAACTATATATTTAGCGTTATCAACTTTAACTATTCCAGCATCATCTTGCTCCTCTGTTGAAACATATGCCTTAACATTTGTGCTTTTAACTATTCTTGCTATTTCCCTATGAACAAAAAAATCTCCTTCTCCTCTACTACCAACTCCCATTTTTCCCATTGTAACCTTTGACTCTGGATATTTCAATAAATTTTTTAGATTTTCATCCTTAATTTCTTTAAATTTTTCAGTAGTTTTTACCTCTTCCAGTATAGCCTTTATAAATTTTTTTGCAAATTCTTCATCAATATCTTCTTTAATTTCCAATATTCTTTTAAAACCATCCTCAATAATCTTATTTTCAGGAATCTTTTTTCTTAAACATCTTCTAATATATCCTTCTAAATCCATTTTTTCACCAAGTTTGATATTCAGCATTAGCTATTAATTTTATTGTAAATAGCAAAAATGTTTAAATATTAGCATTAGTATTTCATACAATTGATTATATATTACCATTTTTAGTATATATTTATATATTCAAAAATTTAAAGATTAATTCTATATTTATCTAATATAAAAGTTAAAAATCAATATTATTTAATTTTAAATGTTTCATTCTATAGATAATTTTTAGTTTAAGATTCAGTTTAAAAAGGTGTTAGTATGTTTTCAATAAAATTTAAAACTACCGAAGAATTGCCCGAACCTTCTCCAAGATTAATTGACCAAGTTATTGGACAAGATGAAGCAGTTAAAATTATTTTATCAGCAGTAAAAAACAAAAGAAATGTTATTTTATTAGGGGATCCTGGCGTTGGAAAATCAATGATTGTAAAAGCAGTAGGAGAAATTTTACAAGATTTTGGAGATTTTACCCCTTACTATGTAATTGCAAAACCTAATTTAAAGAATATGGAGAGACCAATAGTTGAAGTTATAGATGGGGAGTACAAAGAAGATTTAAAAGAGATTCCAAAGTTAGATTTAAAATCTCCTAATCCATTAACTTTAATTTTAATAATGGTTGGAGCGATAATTTTGTCACAGTATTTTTTAAGAAGCATACCTGAAAAGTATCTATTAGCGTCAGTGACAATAACAGCTTTAATTGTATTAGTATTTGGGTTCATTATAATATTAACAAGTATAATGGGAGCTTCAAGAGCTTCAATGAGCAACTCTTTAAGTCCAATGGATTTAAAGCCAGTTCTATTATATGAATGCAAAAAGAGACCTCTTGTTAGAGCGAGTGCATACAATGTAACGAGATTATTGGGGGATATTAAGCACTGTCCATTAGGTGGAAGACCACCATTAGGAACTCCTCCACATAAGAGAATTATATTGGGGGCTATTCACGAGGCTCATAGAGGAATTTTGTATGTCGATGAAATAAAAACAATGCCCTTAGAAGTTCAAGATTATATATTAACTGCATTACAAGATAAATGTCTCCCAATTAGTGGAAGAAATCCAAACTCAAGTGGGGCTACTGTAGAAACTAATCCAATTCCATGTGATTTTATTTTAATAATGTCTGGAAATATGGATGATGTCTATAATTTAAGAGCCCCTCTATTGGATAGAATTGACTATAAAATTGTTTTAAAGAACAAAATGGATAATACCTTAGAAAATAGAGATAAGATTTTACAGTTCATTGTTCAAGAAATAAAAAATAACAATTTAAATCCAATGACTTATGACGGATGTTGTGAAGTAGTTAAAATTGCTCAATACTTAGCTGGATCCAAGGATAAATTAACATTGAGATTAAGATTACTTGCTAACATTATAAAAATGGCAAACGATATAGCGATGGGTAAAGAAATTGAAGAATTATTAGGAAACTTTGATGAAAAAGGTAATTACAATCCAGAAACTAAAAAAGATGATAATAAAAAAGTTTACATTACTGCCGAGCATATTAGAAAGGTGTTTGAATCTGGAATTTACAGTATGGAGAAACAAGTAGCTTTAAACTATATTAAAAACTTTAAGAGATATAAGCATATAGTTCCCAACGATACACCAAAAGTTGGGGTAGTATATGGATTGGCAGTTATAGGAGTTGGAGGAATTGGAGATGTAACCAAAATTATAGTCCAAATATTAGACTCAAAGAATCCAGGAACTCACTTATTAAACATCTCTGGAGATATTGCAAAGCATTCTATAACATTGGCATCTGCATTATCAAAAAAACTGGTTAGCGAAGGAAAACTTCCACTACCTAAGAAAGATATAGATCTAAATAATAAAGAGATTTATATCCAATTTAGTCAGTCATACTCAAAAATAGATGGAGATAGTGCTACAGCGGCAGTATGTTTAGCAATAATATCTGCCTTATTAAACATCCCATTAAAACAAGACTTTGCAATAACTGGAAGTTTAGATTTAAATGGAAATGTTTTGGCAATTGGAGGAGTTAATGAAAAAATAGAGGCGGCAAAGAAATATGGGTTCAAGAGGGTTATAATTCCAGAGGCTAATAAAATAGATGTTATAGAAAGTGAAGGAATAGAAATTATTCCAGTAAAGACATTGGATGAAATTATTCCATTGGTGTTTGACTTAGAATCTATAAAAAATACTGAAACATCTAAGATTTCCAAATAAATAATAAGAAGTGCTATTATGGACGAGAGAGAAATAGAAGAAAATTTTAGAGTATTAAATAAAAAAATTTTAGAATTAGAGAAGAGAGTAGATGCTAAACTAAAAGAAAACGAGAAAAAGATAGATGAGAAAACTAATAAAATACTAAGTCAAGAAACTATTTTAATTTTAGGATTATACTTAAAAATTATGGACGATATTAAAAAAAATTTAAAAATTATTCGTATTAACATAATACTCTTAGAACTTTTAATTATCTTTCTATACATTGCCGTTATAATATTAATATTAAAGATATTTTGAGTGAAACTATGAATAAATCTCTATTTATTATACTCTTAGAACTTTTAATTATCTTTCTATACATTGCCGTTATAATATTAATATTAAAGATATTTTGAGTGAAACTATGAATAAATCTCTATTTATTGAAATCTGTAAAAGATTATATGATAGAAAGTATGTAGTAGGTAGTGGAGGGAATGTTTCAGTTAGAGATAAAAATATAGTTTATTTAACGCCAACTGGCTCTATTTTAGGGTTTTTAAAAGAAGATGATATTGCTATAATGGATTTAGATGGAAATATTATAAAAGGAAATCCTACATCTGAAAGAAATCTCCATTTAATGATTTATAGGAAAAGGAAGGATGTAAATGCTATAATCCATACTCATTCAATTGTCTCTACTTTTTTATCAATAATAGACAAAGAAATAGAAATATTAACAGCAGATGGAAAAGTATTTTTAAAGAAAATTGGATATGTTGATTATTATGAGGCAGGGAGTGTAAAATTGGCAGAAGAAACTGCAAAAAGAGATGAAGATGTGATAATATTAAAAAATCATGGTGTAGTTTGCTTAGGAAAGGATTTAATTGATGCCTATGTAAAAGTGGAAACTTTAGAAGAGCAGGCTAAACTAACTCTTTTAAAACTTCTTGTAAATAAATAAATTTTTTTGATTATTTAACTCTCTCTAACTCACTAACTATGCTCCATATCTGTGTCCTTGTATGTAGTGGCATATTAGGGTCGTTACTAATTTCATCCAATATGTGAATTGCCGTAGCACTCCTTACAATTGGTTCTTCGTCCTCTTTTAAAATAGTTTCTTTAGCCTTTTCTGCAGCTGCTCTAATGTTTCTTGGAACAGTAGTATCATTAATTATCTCATCTAACATTAATGCAACATCTTTTAATATCTCTTCAGGAGTTTTTTCCCTTGCCGCACTACCAAACACCATAACTCTCACCTCATAAGATATTTTATAGTATTAATTATATTAATTTCATTACTTAAAAGAACTTTAATATGAAATAAATTAAATCAAATAATATATATACCAAACTACTATTATCTAAATTATTATTTATTATTGTTAAGAAATATTTAGGCTTATCGGTGAAATGATATGTGTGGAATTATTGGATATATTGGAGATGAAAAGGCATCAAAGGTATTATTAAATGGTTTAAAAAGATTGGAATATAGAGGATATGACAGTTGTGGGATTGGTATTATTAATAAAGACAGATTAATTATTAAAAAGGATGTTGGAAAAGTTGATGAAGTATCTAAAAAAGAGGATTTTTTAAGTGTTGAGGGTAATATAGGAGTAGGACATTGTCTTCATCCAGACACTTATATTATTCTATCAGATGGAAGGATAAAAAAGATTTCTGAAATTGATGATAAAAATGAGGTTTTATCAGTTAATTTTGAAGATTTGAAACTATATAACAAAAAAATCAAAAAGTTTAAACATAAAGCACCAAAGGTATTATATAAGATAAAAACACCTTTTTCTGAACTTATCACAACTGGAGAACATAAACTGTTTGTGGTAGAAAATGGAAAGATAGTTGAGAAATGTGTTGAGGATTTGAATGGTAGTGAGTTAATTGGTATAGTAAGGAAGTTAAATTATAATTTTAATGATAAAGTTGAGTTTAAGACAATAAAAAATACAAATCCAATCAAATTCCCAAAAACCCCTACTCCCGAATTAATGCAAATTGTTGGTTATATTATTGGAAAAGGTTATTTTTCTTCAAATAGAATGTTGAGATTAAAAGATGAAAGAAAAGATGTCTTGGAATATTACAATAAACTATTTAATAATGTTTTTAACTTAGAAGGAAATATCAAAAAAGATAATGGTTATTACATATTGGAGATAAACAACAAATACTTGGTGGATTGGTTTAAAAAGAACATTCCAGAGTTGTTAAATAAAAGAACTCCAGAATTTGTATTTAGATTAAATAATGATTTAGTTGCATCATATTTAAGGGGAATATTTGATGCAGAAGGTTATATAGGAGTTGATGCTAAGCAAATTGGTATAGGAATGACTTCTGAATGTCTTATAAAAGAAATTCAGTTCTTGTTGTTGAGATTTGGAATTTTAGCATCATATTCAAAAATGGAGAGAGAAGAGAAATATTATACTAATGTATATAAACTTCTTATAAGTGATAAAAAATCCTTTGAATTATTTAAGAAATACATTGGCTTTACTGCAAAGGACAAAATAGAGAAATTAATTAATATATTAAACAAAATGAAAGGACTTAACTTTAGATATATTTCAGTTCCAATGACTAAAAAAGAAATAATAGAATTTGTAGGCGTTTCATTAAAAACAATAAAAAATGAAGATAACTATTGCACTGATTACACAATAGAAAAGATTATTAAAGAATTAAATAGTAGAGGATTATATGACAAAGCAAACTACCTAAAAAAATTTTTAAATGGAGATGTAGTTTGGTCAAAATTTGAGATTGAAAAGATTGAGTCAGATGTTGAGTATGTTTATGATTTAGAGGTTGAAGATTATCACAACTTTATTGGAAACCTAATAATTAATCATAACTCAAGATGGGCAACGCATGGTAATGTAAGTAAAGAAAACGCTCATCCACACACTGATTGCAATGATGAAATAGCAGTGGTTCATAATGGAATAATTTCTAACTATAAAGTATTAAAGGAGGAGTTAATTAAAAAAGGGCATAAGTTTAAATCAGATACAGATACAGAGGTTATTTCTCATTTAATTGAAGAAGAATTAAAGAAATTTGAATATATAAATGAAGAGAATTACATAAAAGCTGTTAAAAATGCAATTAAAAAACTAAAAGGAACTTATGCATTAGCCATAATAAATAAAAACTTTCCAAACCTATTAATTGGAGCAAGAAATGAAAGTCCCCTAATTTTAGGAGTTGGAAATAATAGTTATTATTTAGGTAGCGATGTTACAGCATTTTTAGATTATACAAATAAGGCGATTCCTTTAGAAGATGGCGATATTGTCATAATTAAAAAAGAAAATGATAATTATAAAGTTGTTATAGAGAATGATGGAAAAATTGTAAAAAGAGACGTAATAAAAATTGATTGGGACATAAGCTCTGCTGAAAAGATGGGATATCCTCACTTTATGTTAAAGGAGATTATGGAACAGCCAGAAGTTTTAAAAATCTCTGCTAAAATATCCTCTGAGGAAATTAGAAAATTAGCTAAATGCATCAAAGATTATGAAAGGGTTTATTTTGTTGCTATGGGAACATCACTACATGCGGCAATGGTTGCTGAGTATCTATTTTCAAAGTTAGGAAAAGTTGTTATTGCCTGTGATGCATCAGAGTTTTTAAATAAAGGGGTGGTAGATGAAAAAACATTGGTTATAGGAATTACTCAAAGTGGAGAAACTTATGATACTTTAAAGGCTTTAAGATTCGCTAAGAAAAATAAAGCTAAAACAGGAGTTATAGTAAATGTTATTGGAAGTTCTGCAACAAGAGAGGCGGATATAACCATTATGATGGGTGCAGGAATTGAGATTGCTGTTTGTGCTACTAAAACTTACACTTCTCAATTAATGATAATTTACAGACTGTTTATAGAGTATGGAAAACTTATTGGTAGGGATATGAGTAAATATGAAAATGAAATTGAAAAAATCCCTGACTATGTAAGAGAGGTTTTAAATAAAAAAGATATAATTAAAAATATTTCTCAAAATCTAAAGGTAAATAACTACATATTTATATCTAAGGGGATAAATATTGTTAGTGCATTAGAAGGGGCTTTGAAGTTTAAAGAAATTACCTACTTACATGCAGAGGGAATGAGTGGAGGTATGTTAAAGCATGGGACAATATCACTAATAGATGAAAATATTGATACTATAGCAATAGTGCCACCAAGAAGTTCATCAGTGTATGAGTCATTATTATCAAATATTGAAGAAGTTTTAGCAAGAGGAGGAAAGGTAGTGGCTATAACTCCAATTGAGATTGATAACACATATAACATATTAGTTCCAGAAGTTATTGAAGAGATTTCTCCAATTGTCTATGCTCCTGCCTTTCAATTGTTAGCATATTATAAAGCTGTTGAACTTGGAAGAGATGTTGATAAACCAAGAGGTTTAGCTAAGAGTGTTACAGTGGAATAAAACCTTATACTTAGGAAATAGTTGCAATAGTTCTTACAAAGCCTCCCCCATCCCCTACTGGAACGCTCTGTCCGTATTTTCCACAGTAACCTACACTTAGTTTAAAATCTTTTGTAACGGCATCTACCTTAAATAATATATCCAAGATTTCTCCACTTAATCCAGCATCTTTTAAAACTTGAGTTAATTCTCCATTTTCAATTAAATATGCTTCAACTGCACTAAACTGGAATAAACCTTTACCAGTATCAACCTGTCCTCCCCTTGAACCTTTTAAAAATATTCCTTCTTTTGTATCCTCTAAGAGTTCTTCAAATGACCAATCTCCTGGTTTTATATAAGTATTACTCAGTCTTACAATTGGCTTATTTAATCCCTCTGATCTACCATTTCCTGTTAATTCAGCATTCATTCTACCAGCGGTTTCTCTTGAATGTAGATAAGTTTTTAAAATTCCATTTTCAATAATAACTGTCTTTTTTCCTTCAACTCCTTCATCATCATATTTGTAAGAACCAAAGGCATCTTTAACCGTAGCGTCATCTATAACTGTTACATATTCACTCCCAACTCTCTCTCCTAACTTGTCTTTAAATACACTATCATTTTGTAAAACTAAATCAGCCTCTGAAGCATGTCCAACAGCTTCATGTATAAAAACTCCAGCCAACTCTGGATCTAATATCACTTTAAATTTTCCTTTTGGGCAATTTTTTGCTTTAAGTAATCTTAAAGCTCTATTTTTTGCCTCTATAGATAAATTTAAATAATTATCCAATATTTTCTCAAATCCAAAACCCCCAGTTCTTTCAGCACCATATTGCAAATTTCCATTTTCTTTAGCAACGCAATTCATATACATTATGCATCTTGTTATTTCTCCTTCAATTCTTGAACCTTCACTATTTATAAATAGTTTTTTACCCAATACATCAGAATAGCTAACAGATATACTTTTAATTTTTTCATCCATCATATTTTTGTAGGCATCTATTATTATATCTTTCTTTTCATCAATATCCACTTCGACAGGATTTATTTTTCCAATCATTTGGTAATTATCTACTATCGCCTTATAATCTTTTAGAGATACTTCTTTTACTGAATATTCATTTGAAATTTTAGCCATTTTATATGCCTTATTTATTAAGTTTTCAATTTCTTTTTCATTTATAATATTTGATGAAGCAAATCCCCAACCATTTTTATATAAAATCCTAACAGCAACTCCTTGTCCTAATCCAGAAGATATCTCTTCTATTTTTCCATCCTTTAATATTATGGAGTTGGTTTGCCCAGAATGTATTCTTAAATCTGCATAATCTCCTACTTCTAAGAGTTTTTCCAATTTTTCTATATTGATACTGTTAATCATAAAATCACCATCACATTTTATATATTCTCTTCATGTTAATATTTTATTTGTCATTATAACTCACAATCTATCTATAAAAAAATTTAGGTGGGATTATGAAAAAATTTATTCTATTTGTATTAATAAATGTTCTTCCAATAGCTATAATTGGATGGTATTTGTATGAAAATATTGGAGGAGCAGAATCATTAAATGAAGTTATAGAAAACTCTCCATTTAAAGAATTTACATACATTGACCACGATGTTATTATGAATAACAAAGAAAATATAAGGAATATAAATGGAATTTACAAAGACCTTTTAATATTTATTAATGGAGTTTATATTAGTAGTGATGGTAATACTGTTGGAATAAAAGTTCCTATGGCATTTATATTTAAATATATAAAAATTGATGATTATAAGTATTACAACGGTTGTATTATAAAAGGTAATGGTAATTTAGGGAAAGCAACACCAAATGATTTAACAGTTTTAATTCCTCAAAACTTTAAGGACATTGTTATTTATAATAGAGATAGCGTTATAGCTGGGGTAATTACTAATAACGAAACTGTATATGTGTGGGTTTTCAGGAAGAAAGGAAATATTACCGCAGAAACGATAAAATTATATTTTGAGAATATAAAAAAACATAATCCAGATTTAATTGAATATAAAGTTATTGATTTTAAAGATAAATTTTATGTATATCTTAGATATAGAGGACATTATTTAGAATTAAACAAATTAACATAAAATAGAATAAAAATGGGATAAAATGAAAGTTGTTATTACAAGACCTAAGGAAAGATCTGAGGTATTTGCTAAACTATTAAAAAAAGAAGGTTTTGAGCCAATATTATTTCCTACTCTGGAGATAGTTTATAACAAAGATGTTAATGTTGATTTAAATAAATATGATTGGATTATTTTTACATCTCCGAGTGGCGTTATTGGATTATACAACATATTGGACGATAGAAAAAAAGATAGGGTTAAAGATAAAAAAATTGCTGTCATTGGAGAAAAAACTGCAAAAACTTTTAAAAAATATTTTGGTAAATCTCCAGATATAATTCCAAAGGAATACACTGCTGAAAAATTATTGGAAGAATTAAAAAAAGTTATTAATGGAAATGAAAGATTTTTAATTCCCACGACTCCCTCAACAAGAGACATTTTAAAAAATAATTTAAATGCAGATTTATTGTTTGTTTATAACTCTGTTGAACCAAAAAATTTAAAAGAAAAGATTGAAAAATTAAAAAAAGAATTAAAAGATGAAAAATTTATTTTAACATTTACAAGTGGATTAACTGCTAAAAACTTTTTTAAATATGTTAATAACGAATTTTCCAAGATTATAGAGAAAAACTATATTGTGGCAATAGGTCCAATAACTGGAAAAGTTATTGAAGAATTTGGATTTAAACCTTTACTACCTAAAATATACACTATTGAGGGAATTATGGAAGTTATAAAAAATATTAAATAAATTACAAAGAGTGTGGTGGGGTTTTATAGATGATAAATGTAAATGATAGAAATTTAATAAAAAAAGCCATTGAAAAAATAAACAAACTGTCTGAAAAAGTTGATAAGTTGAAAATAATGCACGTATGTGGTAGTCATGAACATACAATCTGTAAATATGGAATTAGAGACATTCTTCCTGAAAATATTACTGTAATTCCTGGCCCAGGTTGTCCTGTATGCGTTACTACACAAAAAGAGATTGATACAGCAATTTATTTGGCTGATAATGGATATGTTATTACAACACTTGGAGATATGTATAGAGTTCCGGGAAGTGAAAAATCGTTGATGGAAAAACAGGCAGAGGGTTGTGATGTTAGAATTGTTTATAGTATTAGTGAAGCTGTAAAAATGGCTAAGAAAGAAAGAGATAAAAAATTTGTTTTTGTGGCAATTGGCTTTGAAACAACTGCTCCAACAACAGGAGCAGAGTTAATTAGTTTAAAAGATAAAGATATTGATAACTTTTTTATTTTAAACTGTCATAGGCAAACCCCTCCAATTATGGAATTTTTGCTAAGTGAAAAAACATACATAGATGCATTTATTTGCCCCGGACATGTTTCAACGATAACTGGATTAAAGCCATATTATAAGCCATGCGAAAAATATAAGGTTCCAATGGTCGTTGCTGGATTTGAACCAATAGATGTATTAATGGCTATAATTATGATATTAAAGCAAGTAATAACTGAAAATATAAAGGTTGAAAATGAATATATAAGGGCTGTAAAACCAGAAGGGAATGTATTGGCTCAAAAGATAATAAACGAAGTTTTTGAAAGTATAGATGTGCCTTGGAGAGGGTTTCCAATTATAAAAAATGGTGGGTTTGGATTAAGAGAGAAATATAAAAAGTTTGACATTTATGAGCATGAAGATATTCCAGAGATTAAAGAAAAAATCCCAAAAGGTTGTATATGTGATAAAATATTAAGAGGAGAAAAACTACCAACGGATTGTCCATTATTTGGGAAAGTATGTAATCCATTAAATCCAGTAGGTAGTTGTATGGTTTCAGATGAAGGAACTTGTAGAATATTTTATAAGTATAGAAGAATTTAAAAATTCTATTTTATGACAACTCTCCGCCTAAAGTAGAGGCTTTAGGAGAGGAGCTTATGGGTTGCTAAGCCCACTATCCTTACCGTAGCAAAGCGAGGGCTACGAAATCTGTAAGGATTTCGTTTAATCCCTCTCGGAATTCGGGACTACATATAGAACAATATACATAAAATAAATCCTAATCCCCTCCCGTTTCCCATTTCCATAGCATATCGTAGTATTTAACAATATATCATACAAACCGATAGCTATGGAAATGGGTTATCTTCAACCCAAGTTTCATTGGGAATACAATTCTCTCTGCCATAGGTTCATTGGACTTCCGGGCTGAACGGAAACAGCCCCAGAAATCTTTTTATCAGATTAAAGACAGCAATAGTATCTCTATCTGCATAGAAACCACAATCGAAGCAATACATTAGCCTCGAAGGCAGAGCCCTCTCATCGGCTATATAACAATATTGTCTCACTGATATTTAGAAGCTGCTACAAACCCTATCTCCTTGCTTCGCAAGGAGAGTAATGAAATCTGAAAGATAACAGAGATTCTTAGCAACAATTTATGTAAATAATCTACAAATGTGTTTTTGCAAACTCTTGTAGTTTTTTAAGAGTTCCAAAATTCAACAATCCAATATCAGTTATTCCAATAACTTCAGAATTTAGATAATCTTTTTTTATAACTTTTGATGAAGGAGGATTGTTAATTAGATCATTTCCCGGAGACAATGGATTAAATGCTGGTAAAACAATATATTTTTTATTTAATAAATAAATTGGAAATTTTATAATTGCTCCTACTTCATCTCTAAGTTTTATTGAAGGATGCTCATGCCCCAAAATCCAATATTTTTTCTCTAACAAATCCTTAGAAACTTTTAGATTTTTATCTCCATGAAAAATTAAATAATTATCTAATATAAAATAATCATAAACTTCATAACCAGTAGAAGATATAAATGTGTCATGATTTCCTTTAATTAAAATAACATTAACATATTCTTTAACAAAATCAATAAACTCTTTCAATAATTTAATTTCTCTTGGATAGGGCTTAAAATTATGCTTTATATCTCCATTAATTATTAAATTGTTAATTTTATATTTTTCAATTATTGATAATATATTTTTTACAACAATATCCTTTTGTAACAGTGGAAAATTAGCTCCTCCCTCGTTGAAAAATATGTCAAAACCTATATGTGTATCTGAAATAATTCCATAATCTTTATAAATCAAGCATCTATCAATTGTTATATAGAAATCATTAATTTTAAGTTTATCCTCCATAAAACCACTCTTAAAAAATTAAAATAAGAGAATAAATCATTAGCTTTATGCCTGCTCGACCAACAATCTTGCAGTTTCTGGAGTGTATCTCCAATCTGGTGGCAAAACTCCTCTTGACTTGTAGTATTTTACTAATCTTCTAATTTTTGATTCTATTAATTGTAATCCTCTCTTTGAGTGTAAATCCTTTGGATGCTGTTCTAAGTGTTTTCTTAAATTGACTGCTCTTCTCATTAAGTTTAATAAATCTTCTGGAACTTTTGGATATAAGCCATGTTCTTTCATAATTTTACTTATTTTTTTACCAGTAATTAATTTAACATCTGGTATTCCATAAGTGTCTCTCAATATTAAACCAATCTGTGCTGACTGATAACCTTTCTTAGCTAACTCTACTACTAACTCTTCTACTTGCTCCGGTGTATATTGGACCCATTCAGGAGGTTCTTTCCTGAAGGGTCTCTTTGAACCGGAGCGACCTCTTTTTCTTGCGTGCATTCTTGCCATTATTATCACCCGATGGTCGCCAGTCCAAAGAGACCTGGCGTTTTTTAACTTTTTATTTTTTTCTTATTTTCTATAGGAATAGAAATGTTTTTATTTATGTTGTCAAAATTTATATTTTAACTTTTGTAGTTTTTAATGAAAATCTATAAAAGACCTATTTATAATTTTTGGTGAATACCATGTTATTAAAAGTTGAAGATTTGCATGTTCATAGAGGTAACAGGGAAATATTAAAGGGAATAAATTTAGAGGTAAAGGAGAATGAGATACACGCAATAATTGGACCTAATGGAGCGGGTAAATCCACATTGGCATACACAATAATGGGAGTTTCTGGTTACAAACCAAGTAAAGGAAGAATTATTTTTAAAGGAGTTGATATAACAAATAAGAGCATTACTGAAAGAGCGAGAATGGGATTAACCTTAGCGTGGCAAGAGCCCGCGAGATTTGAAGGAATTAAGGTTAAAACATATTTAACCTTAGGTATGAATGAGAAATATAAAAAAGATAAAGAAACTATGGAGCAAAAAATTAGGGAATCTCTGGAGTTGGTTAAATTAGACCCTGATAAGTATTTAGATAGATATGTTGATGAAACATTAAGTGGAGGAGAAAGAAAGAGGGTTGAATTGGCATCCATAATATGTATGGAACCAGATTTAGCTATTCTTGATGAGCCAGATAGTGGAATTGACATTGTATCATTTGACGAAATAAAAAGAATTTTTGATTATTTAAAAGAAAAAGGATGCTCTTTATTGGTTGTTACCCATAGAGAGGAACTTGCAGAGAGTGCTGATGTTGTTTCTTTAATTTGCAATGGAGAAGTTATAAAAAGTGGAGATCCAAAGGAAGTTGGAGAATTTTACAAGAAAAATTGTGGAAAATGTTACAAGTTTCAAAGAGATTAAAATTTAAAGTGTATGGGGGATTAATATGGTTAAAGAAGAATTGATGGAAATAATGGAGGCATTAAAATATACATCAGATAATCCTGAAAAAGTTGTTCATGGAATAGGTCCAAGAATTATAGTTAAAGAAAATAAAATAATAAATATTGAAAAATCTGAGGGAATAATATTGGATGGAAAAGAAGAAGGAGATAGGTTAAAAGTAAAGATGGTCGTAAAGAAAGGTTATAAATTTAAAGAACCAATACATATGTGTTTTGGTATTACTAAGGAAAATGTATCTCAAATTATAGATGTAGAAATTGTATTAGAGGAGAATAGTGCTATATCATTAATGTCTCACTGTTCATTTTTAAAGGGTAAGGGAATTAAACATATTATGAATGGAGTTATAAAAATTGGAAAAAATGCAAGATTTTCTTATAATGAGTATCACTATCACGGTATGGAAGGAGACATTTTAGTAAAACCAACAGTAAAAGTAGAAATTGACGAAGGGGGAATATATACTTCAAACTTTACCCTAACAAAAGGTAGAATTGGTACATTGGATATTTATCAAGAAATTGATGCTAAGAAGGATGCTATAATTGATATAATGACGAGAACTTATGCTATAAAAGATGATGTGGTTAAAGTTGATGAAATAGTTAAATTAAATGGAGAGAATGCAAAGTGTATTATAAAAAGTAGAGGAGCGGCGATGGATAACTCTAAGATATCCTTAAAATTAAAAATTGAAGGAAATGCTCCATACTGTAAAGGACATATTGACTGTGCAGAGATTACAAAAGGAAATGCAGAAGTTGAATCAATTCCAATACTCGTTGTTAGAGATGACAGAGCGAGAATTACCCATGAAGCGGCAATAGGTAGCGTTGATAAAAAACAGTTAGAGACATTGATGGCTAAGGGATTAGATGAGGATGAAGCTACAGAAATAATAGTTAAAGGTATGATTGGGGATTTATAGCCATCCATAGGGGATTCACCCCCTATGGTTCAAGATACTTCCAAATATTTGCCTTTTTTGTTTAATTTTGAATTAGAATAAAAAGAATATAACAAAAATTTGTGTTTTACAATAGTTTCACATTAGTATTTTTATAATGTTTGTTTGTTAAAATATATTTATAACCCAATTTCATATTAGTATATATTTAAAAAACTATTGGAGGTAAGATTATGGAAAAAATAGCAGTATTGGCATATTCTGGAGGATTAGATACAAGCTGTTGTTTAAAGTTATTGGAAGATAAGTATGGGTATAAGGTAATTTCTGTCTGTGTAGATGTTGGACAGCCAGAAGAAGAAATAAAGGAGGTGGAAGAGAAAGCCAAAAAACTTGGAGTTTTAAAGCACTATACAATAGATGCAAAAGAAGAGTTTGTCAAAGATTATATATATAGGGCTATAAAGGCAAATGCGGTTTATGAAGGTTATCCATTATCAACAGCATTGGCAAGACCTCTAATAGCTTATAAAGTTGTTGAAGTTGCTTTAAAAGAGAATGCTGAGGCAGTAGCTCATGGATGCACAGGAAAGGGTAATGATCAATTCAGATTTGAGACAACTATAAGAATCAAAGCACCACATTTAAAAATTATTGCTCCTATTAGAGATTTAAACTTAACGAGAGTTGAAGAAATTGAGTATGCAAAAGAAAAAGGAATTCCAATCCCTACAGAGAGCAAAAAATATAGTATAGACGAAAACTTATGGGGAAGAAGTATTGAAGGTAGTGAATTAGAGAATCCTAACTTTGTTCCACCAGAAGAGATATATGCATGGACTAAAAACCCAGTAGAAGATAAAGAAGAAGAGATTGTTGAGATTGAATTTAAAGAAGGAATTCCAATAGCTATAAATGGAGAGAAATTAGAACCAGTTGAGTTGATAAAGAAGGCTAATGAGATTGCCGGAAAACATGGAGTTGGAAGAATAGACATTATGGAAGATAGAATTATTGGATTAAAATCAAGAGAAAACTATGAATGTCCAGGGGCTGTTTTATTATTAACAGCTCACAAAGCTTTAGAGCAGTTAGTTTTAACAAGAGATGAACTTAGATTTAAAGAGATAGTTGATAGCTTATACGGAGAATTGATTTATAAAGGATTGTGGTTTGACCCATTAAGGGAAGATTTAGATGCATTTATAGATAAAACTCAAGAAAGAGTTACTGGAACTGTGAAAGTTAAATTATTTGGAGGAACTGCAAGAGTTGTTGGTAGATACAGTGATTATGCATTGTATAGCAAAGAGATGGTTTCGTTTGATGAAAAGGAGATTGACCAAAAAGAACTTGCAGGAATGGTTAAATATCATGGATTGCAGGCAATGTTATACGAGTTAGTTAAAAAAAGGTTTAAAAAATAATTTTTAATGCTATTAAAAATAAGGTGAGAAATGATGGTTGTAGAATATTTAAAAAAACTCTCAAAATTACACGGAATTTCTGGAAGAGAAGATAGTGTTAGAGAATTTATGAAAAAAGAATTAGAAAAATACTGTGATGAGGTAATTATTGACAACTTTGGAAATTTAATTGCTAAAAGAGGCAATAGTGGAAAGAAAATTATGATTGCCGCTCATATGGATGAGATTGGTTTGATGGTTAAATACATTGATGAAAATGGTTTTTTAAAATTCACAAAAATTGGAGGAATTTATGACCCAACTATATTAAATCAAAAAGTTGTAGTTCATGGAAGTAAAGGAGATTTAATTGGTGTTCTTGGTTCTAAGCCACCACACAGAATGAAAGAGGATGAAAGAAATAAATTAATAAAATATGAAGATATGTTTATAGATATAGGAGCTGAAAGTAAAGAAGAGGCTATAAAGATGGGAGTTAATATTGGAACATGGGTTTCCTTTTTGAGTGAAGTTTATGAGTTAGGAAAACATAGATTGACAGGAAAAGCATTTGATGATAGAGTTGGATGTGCTGTCCTCTTAGAAGTTATGAAAAGATTATCTAAAAAAGATATTGACTGTCAAGTTTATGCAGTTGGAACAGTCCAAGAAGAAGTTGGATTAAAGGGGGCAAAAGTTTCAGCGTTTAAAATAAATCCAGATGTTGCTATTGTATTAGATGTAACAATAGCAGGAGACCACCCTGGAATTAAAAAAGAAGATGCTCCAGTTGATTTAGGTAAAGGGCCAGTTATTGGAATAGTAGATGCATCAGGAAGAGGTTTAATAGCACATCCAAAGGTTTTAGAGATGATTAGAGCAGTTTCTGAAAAGTATAAGATAGATGTTCAGTGGGAAGTTGGAGAAGGAGGAACTACTGATGCTACAGCAATACATTTAACAAGAGAGGGAATTCCTACTGGTGTTATCTCAGTTCCAGCAAGATACATCCATACACCAGTTGAAGTTATTGATAAAAGAGATTTAGAAAAAACAGTTGATTTAGTATATTACACTATAAAAGAGGTTAATAATTTCTTCTAAAAATTTTAAAAACTTAAAGCATAACAGATAATTCCACAAACTGTCCAAGCCATCAAACCTTTTTTATAAATAGATACTTCATCTATCTTTCTAAAAACTTTTTTTCTATCAACATTCAATTTTCCATAGGGAAAGCCACCGACTATAAAGGTGTCATAATTTTTCAATTGATAGGGTTTTGTTAATTTCCCTTGTTTAGTCATTAAAGCAATTTTTTTAGCATTAATTTCATTTAACAACTCTTCTAAACTTTTTTCTTCCAATTTTATTAAAGGATTTCTTTTCCCTTTTAAAACATCTTCCATAACTCCTAAAAACCTAAAATAATTTCTTGGTAACCTTACTTCAGGATTTATCTTTAAAACTTTATCATCATAAGTATGAACATAAATGTTTAATTTTCCTTCGTGATTTATAGGACTATCTAAGATATTTAAAAGGGAGATGTGAACAATATCTGGCCTGCCTCTCATTCTTTTATCTTTTAAGTTTTCCATAACCTTATAATGATAATTAGAATCTAATATATCATATTTATAAACTCTGGACTTTTTTATTTTGTTTTTTATTTCCTCAGGTATCAATTCAAGGGCCGATTTTGCTAAAATTATATTATACATATTTTATTCCTCATCTATATTTAAGTATATTTAATTTCTATGTTCTTTAGTAGCATCTAACACTGTATAACTAATTTTTGCATTATCCAATCTTTTAATAACTTTCTCAGCCATTTTTCCAGTTATTAAAGCGATAACATTAGAACCTCTATTGCAAGCATTTACTATACCTTCTGGAACAGCAAATCTTATATCTGGTTTAATATTTAACTTTCTCGCTACAACGTAGGCAACAGTTCCCATTGTGGCTACAACATAATTATCGGTCTTATTAAGATAATCTTTAATTAAATCAAAATTGACAGCCCTTGAACCCCCAATAACTTCTGGTGGGATTTTGAATACTATAACCCTTCCCTTTGGAACATCTATAATTCCTTTAATTTCACAGATAGAAATATCTTCTCCCTTTTTTCCTCCATACAATACTTTAGCCTTTGCCTCTCCTTTAGGTTTCTTTGAAGCATACAATAAACCTTCTTTCATATATAAATATACAGTTTCTCCATCTTTAACATCCTCATCTGCAATTGCTGGCCATATATCTTTATATCTATAAACTGCAGAATTAATTTCATCTAAGTATTCTCTAAATTCAGATATCCAATTTTTCAACTTTCTTAAACCTTTTTCAGTAACTACATACTCACCTCTACCTCTTGACTTAACATAACCCTCCTTAACTAAATTCCTTATGTGCTCTGAAACTGCCTGAACCGTTATTCCTAAATTTTCAGCAATGTCTTTTTGTTTTATATGTGGCTGTTTTCTTATAATTTCAGACAAAACTTGAAATTCAGTTATACTTCTCTTCTTCATATAAACTCCCTCATAAATTTTAATTTGGATATATTATAACTTATATATCACTCAGTATTTAAATGTTAAAGATTACTTTAATTAATAGATTATAAGATTATTATAATGTATCTAAATACCGAATTATAGATTATAGGTGATACCATATGGATATATTATTAGTAAATGATGATGGTATTTATTCTCCCTCATTGATAGCATTATATAAATCTTTAAAAGAAGAGTTTCCTGATGCTAATATAACCATAGTAGCCCCAACAAATCAGCAGAGTGGTATTGGAAGAGCAATAAGTTTATTTGAACCTTTAAGAATGACTAAAGTTAAATTAACTAAAGATATTGTTGGCTATGCTGTTTCAGGAACTCCAACTGATTGTGTAATTTTGGGAATATATCAAATATTAAAAAAAGTTCCTGATTTAGTTATATCAGGAATAAATATTGGAGAAAATCTTGGAACTGAAATAATGACCTCTGGAACCTTGGGAGCGGCATTTGAAGCTGCCCACCATGGATCTAAGGCAATAGCATCATCTTTACAGATAACATCAGACCATTTAAAATTCAGAGAGTTAGAAATTCCTATAAATTTTGAAATTCCTGCAAAGATTACCACAAAAATTGCTAAAAAATATTTAGATTATGATATGCCCTGCGATGTTTTAAATGTAAATATTCCAGAAAAAGCCAACTTAGAGACACCAATAGAGATTACAAGATTGGCTAAGAGGATGTATTCTACTCATGTAGAGGAGAGAATAGATCCAAGAGGTAGAAGCTATTACTGGATTGATGGATATCCAATATACGAAGATGAGGAAGATACTGATGTTTATGTTTTGAGAAAAAAAGGACATATTTCAATAACTCCCCTAACATTAGATACTACTATTAAAAATTTAGAGGAATTTAAAAAGAAATATGGAAAAATTTTATGTGAAATTAAAAAATAATGTTAAATTTATTAAATTTATTTATCTTTATTGTTTAATATTGATTAATTTTAAATATTACAATTACAAAAAAATATAAGGTTTTGAATAAGAAAAAAGGTGGTTTTATTGACTTGCACTATAATAGTTGGTGGACAATGGGGAGACGAAGGAAAAGGAAAGATAATAAGCTATATTTGTGATAAAGACAAGCCATCAATTATTGCGAGAGGTGGAGTAGGACCTAATGCAGGACATACAGTAACTATTGGAGAAAAATCTTATGGAATTAGAATGATACCAACAGGATTTCCATACAAAGAGGCAAAATTAGCAATAGGGGCTGGTGTTTTGGTAGATCCTGAAGTTTTGTTAAGAGAGGTTGAAATGCTCAAAGATTTTAATGTTAGAGAAAGATTAATCGTAGATTATAGATGTGGAATTATTGAAGAAAAACACAAAATTATGGATAGAAAGGATGAACACTTAGCTAAAGAGATTGGAACTACAGGAAGTGGTTGCGGTCCTGCAAATGTTGATAGAGTATTAAGGATTTTAAAACAGGCGAAAGATATTGAAGAGTTAAAAGAATTTTTAGGAGATGTTTCTGAGGAAGTAAATGATGCTTTAGATAGGGATGAAAATGTTTTAATTGAAGGAACACAAGGGACTTTATTATCATTATATTATGGAACCTATCCTTATGTAACTTCTAAGGATACAACTGCATCATCATTTGCCGCTGATGTTGGAATAGGTCCTACAAGAGTTGATGAGGTTATTGTTGTATTCAAAAGTTATCCTACAAGAGTTGGTTCTGGCCCATTTCCAACTGAAATGTCATTAGAAGAGGCTGAAGATTTAGGAATTGTTGAATATGGAACAGTTACTGGAAGAAGGAGAAGAGTAGGGTATTTTGACTTTGAATTAGCAAGAAAAGCTTGCAGGTTGAATGGAGCTACACAAATAGCCTTAACTGGATTAGATAAATATGATAAAGAGTGTTATGGAGTAACAGAATATGAAAAGCTTAGTGAAAAAGCTAAAGAATTTATAAACAAGATTGAAGAAGCTACTGGAGTTCCAGTGACTATAATTTCTACAGGTCCAGAAATGCATCAAACAATTGATTTAAGAAATGAGAAATTATAAAATTTTATTTTAATTTTTTTATGAATGTTTTTCTTTAGCAATAATATTTGACTGTCTGAAAGTTTCAAGAATGTTTTCATACTCTATTTGACTAATACTACCTTCTTCAGCCTTGATATCTAAAGTAACTTTTTTAAAACGTGATGTTAATAATTTCAATATACTTATAATTTCTCTTAATCCACCAATCCCAGGCTCTAAGGTTAATTGCAAGTGAATAGAGTTTATATTTTTATCTATGCTTTCTTCAATAGTTTCACTTTCTTTTTCTTTTTTATCTCTTTCTTTAGTTTCTTCTATTGATATTGATGGAGTTGTAGTTTCCGTTTGAATTATTTTGTTTGATACTTTTTCATCATAAATGACTTCTTGTGTATATTGCTTACCACTCTCTCTTTCTTTTTCTTTATCTTTTAATATTTCGCAGAAATCTTTTCTTATAATAATTTCATTATCATCAAGAGTTACCTTTGCCTTTTCACCAAGATACTTGCAACATATTTCTTCATTTATATAACCTAAACCAAATCTTCCTTCCTCTACTCCTTGTTGAATGGCACTTACAATAACTGACTTATCTTTTAACATGGACATGCCTGGTGTTTTTAAATGGCTTTCATATAGCAATTTTGTAAATATGTAATCCTTTCCATTGAGATATTTTAGTTCAATAACTCTTGGATCCATTTTTTCTAAAAGTTTATTTTCTTCTTTTAATTTTTCATGGATAATTTCATCAATTGTCTTTTTTACGCCTATTGGTCTTATACCCAAATCTATCTCATCATAACCGTCTTTCTTTGGAGTAATTACAATTCTATAAAGTTCTACTATTTTTTGTTTTAAATCTTCTTCTAACCTTTTTATATTGTTTCTAATCTCCTCTTTTTCATCACTTGTAACTTCAAGAGATCCTTTTTTTGCTCTATTGTATATTTTGTTCCATGCAAGGTATTCTCTAACTAACCTGTTGAATGTTGTTCTTTCACTTTCGCGTGGAACAAGGAAGATTAACGTATTCTTATAAACTCTCTCTCCATCTCCATATGATTGAATTATCTGTAAGATTTTATCTTTATCATGCTCTCTTAAAATAACAAGTTTTAATTTTTCATTGTCAGGAATATCCTTTGATTTTTCTGGCCATAGGTAAGTATTGAATAATTTTTTCAATTGATGTTTTAAGAGTTTAGCCTCTATGTCTTTTATTTCTTCATCTCCTATGTTACTCATCTCATCAATTACAAGCTTTCTTATATTTGGCTTAGTGCTGAAGAAGTATTTTCCATTCTTTTTATGAAGGTATAGTAGATTATTTTCTAAGTGTAAAATAGCCTCTCCAACGATACTACTTGAGTATCTTAAATCTGCACAGGAAAGTTTAATTTCTTTAGTTGTAGCTCCTTTTGTATGACTTCCGCTAAATGAATACATGAATATAACTGTTGATGCCTTAGTACCTATTTTATAATTTTCATAAGATTCTCCAAGCATCTTATCTACTTTCTTTGCACCAGAATTTTGAGATGTTATATCAGCATCAATAACTGAGTAGTATCTACTCTCTCCTATTATATCAATAAGTTCATCTCTAATATCTTTAACACTTAAATCAAAATCTGCAAGTCTAATAAATGGAATTTCCTTACCCATCAATGTGTATATTACAAGTGAAAGTAATCTTAAAACTCCTCTTGTTCTTTGGAATTTTGGCAAACTCCCCCATCTGTGATATAGGACATCAATAACTTCTGGCTGGAATGGATAACTCTTTAAGAATTTTTGTTTGTATTGGTAAGCGTTGAGACCTTCTGGGATTAGATTTTCCTTATCAAGATACTTTACAATTTCATCTACGATGTTTTTTATTTCATCTTCATCAACTCTTTTGAATAATCTCCTTCTTATAACATCAGTAACCTCATCCTCTTGCACTGGTGTAAATACTCTTTGAGATCTTCCAGCAATCTTTTGTAGTTTTTGGAAATATTCTTCAGCCTTTTCTGAGTAATGCTCTAAGATACTTGATGGTAATGTCATAACCAATATTACTTTATCAGTTGCTTTAACTGCCTCTGTTAGCTCATGTATAAATGCAAGTGTTTGATCTGCAAGTGTTGTTTCTCCTACTTTAACTCCTGAAGCTTTAACCATATATTCAAGCAACTCATCTACAAGTATCATTACTGGCTTGTTCTCTTCAAGTAATTTCATAATCTTTGCCTTTCCTGGAGATGTGTCTCCTTTTGTTATCTCTACTTTATTAGTAAGTTGTTTTTCCATCTCTTCCCATAATTTTGTTTCTTTAGCATCAAATACAGTTCCATCGAGGACTACAACTTTCGCATTCCATTCTCGGGCTTTGTGATATAGGGCTATTAAAGAGTGTGTTTTCCCTCCTCCAAATGGTGTTTGTAATTGGATTATAGCATCTCCAACACCATCAATCAATCTCTTTCTCGCAATTTCTAAGAGATTTTTTAGACCATTTGTCTCATAAGTCCTCTCCCAAAAAAGTTCAGGATTTCTATATTCTTCAGGCCCTCTATTTTGATATACACTCCATAAATCTGCGGCAAATGTATCCAATGTAAATTTTCCCTCCTTTATGTCATCATGTGGTATTGCTATTTGGTAGAATGGTTTCATAACCATGATTATCACGCTTATATTTTGTTATCAACTATTTTAGATAATAATATATACCATATTTATAAATTTATGAATTATGTATTTTGTCCCACAAATTTCTTGACAATGTCTTTTATTCCTATCTTATAATTTGTGGTGAGATTATGTATCCTGACAAGCCAATGCCTAATTTAGATAATGATTTATTAGGTATAAAAGAAAAGGCAGAAGCAATAAAGAATTTTATTAAAGTTAGGGAAGATTAGTTAAAAGAAAATATTTAGAAGTTAAACGATATAAATATAGAGTTGAGCATTTAAAATATATATCCACTGTTTTTTCAGGAGGATACACAAGAAATTCAAGACCATATTTTAATATGTATGTTGATGCAATTATAAAAAACTAATATGAAGATTTAATAAAAAAAAGATTATTTAAATCCATATCCATTCACAAAACTATTTGAAATGGCTGAGACATTATTGTAACTATAAATTATATAATTATATCTGGTGATTTAAATGTTTAAAAGAGTTAAAATCAACTCATTTAGGAGTATATCCACCCTTGAAATTGACGATTTAAAAAGAGTTAATTTATTTGTTGGTAAAAATAACTGTGGTAAAACTTCCGTTCTTGAAGGAATTTATTTATTAAGCAACCCACTCTCCATTCTAAATTTAGTTAATATTAGAAATTTTGGGGAAAAGTATGATTTTGAAACCATTAGCAACTTAATATTGTCAATGTTTAGAAATATGGATGTGGATATTCCTATTGAGATTGAAGGGGATTTTGACACCAATATAAAAAAGAAGATTGAAATAGAGTATGATACTGATTTTATTATTCAATATGAGGAATTCGAAGGTGATTTACCTATAGGATTAAAAATAAAATACATAATAAATGGAAATTCAAATCTTGATGAAAATTGTTTTAATATATTGGTTAATGAAAGAAAATTAATAATTAGTGAGAATAAATCAAAAAAGTCCATAATACCACTACGTATGGGGTTAAGAATACCGATTCTCCCTTTACGTGCAGGATTTAAAAAATATTCGGAAGTGTATGGTGTGGGAAAATCAAAATATTTATCTCCAAAAATAAATTTAAAGGATATGATAAAACTAATGGATAACCTTCAAATTTCAAAAGAAATAGGTAATATAATTAAAACATTACAAAAAATAGAACCCTCTATAAAGGATTTGAGAATAGGAGCATATGATAATATATATTGTGATACTGGGGCTGAAAAACTTATGCCAATAAATGTAATGGGAGATGGACTCTTAAGAATGCTATCTATATTATTAGTAATGTATAATGCAAAAGATGGTTACGTGTTTATTGATGAAATTGAGAATGGTTTGCATTACTCTTCATTGGAAGTATTGTGGAAGGGAATATTTGAAGCATCAAAAGAATTTAATGTGCAGGTGTTTGCTACAACTCACTCATGGGAGTGCATTGCTGCATATAGAAAAGTTTATGATGAATATGTAAATGAAATGGATGGAATTAGACTATATAGAATTGAAAAAGAAGATGATGATTTTATAGTTATAGATTACGATGAAGAGAGTATGAAAGTGGCTCTTGAGGAGAAGTGGGAGATGAGATAATGCCCAGTGAAAATAAAACAATCAAAGTAAAGTCAGAAAATGAAAAAATTGAATCAGAGAAAGTTCTTTTTGTTGAAGGAAAAGATGAAGAAAATTTTTTTGAAGAACTTTTGAATTATATGGGGATAACTGATGTTCAAATAATATCTTATGAGGGTAAAGATAATCTAAAAAATAAATTAGAAGCAATAACTAAAACACCGGGTTTTTCAAAAGTGCAGATCTTTGGAATTGTTAGAGATGCTGATGAGGATGTAAGAGGGGCGTTTCAAAGTGTTAGAGACACTTTAAAAAATGTCTTAAAAAATAATCCATATATAAAGAAGAAATTAAAAAACACAGTTGTTCAAATTTAGAAGAAATACTTCCAAAAGAACCGAATACTTTTTCCAATGGATTCATAAGGATTGGAATTTATATAATGCCCAATAATAAAGACAAGGGAATGTTGGAAGATTTATGCTTAAAATCTGTTAAAGACAGTCCATTAATCAAATGCGTTGATAGATTATTTGAGTGTGCTAATCAAATGTATGAAAATGGTGAAGTAAAGAAATATTTTGAAAAATATGAATATTTTAAAAATAAGGAATTTTATAGAAAAATTTTTTCAGAATCTAATGGTAAAATTAAAAACATTGCAAAGGCAAAAGCACAAGCATACTTATCAGTTATGCCCATAATTGTTAAGTCTGTAGGGGAAGGAGCAAAAAAAGGATATTGGAACTTTGAATCAGAAGAACTTAATGAGTTGAAAAAGTTTTTAGAATATTTTAAAAACACCTTATAATGTAAGTTGTGCTATAAGAATTTATATTGAGATTATTGCAAAATAAGGAGTTTAAGGTTCAGGAATTTAGCATTTAACTTAAAAATCCTAACGAAAAATTTCCATATAAAGTTAAACCTAAAGAAATTAAGATTTAATTCTAAAATTAAAGTTCATTACGAATAAAAATAAGTGTCGTGGGCATTTAATGTGTAAAGCTATGAGAGATATTCCAGAGGAAGATTATATGTTAATTACAGAGATATAAAAACATTGAATTAACCTTATGTAATAATTAGGTTTAGGGGCTAATGCATTTATTTATGAAGTTTTGGATGAATTGTTTCAACTCATTTAGTTTTTCTTCATCATTAAATTCATAAGTTTTTTTAATGCAATTTTCAATATTTTTATTATTACTTCCCAAAAACATATGCCAATCATACTCTTTACAAGCAAAAACATTTAATTTCTTAAAATTCTCATTTAGGTTATTATATAATGGTTCAATACAGTAATTTTCTATATCTTTGGATGATTCTAATCTGTCCATCCCCTTCTTTTTTAAGTCATTTCGCAATTTTTCCATATTTTCTGTAATATTTTTTAGTATTTCTTGATATTCATTTGGTTTTAACCAGAAAGGGTATTTTTCATTATTAAATACATCTTTAAATGCATTTATAAGTGTAGAATAATCATTTTCATTTTTTAATGTGTAATCTGTATTATATTTTTTAATGATTTCATTGATTTCAGATTTTATAGTTTCTTCAGTAAGTCCTTCACTGTCTAAAATATCATTTAATTTTTTTATAATCTTCTCTGCTTTCTCTTCATTAATACGATTATGTTTATAAATATTAAATGCCGTATCTCCATCACATACAATTCCAAAAGGTATTTTTAATTCATTCAGTAATGCAATATATTCCTTAAAACCTCCTTTTCCTCTTACATTTATAATTTCAATATTGTAATCTTCAATAGAATATCCTATTTTTTCGAGTAGTATAGGTAAGGTATAATATTCGCAATCACCCTCAACTAATAATACTCCATTAGCAAATAATATCCTCTTTTTTATATCATTTTCTTCAAATTTTTTTGTAATGTCTTTTTTATATTGTTGCTTAATAATTTCTCCTACATTTATCCATTTTGTAGCTTCATTCTCTTTATAAAATCTAAAAGTATTATTTAAGAACTCAGCTGATACAAAATAAGGAGAATGTGTTACAATTATAATTTGATTACTTTTTTTCCTATTTTGATTATCTTTATCTTTACCCAAATCTTCAAATACTTTCAACAATTTTTTCTGATAAACAGGATGTAAATGAAGTGCAGGTTCATCTAATAAGATAACTTTATTTTTGTTCCCAATAACCACAGCCAATATATTTAAAACTTCAAAGATTCCAGAACCTACTCTATTTATAGGTAACTGATAATCAATATCTCCATTATCTTTCTCAAATATAATATAAATTTCTGGATAACCATTATGATTAACTACATCGAAATCTATTTTTTCAGTTTTAAATATCTCTTTAAAAGATTTTCTAAATTCCTTGTATTTACTTCTAATATCTATCTCATGAGCATTCTTTAAATAAAATAAGTATTTTGCCAAATCTTCTCCATTACCATAATAATCGTTAGAATCAAAACCATACTCTGGTATTTTATATTTTGATTCAAATTCTTTTTTAAGTCGTTCTCCAGTTCTAGGTATGTCATATATAATGGATGATGATATGGACTTTATCCATAAATCTATTGGAACTTTAATATATTTAATAAAACTATCAGGACTCCCTCTAACTTCTTCAAATTTTATAATAGCTTTATCAAAGAGTTTTTGTATAAAATGACGGAATAATAAGTTTTGATTAACATTAAATTGTTTATATGTATATTCAAAAAGATTTTTTGCTTTTTCAGATAGTATATTATCTAAAGGGTTATTTTTACAAAGATCTAAAATTTTACCATAGTATAAATCATCATTTTTGAGACTAGCTAGCCATGCTAAAAGTAATGTTAAAAATATAATGTCTTTTGCCTTTAGTGAATATTTTTTAAGGAAGTTATAAATTCCTCCTATATGTGTATCCCAACTTTTTAAATCTTTAACTTCAAAGATAGGCTCATTTTGAGAATTATATAGAAGAATCCTATTTTTTTCATCTGTATTGAAGTATATATCATCATTTATTAATATCTTTAGTAAATTTAGTAAATAGTGTATAATATAAATCAAATCTGTGAAATAATAGCCATAATCCTCTAAAAATTTTTTAATATCCTCCTCTGACGCATCACTTATATCGAATATAAAACTACAAAATTTATACAATTCTTCCTTATTAGATTTAAGAACCTCAGGGTCAAATATAGATAATTTCTTAAGTACTTCTTTTAATTTTTCATCTTTTAACATTTTTATTGGGATTTTATAATAAGGGGTTACTCTCCCAGAAGGTTCTCCCCTAAACTCCCAAATAAATTTTCCCTTAGAAAACAACTCTACTAATTTTTCCTCAATATTAAAACCTAATTCATCACATATTTTTTTAAATTCTGGATGATTAGATTTTAAAAAACATTCAAAATAATTTTTTAACATATCTTTTTCTAAATCATCAAATTCAATATCTACAACAATTTTAGCATATCTTATATTCCTATCATGTAAATAATTTGGAACATCTTCGGCTTTTATTTTATCATTTATTACATCCTTCAAAAACCCTAAAACTCTAAATAAATTCGTCTTTCCAGCATTATTTGGACCTACTATAACTGCGATATTCCATTTATTAAATTCAATCTTAAAATTATCATAGGAAAATAAGTTATTAACTTCAATAGCTTTAATCTTCATAAGAATTCACCATATTTTTAGGTTATTGCATATACTCTAATATTACAATCTTAAAATTTAAATTTAAAATAAAATTAAAAAATTAAAATTAATTTTATTTAATAAATTCATCAAGTGTCTTAACTTTTGATTTCTCTTTTTCTTCATCTTCATATATTTGATAAGTTCCCTCTGCAATTGCTCTTTTTATATGCTCTTTTCCAGTTAGGAATCCATCAAGTAGTTTTTTCTCTTTGCTATCTGTTGGTAATATTTCACTAATTACTTGGGCTACTTTGTAGAATATCTCTTTTTCTCCCCAGCCAGTTTCTGCCAATAGTTGGATCATTTCACTCTTTTTATTTGACTTCCAGAGTAACAGTGCTTTATGGAGGACATCTATTAAGTCATTATTTGATATATCCTTAATTTTTCTTTCTTCTGGACCTAAAACTTTAATGAATTCTTTATCCTTTTTTATAAATCCTTTGTTCCATTCTTTTTCAAGGTCTAAACCAACAGATGTTGCAAGTTTTCTTGCCTCATCAAAAGGAACCTTTGCCTCACCATAAGCCCATCTCCAAAGCACATAGAATTTTGTAAGTGGAGATAATTCAGAGGATATATCCTCATGCAAGACCTGTCTTATTGCATAGTTGCTAACAATATCCCTAACCATTTGGAGTAACTTATCTCCTCTAATTTCATTACCTTCATAATCTAACACTTTCTCATATTTACCAAAAACTTCAATTGCTGAGCCAATTGCTGAGATAAAGAAGTCTGCTCCACTTATACCCTCTTTCCACAATGCATTAAGTTTCTTTTCAAGATTTTCTTTTAATTCTCTCTTAACTTCATCAAACCATCCAATACCTTGCTTTTCAATCTTTCTTGCAACAATGTAGATAGATGATGCTAAAGCCGCTGATTCTTTTGCTCTCAATCTATTTTTCATCTCTGTGTGGATTGGCCAAGAAGCAGTTACAACCAATCCAGAATCAAGTAGAGAGTTTATTAATGTTTCCCAACCTTCAGTTGTTTTATGAGCATATACAAGCACAAGAATGCCGTTTGGTTTGAGAACTCTGTGGATTTCTTTGAGAGCCTGCTTCATTCCTTCTTCAAAATATTTTTTTGCAGATTCCCAATCTTTGTCGTGAGTGTAAGCAACTAACTCTTTACTCTTCGGTGTGAGAGGGGTTATAAAAAGTTCAGGATATAAATCTCCAATACTTCTTTTAAGCCATACATAGAAGAAGTCTGAAAGATAAGAGTAGGGAACGTTGTCGTAGTAAGGAGGATCAGTAATGACTGCATCAAAATAATTGTCTGGGAATGGGAGTTCTGTAGCTGAGGCTTGCATAACTGTTGGAATGATTTTTTTGCCATTGCTTTCTACTGGTGGGATTTGGGTGATGTGGGAAAGGACATTTAAATTATATTCTATTGAGTTTAACCAATCTCCTGTGGAACCACTGAATACATTTGATTCGAAATAATCCCATACCATTGGTAAAGCCTGTCTACTAAATGAACCTGCAATAGTTTCTTTAGTATTAGCCCATCTACTTACATTATTATTTTTTTCTGCTAAGTTATTTATGCTAATTCCCAAATAACTTAAAACCGCCTTTGCATACTCCTCAGCATAACCTTCTTCAAGCATCTTCTCATAAGCTTTTCTAACTTTCTCTACAAAGGTTATCAATGCAAGCTTTTGCCTGTCGTTGAAAAGATCACTCCATTTAGTCATTCCATAGTTCTGTATTCTGAAGCCAAGTGTTCCCTTCGGTGGTAAAGGTTCATTAGGCATAGGATCAATGCCCCACTCCTCTATAAGCTTTGCTCTCTTCTCTTCAAGATACTTTTTTGCTTCCTCATAAGCTTTAACATCTTTTTCAGTAGCAAGTCTATAAAATTTACCTTTCTTTCGTTTGTTGGTTAATACTACTGCCACTAATCTCTGCCCAGCCTTTCCTTCTTTAAATAATCTTCTTGTAGTATTTGCATCGTGCGTCATTCCACAAACTGGGCATGTTACCTTTGCCCCTTTTACAGTTCCTTTCGAAGGATCAAAATCTTTAGGCATTGGCTCATAACCATCTCCAACTATCTTAAATTTAACCTCATTATCTTCAACATAAGGATATAGAGCAACTTTTTTGTTATTTTTCTTTGCAAGCCAGAACTGTCTCATTAATGGAATCTCTGCACCACATGTTGGATTTTGGCAGAGAATTGTTCTTGCCCATATATATCCAACAGATATTGAGCCATCTTCATCTTTAGGATAAAATTTCTCAATCTCTTTCTTTGCCTCTTCCAAAACCCAGTTACCCCATTTTTTAACATCTTCAACAAGATCATAATTTTTACTGTTATTATCTTTAAATAACACTTTATCAAGTGGTCCTGTTTTTTCCTTTTTTCCATATTTCTGTGGATATTCAAGAACAGCCTTTAATATCAAAACTGCAACTGGGTTATAATCCATAGCGTATGTTTCACATCCTAATCTCAAAGCCTCTAATGGAATTGAACCTCCACCAGAAAATGGATCTAACACTCTTGGTCTCTTTTGATTTGGATCATTTTTTATCTTTTCAAAATATTGAAGAATATCATCTCTTGCTCTCTTTATTATACTCTCTTCTAAAGAATTCTCCCACTTTGATAACTTTGCAATAAAATCTTTTTTCCTCTCAAGTTCATGACTATCTTTTGGTTCAGGAATTAATGAGGCATAAATAGTGGCTCTTGAAGATGCCAACGGACGCCTTGCCCACCAAATATGTAAGGTAGATATGTGCCCATGCCTAATATTTTTCTCTCTTGCTGATTCTTCACTTACATCCTTAACAGGAAATGCAACTTCAATAAATCTTTTATCCTCCATAATCTTCACCTTTCTCCTCATTATTCATAAATTTTTGAATTTCTAAACAAATAAATATGATTTCTTTTAAGTTTCTGTAGTTCTAATTTTTATATATTATATATTACATCTAAAAAATTAGTAATTGAGTATTAAAAATATGTTTTGATTTTAAAAAACGCTTTAAAAAGAATTTTATAATTTTTACCATTAATTACCGTTAATTTTTCAAGCAAATGAATTCTTTAGTGTAAGTGATATTATTTTTTTGATATTTCATTTAAAATTTCATTTATTAGTTCTTCTAATTCCAAAATTTTATTTTTTGCGACATCCCAAACAATATCTATATTTACCCCAAAATAAAAATGTATAAGTTTATCTCTCATCCCTGCAATGTTTTTCCAAGGAATGTTTTTATATTTTTCTTTAATTTGTGGGGATAATAATTTTACAGCTTCTCCGATTATTTCAATATTCCTTATAACTGCATCTTGTGTTTTTGTATCTAATAAAAATGTTTCATAGTCCATTCCATCAGTATAATTTTTTATTCTCTGTATGGCCTCTAAAATGTCCATTAAAATTTCTTTATCTCCTCTTTTAGACATATATTACCCCTTTTTCAATCTCTTCTTTAACTTCTTTTACTCTTATAGTTTTCAAACCTTCTACAGTGAGCAAATCTACCTTTTTGTTAAATAAATTTTCAAGGTATGTTATCAACCCAATGTAATTATCATACGTTGCTTTTCCTTTTTCAAATTCAACAATAAAATCAATATCTGAACTTTCCTTTTGCTCATTTCTTGCATAACTTCCAAATAATCCTATCCTTTTAACTCCAAAATTTTTTAATTCATTTTTATGCTTTCTGAGTGTAGTTAAAATAACTTCTTTATTAAGTTCCATATCTTTCACCATTGGTTTATACTTTCAAATTGAGAAAGAAACAAACTCACTTTTCTTAATGATAATCCTAAATAATACAAAATTCCAGTTAAGATTTTAATCTCTATAGGCTTCTTATTCTTCTTAAATATATTCTACCCAATACTTTTCTTTAACCTCTCTATCGTAAATTCATATTTTTCTTTTTTACACAATTAATTATTTAATTCTTATCTTCACATCCTCAATGTAATGTGAAATAAACGATATATAATGCAGGGAGAAAATACTATTAGTTGATAACTTTTACTGGTGAATAAAATGAAATTTTTTAACAGAGAAAAAGAAATTAATGAAATACTATCGATCTTAGAAGGGGAGCCAAATTTTATTTACTTCATTTTTGGGCCTATTAATAGTGGGAAGACAGCATTAATTAATGAAATAATATCTAATAGGTTAGATAAAAATAAGTATGTAGTTTTTTACTTTGATTTAAGAGAAATATTCTTATCTAAATATAAAGATTTTATTGAAGTATTATTTGAAGAATATAGCGAGGATAAAAAACCATTAGAAGTTATTAAAAGTATAATTAAAGACATTCCAGTAGTTAGCGGTATTCCAGTGCCTAAAAATACATTAAACGAATTATTAAATAAAAAAACTACTAAAAATGTTTTTAAATATATTACTAATATTTTGTTAGAATTAAAAAAGCAAGGAAAACAGCCCGTTATAATTCTTGATGAATTACAAAAAATTGGCGATATGAAAATCAACGGATTTTTAATATATGAACTATTCAATTACTTCATTTCCTTAACAAAACATAAACACCTTTGTCATGTTTTTTGCACATCTTCTGATAGTTTATTCATTGAAAAAGTGTATAATGAGGCTATGCTTGATGGTAGAGTAGATTATATATTAGTAGATGATTTCGATAAAGAAACTGCCTTAAAGTTTATGGACTTCTTAGCTAAAGAAATATTAAATAAAAATCTCTCTAATGAAGAGAAAGAAAAAATCTATTCTTATGTTGGAGGAAAGCCAGCTTCAATCTATAAAGTTATTGATAAAATGAGATACAAAGATTTAGAGGATATATTAAATTTAATGCTAAAAGAAGAAATTTCAAAATTGAAATACTTTTTAGAAGATGTAAAAGAGGATAATGAAGAATTTTATAAAGAAGTTGTTAATTATCTAAGTTTATTTAAAGAAAATTACATAATCGAGGATATGAAAATCCCTAAAAAAATTAGAGAGTTTTTAATTAAAAAGAATATATTATTCTTAAATCCAATTGATGGTAATTTAAAACCTCAAAGTTATTTAGTCTGGAACGCTATAAAGAGAGTTTTATAATACCATTACTTAAATATCTACCTTTAATCCTTTTTTTCTCCATTCCTCAACTGGCACTTTAAATCTTATCTCATACTTTTCAACAATCTTTAAAGAGTTTGCTGGATCTCTAATTATATACAGTGTTGGATTTTCAGATGCATACGCAACAACATAAAGCCAATGCTTATCTCCAAGACGCTTTGCAGTAACATACTCATTCCATGTGAGTTCAACATCTCCAAGTTTTGCTCTTGCCTTTACCTCAATGTACCTCCTCTCACCATTACCTTCAGAGTATATATCATATCCAAGATTTTCCTTAGAAACATCTTTTGGCTCTCTCCCATGTCTTCTTTCATACTCCATTGCTATTTTCATTCCAATTTCTTCTATTTCAGGATTTTCTCCCATTGTCCCTTTTGGCAATACATAAATTGCACCAATATATACAGGTGGTTTAGCAGTTAGAGAAGTTTCTCTTTTAATTTTCTCTGGAAGTTCTTTAAGTGCTTTCTTATATCTGTTTAATCTTTCCTCATAATTTTTAATTGCTAAAGCCTTTCTTTTTTTCTCTTCATTACTTAAAAGTTCATATTCTGCAAGTTTAAAGTCAATATCACTGATGAGCTTTTTTAATGATTTTTCTCCATACTTCTTTTTAATCTTTGCTTGCCTCATTCTCTCCTTCATAAGTTTATCTTTATATTTATCAGCAGCTTTGTGTGCATAAATTATTGCATTATCTCTGCGTTTAAAATCAACACTTATATTTGGACTGTCCTTTGCAGGTTCTAAGTCCCATATTATTTTTGGGTCAATTATTTCAAATTTTTCTCCATCATCATAGACTGCTATAAGTGTTTTTCCTGCTATATTATTAAATCCATCTCTAATCTCTCCTTCAAAAAACCAAATAACTCCATGAAGTTTATTTTTTGGATCATAAAATATTGCTCCTCTCTGAAGGTCTTTAATAAACTCTTCATAACACCAATGTCTTAATGCTTCAAATAGTGGATGCCCAAATGAAACGAACTCCACATTGTCATTACTTTCAGCTATCTTTTTATCAAACGTTATTTCCTTATAAGAGCGTTGAACTTCCCCATATCCTTTTATTTTAGCTATCTCCCTAATAACTCTTGGCACTTTTTCAATGGAAAATATATGAGGTTTTTTCTCTCTTACTTTGGCTCCTAAATATTTCATTGCCTTTATAAAGAATATTTCAAGATACTCTGGAGATAGTTTATTAGCCTCTGCCTCTTCAAGAAGTTTTCTTATCTTGGACAAATCAATATGCTTAGTTGCAAGAGATTCCTCAAGTATTATCTTTGCCTTTTCTCTGATTTCTTCAGTTTCAAGATTAATTTCCTCTTGAAGAACACTCTCTGGATCTTTACTCATTGTTGCTATCTCAGTTAAAGCCTTATATAAGTTCTCTCCATTGAACAGTTCTCCAATAACATCAAACACCTTATCTCCAAGTGCTTTTCTAATTTCTTCTAACTTTTTAAGGACTCTTTCAAGAACTATCCCTTCTCTTGTATTCTTTGCAACAAAATTAAATATATAGACTGGATATTTTTGCCCATATCTATGTACTCTCCCTATTCTCTGCTCTAATCTATTTGGATTCCAAGGAATGTCGTAATTTATAAGCAAATGGCAGAATTGTAGATTAATACCTTCTCCAGCAGCTTCTGTTGCAACCATTACTTGAGCTGTGTCTTTAAATTCCTTCTCTCTTTTAATTCTTTCATCCATTGACATTTCCCCATGAATATATGTAACCTTATATCCCCAATCTTCCAACGTTTTTACAAGGTATTCAAGAGTATCTTTAAACTCTGTAAATATCAATACTTTCTCATTTTCTCCATGTTCTTTTTTAATAATTTCAAGAATCTCTTTAAGTTTTTTAAGTTTCGTCTCTTCTTTTGATTTTATTAGATCTTCTGTCATTTCAATTAATCTATCTATTGTTTTTATTTCTTCCTCAATTTGTTCTCTTTTTATTGATATAGGAATTGTTTCCATCTCTAATTCTCTTTTCCATCTTTCTTTTTCCTCTTCATCCTCTAATTCTAACAAATCATCAATAGTAATTTGAGTATATTCTTCAAACTTACCATTTTTAAGAAATTCCTGTAATTTAGATTTTCTTCTTTTAAGTGATTTTAACAAAGCGTAGAGGCTTGATGCAAACCTTCTCTGAAGAATTATTAATGGAAATATTATATTCCTTCTATTACCTTGAAGCATTGTATATCTGTCTCTTATATATTTGGATAGTTCATTGTATAGCTCCATTTCATCGTTAGTTAAGTTAAATGATATAGTTTTAGATATTCTTGGTTTGAATATCTTTTTACCATCTAAATCAACAAGATCTTCTTTCATACGCCTTAGAAATATTGGATTTTCATTATTTCTTATAGCTTCAAGTAATACTTCTTTGTCAGTAAATAATCCTGGAACAAGTAAATCTAACAATAATCTAAAGTTTTCTTGGTCACCTTTGTGAGGAGTAGCGGTTAGAAACAGTAAATGAGTAGAATTCTGAGAAAGTATATTTCCAACTTTATACCTCTTAGTACGTTGTACTTTATTTCCAAATTTATATGCTGCAAGTTTATGGGCTTCATCAACAATTACAAGGTCCCACGATACAGTTTCAAGAACTTTTCTAATATCCTCCTGTTTTAAAAAATCAATTGAAGCTATTAGCTGTTTTTCTCTTCTCCAGATATCCATATTGTTTTTAACTGCATTTCTATTTACAACAACGAACTCTTCTTGAAATTTTTCTTTAAGTTCTCTCCTCCATTGCTCTATCAAATTTCCAGGCACTACAATAAGTATTCTCTCAGCAAGACCTCTCAATTTAAGTTCTTTTATTACAAGTCCAGCCATTATAGTTTTTCCAGCACCAGGATCATCTGCAAGTAAAAATCTTATTTGTGGATTTTTAAGGATATAGTTATAGACTGCATCTATTTGAAATGGTAATGGAGATATCTTTGATACACTAACTGCAAGTATTGGATCATAGAGAGATGCAAACTGATATCGCAAACTTTCAATTGCAAGCATAACTCCTTCAGGATTTCCTTTAAAATCAAGAGGGTTTAATATTATCTCAATATCTTTAAACTCTTCAGGTGTGAGAATAAAATAATCCAACTCTCTTGAATTTATATAGTATCCAATAATCTTTATAGTATCATCAACATTATTGACCATTTCAACAATAAATGGTTCTTTTAATTTAGGACTTTTAATAATACAACCTGGTTGTATTTTTATATTCATAGGTAACCCTCAGTATATATCATCACTTTTAGAGTCTTAGTATAGTTAATTTGGAATAACTGATTCTTAAATTAATTAAAAAATTTATTTTATTAATTTCTTTTTAATCTCTTTAGCTATAGCTCTACTCAATATCGGTGGAACACTCTCCTCCGAACCTTTTAGTAAAAGCTTCACCAAAACATAACACCTTCTCGCGTACGCTTGGAGGTGTAACTTTTATAACCTCTTTTTAATCTCTTTTGCTATTACCTTACTCAATATCGGTGGAACACTTTCTCCAATTTGATTATATTGAGCATCTCTTCCTCCAAAGAATACAAAATCATCTGGATAGCTCATTAATCTTGCCTGTTCTCTTACAGTTAATAATCTATCTTCATAAGGATGAACAAATCTACTTCTACCTTTAACAGTTGGAGCTAACTTATGAGGATGGAGACGATACCAATTAAACATTAGTTTTTTCTTTCCTCTATATCTATATAACGCCTCTCCCCACTTTAATTTTGATATTTTTTCTATTTTTTCCTTAGAAAGTTTTTTAATTTCATGGTTTTTAGCATCTTTTGGAATATCTTTTAAAGCCTCTTCCACAACAACGATTTTATCTGCTTTCTTTGGTTTTAATTTTATATTTGAAATAAACATCCTCGCTCTTTTGGATGGATTTCCATAATCTTCAGCTTTCAATATATTAAAATAAACCCTATGCCCTATATCTCCAAACAACTTTTTTAATTCATCTTTAATTTCTTTAATTTGTGGGACATTTTCCATAACAAATATTAAATCGTCATTTTTTTGTGTAAAGTAATCAACATAATTAATATAGTATAAAACTAACCTGCCAATTTTGTCTTTATACAATCTATCTAATGGATTGTCTTTAATTAGTTTATTTGCTTTTGTAAATGGCTCACATGGAGGAGAGCCGATAATTACATCAACTTTCTCATTTTTTATAAATTCATCAAATGCTTTTGGAGGAATCCTCTTTATATCATCCATCCACACTGGAGCTTTGATATTGTATAAATAAGTTTTAACTACTGGCTTAAAGTTCTCTATAGCTCCTAATATTCTAAAGTTTTCATCTAAAAAACCTTTTGAAAAACCTCCACATCCACAAAATAAATCAATAACATTTATAGTGTCCATAATATCACCACTTTGAAAAAAAATTATATCAAAAAATTAAATTAAAAACTAAATCTCCAAATCTTAAAATAATAAAAATAGATTTTTTATTTTTTTATTGTTTATTTTTAATGAATTCAGTGACTTTCTTCTTAATCTCCTCTACATCTCCTTCATATTTTCCTTGAGCTAAATGCTCTCTTCCTCCTCCTTTAGCAATATATCTTATAAGTTCAGCCATATTTATATCAACATTTTCTCCTCTTTTGCATAGTATATTGCCCTTATCATTTAATAATACAACTATAGCATTTTCAGTAGCTAAGTTATCAGCTATATTCAACATTTCCTTTGGATTTGCATCAACTTTTTCAACTAAAACTTTGTAATCTCCAACTGTCTCAAACTTATTCATTAATTCAAATTTCTTAAGTTCTCCTATCTTTTTCTCCAACTCCTCTATCTTCTTTCTTTGTTCTTTCCACTCTTCAAAGAATCTCTTTATAACCTTTGGCAATTCTTCAACAGGACATCTTAAAATTTCAGCACTCTCCTCTAAAGTATCTTCCATATCTTGGACTGCTTTTAAAGCACTTAAACCACTTGAATAAATCAACCTCTCTACACCATCTTGAACTCTTTCTGTCTTAATTATCTTTATAAATCCAACTTCTCCAGTGTTTTGGCAATGTGTTCCTCCACATGCTTGAACATCCACAATATTTCCATTTTCATCTTCAATAATAACTATTCTCAAAACATTTCCTGGAACTACCCCTCCCTGATATATTCTAAATCCAAACTTCTCTTCAGCCTCATTTCTATCCATAAACACACTTTTTACATTGTAGTTATTTAGAACAATTTCATTAGCTATTCTCTCAATCTTTTTTAATTCTTCTCTGCTTATTCTCTTATAGTGAGTTATATCTAACCTTGCTTTATCTACATCAACATCTGAACCAGCCTGCCAAACGTGCTTTCCTAAAACCTTTTGTGCCGCTGCATTTATAATGTGTGTAGCTGTATGGTTTCTCATTAAGCTCAACCTTCTATCCCAATCAATAACTCCTCTAATGATATCTCCTTCTTTTAATTCATCATTTAAGTTTTCTATTTTATGATATACAATGTCATTTTCTTTCTGCACATCAATAACTCTAAACTTCTTATCTCCTTTTATTATATATCCTGTATCTGCCTTCTGCCCCCCTCCCTCTGGATAAAAGGCAGTTTTATCTAAGATTATATAATCATCAACAACCTTTAATATTTTTGCCTCAAACTCTTTCATTTTTGGATATTTATAGAATAAGAGTTCAGTTTTTTCCACATCAACTTCTGGCAATTTAACTTTTTCTTTAGTTTCCTCTTTATTCTCATGTCTCTCAGCAACTATAGTATAAAAGTTATCTGGAATGCTAATATCTTTCCCTAAAGATTTAGCGACATCTTTAACTATTTCTGGAGGTAATCCATGGCTGTCATACAACTCAATTAAATTATCTAAATCTATGGTTTTTTTACTCTTTATTAATCTCTCTACTAATCCTTTACCCCTCTCAATTGTTTGCCTATACTTTTTCTTCTCTATCTCTAAAATTTCCATAATGTAATCTTCCATCTCTAATAATTCTGGATATAAATCTTTCAAATCTTTCAATTGCATTGCAACAATCTCAGTTATTGGTATTGAGAGGTTTAATCTATCCATGTGCCTTAATGTTTTCCTTATAAGCATTCTAACTAAATATCCATCTTTAACATTTGATGGGACTATTCCATCTCCTAACATGAAAGCTAAAGCTCTTGTATGGTCTGCTATTGCATAAATATCTTCATAAGGAGCTATTAATTTATCCAATTCATCAACTGGAATATTAATCTTATTTGCTACAACTTCTCTCAATTTCTTTAAGTCACCAACATCTTTAACATCCATCAAACCAGCAACTTCTGTAATTTTAGCTAATATCTCCTTATCTATATCCTTAACTCCAGCATCTTCCTTCAATTTATTAACAATATTTTTAAATATGGCATCATATATTGTTGGTTCTCCAGTTGAAGCCCAAACAAATCTCTCAATTCCATAACCAGTATCGACTATTTTTAATGGTATCTCTTTGTAATTATCTCCAACTTTCTCATACTGCATAAAGACTAAAGTAGCTAATTCTACTCCATGTGTTATTACCTCATAGCACGGCCCAGCATTCCCTCCTCCTTCCCACCAGCTTTCAATAAATGTTATAGATTTCTCATCAATTCCTAATTTTTTAAAGAAATTAAAACAAAGCTCAACAGTTTCATCCTGCCAATATTTGAAATCATCTTCTCTATTAAAAGCATGATGACCTCCCATTGTGAAACATGTTAAATGCCTTCCAGTTCTTCCAACGTTATCTATATCGTTCAACCTAATACATGGCTGAGCTATAACTAAAGGATTAGCTTTTGGCTTCACTATACCTTTAGTAACCCATGGTTGAAATACTGCTATAGAAGCTATTGTTAATAAAATATCATCTCTCCATCTTCTTGCAGTTACAGGAGCTCTTTTTACTGGTTGATGTCCATGTTCTTTAAAAAAGTTTATAAATTCATTAACCATTTCTTTGTAAGTGTATGGCTTTTTAGTTATTGGCTTTCCTATAAAGGAATAGATATCACAAGGTGCATCCCCACATGTTTCTCTCTCCTCATCTAAAGTCCAAAAGTATTGCCCACATTTTTTACACTTCTTTCTTACAAATCCTAATTCATCAAATAATTTTACTTTGTAATTATGTTCCATCTAATTCACCTTCGACTTAGTTATAAACCTAAATTCTTATTATTATTAGTGTATTTAATATTTTTATGGTGTTATAAATATACTTAGGATATTTAAAATTTATGCTTTTTGACATATTCTCTCTCGCTAAAAATTTTTATTTTTTGATTTAGAGGATTTTAATTTAATATTTTTTGATTTTAAGAATTTTTAACGAATTTCGAAGGGTCTTTTATTTTAAAGAATTTGAGTATTTAGTTTTATTAAATTATTGAGATTTTTAGGAGATTTTGGTAGTTTATTTTTATCTTCAATTTTCCCCGATAAAAAGGTTGATATTAAAAATTTAAAGAATTTTTAAGCAAATAAATAAAAATAGAAAAGTTTATATATAAGTTCGGAGGTATATAAATAACAAGGGTTATTGACCCTTCGAACTATAACCCATATAAAAAGAAGCATAATAAAGTAATTTTAGTCCTTAATATCAAAAAATTATGCCCTGTCTAAAATCAGACCCTAAGGGGATGGAAATTACTTTGCCCACATATTACTCAACCAACTTTGAGAAATTAACGTCTAAAATCAGACCCTAAGGGGATGGAAATCTACTACCAATACTTCTTCCATCTGGCAGAAGTTATGTCTAAAATCAGACCCTAAGGGGATGGAAATAATAAATAGCTCATTAAACGATATTTCTCCCTTCGAGTCTAAAATCAGACCCTAAGGGGATGGAAATTCCTTTTTTTGATAAAATCGTTAAATCTACACATCTACGTCTAAAATCAGACCCTAAGGGGATGGAAATCATTTTTTAATTTTGAGTTTTATTTTGTTGATTTTGCAGTCTAAAATCAGACCCTAAGGGGATGGAAATAAATCTTTGTTAAATCCTCATTATTCATTTTATCACTGTCTAAAATCAGACCCTAAGGGGATGGAAATAATTTTACAAAGTGCGGCGGGCAATATTTCACCTGTGGGTCTAAAATCAGACCCTAAGGGGATGGAAATTATTTTTTCGATTTTCTCTAAATTTTTCATTAATTCGTCTAAAATCAGACCCTAAGGGGATGGAAATCTCTTTATTAATGATATAAACTCTTGCTGTTTGTGATTGTCTAAAATCAGACCCTAAGGGGATGGAAATAATGATAAATGGGCTTGGTATGTTAAGGGGAAGGTATGTCTAAAATCAGACCCTAAGGGGATGGAAATTCTAACATAGCGTAAACTTCTGATGCGGCAAGGGATTTCATTCTGTCTAAAATCAGACCCTAAGGGGATGGAAATGAATGGATAAAAAAGGGCTTTGAAGAAAGATTAAAAGTCTAAAATCAGACCCTAAGGGGATGGAAATTTTAGCTATACATTAAAAAATAATACATTATCATATAGTCTAAAATCAGACCCTAAGGGGATGGAAATGTTGTAATTGCAATTTGGTTCATTACACACAAGCGTGGGTCTAAAATCAGACCCTAAGGGGATGGAAATTTTTAATGTCGGTTTTATTAATATCTTCGGAGAAAATATGTCTAAAATCAGACCCTAAGGGGATGGAAACTTTACTAAAATTGTTTTATGGATAGTGCCAGCAGGAATGTCTAAAATCAGACCCCTAAGGGGATGGAAACAGACATATTACAGTAATTTATGAAAATACCCCTGGAATGTCTAAAATCAGACCCCAAAGGGAAAAATGATTTTAATTTAAGAGGCATTGCTGAGCGTTAGCGAAGCAATGCATCCCGGGTATCCCAATAGGGCGGAGCCCTATGGTTCGGGATATCTAAAATTAAACAAAAAGGCAAATATTCGGGGGTATACCAATAGGGGGCAGAGCCCCCTATGGGTTTAAAACTCAGACCCCTAAGGGGATGGAAAATTTTATTGTTTTTTAATTCTTCAATAATATCAAATCAAATTTAAAGGATCTGATTTTAAAAAAGTAAATAAAGAACAATTACTAAATAGATACTAAGATCTTGTTATATTACTCTACATTCACATATAAAAATATATAAATTTGGGGAGAAATATGTTGATAATTTTAGTAGGATTACCAGGAGTAGGAAAAACAACATTCTCAAAAAATTTAGCAAAAATTTTAAGTAAATTTAATATTGATGTTATTGTTTTAGGAAGTGATTTAATTAGAGAGAGTTTTCCAGTGTGGAAAGAACAGTATGAAGAATTTATTAGAAAATCTACTCAACTGTTAATAGATGAGGCATTAAAAAAATACTGGGTTATAGTTGATGATACAAACTATTACAACTCAATGAGGCGAGATTTAATAAATTTAGCAAAAAAATACAATAAAAATTATGCTATAATTTACCTAAAAGCACCCCTTGATATATTAATTAAAAGAAATATTGAGAGAGGAGAAAAGATACCAAATGAAGTTATTAAAAAAATGTATGAAAAGTTTGACGAGCCAGGTAAAAAATATAAGTGGGATGAACCATTTTTAACAATAGATACAACAAAAAACTTTGATTTAGAGGATATTGCTAAAAAATTAATTGAAAAAAGTAAAAAAACTCCAAAATATGAAGAAGTTGAAAAAAATAACAATAAACATAATAATATACTCGATGAAATTGACAAAAAAACGAGAAAAATCATAAGTGAATACATAAAATCTGGTAAAATTAAGAAAGATAAAATTAAGGACATTGTAGAGTTAAGGAAAGAATTTTTAAAAAAATTAAAAAAATTAAACAATATAGATTTTGATAAAGCCATTGGAGAGTTTAAAGAAACAATTAACAAAAATATAAAAAATGAAAACCTTTAAATATCAGATTCTCCAAAAATTTATTTAAAAATAAATTAACAAAAAATTGTGGGGATAAATATGGCAGAAGAAAAAGAAGTTAAAGAAATAAAAATTGAAGTTCCTAAAGAAATTGCTGAAAAAATAGAAAAAATTACTAATTTTTTAAATAGTTTAAAAGATAAAAAGGAAGTAGTTTCTAAAGAAAAGGTAGAAGAAATTTTAAAACTCGCTGAAGAAGTTAAAGAAAAATTACCTAAACTTAATATAGATGTTGAAAAAATTGCTAAAATCTTAGAGGGTAGTGGTAGCGAGGTAAGAATTGTATTTGACAATTTCACAATTAATGGAGAGGTTGGCTTAAAAATCATTCCTTTAAAAAAAGAGAAAAAAGAATAAAAATATAATTAGTGAGATTTTGCTCGATAAAATAAATTATCTATTTTTATTTCAGAATTTAATAAAAGAAGGAAATTTAAAAATAATATTCAAAAATATCTTTTCTTTAACTGTTGATAAAAATTTTATTGTTTTAAATATTTTTAATGTAAAAACAATAAAGGAGTTAATGAGTGCTATGCAGATTGATAAAAAAGAAAATATATCAGTTTCAAATATTTTATCAAATATTAAAAATATTAGCGACTTAATGTCTAAGGTTTCAAAAATTGCCGATACATTGGTAAAAAATAAAAAAACATTTGTTTTAAAATATAATGGAGAAGATGTTTTAATTGTAGGATATGAAGCAAAAGGAGGAATTATTTTAAAAAATATAAAAATTGCTAATAAACTGTTATTAATAAAATTACTAAATGAGTTTAGAGATTAACTCCTTAAAATTTCATACATTTCTTCGGCCTTTTCATACACTTTTTCTTCATCAACAGTTAATATTTTACCCTCTCTCATTACTATTTTTCCATCTATGATAACATCATCCACAAAGCCATTGAATGCATAAACTAAGTGAGACATAATATTTTCTTTTGGATATAGGAATGGTTTATCCATATTTATTAAAACTATATCAGCTAAATAACCCTCTTTTATTTCTCCAGCTTTTATATTCAACGCCTTAGCTCCATTTTTTGTAGCAAAATTAAAAGCAGTCTCTGCCTTAATTACAGTAGGATTTAAATTAACTCCTTTATGTAAAATAGCAGTTATTTTTATCTCCTCAAATAAATTTAAATTATTGTTACTTCCACAGCCATCAGTTCCCAATGTAACATTTATCCCTTCTTTTAAAAGTTTAGGTATTGGAGCAATTCCAGAGGCTAACTTTAAGTTGCTAATAGGATTATGAGATACATTTATGTTTTTTTCTTTAATTATTCTAATCTCCCCTTCTGTTAAATGGACACAATGGGCGGCAACAACATTTACATCATCAAAAAACCCAAATGAATTTAAATAAATAAATGGCTCCATTCCTGTTTTCTCTTTAACTGTTTTAATCTCATCTAATGTCTCATTCATATGAATGTGTATCATAACATTGTATTTTTTAGCCAATTCATTAACCTTCATTAATAATTCTTTAGAGCAAGTATATGGGGCATGTGGGCCTAAAGCTGGAATTATTCTACTGTTATTTAATTCATTTATATATTTAATATATTTCTCAGCGTTTTTTAACTCTTTTTCTCTTCTTTCTTCATCAAACAAGTCAATCATTCCATAGGCTAAAACTGCCCTCATTCCACTTTCATCTACTGCCTTAGATATCCCCTCTAAGTAAAAATACATATCATTAAATGTAGTAGTTCCGCTTTTAATCATCTCTATACATCCTAATAATGTTCCCCAATAAACGATTTTTTCGTTAAGTTTTGCTTCCATTGGCCATATATAATTGTTTAACCACTCCATTAATGGTAAATCGTCAGCAACACCCCTAAACAGTGTCATTGGTATATGGGTGTGAGTATTTATTAAACCAGGAATCGCTATTTTTTTCTTTCCATCAATAATTTCAACATCCTCAATATCTTCTTTTTTAACCTCTCCAATCTTTTTTATTTTATTTCCTTCAATTAATATATCCTGTCTTTTTCCATTTACATAAACATCTTTTATTAATATCAAACTCTCACCTACTCTAATTTTTATAATTTTTAAAAATTTTAATTTAATCTTTTAATCTATAATTTGTTTTTGTTCTTTATGCTTATTTGTTAAACTCCTTCAACATACTTTCTTAATTTTTCAAGTTGTTCTTTAGTTCCAAATGCATATATAATATCTCCAACGTTAATTATTGTGTTAGGAGTTGGACTTGTAATCATCTTATTTCCTTTTTTAATAGCTAAAATTGTAGCCCCTGTCTTTTCTCTAATTTTTGAATCCTTTATTGATTTATTGTCAAGTTCATAATTTTTTATAACAAATCTTCTAATTTCTATATCTTCCTGTGAAGCCACTAATGAATGGATAAATTCAACAACATCTGGATTAATGGCTATTTTTGCAATTTCCAAACCTCCAACTATATAAGGACATACAGCCCTATCAGCCCCTGCTTTTATTAATTTATCTAAGGTTGATTGATCATCTGCTTTTGCAACTATGTAAATATTTGGATTTAATTTTTTTGCAGATAAGGTAATAAATACATTTTCAGCGTCTGAGGTTACTACTGATATTAAACCCTTAGCCCTATCAATCCCTGCCTTTTTTAATATGTCATCAGATGTTGCATCTCCAACGATACATATAAGACTTGGATCTTTTTCAATAGCCTCTTGCAATAATTTCTCATCTTTATCAATAACAACAAAAGGAATTCCTGATTTTTTTAACTCATCTGCTACAACTCTTCCCAATCTTCCATAACCACAAATTATATAATGATTTTTAAGTTTTTTAAGTTTATCAGACATCTTTTTCGACCTATAATATTTTTTAAAGTGCCCTTCAATAATAAACTCCGCAATAGTTCCCATAGTATATGCCACAGCTCCAACACCAGCAAATATGTATATAATTATTGATAACTTTCCAATAAATGTTTTTGGAGTGTAATCTCCATAACCTACTGTTGATATTGTAACAACTGCTACATAAAAAGCTGTGAAGAAATCCCAACCCTCAACAGTCATCAATATTACTGATTCAATTAATATGATTAAGATAATTACAAATATCCCAAGTTCTATCTTTTTATAAGTCTCCATTTAATCTCCCTTTAAATTCTTTTATAACCATAGAGGGGGCTATGCCCCTATTGGTATACACCGCATAGAGGGAAACCCTCTATTGCTATACTCCCTAACACCTCTGCCAAAGGCAGAGGTGTAAATTTTGGGTATACCAATAGGGCGAAGCCCTATGGTTCGGAATACCCGGGATGCATTACCGAGCGAAGCGAGGTAATGCCTCTTATTATTAAACTAATACAAGATTATGGGGGAGTATCCCAATAGAGGGAGCGTAGCCCCCTCTATGGTTACTCTCCCTTTAAAGCCTTTTGTAATGAAGTAATTAACCCAGAAATAAAGAATAAGACAGAGAATATTATTATTAACTTCCCAGCATCTGTTTTTGGAGTTATATCTCCATAGCCAACTGTTGTTATAGATATTGTTGTGAAATAAAAAGCATCAAAAAAATTGTTTATTGCTGGATTTACATCTGATTCGGCAATCCATATTAGACAGGAAGAAATAAAGCAAATTATTAATAGTGATAAAAAGTTAATTAATTCTGGATTTTCTTTTAATCTCCTCAACTTAATTATTCTTAGTAGAATTAAAATTCTCAGAATATTTATTACTCTTAGCCCTAAAAATGCTTTTGAATAAAATAACTGCAAAGAATATAGTAGAAAAGCAAGTATAACTATGGCATCAACAATATTATAAACATCTTTAAAAAATTTTGTTTTGTCTTCAATATAATAGAAGTTGTATATAAACTCAAAGGTAAAGAACATTATAGAGAGATAGTCCAACTTTATTAACAAATCTTGATATGGGGGGTTGTAAGTTGATAGTATAAAAGAGATAACAATCTCCAATGTAAAAATTAAACTTAAAATTTCTATAATTTTTTTCAACTTTATATCTTTCAAATTCATTTAAATCCCATTTTAGTATTTTTTATATCTAATAAATTAATTGGTGATAACTGATGGAAATTGGTATTTTAGATATAAAAGGTTCTTTGCCACTATTTGAAGATTTTGGTAACTTACCTACAAAAATTATTGATGAAAAAAATTACAAAGAAATTAAAGATTTAGAAGTTTTGATAATTCCAGGAGGTAGTTTAATAGAGAGTAATTCATTAACCAATGAGTTAAAGAAAGAAATAGTCAATTTTGATGGATACATTATAGGAATATGCAGTGGCTTCCAAATCTTATCAAAAAAAGTAGATGTTGGTAGAAAAAGCACTATTCCCATTTTTAGAGAAGGTTTAGGGTTGTTAGATGTAGAATTTTATCCATTGGTTTGCACTGATAGAGTTAAATTTGAATTAAAAAAATCTATCTTTGGAGAGGGATTTGGAGAAGGTTTTCACTGCCATACTTATGGAGACATTAAAATAGTTGATAAAGAGACAAAAATTTTAACGGTATCTAAAGTTAGAAAGTTAAATTATAAGATAAATGAAGAAAAAGATATAATTTCTGGGGTTTTTAAAGGAAAAGTCTTTGGAACTATGGTCCATAACTTTTTAGATAATGAATTTATTAGAGACAATTTTTTAAAGCATTTGAATGTTGAAGAAGATGAGAAGGAAGAAATTTTTACAAAAAATAAAATAGTAAAAGAGAAATTAAAAAAGAGAGCGTTAAAATATAGAATAAATCCTAAATTATATCATAAAGAGGATAAATCAAAAGACAAAAACAAAAAGTATGGAATTGTATTATTATCTACATCATCAAACAGTGGAAAAACATTTTTAACTACTGCAATATCTGGAAAATTAGATGGAAAGGTTTTTGTGGCTAAAATTGGGGGAGATATTAGAGATATTGTTCCAGCTCTTTATTTACTAAGAGAAAAGATGACAAAATACAACAGCATAAAAATTGGTGAGAGAGGTTGGGTTGATGTAAATGAATTTTTAGAATATGTAAAAAATTCAGAGTATAAATATATAATTGTTGAAGGAGTTATGGGAGCTTTTACTGCCGCATTTAAAAATCTATCTTCTTACCAAATTGCTAAAAAACTTGGATTTCCTGTTTATATTATAAGTTCCTGTAATTTAAGTGGAATTGAAGGAGCATTTATTGAATCTATCTCTTATTATAATCTACTTAAAGATATTGGGATAAAAGTAGAAGGAATTATTTTGAATAAGGTATATGATTGGAATATCTTTAATAAATTAAAAGAGTTGGCAGAAAAGTATAACATTAAACTTTATGGAGTAGGAAAAGTATCTAATGAAAGTAGAGGGCTTATTCCAGAGATAGAGATTGACTACGAAAGTTTTTGCAAAAATGCACTTAATGTTGATTTAAATATAGATATTCCAGAAGTAAATTTAAAAGATAAAAGCATAACAAATATAAATGAAGAAAACGATAATTTTTTAGCGATGTTAGATAAATGGATAAAAAGAATATTTAATATGAGGGGAATATAATGGATATACTTGGAGGATTTTTTAGTTTAATCTGGTGGCTATTGTTTTTTTATTTACTTATGGCACCGCAAATACAGTATAAACAATTACAACTCGCAAGGTTAAGACTCCTTAAAGAGATTTCAGATAAAAGAAATTCAACGGTAATTACATTAATACATAGACAAGAGAGTATAGGATTCTTTGGAATACCAATATACAGGTTTATATCAATAGAAGATAGTGAAGAAGTTTTGAGAGCTATAAGGTCTGCTCCAAAAGATAAACCAATAGATTTAATTATACACACTCCTGGAGGTTTAGTTTTAGCGGCTACACAAATAGCTAAAGCGTTAAAGGCACACCCAGCAGAGACGAGGGTTATAGTCCCACACTATGCGATGAGTGGGGGAACCTTAATAGCCTTAGCGGCAGATAAAATAATTATGGACGAAAATGCAGTTTTAGGGCCTGTAGACCCACAACTTGGACAGTATCCAGCTCCAAGTATTGTTAAAACTGTTGAGCAGAAAGGTGTTGAAAAAGTAGATGATCAAACATTAATATTAGCAGATATTGCTAAAAAAGCAATAAATCAAGTCCAAAATTTTGTATATAATTTATTAAAAGATAAGTATGGAGAAGAAAAGGCTAAAGAACTATCAAAGATATTAACAGAAGGTAGATGGACTCACGATTATCCAATAACTGTAGAGGAGGCTAAAAAACTTGGTTTGGATGTAGATACAAATGTCCCAGAGGAAGTTTATGCATTGATGGAGTTGTATAAACAGCCAGTTAGACAGAGAGGAACTGTTGAATTTATGCCTTACTCAAATGCTCAAAGTAATAAGGTTAAGTAATATTTTCTTTATATATTATTATTCTTTTTTAATTTTGTTGTAATAAGATTAAAATCAAAAGTAAAAAATGTCAGAAGTAATATGTAGTAATATTATCCTAAAATTTAAAAAATCTACTTTCTTGTAGCTTGATAAATATGGATTAAATCGCTTAAAATGGCTGATGCTGTCTCTATTGGCCCTGCTCCTCTTCCAACAACTACGACCTCTTTTGCCAAATCTGTTTCAAACATTGCCACATTTAAAGTTCCTTTAACATTTAGTGGGCTATCAATTGGAATAAGCATTGGCTCGACAATTAAGTATTTATCCTTAATTTGACCAATAAGTTTTATTGTATATCCTCTTTTATTTGCTAAAAATATTGCCTCTGGAGTTATTCTGCTAATTCCTTTAACTTTTACATCTTTTATAGTTTTATTCATTCCCATAATTGAGTTTGCTAAAATAACTATCTTTGCCGCAGTATCTAAACCTTCAATGTCTTGAGTAGGGTCAGTTTCAGCTATCCCCAATTCTTTAGCCTCTTTTAAAATAGTTTCAAAGTCTAATCCCTCTTTTTCCATTTTTGTTAATATATAGTTAGTAGTTCCATTTAATATTCCTCTTATTGATAAAATTTCATTTCCTGCTAATGTTTCTTTGGCTAAGTTTATTATAGGCATTGCTCCTCCAACTGATGCCTCGTGTCTAAAAATAACATTGTATTTTTTTGCTTCTTCAATTAACTCTTTATAACATAAAGCTAATGGCCCCTTATTAGCTGTCACAACATGTTTTTTATTTTTAAAACTCTCTAATATGTGGGTTTTAGCAGGTTCTCCTGTCTCTAAGTTTGAGGGTGTTACTTCAACAACTACATCGGCATCAACATTTCTTATAACGTCTATTGAACTCATCTCTCTACCTTTTTCTGGATAATTTATAATTTTTCCTGTTTTTTCTTTAATATCAATTGCCTTTTTTAAATCTAAACCATTCTCGTCAATTGCCGCTCCAGAACTGTCTGTTATTGCTACAACTTTAAACTCCTCAAAGTTTTCCTTTAAATATTCCCTCTTTTCATACAAAACTTTAGCTACACCCTTACCTATAGCTCCAAATCCAATTATGATAATGTCCATCGTCTCACCAAATAATAAAATTTAGAGTATAGATTTTATAAAAAACAAATTTTTTTCTTTTTCCAATTTATCAAATAAATAAAAAAGTTCATTTATTTTATCTTTGTCTATTATAATCCTCATAATTGCCGAAGATTCCTTATCTGGATGTGGCATAATTAAATCTAAATCCTCTACGAGTCCAATTTCGTTTATTCTATCTATTGTATCTTTTATGTCAGTATCTACAACATGCCCAATAACTACGACATCCAAATAAACCTTTTTATTCTTTCCATCAATTTTTTTAATTATTGCTCCTTCTTTTTCTAAATCTTCTAAAATTTTTTTTAATTTTTCAGAATCTTCAACATCAATAACTATTCTAACAGGAACTTTACCTCCTCTCTTATCTTCTCTTGAATGAATTACACTTATTATATTTGCTCCATACTTTGATATTGGTGTTAAAACTTTTAACAACTCTCCTGGTTTATCTTTTAATTCAATATCTATGGTTATCATATTTTACCACCAAATATCTTTAACTCCCAATTTATAGGCAATTATATTTCCAAGTAAATGAACAAATAAAGTAATTAAACAAATTGTAATTATCATCTCATGAGGTATTGGTGCTAAGATATAACCAAAGGCAATTGCCCCAATTACAAAATCAAGTTGATCTAATAGAGGGGCTGGTCGTCCTCTCTCAATATTTAATCTCCTTTTTATAAAACTTCCTACAGCATCTCCAACAATTGCTCCAGTAGATAAAAAGAATGCCAATATAACATGGTCTAAAACAGTGCCATAAAAATCTAAGCTTCCAAAAATATTAAAATCCACTAAAATTCCCTGTATTAAACCAACCAATGTTCCACAAAGAATTCCAAAAACACAACCTCTATATGTTACTCCATCTCCTATTAACCTTTTGCCATCAATAAAATTTTTTCCTAAATCTACTGGTGTGCCTCCTCCAAATATACATGCTGATGCATTAGCCACATACGCTGGAAGAATATACCACAACGATTCAAACAACAGCTTATAGAACATTCATCTCCCCTTACTTAATAATTTTATAATAATAGGCGTTAGAATTTAATAAGTAAAAAATTTTCATATCCCCTATAAAATATTATCCGTGATAATATGGAATGTTCTATCTGTGTTCATACATCAAAAACAAAAAAGATTATTGACTATAATGGTAAAAAGATTTGTATAGATTGCTTAACAATGTTAAAGTATCCTCCAAATTTTGAAAAGATGAAGGAAGAAGTTGAAAATATTTTATACAATTTAAAAAAAGGAAATAAAAAATATCATTGTATTTTAGCCTTTTCTGGAGGAAAAGATAGTGTTTTATCTCTAAAATTATTAGTTGAGAAGTTTAAATTAAATCCACTGTGTGTTATGGTTGATAATAAATATATTGCCAATGAAGCAATAGAAAATGCCTTAAATGTAACTAAACATTACAATGTAGATTTGGTTATATTAAATAGAGACTTTACAAATTTATTTGAGGATGCCATAAAAAGAGGAGAAAGCCCTTGTAGAAGATGCTCAAGATTAATATTAAGAGATGTTTGGAGAGTTGCCAAACTATTGAATATAAAGTATATAGTAACTGGTCACGAACTGCCTTTTGGACACTCGGCAATAAGAGATATGAAAGAGGGTATAAAGATGATAAGATTATTAACCCCATACAAATTTAAAGAGGAGGAAAAATACAAAATGCTAAAAGATCTTCCTTGGAAAAAACCAAATTTGGGTGGTTATACTACAAACTGTTTAGTTTTAGGATTGGCACTAAATAGATTTTTTGAAAAATATGGGTTTAGTTTTGAGATTAATAGAATAGCAACACTCGTTAGATTAGGTTTGTTATCAAAAGAAAAAGGTAAAAAATTATTAGAAAAACCAGAAGTTCCAGAAGAAGTTTATGAAGAACTAAGAAAGAGAGGATTAAAGATATAAAATAAAATGAGGGATATAAGTATGAATATAATAACGATAAATGAAAATGGATTTTTAGATAAAATTAAAGGAAAAAAGCCATTATTTACTTGCGTAATTTCTTCTATTGAAACCACAACATATATTCCAATATCTGGCGTTCATAGAGATGTTATTAAATATACCCCAGCGGCAGATGTGGAACTTGTTTTCTGTGGAAAATCTTTAACTTTAAAAACTCCTCCAATAGATTCAACAGGCTCACCTACACCAGCAATTATTACAAGGAGTTGTGTTGAATTAAAAAATATAAAAAACTTACACATAGATGCTGGAGCCTTTATAAAGCCAAAAATTCCATTTATTGAAATTGACTATAAACCAACGGGAAAAATAGAAGAAGGTAAAGCAATGAACAACTCCAAGGAATTATTTAAAAAAGGTTATCTATTAGGGAAAAATTTGGAGGCGGATATTTTAATTGTAGGAGAATGCGTTCCTGGGGGAACTACAACTGCCTTGGGTGTTTTGTTAGGTTTGGGCTATGAGGCAGAGGGAAAAGTTAGTTCTGGCTCTGTAAATAATCCACACGAGTTAAAAATAGAAGTTGTAAAAAAGGGATTAAAAAAAGCAAATATAAATAAAAATTCATCTGTTTTTGATGTTTTAAATGCAGTTGGAGATAAGATGATGCCAGTAGTGGCAGGATTATCTATAAGTTTTGCTGAAAGAAACAAACCAGTTATATTAGCTGGTGGAACTCAGATGAGTGCTGTTCTTGCTGTTATAAAAGAAATTAATAAAGAGATTTTAAAAAACAATTTAATAGCTATAGGAACAACAGAATTTGTTTTAAATGACAAAAAAGGAGATTTAAAGGGAATAGTAGAGCAAATTTGGGATGTTCCTATATTGGCATCTAAATTTTATTTCGAAGATTCAGAAATTGAAGGTTTAAGAAATTACTGTAAAGGTTCTGTAAAGGAAGGTGTGGGAGCTGGAGGAATAGCAGTATATAGTATAGTTAATGGATTAAATTCATATATATTTAAAACTCACATAGAAAATAAATATAAACAATTATTTAAATTAGCCCAATATCTCTAAGATTTTTGCCTTAACTTTACCTTTTCCTCCTCTTGGCTCCACCAATACTTTTCCACAAGTTAAACATTTAACTACAGTTGCTGGACTTCCAAATACTATCTGCTCATTGTTACATTCTGGACATTGAACTTTTAAGAATTTACTTCTTGGTTTTGGGATTAAGTCCATCATCTCCCCTCTTTCATGTTTTACTTAAAATAGTTTAAAGAATTTTTTTCACAAAATTATTTTTCAACTATCTCAAATCTTCCTGATCTAAAGCAACCATTAGCTTTTGTGTGCATTTTTCCACATTCTGTACATTTAAATCTTAAATCAATTTTTTTAACTGGCTTGGATCTGTCTGGTAATGGTCTTGGGAAACCTCCATAACCTGCTGTAACTCTTCTGAACTGTCTCTGACCCCAAGTTAATTCACTTGGTTTTCCTTTTTTTGCTTTTTCCACTATGTGTATTGTGTGTTTTTTACAATATGGGCAGTATCTTCTAATCTTCTTTGGCATCTTCATAACTTTCACCTATCTTTGAGACAATGTTGTGTTTTTGTAAAATATTAACTATTCTTTTATTTAGTGAGATTACATCATTTTTATTTAAGTGATATATAAAAGTGCCGTCTGTGAAAGGAGGAAAGTTTTTGTCTATCTTTACAACATCAATATCGTTAGTTGTATATATAGATTTTGGTATATCTATTATTTCATTTTCTTCTTCAAGTTCTTTAATTTTTACTTCAACAACAATATTTTCAATAGCATTTATAATATTTTCCTCTTCTGGAAGTAAATACTCTCTACTTTCATCTAAATACATGGCTTTGTATATTCTCAACTTTCTAAGTTCTTTAAAATAGTATTTAACTCTATCAATTTCAATTTCATCATTTATTTCATTTATATATTTTCTAATGTCTTCATAAAAATTGTCAGGTAGTTTTAATAATTTGTCTGATTTAATTTCTTCAAAAAAATAATTTTTTAAGGAGTTATAAATATTACTCATAATCTCACATTAGCTTTCGATTCTTGGAGCTAAGAGGAATGTTAAATTAACTCCTGCCAAAGAATATTCTATTTTTACAGGCATATCTGTTCCTAAGTAAATTTTAATAATGTCTCCTTTACTAACTCCTTTAACCATATCCACTAAATAATCTAAGTTAAATGCACTCTTAGATTCTTCTGTTACTTCCAAACTAATTATAGCCGAACTGTCTTTCTCAAAAACTGCTTCAATTTCATTTAAGTCTCCTTTTGCTTGCACAACGAATTTATCTTCATCAGCTTTTAAAATTACATAATCACTAAATAAATCAGCATCTTTTAAAGCCTCTTTAAAGGCATCTCCTTTAATCATTATAACATTTGGATACTCTATTTCAGGAACTTTGACTGATGATGAACTTATATCCAACAATGCCAAACTGAATTTTCTCTTACCAGTATTTTCAAAAATAACATTTAATCTGTTCTTTTCTTCATCCAATTCTAATATCAACTTATCTTTTGATTTAGCCCTATTCATGACTTTTTTGAAAGCCTCTAAATCAATTCCAATATCATGAGAATCTGCTTCATACTCTTCAAATGCAAATCTTGGAATTTCTAAACTTACTAATGCTACGTGACTTGGATCCATCGCCGCGGCTTTAACACCCTCTTCATCTACCTCAAAGCAAATCTCATCTAAAAGTGTTGCTACAGTATCAACCACTTTTTTAAACTCTTTTGCACTTTCTAAAACTCCCCTAAACATACTTTATCACCAACTAAAATATTCAAGTGATTTAGGTAGTATTGTTTTAGTATTTATAAGGTATAAAAACATTTTTATATTCCTTTTCATTCTTTTAAGTATTGCTTAGTTTTGATACTACTACAAAATGCAATCAAAAATAATTTATATTCTTTCTTATAATCTTTATGTATTAAATAGTTTTACTATGACAAAGTCCTATAAATTACTTTTCTAAACTCTCTATAACTATAATAAATTTTGGGATATAAAATGATAGAAAAACTCGCTGAAATTCGAAAAAAAATTGATGAAATTGACAGTCAGATATTGAAGTTAATTGCTGAAAGAAATAGCTTAGCTAAGGATGTAGCTAAAATAAAAAATGAGCTTGGTATTCCTATTAATGATCCAGATAGAGAAAAATATATATACAATAGAATAAGAAAACTTTGTAAAGAACATAATGTTGATGAGGATATTGGCATAAAAATATTTCAAATATTAATTGAACATAATAAATTCCTTCAGAAAAAATATCTACAGGAAACACAGCATAAAAATAAAAAACTTTAACCGGGTGAGAGAATGGGAAGAATTAGGCAAGCATTAATTAAAAGAACTTCTATGGAATTAATTAAAAAATACAGAGATTTATTTACAACAGATTTTGAAACTAACAAAAAAGTTTTAGAAAAAGTTGCTGTAATATCTACAAAAAGATTAAGAAATAGAATCGCTGGATATATAACACACAAAATGAGACAGCTCCAATAAAGGTGACGTTATGTTTAAGGGAGTTTATCCCGCAATTATTACTCCTTTTAAAAATAATGAAATTGATTATAATGGATTAGAAGAAAATATAAACTTTTTAATTGAAAATGGTGTTAGTGGAATCGTAGCTGTTGGAACTACTGGCGAAAGTCCTACACTATCATATGAAGAGCATAAAAAAGTTATTGAAAAGGTTGTAGATATTGTAAATGGTAGAGTTCAGGTAATTGCAGGAGCTGGTTCAAACTGCACAAGAGAGGCAGTAGAATTATCAGTATTTGCTGAAGATGTTGGTGCAGATGCTGTTTTATCTATAACTCCATACTATAACAAACCTACTCAAGAAGGTTTAAGAAGACATTTTAGTAAAATATCTGAATCTATAAACATTCCTATTATTTTATATAATGTTCCTTCAAGGACTTCTGTTAATTTAGAACCAAAAACCGTTAAAATGTTAGCTGAAGAATACAGCAATATTTCAGCAGTTAAAGAGGCTAATCCTAATCTTTCTCAGGTTTCTGAATTAATATATGATGCTAAAGTTACAGTTCTTTCAGGAAATGATGAATTAACCTTACCAATAATTGCGTTAGGTGGCAAAGGAGTTATAAGCGTTGTAGCAAATATCGTCCCTAAAGAGTTCGTTGAAATGGTTGATTCTGCCCTTAAAGGAGATTTTGAAAAAGCAAGAGAAATACACTACAAACTCTTTCCATTAATGAAAGCAATGTTTATTGAGACTAATCCAATTCCAGTTAAAACTGCTCTAAATATGATTGGAAGACCAGCAGGAGAGTTAAGACTTCCTCTGTGTGAAATGAGCGAAGAACATAAGAAAATATTAGAAAATGTTTTAAGAGATTTAGGCTTAATTTAATATTATTTATTTCCAATTTACCTTATGGTGAATTAATATGAACGAAAAAACTATTGAAAAGATAAAGAAGGAAGCTGAAGAAATAATTAATAAATTCAGCGAAGTTTTAGAAAAATATAACTTAGAGATGGAAGAAAGTTACTATATTATTGACAGCAGAAATGTTCTTAGAGACGATGAAGCAGTAGAAAGCAATCCCGAATTTAGAGAAAATTTCCTAAAGATAGCTCCTAAGGCAAATAAAGAAGGTTATATTGTCGTAGAAAAAGGTAGCTGGTTAAAATAAAAGTATATATAATACCTATCACTATTACATCTTAACAATTTACTTCTAAAAGTTTTATAAATAGAAAAAAATAATATAGAGGGTGATACTATAAAGAGGAGTTCAAGAAGATGGAAAAAGAAAGGTAGAATGAGATGGAAATGGTACAAGAAAAGATTAAGAAGGTTAAAGAGAGAAAGAAGACGAGCAAGATCATAATAAATCTATATTTTTTATTTTTTAGGCGTAACATTATTATTTAAAAATTAATTTTTCATTTTGATTTTCATTTTATTTTTTAATTATTTTTAATTTTTATCTGATAATTTATTAGTAAATTTGAATAAATAATTGTGAGAGAATGAAAGTTGAAGGATTAACTAAAAAAATTATGGAAAATTTAAAGGAACCAATAACAATTAAAGAACTTGCTAAAAAACTTAACATTCATCCTAAAAACTTAGATGTTAAAATTAGAGTTTTAAGAGATTTAGGATTGGTAGAGACAAAAAAAGGTAGAAATGGCTGGGTTAGATTATCAAAAGAAGGATTATACTTATTAGAAAAAGGAGAAATTAAATTAAATTCTTTAAAATTGCAGATAGTGGCTAAGGATAGAATCGGGTTGTTAGCAGATATTACATCAAAAATCTCAAAAATTGGTGGAAACATAACTTCAACAATTCTTGAAAGAGATGGAGAGGATGTTATCATATACTTAATTGTAGAAAATGTAGAGAAGGAAGAAATAGAAAACGCATTAAAGGACATTGTTAAAAAATTCTCAATTATATGGTGAAACATTATGATAGAAGTTGAAATTAAAGTAAAAATTGATAATAAGGATGAAATAATAGAAAAATTAAAAAAATTCGGATTTAAATTTATTAAAAAGAAATTTCAGGAAGATATTTATTTTAATGGAATTGATAGAGATTTTAGAAAAACTGATGAAGCTTTAAGGATTAGAGATGATGATGGAACTTTTTTTATCACATATAAAGGACCAAAGTTAGATAATATCTCAAAAACCAGAGAAGAAATTGAAGTAAAAATTGAAGATAAAGAAAAGATGAGATTAATTTTAAAAAAACTTGGATTTAAAGAAGTCCTTCCAATAAGAAAAATTAGAGAAATATACAAAAAAGGTGATATTATAGCAAGTATTGATAATGTAGAAGGATTAGGATTATTCTTAGAATTAGAAAAATCAATATCTGACTCTGAGATTACCAAGAAAGATGAAATTTTAAATGAACTATTAGATTTACTGAAAAGTTTAAATATCAGTAAAGATAAGATTATTAGAAAATCATACTTGGAATTAAGGGGAGAGTATGGAAAAATCTAAATCAAAATTAAATAAGAGAAAGTTATTGGCAATATTTGTAGCCATAGTTATGATGCTTTCTATAATTCCTGTATTCCTAATAGGGCTTTAAAACATCAAGAAATATAATTAAGATTTTGCTTATTAGTTAAAATCAGAAAATAAAAATTCAAGAGATTAATAATTATCACTAACTTTTATTAATTAGAAATATTAATATCGATATTAAAAAAATTAATCACTTAAAATAACTTTTGATTCTTCCTACTAATTCTCTCAAATCATTTATATTAGATGCCCGAATATCCTTTTTTTGAGGGAATTTTAAAATAATTTCATCAAATATATTTGTATTTTGTGGTTTTTTCATCATATAATAGTATTTTGCTATGCAGTTAATTCTCGCAGTAATAAGTTCGCTTAAATATGTTAAACACATTTCTTCAGTAACAAGACCCATATAGTTGTTTTTATCATCGTGTTTTAATAGAGCTATACCTACTAAAACTTCAATTATATCAAATTTAACGAGTTCCTTAGAATTCTGTTGCTTCTTTTTTAACTCATATAAATAAATTGCTAAATCTCTAATAGAGTCCCAAGGTAAATTTAAATTAACCTTATCTAAATCTTCTTTTTTTAATTTCCATAAAGGAACTTCCTTATCATCTAACAATACTGGATATTCTAAACAAAATTGATATAAAACTTCATAAACATCCATATTTTTCACTTAGTTTATTTTATTTTTGTTTAATATTCATTTTCTATAAAGTTCTTAATAAGTTTTAAACCTAAATCTGGAAATTTCAATTTGTCAGACTTTGTCAATATACTCTCAGGATGAAATTGAACTCCTTCAATTGGCAACTTTTTATGTCTAACTCCCATAATATAATTATCATCCAAACTTTTAGCAGTTATTTTTAACTCTTTTGTTACTTCTTTTGCTATTAATGAATGATATCTCCCCCCATAAAAAGGATTTGGTATATCTTTAAAAATACCTTCGCCATCATGTTTTATTAAACTTGCTTTTCCGTGCATGACTCTATTTGCCCTATCAACAACCCCTCCAAAAGCCTCAACAATACATTGATGTCCTAAACAAACTCCTAATATTGGAACATCAACCTCTTGAATTATTTTTATACAGTTTCCAGCGTCTTTTGGAGTTTTTGGACCAGGACTTATAATTATTCTATCTGGATTTATTTTGTTAATTTCCTCTAAGGTTATTTTATTATCTACTAACTTAACTTTATGCCCCAAAGTTCCTACATATTGAACTAAGTTCCAAACAAAAGAATCTACATTATCTATAATTAAAACTCTCTTAACTTTCATTCTCTTCAAACCTCCTTAATAATTAGTATTTAACAAAATTAAAAATAATAAACTCAATAAAGATTAAATTTAAAAATAAGGAGATTTTTTATTTATAATTAACTACAACCTACAATTAATTATACTCTATCTTATAACTTATAATTTTTTAATCAATTACCATTTATTGTCGCTAAGAAACTCTGCTTTAGGGCGGTGATGAATTCAGATGAAATCTTTCAGATTTCATTACTCTCCTTGCGAAGCAAGGAGATAGGGGAGGTGGGTGAGTTGTATATACTCAATTAATTGATTATTTTATGAGGGAGTCTTAACGAGACCTGATGACACATCGGCGACGATGGGTAGTAGGGTGTTCCCTATGGGAACCTCCGCCCCTTTAGGGCGGAGGAGGTCAGCATTACATCCTACCAGGACAATTTATTCCTAACAACATTAATCCAGTTTCCAATACATTTTTAGTGCTTTTGACTAACGACAATCTTGATTTTTTGATATTTTCATCTTTAGTCATTAAAATTGGACAATTTGCATAAAATCTATTGAATGTTTTGGCAAGTTCTAACAAGTAATTAGCCAAGATATGCACTTTTCTATTCTCAGCACTTTCTTTAATAATATCTTTAAACTCATTTAACATTTTAATTAAACTTTTTTCTTCATTAGTTAATTCATAGTTAAATAAAGGTTCATCTTTAATGTTCTTATTTTCTGCCTCTTCCAAAATTCTGCAACATCTTGCGTGGGCATACTGTATAAATGGACATCCTACTTTTTCAAAATCTAACGCCTCATCCCATTTGAATATCATTGGCTTTTCTGGAGAAATTCTTGCAATGTTATATCTAACTGCCCCCAATCCAATATCATAGGCTATTTTTTCATCTACTCCTCTTTTTTTACACTCTTCCTTAGCTCTCTTTATAGCCTCCTCTAACAACTCATCAGCACTAATAAATCTACCTTTTCTTGTACTCATTGAACCTTCTGGGAGAGAGATAAATTCATAAAATATAACTTCTGGAACTTTACTACCTAACAATTTTAATGCTGCTTTAACCATTTCAGCAGTTAATTTGTGATCAGCTCCCAATACATCTATTCCAATGTCACACTTTGATAGTTTATCCAAATGATAAGCAATATCTCTTGTTGAATACAAACTTGTTCCATTAGCCCTTGCTAAAACCATTTTCTTTTGAATACCGAAATCTGACAAATCAAGCATATATGTATCTTCTTTAATTACCTTACCAGTCTCCATTAACCTTTTTATAACCTCTTTAACCATTCCATTTCTTACATAAGAGCTTTCCCAAACAAATGTATCATGCTCAATATTTAAATTTTTTAATGTCTCTTTTATTCCATCCAATGCATAATTAACTGCAAATTCAAATTTTTTGACAATTTCATTATCTTCATTCCTCTCCAAAGCATTTTCATATTCTCTCATTAATTCAAGGATTTTTTCCTCTTCCTCTGGATGTTCTTCCAAATACTTATTAATTTTTACATAAGTTTCAGCAATTGCATTATCCTTCTTCTTATTTTCATCTAAACCAAACAACTCTATACCATAAACCACTAAAGCCATCTGCCTACCCATATCATTTACATAGTAGTGAGTTTCAACATCATAACCATAAAACTCCAATATTCTTTTTAAACAATCTCCAATAATAGCATTTCTCAAATGCCCTATGTGTAAAGGTCCGTTAGGATTTGCAGAAGTATGTTCTAAAATAATTTTTATTCCCTTTTTGTCTCCTCTTCCATAATTATGTCCTTCTTTATTAATCTCCTCTGTTAAATCTTTACCTAATTTATTATAATCAATATAGAAGTTTATATATCCATTAACTACCTTTATTTCTTTAACACCCTCAATATTCATACTTTTTAACTTATTTCTTATACTTTCGGCAATCTCTTTTGGACTTTTCTTTAATTCTTTAGCCAATTTAAAGCAAATATTAACAGAATAATCCCCTAATTCTAAATTTGGAGGTTCATCTAATTTTATATCTATTTCTTTTTTTAATTCTTCACTAATTACTTTTTTTAATGCATTTATAATATTACTTTTAACATCCATATTCTTCCCTCTTCTTATTTATTATCAATTAAAATTCATCAATTTAAATCCTAAATTAATTTAATTTATTGACAGAAAATTTTATATATGATTATGCAATATAAAAACTCTCGGTGTTGTGTGGGCTGGTAGCTCAGCCTGGGAGAGCGCCGCATTGGCTGTGCGGAGGCCGCGGGTTCAAATCCCGCCCAGTCCACCATTTTTTAAATTCTATTTTTCTTTTATTGAGTTATATATTTTTTGAATAAATTCAACTTTTTTAATTACATCTATAGAATCTTTACCTAATACTCTTATCATTGGCTCTTTTCCTAAACCTCCTTTGTCGTAAATAATATCTGGAACTTTACCAATTTTTTTACATGCTATAGTAGTTCCCCACTCCATTGTTGAAACATTTGGAGGCTCCTCACTCCTATCAAATGAAGAAATTATAAATTTATCTTTAAATTTTTCTTTTAATGTTTTTATTAAATCTTCGTCATATTTTATATTCATACAACTTCTTATTTTAGGATTAAACTTAGATGCAGATAAAATTATCTTTGCAATGTGTTCAGAAGCCCCAAATTCTATATCTCCTACTACATAAAATCCTCCAAGTTTATTTTTTATAATTCTACCAGTTAGAGATGCTATATCATTAAAATCCTTTGGTAGTGGTAGAGATTCAGCAATATTACTCCCAACTTCTGGTATTAAAGTAAAATTAATCTTTTTTAGTAAGTATATAGCATAACTTAAATTCTTTATAACTGTCTCTTTATTGATATAGGTAGGATTGGAATTATAACCATATTTTGTTTTTTTAGCATATATAATTGAGGAGAGTATAAAATTCTTTGCCTCTTTAATGGCATCTTCCAATTTATATCCTTTTGATAAAAATGCTGTTATTGCCGTAGAATAAACGCATCCAGTTCCATGAACTTCCTTATTTATTTTAAATCCTTTAAATATATTTATAGTTGTAGAGTTTCTTTTTAAAATATCATCAATTCCTGTAATTAAGATATATAAATCTTTTTTAAGATGGTAATTTTTATTTTTTACAAATTCCATAATTTTATTATACTCTTCTCTATTTGGAGTTATTAAGTAAGATTTATTAAAGAGTTCAATATACTTATCCATTAATTTTTCATCAACAAAATTATATTTAGTTGTAGATGCAAGAACTGGATCGCAGATAACTTTTAAATCGTATTTATCAATATATTTCAGTAAAATATCTATACTCTGAGAAGTTAAAACTCCAGTTTTCACATACTCTATTTCAAATTCTTCAAACACTGATTTAAATTGATTTTCTATATTTTCCTTTGATAGATCATATTTTTCATAAACCTCTTTATTTGTTTGAGGAATTATTGAAGTAATTATAGATAGACAATAAACTCCTAATGTGTGAGATGTTTTTATATCCGCTGAAATTCCTGCCCCACCAGTAGGATCATAGCCCCCAACAGCCAATATTACCATTAAACCCACCAAGTTATAAAGATTTTACATTGATTTCTCTTAAACATTTCATAATCCTATTTATATTTTTTTCTAAAAAATTAATTTTCTCCAAATCTTCTTTAATATCTTCTTCTTTAATTTCTCCACTGGATATTTTATTTTTAAGTTCATCAGTAGTTTTTACGCCATATTTTTTCAAAATTTCATTTAATTCATTTTCAAGTTCATTTAACTCTTCTAAAAATACTTTTTTCATAGATTTTATTATTAATTTTTCCATAATTATCCCTCACTATAGAATTCTATTAAATCTTCTAATTTTTTCAATGCCTTTCCTGAGTCAATTGATTTTTCTGCCAACTTTATACCTTCCTCAACATCTTTAGCAACCTCAGAGATATACAAAGCAAATGCAGAATTTAATACAACAATGTCTCTTTTAGCCCCAGTTTCTTCCCCTTCCAAAATATTTCTAATTATCTTGGCATTCTCTTTAGCGTCTCCTCCTTTAATATCTTCTAATTTAGCTCTTTTTATACCAAAATCTTCTGGCTCAATATAATAACTTTTTACCTCTCCATTCTTTAATTCAGATATTTTTGTTCTCCCTACTGTTGTAATTTCATCCATTCCACTACCATGAACAACTAACGCCCCTTTTAACCCCAAATTTTTTAAAACATAAGATAATTTTTCAGTTAAATTTTCATCATAAACTCCCATTAATTGATAATTTGCATTTGCTGGATTGGTTAAAGGCCCTAAAATATTAAAGACAGTTCTAATTCCTAACTCTCTTCTAACTGGTGTAGCATACTTCATTGCTGGATGAAAGTTAGGGGCAAATAAAAACCCTATTCCTATTTTTTCTATTGATTCCTTAACTATCTCTAATGGAACATTTAAATTAACTCCTAACGCCTCCAAAACATCTGCACTACCACTTTTACTACTTACAGATTTATTTCCATGTTTAGCCACTGGAACATATGGAGAGACGACAAAAGCTGTGGCTGTGCTTATATTGAATGTGTTTAAATTATCTCCACCAGTTCCACAAGTATCTAACAACTTAGGAACTTTTGGATTTATCTTTAATGAAAATTCTCTCATAACTTTTGCAAAAGATGTTATTTCTTCAATAGTCTCTCCTTTCATTCTTAAAGCGGTTAATAAGGCGGCTATTTGAGTTGGCTTTGCAATTCCTTCCATAATTTCTTTCATAACTTCTTCTGCTTCATTTTTATCTAAATCTTTAAATTCTACAACTTTTTTTAATGCCTCAGTAATAGACATAAATATCACCATTCAAATTTTTAGTAAGAAATAATAGAAAGTTAATTATATGTATATATCTCCCCTTTTTGGAAATCTTACCAAACATTATAAACATTTATATAAAACTAAGTAGTTAAATACTTATGCAATTTGTTGCTAATAGAAACATTGAAAACGGTGATATTTTTGTTATACAATGTAGATGAAAGATTTGAAATTAAAGATATTGTTGCAAGAGAGGTTATTGATTCAAGAGGAAATCCAACAGTTGAGGTAGAAGTAATAACAAAAGGTAAAGGTTACGGTTCAGCTATTGTTCCAAGTGGAGCATCAACTGGAACACATGAGGCATTAGAGTTGAGAGATAAAGAACAAAGATTTGGAGGAAAAGGAGTATTAATGGCTGTTGAGAATGTTAATTCTATAATAAAACCTGAAATAATAGGTTATGATGCAAGAATGCAGAGAGAAATAGATAATATAATGATTGAATTAGATGGAACTCCAAATAAATCAAAGTTAGGGGCTAATGCTATATTGGCTGTTTCTTTGGCAGTTGCTAAGGCGGCGGCATCAACAGCAAAGATTCCTCTTTATAAATACTTAGGAGGATTTAACTCTTTTGTTATGCCAGTTCCAATGATGAATGTTATAAATGGAGGAAAACATGCTGGAAATGATTTGGACTTACAAGAGTTTATGATTATGCCTGTTGGAGCCCTATCAATATCTGAAGCCGTAAGAATGGGCTCAGAAGTTTATCATGTATTAAAGAAGGTTATTGAAGAGAAGTATGGTAAAAATGCTATAAATGTTGGTGATGAAGGAGGTTTTGCTCCTCCATTAAAAACCTCAAGAGAGGCTTTAGATTTACTAACTGAAAGTGTTAAAAAAGCTGGTTATGAATGTGGGGAAGATATTGTCTTTGCCTTAGATGCTGCAGCTTCAGAGTTTTATAAGGATGGTTACTACCATGTTGAAGGTAAAAAATTAAATAGAGAGGAATTGCTAAATTATTATAAGGCGTTAGTTGAAGAATATCCTATTGTTTCAATTGAAGATCCATTCCACGAAGAAGATTTCGAAGGATTTACAATAATAACTAAAGAATTGGATATTCAAATTGTTGGAGATGACATATTTGTAACAAATGTTGAAAGGTTAAGAAAAGGTATAGAAATGAAGGCTGGAAACGCCTTACTATTGAAAGTTAATCAGATTGGAACTTTAAGTGAGGCAATTGATGCGGCAAATTTAGCATTTAGAAATGGATATGGAGTTATTGTCTCACATAGAAGTGGAGAAACTGAAGATACGACAATAGCAGATTTAGCAGTGGCATTAAACTCTGGGCAGATAAAGACAGGAGCACCAGCAAGAGGGGAGAGAACAGCAAAATACAACCAGTTAATTAGAATAGAGCAAGAGTTAGGAATAACGAAATACGCTGGAAAGAAATTTAGATGTCCATTCTAATTTATTTTTGCTTTATTTTTAATTTTTAAAATTATAATTTTTAAGATTAATTTGTTATTTATTTTTTGATTATTTTTATTTTGTATAAGGTGAAATTATGGACTTAGAAAAGTTAATAAAAATTGGTGAAAAAGAAGGTTTTGAGACAGAAGTTTTTTTTGAAAAATCTTACTATACAGGAGTAGATTTAGATGGAAAGAGTGTAGATAGTTTTCAAACAGAGGTTGATTATGGTATTGGAGTTAGAGTTCTAAAAGATGGTAAAGTTGGTTTTGCCTATTCTAATAGATTTGATGAAAGTATTGTTTATAGAGCTATGAAGAACTTAGTAGAAGATAGATATACTAAATTTGCAGAGCCACAAAAGTATAAAGAGCCAAAAGGGATTTATTACAAGGAAATCCTAAAGTTAGAGGAGGAAAAACTATTGGGATATCTTATAACTATGAGGGATATTATTTTAGACAATAATGCCACTGTTTTGAGTGGAGGAGTTTCTAAATCAGTAGGTTATGTAAGAATAATAAACTCTAATGGCGTAGATGTAGAATATGAAGATACTTATTTTTCAGCATCAATATCAATAATGTATGAAGGAGAAACTTCCTATGAAGGAAAAACAGAGCATAATATTTTCAATGTCGAAGAAATTAGTTACAAGGCATTAGATTTGGCTAAAAAATCAGCAAATGGAAAAAGTATTTCATACAAAGGAAATATTATTTTATCTCCAAGAGCCTTGCGTGAGTTATTGGCATATACATTGGTGCCAGCATTTAGTGCTGAAAATGTTCAGAGAGATAGGAGTATTTTAAAAAACAAAATTGGAGAACAGATTTTTAATGATTGTATAACGATAGTTGATGATGGAACTTTGGATTATGGTTTATATTCTTCAAAGTGCGATGATGAAGGAACTAAAACACAAAGAACTGTATTAGTGGAAAATGGAATTTTAAAAAATTATCTATATGATATAAAAAGGGCCAATAAAGAGGGAAAGACATCAACTGGAAACGCTTCAAGAGGTTATAGTTCTCTCCCATACATATCTCCAACGAACTTTATTATTGAGAAAACCAACAATAGTTTAGATGATTTTGATGAATATATTTATATAAATGGAATTATTGGTTCTCATACTTCAAATCCAATTACAGGAGATTTTGCCGTTGAGATTCAAAACTCATACTATTACAAAAATGGAGAAATAATTCCACTTAAAAAAGGAATGTTTGGAGGAAATATATTTGAGATGTTTAAAGAGGCTATTCCTTTAAATGATGTAGAACAGAGAGGTAAGTTAATTTCTCCTTCAATAGTTTTCAAAGGAGAAATAGTCAGTTAATAATTTTGTTTATTTTATTCTTTTTTATTCTTTTAATCTTTCCTTTAAATAATCTACTAAATCATCTATTCTAACTCTAATCTGCTCTCTGGTATTCCTCTCTCTAACTGTGACAGTTCTATCTTTTAATGTTTGTCCATCTACTGTTATACAAAATGGAACTCCAATTTCATCAGCCCTCATATATCTCCTACCTATAGCTCCACTGTCATCATATTCAGCTATAATTCCATTATCTCTAAGCATCTCTTTTATCTCCATGGCTATCTTTGGCATATCTTCCTTATTAACCAATGGTAAAACATATGCCTTTATAGGAGCTATTGACGGTTTTAAATCTAAATAAACTCTATCATCTTCCTCTCTATATGAATGTTCTAATAAACAGTAGGTAATTCTATCGATTCCAAATGATGGCTCAATAACATGTGGAATAACTTTCTCTCCTTTAATTACTTTTTTAACCTTTTTTATTTCAACATAATCTTTTAAAATTTCAAATTCTTTCTCATTAATTTTTATAACTACTTTACCATCTTTTTCAATATTTTTAACAAATTCTTCTTTCTCTTTTTCACTTAAATTGTTTATATACTCTTCAATTACTTTTGTATCTTTTTTAAATATCCTTCCAACAACTTTATAATTTAGATTTATTTCATAAGTTTCTATCTCTTTTTCCTCATCAAACTCAACAAATATTGATAATTCTACACCACTATGGTAAGAATGACTTCTTAAATCGTAATCTGTTCTATCGGCAATTCCTACACACTCAATCCATCCAAACCTCTCTGTGTATATCTCAGCATCCCAGCAGTCTATTGCATAGTGAGCCATTTCGTTTGGCAAATGCTGTCTAAATCTAATTTTATCTTTATCAATTCCAATATTTTCTAAGAATCTCTTTGTTAAAGCTATAAAGTATGCAATTGTTTGATGCCTTATTATTCCTTTCTCAACGGCCTCTCCAATACTCATTTTAATTATTTTCTCTTCCTCTGATAACTTCTCATCCATCTGCCTATCAGCTGGTAGTAATGGAACTATTTCATCCTTAACTAAATCAAATTTTTCATGCTCTTTTCTTTCTGGATGGACAAAGTATTCAATCTCTGCCTGGGTGAATTCTCTCAACCTTATAACTCCTTGCCTTGGAGAAATTTCATTTCTATAACTTTTACCTATTTGAACTACACCAAAAGGTAATTTATTTCTAAAAAATTGTGCTAATCTTTTGAATTGAATAAATATTCCCTGTGCTGTTTCAGGTCTCATATAACCAGTTCTCTTTCCTCCTGGCCCTATAGAAGTAACAAACATTAAGTTGAATTTCTTAACCTCTCCAAGCTCTCCTCCACATTTTGGACATCTTATATTATACTTTCTAATTAATTCTTCCAATTCTTTCAAAGTCTTCCCTTCAGTATCTACATCTACAAACTCTTCAATTAAATGATCTGCCCTAAAACTTTCTAAGCAATTTTTACATTCTACAATTGGGTCTGTGAAGTTATCTACATGCCCAGATGCTTTTAAAACCTCATAAGGAGTTACTGTTGGACTCTCAATCTCATAAAATCCTTCTTTTACAATAAATATTTCTCTAAATTTTGATATTATGTTATTTTTTAGTAAGCATCCTAATGGTCCATAATCTACAAATCCAGCAATTCCTCCATAGATTTCAAATGAATTCCATAAGTATCCTCTTCTTTTAGCCAAATCCATAATCTTTTCATAAATATCTTTTTCCATTTTTTCACCAAAGTATAGTTTTTCCAGAGTCTATTCTATCTAATATAAATATCATTAATGACGAGGCAATTAAATCAGCAGTAGTTCCGGGATTTAATTTATTCCCATCTTTTGCTAAATAATTATCAAATTCTTTAACTTTTTGTTCATTAAAGTTTTTTAATACATCTTTAGCCATTTTAGAAACTTTTAATGCTGTTTCAAAACCTTTCTTTCGTGCAATTAATGTATCAGGATATTCTGCCAATATGTTTAAAAATGTTTTCGTTACTGCTAAGTTGATATTATTTAACTCCTTATAATACTTTTTTAATAACTCATAACCTTCAAATGAGATTTTAAAGTTATCTACCCATTCTTTACTTATGTTATCCCATTCTGCGGATATTTTATAAACATCTAAAAGAGTTAATCCTTTCTCTATAAGTTCTCTTTTTGCATCTTTTGAAGATACATCAGGGCCTTTTTTTGGCTTATCAACATAAGCCATTGCTATATTTATAGCATCATAAACATTTATTGCATCTTCAACAGTTGTATTTTCAGATATTTTCTTTAAATTCTTTTTTAGTTCATTTTTATTAAAATTGTCTAACTTTCCAGAAGCCATTGCTATTGGTATATGCAACATTATAATTCCTAAATTAGCATTAGTTGGAGACCACTTCCTACTCTCAATTACCGCCTTTTTTATATATAAGCCAACATTTTTATCATCTTGTGATGCTTCATAAACAACATTTCCAAAGGCAATTCCAGAATTTATAAAGTGATGATACTTTATATCTCTATAATCCCTATTTCTATGGACATTTCCAGGTTTAAAAGAACTAACTTCTAAACAGCAGGCAATTTGTGAGGCTTTCATAATATCAAAAGGATTCATTTTTTCACCAAAATTTATTTATATGTAGGAATATATAAGTTACATATAATTCAATTGGGTGAAAGTATGAATGTAGTTGGGCTAATGCTCTATATTTATGTTGGATTTTTATCATTCTTTCTTGGAATGATTCCTATATACTATTTTATAAAATACTCAAAGTTGGAAAGGGACAAAATAAAAAACAATGCAATAATCCAATATAGGGAAAATCTTAAAAATCTTATGCCAAAGAGTTTTAGAAATTTAGTAATATCCTTCTTATTCATCATAGTCATAATAACAGTTGTTAATATTTTTGTTTTTAAACTCTATACTTTTGCCTTAATTATGGATATAATATTGTTTATTTTAATGTGTTTTGTTGGATTTTATAGATTTCCAGTTTATATCTCCAAAGATGGATTTTATTATGGAAGATTATATACTTGGAGAGGTTTTGAAGGTTATGAAAAAGTTGGAGATAAAATAAAACTAATTGGAAAAAAATATATTTCATCAGATGTTTATCTAAAAGATGATAAAAAACTCGAAGAAGTTCTTAAAAAACATTTCCATTAAAGAGGGAATTTTATGGATATTGAATTACTATTGTTTTTATTTTTCTTTCCTTGTTTTCTCATTGTAATTTTTATTTTCAGTCCAGATGGAATTTTAGATTTATTTTTATATATTAAATATAAAAAAGCAAAAAAAGATTGGCATTATATAACATCAACTAAGTTGGGAATGTATATAGGTAGATGGATTTTTATGTTAATAATGATTTTTATTCTTTTATCTATCTCATTTTATCTTTTAATAAATATAAATCATCCAGATACAAAAATGGTAATTCTTTCAGTTGTATTTATGTCAATTTTTACTATTTTTGATGTATTTAACCCAACATCTGGAAATGTTGAGTTTTATAAAGAAGGAGTTATTGTATATTTTGAAATATTTAATTTCTTAAAACCATTTTTAAATTACTATCTACCATTACCTTGGAAATTTTTTAAAGGTTATAAGGTAAAATCTAAAAATAAAAGAAAATATATTATTTTAATCCCAAAATCAAAATTATTTTTTAACATCTATATAATAGACAACGATAATGTTGAAGAAATCATTAAAAATTATTTAAATCCTATTCAATAAGAATTTTTTAAACTCCTCAAAAGCTTTTTTTCTATGAGATATTTTACTTTTCTCCTCTGGAGTCATCTCAGCAAATGTTCTATTCTCTCCCTCTGGAATAAATATACTGTCATAGGCAAATCCATATCCTTTACTTCTTATTTCTTCTGAAACTTTCCCCCTAACTACTCCTTTAAACAATTTTACACCATTTTCATCGCAATAACCAATAACAGTTTTAAAATAAGCGTTTCTATTATCTTTATCTTCCAACAATTTTAAAATTCCTTCATTACCAATAGTTTCTTGAACAAACTTAGAATATGTTCCCGGAAATCCTTTTAAAACTTCAACAAAAAAACCACTATCTTCAACAATAACTGGCTTTTTTAATATATTATAAACCCACTCTGCTCCAAATTCAGCAACTTCTTCTAAAGTTCCTTGAATTTCAGGATATTTTATTTTTATTTGCTCAATTTCTACATCTTTTAAATCTTTTAAAATAATATTAGCCTCTTTAATTTTGTGAGGATTTCCAGTGGCAAAATAGATTTTCATAATTATCACCAAAATTTTTAAAGGATGTCCCCCCAGTTTAACACTCTCTATCATCCTAAAGCATCGCTATGTCAAGAGAGCTAACCCACTGGGGGGATGTAAAAAAGTTAAGTATATAAAGTATAAATAATTTTAAATTAGTTAATTCAAATTGATTAATTTATTTTTCTAAAATAAAAAATGGTGCAGGGGAGGGGATTTGAACCCCCGAACCCCTACGGGACCGGATCTTAAGTCCGGCGCCTTTGGCCAGGCTTGGCGACCCCTGCACCTTAAGCGAATTATAGAATTGATGTTCTCATATATATACTTTTCGGTTTTTGGTAAAGATAAACATATATTAATGAGTTCCTTTATTTTGTAAAAAATATCTATATTATGGTTCAATAGTTTTCGTACAGTAATGAGGTAAAGTATGAAAAATTTAAAAAGGTTAACTATAATTTTATATAACTCTTATGACAAAACAAGATGGCACGAAGCTCATAAAAGATCTATTGCAAGGGCGGCACCAATATGCTATGCCTTTGATTGTAACTTGGCAATAATGGACTTTCCTTGCACCAAAGAGGATATATTAAATATAAAAACTACAATTGGAAATTCTGGAGAATACTTAGAAAAATTAATTGAGAAAAATAGATTTTTTATCGTTGATAAATTTCTTCCTCAGTTTGGAATTCCCATCGCTACAACATCTAAGCCTGATGATAATAAAGTAATATCTCCCTTAGAGACAGCATATTTATTAAAGAAGAAACCAGTTGGATTATATATAGGACTTGGAAGACATGGATTACCAAAGGATATTATGGAATCTTGTGTATATCACTTGGATATTACTGAAAAAAGAATATCTTTAGAAACTTGTACGGCAATTGGATGCATTCCAGCGGTGATATATACCCACACAAAGTATTTTAGTAAAGTAAAAAGTAATTGTAAAAGATAAAAATGAAAACAAAAAATTTTATATACTTAAACTATTTTTAAATTACTATTACCAACTATTAGGTGGAAGTATGAGTGTTAGCATTATGAATGCTATAAAGGAAGTAAAATTAGCTGAAGAAGAGGCTATTAATAAAATTGAAGAAGCAAAAAATAAAGCTGAACAAATAAAAAATGAAGCAATTGAAGAAGCAAAAAATCTTATTGCAAAAACTGAAGAAGAGGCTAAAAAAACTGTTGAAGAGATGATTAAAAAGGCTGAAGAGGAAGCTAAAAAAATAGCCCAAGAAATTTTAGAAAAAGCAGAAAAAGAAAGGAAAGAAATTATGTCTATTGCTAAGGTAAAAATATTATCTTTGAAGTTGTCTGAAATCCTTGAAATCTAAATTAAACAAGGTGATTTTAGTGAAACCCGTAAGAATGAAGAAATTAAAAGCGGTGATATTGGATGAAAAAGTCGATAATGTTGTAAGACAGTTGCATGAATCTGGGATAGTTGAACTTTGTGATCTATCTGAAAAATTAGAAGATGTTGAGTGGAAATCTTTATTATCACCATCATCCCATGCAGACTATGTTAGAAATGTTACTACACTGATGATAAAGGCTAGTAGAATATTAGATTTGTTTTCCAATGTTAATCCAAAAGAAGTTAGTGTAAAAGATATTCTAAATCCAAAACCAATTGAAAAAAAGAAAGTTCAATTTAATACTCATGAAGAAGTTATTGAATACTGTGAAAAAGTATTAAATGAAATTAGTAAAGAAGTAGATGAGCCTTCAGAAAAATTGAATGAATTAGAGAATAGAAAGTCAAGATTATTACAGATGAAAGATCAAATATCTTACTTAAAAGGTTTAGAATTTGATTTAAAAGATTTAGGACCTGGAGTTTATATTTATATTGGATGTGGAAGTGTTCCAAAAGAGAAAGTTAATGAATTAAAATCTGAATTAGATAAAGTTACTGAGGAGTATATTGAAGTATTCGCAGGAGAAGAATTTGAGAAAGACAATAAGATAAGGGTTCCAATAGTATTTGTTACATTAAAAGAAAAACTTGAAAGTGTATTATCCACATTAAGAAAGTTTGAGTTTGAGAGATACGACATAAGTGATGTTGAAGGTACTCCAAAAGAGGCATCACAGAAAATAGAAAATGAATTGAAGAATATAGAATCTAAAATAAAAAGTTTAATTGAAAAACTTAAATCTTTATCTAAGAAATGGGAAAATGAGTTATTGGTAGTTTATGAACTTCTATCAATAGAAAAAGAAAGAGGAGATGCCTATTCACAATTTGGTAAGACTAATAGAACTTACTACATAGAGGCATGGGTTCCAGCAAAAGATGCTGAAAAAGCTAAGAAAATAATAGAAAAATCTTCAGAAGGTTATGCATTTGTTGAAATTTCTGAACCAGATGAGCCTGAAGAGAAAATTCCTGTATTGTTAAATAATCCAAAACCAATTAAGCCATTTGAGATGCTTACAGAAATGTATGCTTTACCAAAATACAATGAAGTTGATCCTACATTATTAATAGTTCCTGGTTTCTTACTGTTCTATGGTATTATGCTTACTGATGCAGTTTATGGTTTATTATTAACAATAGTTGGATTATGGACGTGGAAAAAAATAGGTAAGGTTAGTGAAGGTGCTAAAAAACTTGGATATATATTAACATTGGCTGGAATCTCAACAATTATAATGGGAATTATAACAGGAGGTTACTTAGGAGATTTTATGTATGAATTTTTAAATATTGACATATACAAAATGGGATTGGCATTAGTCAATCCACTTGGAGCAAGCACTTTTATTAAAAATGGTCCAATAGCCATATTAGAATTCTCAATTGCTGTTGGTTTATTGCATTTATTAATTGGATTAATTGTAGGATTTAAAGAGAATATTAAAAAAGGTAATACTGGAGAAGCCATAATAAATCAAGGGATTTGGATTATATTAATTTTAGCAATAATATTAGGGGTAATTATCTATTTAGTAACATCAAATATGATGATAACTATTGGTATAATTGGAGTAGCCGCATTAATTGCAATAATTGTTTGTGCAATTAAAGGATTCAAAGAAAATGGAATCATGGGAGCACTATTGGGAGCTATGGATATTACTGGTTTCTTAGGAAATGTTCTATCTTATGCAAGATTGTTGGCTCTCTGTTTGGCTACTGGAGGTTTAGCAATGGCTGTAAATATTATGGCTAAGATTGTTGGTGGTTCAATACCAATAATAGGAATTATAATTGCCATTATAATACTAATAGGAGGTCATGCATTTAACTTCGTAATGAATGGTTTAGGAGCATTTATACACTCTCTAAGGTTGCACTATGTAGAGTTCTTTAGTCAGTTTTATGAAGGAGGAGGTAAAAAATTCAGTCCATTTAAGGCAAATAGAGAATATACTACAACATAAAATATAAAAACAAAAAATACAAATTACAAAATTTAATAAAGATGAGGTGATGTATTATGGTAGATGCTTTACTATTAGGAGCTATTGGTGCTGGTTTGGCAGTTGGACTTGCAGGATTAGGTTCAGGAATTGGTGCTGGAATTACTGGAGCAAGTGGTGCTGGTGTTGTCGCAGAAGATCCAAATAAGTTTGGTACTGCTATAGTTTTCCAAGCATTGCCACAAACTCAGGGTTTGTATGGATTCTTAGTAGCAATACTTATTCTGTTTGTTTTTAAAACAGCATCTCCTTGGGCAATGTTTGCAGCTGGATTAGCAACAGGTTTAGCTGGTTTATCAGCAATTGGTCAGGGTATTGCATCAGCGGCTGGTTTGGGAGCAGTTGCTGAGGACAACAGTATATTTGGTAAAGCTATGGTTTTCTCTGTCCTTCCAGAGACACAGGCAATTTATGGTTTATTAATCGCTATTCTATTGTTAGTTGGAGTATTTAAAGGATCTGGAGCTGTATCAGTTGCTGCCTTAGGTGCAGGGTTTGCAGTTGGGTTTGCAGGTCTCTCTGGTATTGGTCAGGGTATTACTGCTGCAGGGGCTATTGGAGCAACAGCAAGAGATCCAGATGCTATGGGTAAAGGGCTTGTTTTAGCGGTTATGCCAGAAACCTTCGCAATCTTTGGGTTGTTAATAGCAATCTTAATCATGCTAATGGTATAAACCTTTACCCTCTTTTAAACCTTTTTAAACAATTATAAAATTAACTTTACTTAAAAATTTGATTTTGGTAGGTGAAATTAATGGGAGTGGATAAGATAAAATCGAAGATATTAGAAGATGCAAAAGTCGAAGCTGAAAAAATCATTGCTCAGGCTGAAGAAGAAAAAAATAAAATTTTAGAAGAAGCTAAAAAAGAGGCTGAAAAAAGAAGAGTTGAAATATTAAAAAAAGGGGAGAAAGAGGCTGAAATGGTTAAAAACAGAATAATAGCAGAGGCTAAATTAGAGGCTAAGAAAAAGTTATTAGAGGCTAAAGAAGAGATCATTAATATGGCTATTAACAAATTAAAAGAAGAACTCCACAAATTACCAGAACAACCAGATTATAAAGATAAACTCATCAAATTAATAAAAGATGGGGCAATATCATTAGGTGGCGGAGAATTAATTGTAAGATTAAACAGAAGAGATATGGAACTTATTGACGATGCTACATTGTGGGACTTAGAAAAAGAAATTGAAAATGTAACGAAAAAAGTAACTGTACTAAAGAAAGGAAAGTCTGTAGATATTATAGGTGGATGCATAATAGAAACATCTGATGGATTAAAATCATTAGATAACAGTTTAGAGGCAATATTTGAAAGGAACTTAAATATAATTAGAGCGAAAGTTACAGAGAAGTTATTCTAAAAGGTGATGCCTAATGGCGTTTGATGATATTGGGATATTATTAAACTTAAAAACACTTTATTCAACTTTAATGACGTATTTTGATAATCCTTTAACTATACTTATTGTTATTGCAACTATAATTATTGTTGTTACTGTAATTGTTTGGATAGTAAAGATGGTTATTGATCTGGCTCCTTATGCCTATGTAAATGCGAGAATAAGAAGTAAAGAGGCAAAATTATTGGACAATACGAAATTAAATGAATTAATAGAGTCAGGAAGTTTAGAAGAAATGATCGGCATATTAGAAGATACTGACTATGGGCAATATATTAGTGAAGTTTTAAATGAGTTAAAGGATCCTATTGCAGTTGAAAAGGCTTTAGATATGTATTTGGCTGATTTATATAATTTAATATTCAATATCTCACCAGAAAGTGCTAAAAATATTTTAAAAGTATTTTCTAAAAAGTTTGACATTAAAAATATAAAAACATTAATTAGAGCCAAATATTATGGATTAAATGCTGAGGAAACTTACTCCTTATTAATTCCATTAGGAAATATTCCTATTGAAAAACTAAAAGAATTATCTGAGGCAAAAACAGTTGAAGAAGTTGTTAGAGGTTTAGATGGAACAGAGTATTTTAAAGTGTTGCAGGAAGAATTGTCAAACTATGAGCAAACTTCTAGTATAACAGGGCTTGAATTGGCATTAGATAGATACTACTTAAATGAATTAAGAAAAGTTATGATGATAGAAGGTAAGGAAGAAGATTTATTTAGAGAATTTATAGGAACCTTAATTGATGTTGAAAACTTAAAGGTTATATTAAAAGGAAAAGCAGATGGACTATCTGCAGATGAATTAAGTAAATATGTTTCTTTAAGCGGTTATGAACTTCCAGAATGGAAATTAAAAGACTTAATGAGTGCTGAAGGGATAGAAGGAATATTAAGTGGCTTAGAAGGAACAAGTTATGCAAATGTATTATCAGAGTATATGGAAGAATTTGAAAAGACGAAGTCAGTATTTACTTTTGAAAAGGCATTAGATAGATTCATATTAGAGAAAGGTAAAAAACTATCTGTGAGAAAACCATTTGGTGTAGGTCCAATTATTGGATTGATTGTTAGCAAAGAGCTCGAAGTTAAAAACCTTAAAGCAATAATTAAAGGTAAAATAGAAAACTTAAAACCTGATGAAATTAGACGTTTGCTCATATCCTTATAGGTGAGATAAATGAAAATAGGCGTTATTGGAGATAGAGAAACAGCCACTGGGTTTAGATTGGCTGGATTAACTGATGTTTATGAGGTTAAAGATAAGGAAGAGGCAATTAAAGCTCTCAAAGAGCTTGAAAATAATGATAATATTGCCTTCATTATTATAACAGAGAGAATCGCTGAAAATATAAAAGATGAAATAAAAAATATAAACAAGTATATTGTTGAAATTCCTGATAAATATGGAAAAATTGAGAGAGTTGATCCTATTAAAGAATTGATTAGAAAAGCTATTGGAGTTACTATAAAATAAAGTTATAACTGTAAAGAGGTTGATAATATGTCAGTTGTTGGGAAGATTATTAAAATCGCAGGACCTGTCGTAGTTGCAGAAGGAATGAAAGGAGCACAAATGTATGAAGTCGTTAAAGTAGGAGAGGAAAAATTAACTGGAGAAATTATTCAATTGCAAGATGATAAGGCAGTTATTCAGGTTTATGAAGAAACCACAGGAATTAAACCAGGAGAACCTGTTGTTGGTACTGGATCTCCTTTATCTGTTGAATTAGGGCCAGGAATGTTAAGAGCAATGTACGATGGTATTCAGAGACCATTAACAGCAATTGAAGAAAAAACTGGATCTATCTTTATTCCAAGAGGTGTTGATGTTCCAGCATTACCAAGAGACATAAAATGGGAATTTAAGCCAGTTGTAAATGAAGGAGATTATGTAGAAGAAGGAGATATTATTGGAACTGTTGATGAAACTCCATCAATAGTTCATAAAGTATTAGTACCTGTTGGAGTTAAAGGAAAAATAGTTGAAATAAAGGAAGGAAAATTTACTGTTGAGGAAACAGTTGCAGTAGTTGAATTAGAAAATGGAGAAAGGAAAGAATTAACTATGATGCAAAAGTGGCCTGTAAGAAAAGGGAGACCATATAAAGAAAAGTTACCTCCAAAAATCCCAATGATTACAGGGCAGAGAGTTGAAGATACATTCTTTACATTAGCAAAAGGAGGAACAGCAGCAATTCCTGGACCATTTGGTTCAGGAAAGACAGTTACTCAGCATCAGTTGGCTAAGTGGTCTGATGCTGATGTTGTCGTTTATATTGGATGTGGAGAAAGAGGAAACGAGATGACAGAGGTTATTGAAGAATTCCCACACTTAGAAGATATTAGAACTGGAAATAAGTTAATGGATAGAACTGTACTGATAGCAAACACTTCAAACATGCCTGTAGCAGCAAGAGAAGCATCAATTTATACAGGAGTTACAATTGCAGAGTACTTTAGAGATATGGGATATGGAGTTTTATTAACAGCAGATTCTACATCAAGATGGGCAGAGGCTATGAGGGAAATCTCTGGGAGATTAGAAGAGATGCCAGGGGAAGAAGGATATCCAGCATACTTAGCGTCAAGATTGGCACAGTTTTATGAAAGAGCAGGAAGCGTCGTATGTTTAGGACAAGATAATAGAAAAGGATTCGTTTCAATTGTTGGGGCTGTCTCACCACCAGGAGGAGATTTCTCAGAACCTGTTACATCAAACACTCTAAGAATTGTTAAGGTATTTTGGGCATTGGATGCTAACTTAGCAAGAAGAAGACACTTCCCAGCAATAAACTGGTTGCAGAGTTATTCATTATATATTGACGATGTTACAGATTGGTGGCATAAAAATACAGGACCAGATTGGAGACAGCTAAGAGATGAAGCTATGAGTTTATTACAGAAAGAGGCTGAACTTCAAGAGATCGTTCAGTTAGTTGGACCAGATGCATTGCCAGATAGAGAAAGGGTTATCTTAGAAGTAGCAAGAATGTTAAGAGAAGATTTCTTACAGCAAGATGCATTTGATGAAGTAGATACTTACTGTCCTCCAATGAAGCAATACTTAATGTTAAAGATAATTATGACATTCTATCATGAAGCATTAAAGGCTGTTGAAAGAGGAGTAGATCCATCTAAAATATTAAAAGTTTCAGTTAAACAAGATATTGCAAGAATGAAATATATTCCACACGAAGAATTTATAAATGTTAAATCAAAAGAAATCTTAGAGAAAATTAAAAATGAATTGGGATCCTTACAATAATTTAAACCTATTTAATCTTTTTATAAAAACTTTTTATTGAGGTGATGACTTTGGCAACATCTGCTATAGAGTATTCATCAGTTAAAAGTATTGCAGGACCTTTGTTAATTGTAGAGGGAGTAGAAGGAGCAGCATATGGGGAGATAGTTGAAGTTATATGTCCTGATGGAGAAAAGAGAATGGGACAAGTTTTAGAGGCAAGAGAAGGTTTAGCAGTAGTTCAGGTTTTTGAAGGAACTACTGGGTTGAGTACAAATCAAACAAAAGTAAGATTTACAGGAAAAACTGCTAAGATTGGAGTATCAATGGAAATGTTAGGAAGAATATTTAACGGAAGAGGAAAACCTATTGATGGAGGACCTGAAATAGTTCCAGAAAAAGAATTAGATATTAATGGGTATCCACTAAATCCAGTTTCAAGAAAAGTTCCAAGTGATTTCATCCAGACAGGAATTTCAACAATCGATGGAATGAACACTCTCGTTAGAGGGCAGAAATTACCGATATTCTCAGGTTCTGGATTACCACATAATCAGTTGGCAGCTCAGATTGCAAGACAGGCAAAGGTTAGAGGAGAAGGAGAAAAGTTCGCAGTTGTCTTTGCAGCTATGGGTATTACCTCAGAAGAGGCTAACTATTTCATGGAAGAATTTAGAAAAACTGGTGCATTAGAGAGGGCTGTAGTCTTTATAAACTTAGCTAACGACCCATCAATTGAAAGAATATTAACTCCAAGACTTGCTTTAACTGTCGCTGAATATTTAGCTTATGAAAAAGATATGCACGTTCTCGTTATCTTAACTGATATGACAAACTACTGTGAGGCTTTGAGAGAAATCTCCGCCGCAAGAAACGAGGTTCCAGGAAGAAGAGGATATCCAGGTTACATGTATACTGACTTAGCTACAATCTATGAAAGAGCAGGAAGAGTTAAAGGTAGAAATGGAACAATAACTCAAATTCCAATCTTAACAATGCCTCATGATGATATAACACACCCAATTCCTGACTTAACAGGATATATTACAGAGGGACAAATTGTATTGTCAAGAGAATTACATAGAAAAGGTATCTATCCGCCAGTAGATGTCCTTCCATCATTGTCAAGATTAGCTGGAAATGGACAAGGACCAGGTAAAACAAGAGAAGACCACAAAAAAGTAGTTAACCAAGCATATGCGGCATATGCAGAGGGTAGAAGTTTAAGAGACTTAGTTGCAGTTGTTGGGGAAGAGGCATTAACAGACAGAGATAGAGCATACTTAAAATTCGCTGACGAATTTGAAAAGAGATTTGTTAAACAGGGAATAGATGAAGATAGAAGTATTGAGGAAACTCTTGACTTATTGTGGGAGTTGTTAGCAATATTACCAGAAGAAGAGTTGAAGAGAGTAGATAGAGAATTAATTGAAAAATACCATCCAAAGTATAGAAAAAAACAAAATCAATAATTCTTAAATCTATTTAATTTTTTTATTGTTTTTTATTGGAGTTTTTAGAAAGTTATCTTAATATAGAGATAGATTATTTTTTACTATTTTTAAAATATTTGATAATTCCTCTTTAATAATGTCTATATATTCAAATTTTGTTTTTTATTATGTTTTAAATTAATTTGTTTTATTTGTAGGATTTCATCATCTATTTGGAATTCTTCTTCAATTTCTGAATCATATTTTGGATATAATAAAATATGGAGAATGTATTTTCTACAATAAAAACATCTAAATTTATAGCCAAAGATAGACCTTTGTTAACTATTAATAATTCACATCCTATAAAATTTGTGTAAATGCTTACTGTTTCTATGTAATAGATGAAAAGAACATTTAGGGCGTTAATAAATTTCCATTAGATTAAGTTTGTTGTATCGAACACTATGAATTTATAATGTATAATCAGCATCTACAAATAAGCATCAGACCTGTACAATTGAATTTTATACATAACGACATTTAACTAATCAAATTCTATCCAATAACTTATGCATTTTGACAATGAAGAATTTTAGAGAATATACTCTCTTTTTTATTTCGTATTTTAATCCAAAGTATTGCCTTTTTATGCTCTTAAAAATTTCATAAAAAATTAATTAAAAAAATGAGAATGATTAAGGTTTTTCAATTTTTATAGCTTTTCCGTTCATCCATTCTACAAATATTGGTTCATCTGGGATATCATCTAACTGCTTGAAGTATTCTACAGCGGCTTTAGTACCCCATCTATCTGAACCTGCTAATAATATTACTGTATGTCCATTTATTATTTGTTTCTCTATAACTCCTCTATGCTTACCTGGGTAGTCATTAGTTACTTTAACTGGGAATGCCCAGAGGTATTTTTTAACTAATGGGTTTGCTACAGGTCCGCCTACTAAGATACAGTCTTCTTTTATCTCTAATGGTTGTTTTATTAGTTCAATTTCATTTACATCTTTGAGATCTTTTGCTGATAATTCTTCGTCTATTTTCGAACCAACTATTAATTTCGCCTTATGTACTATTTCTTTTATTTTCTCTGACTTTATATCTTCTGCAACATCTGAATATAGTGCCTTATGATATCCTCCTCCCGTTATATAGCTTCCTCCACCACCTCCACCGTGATATGCTGATGTAGTTCTTGAAGGTCTAACTACGATTTTTATTGATGTTGAGTTAGTAAAGCCATCGTTATCTGTAACTGTTAATGTTACTGTGTATGTTCCTGCTTTAGTGTATCTGTGTGTTGGGTTTTGCTCATTTGAAGTTGTGTTGTCTCCAAAGTCCCAGAGCCATGAGGTTATATTTCCATCTGGATCATAAGATAGATCTATGAATTGGATTGTATCTGATGTCGTTGGATTTCTTGGAGTGTAGTTGAACGATGCTATTGGTTTAGCCATTACTTCTACTGTAGCTGTAATATAATTGTTGGATCTATTTACTTCTTCAGAGAACGCTTGGACAGCAACAGTAATGTTGTGTTCGCTTGCATGAGTAGGCGTTAATAAGAAATAGACAGTTTTTTCTTCACCAGATTTAAGTTTGTCTATTACAACTTCATCAACTTTTTGTAGGTCAAAGAATAATCTTATAGGGACATTTACCATATCATACTTACCATTATTTTTGATTTTTGCTGAAATTAGATATGGTTCTCCAACAACCAATTTATCTGGGACACTTATATTTTCAATAGATAAATCAATAATATTTGGTGGTATAAGTTTTACAGGAATAGTGTAATTCAATGTTTTTTTAGTATTTTCAACCTTATATTTAATGGTAAGATTAATAGATGTTAATTTCTCTTCAGATATTGGATTTTTCGGTGAAATAGTTAAAGTAGTATAATATGTGTTATTTGGATATTCTTCTCCAAGTTTATTGATACTAATGTTGTGTATATTACAGATTATATCATCACTTGTGTGTATAGATACTGTTATATTTGTTATATTACCATGTGTGAATCTAACATCGTTGAAGAACTTTAATGTTATGTTTGCTGGGTAGTTACTTAGCCCAACGAAGTTAGGATATGAGATAACATGAAGTTTATGAGGCTTGTAACTTCCTGTTTTTAATGATAATTTAATATTCTTAAGGAATATTATATCTTTTGAAGTGGTGTTATATATTGCTGGTGTTATATAAATTTCAATTATACTGTAGTTTTCTAAGGTTGGGAATTGTCTTACTTGTATAGGAGCTACAGGATATAGATTAGAGTTAAGGACTGTATATCCTCCAACAATTGGTAATGTTATGTTTTTTATTGTTTCATTGTTTGAGATGTTTATGGTGAGATATGTCAATGACTGATTCACTGGAGCATAGATCTTAAAGTATATCTGTGGCAATGCATAAGGTGATGAATAGACATCTATATAGGAAGCATTTTCATAGGAAATATTTGGAGTAACATTTATTTTAAGGTCTTTTATGAATAGTATTATGTAGTTGTCTATTTTTGTTACATTAGGTTCAAGGGATATAGTAATATTCACTTGTTTTGGTAATGGTGTAACATTTATAGGCGTTATATTAACTGGATCATCATAATTTGAATCTGGATACCCAAAGTAGGTTAATTGAGCTCTGTTAAAATCACTTACTTCTACAGTATTGATGTATGTTTCATAGATTGAATAAATGTTTAATACTACCTCAATGGGTTTAAGATGTCCAAGATACTTATGGGCTGACATTAAACGACTTCTTATAATTTTAGATTTAAATGGTGTATTATGGGTAATCCAATAAAATGGTTGGTGTCTCATATCTTGCCATATAATACATGCCATGCCAAGCTCTGCAATATCTTTTGGTTTACCCGTATATCTCTCAACTTCACTACCTAACTCTAAATATGATATTAATGGATTATTTTCATTGTTCTCTTTAATTTCGTTTGTGATATATTTTTGATGTTCAAGTTCCTGCAGGTCGCTCATAATCATGAGTTGATTAATATCACCTACCCATTCTGATGATGTGTAATATGCTTCATGTTCGAAATCAATATCTGGCAAAGCTATAACTACGGCAGTTAATAATAATGATGTACCTCCTGATTCAAATGCACCTTCAAGTGTTAGGTCTAATGCTGCTGATTTTAAGAGATTGTAGGTAGATGCCAAAAAAGTAGTAGTATATGCACCTCCATCATTTTCCATTTTTTCGTAATATATTGCATTTACGACATTATCCTGTTCTGTAACATCCTTTGTAACTGAACAAAGTATATTTATTGCATCACCAGGTGATTTTTTGATATCACGAGAGGAAATCCACCAACTTGCCTTCATTTTTGAACCCATAGGTACAAGGAAAAATATAGCATTTGAATTGTTGAACACTAAATGTTTACCCTCATATTTACTTACTAAGTAACATTTACCATTATTCCATGATGTATAATAATGCACATCATCTATTTCAAACGCAGTTGGTGATATTTTTAGTATAGGCTCTCCTGGTTTATAGATCCTAACTTGTAAAGTGTATAAATTTTGGGGATCGTAATATAGATTATACTTTGTTTTACCATAAAGATTATTTATCATATAATTTTTTGATGAGTTTATAATTTTATACATAGTTATGTTCTTTTCTATACTATCCTTAGATGTTGAACCTAAATAATTATTCTGTAACCTCTTTATAGTATTAAGTCTATTGAGTTTTGATTGTATATAACTATCATCTGGTGTTATGGTCATATATTTATTAGATCCATGATAAACATCTAAACCATTCGCTGCCATTGAATAAGACATATATGCAACGGGATATGTTTTAGTTGTTATGACTTCTTTATTAAATCCACATTCCGGATGTGGTACTGCCCCAACAATTATTCCATCAGCTTTAATAAAATTATTAACTAAATATTGTATGTAATCTCTCCAAAAGAGGTAATAACCTTCATAATTATTTATAAAGTGTAAATAAGTGTTTCTGTGGCGATATTCATTTTCAACTATCTTTATTTTTGCATTAGGATATTTCTTGCTAAGTTCAGTTAACCCATGTAGTTCCAATATTGCTAATCTCCATGTTATTTCTTTAGCAAGCATAGGATCATTTTTGTCAGACTTGATAGAATATGTATAAACAAGGTATTGCTCATAGAGAGGCATGGCTATTATTGTAGGATTTCCCTTCTTAGAACCAAGATATTTTATTCTTAAAAATAAAGGTTCTGAATTATTAAGATATTTACTTGTTTCATTTACATAATTTCCATTTTTATCAATAGGAATTAACTCAAATGGAGTGATATAAACTGGTGCTACTACTTTTAATCCAAGATCAGGAATTGATAAATTAATTACTCCTAATCCATATAAATTCGGATTTTCGGGGATTTTAATACTATCAAGTGCATAAATTGTTATATCATACATGCCAATTGAACCATCATATACTGACGAAACTTCTGCGGAATACTTAAAGTCGTATTTACCTTCTGTGTTTAAGATTGACCCATAAACAGTTACAGTTCTTTGCTTATAAGGTTTAGGAAGCATGAAACAAATATTTAATTTAGAATTTCCAATAGGTATTATACCCATTTCAGTATTATTAAAGAAAGCAGTTCTCCTCCATCCAGATGGTACATCTCCTTCAAAATCTTCATCTTCATGTAATGCTTCAATATCTACTTCATGTGGAAGTAGTTTATAGTCTTCATACGGTTTTATTAATGGATAATTATCTATTCTATACGATATATCTCCAATACCATCTCCATTATTATCAGTTCCTTTATAATTGGAATAATAGTTTCCTAAGTAGTTGGCATATAATTTCCCGTTAAAAATATAATCCACTTTTATTGGTGAGTGGAATATATTGTCGTAGCATATATCTATCAGGTTGATATTATTTGTATTATTTATGAAATTGTTTAAATATATAATATTGTTGGATGAAAAATCAAGGAGGATTCCTTCCTTATTATTAGAAATAGTTACATTGGTTATTTTGCTATTAGATACTCTATAGAATTCAATTCCAACAGAGGTATGGGTTATTTTAACATCTTTTACAGTTATATTTTCACAATTTACTGCAATAATTTGTCCTGGATTATATGAGCTGTCAATTATTTTATTCTTTTCATTTTCTAAATAAACTAATGGTTTCCCATAAACCATGTTGTTTTCTACTTTATTATTGAATGAATCAAAATCTATATACAATCCACAATTTTTAAATTTATTATTTGTTAATGTGTTATTACATGACATATCAAGAGTTATTCCATTGTTATAGCAAGTTATATTAGTTAGTGTATTGTTAAACGAATCCCAAAGGTAAATTCCATCATAAGCATTTATACACATTATTTTATTATTTGATGATGAACCAATCCAAAAGCCATCATTACTATTATTATAAGTACTTACATTGTATATTACACAATGAGACGAGGATTTAAGATAAACACCTATATAAAATTCTTTAACTGTTAAATTTTTTATTAAGATATTTTTATGCCTATTTACATAAATTCCATGAGATCCCCAACTTATTTTGTCTCCATCTAAAACATTTCCATTTCCATCTAATACCACATTATCTGCATCTATGGTTATTGCATTTGTCCATAAATCTGTGCAAGAAGTATTCAATATATAATAACCACTTTCATTTATTGTGTATGGCAATTTGTTAATATAATGTATTTTATTTTCTGTTTCATTACCTGCTGTTCCATTGCTTATTATTTTATAGTTTTCATAAGGTGCTATTAATGGATAGTCATCTATATTTTTATAAGGATTATCCCCAATTCCATCTTCGTTAATATCAGTACCTGTGTAATCTGAATAGAAGTTTCCTAAGTAGTTGGTGTGGATTTGCCCATTATATTCGTAAGTTATTGGTGTTGGCGAGTGGAGGATGTTATTTTTTGAATCCTTTGTAATGTAAATATCTCTATAAGAGTTATTTATAAGGTTGTTTAGGAATATTGTATTGTTGGATGAATCAAGATAGATTCCAGACCAATTATTATTGGAAGAATATACATTAGTTATTGTATTGTTAAATGATGTAACAAGGTAGATCCCATTTAAAGAGTTGCCAGAAGTATTTACATTAGTTATAGTGTTGTTAGATGAAGAAAGAACAAAAATGCCATCCCCTGTGTTATTATAGGCATTTACATTACTTAATATATTGTTAGATGAAGCAATAAGCTGTAGTCCATCTCCCGTATTGTTATAAACATTTACATTAGTTATTATATTGTTGGATGAAGCAAGGTAAATTCCATCTTTATTATTAAAAGCATTTATATTTGTTATTGTGATGTTAGATGAAATAGCAAGGCAGATGCCCACATAAAATTCTTTTACAATAAAATTCTTTATGGTAATGTTGTTATGTGATTTATAATCTCCACCCACATAAATTCCATAAGTATTATTGCTTTTATCTCCATCCAAAATCTTTCCATTTCCATCTAATACTACATTATCCGCCTGTATAGTTATTGCTGTTTCGTTTAAATCTGTGCAAGAAGTATTCAATATGTAATATCCACTTTCATTTATTGTGTATGGCAAAGAGTTAATATAGTATATTTTATTTTCTGTTTCATTATCTACTATTCCGTTATTTTCTATTTTATAGTTTTCATAAGGAGCTATTAATGGATAGTTATCTATATTATTGTAAATACTGTCTCCAATTCCATCTCCATTATTGTCAGTTCCTGTGTAATCTGAGTAATAGTTTCCTAAGTAGTTAGTGTATGTTTGTCCATTATATTCATAAATTATTGGTGTCGGTGAATGGAATGAGTTGTCCTGTGAGTTGTCATCAATGTAAATGTTATTATTCGTGTTGTTTATTATGTTGTTGAGGTATATTATGTTGTTGTTGGATGAATTATCAAGGTAAATTCCATATTTATTATTATGAGTATTTATATTAGTTATTGTGTTATTGGATGAATAATAAAGGTCGATTCCACAATCATTATTAGAAACATTTACATTAGTTATTATGTTATTAGATGAAGAATCAAGGAGGATTCCACTATCCTTATTGCCATAAGCATTTACATCAGTTATTATGTTGTTGTTGGATAAATTCCAAAGGAGGATTCCATACATATTATTATTATAAGCAGTTACATTGGTTATTGTGTTGTTAGATGAATAACCAAAGAAGATTCCACACCAAAACTCTTTAACAATTAAATTCTTTATTGTAATATTCTTATGCCCATATACATAAATTCCCTCATAATAATTCCCAACACCATCTAAAACCATTCCATTTCCATCTAATACTACATTATCAGCATCTATAGTTATTGCTCTTTTGTTTAAATTTGTGCAATTGGTATTTAATATGTAATATCCACTTTCTTTTATTGTGTATGGCAATTTGTTAATATAATGTATTTTATTTTCTGTTTCATTACTAATGGTTCCATTAGCTATGCTTATTATTTTATAGCTCTCATAGGGTGCTATTAGAGGGTATGAATCATTTATTTTTAGTGTCATCATATTTGTAATATTAATTATATACAGCTCATCTCCAATTCCATCTCCATTAGCATCAGTTCCATTGTAATCTGAATAGTAGTTTCCTAAGTAGTTTGTGTAATTATGTCCGTTGTATATGTAAGTTATTGGTGTCGGTGAATATAATCTATGCCAGTTGTTATACATATCAAGACTTTTTTTATTATTTATGAAGTTGTTTAGATAAATAATACATCCTTTTCCACCGAGTAATAAACCACTTTCATTATTATTTGCGAAATAACAATTTACTATAGTAGTATTATCTCCAGTCCATGATTCAATACCATTGTGTGAATTGTTGGCAAATATACTATTTTTAATAATGTTGTCGTGGTCATCATCATCTGCCATTCTTAATCCATGGAAGTTATTTACTGAAGTGATATTATCCAATATTGAATAACTCACTGCATAAAGTTCTATACCGCTACCATCTTTACAGATTACATTCTTTATAGTGCAGTTTGTAATATTTGCAAATATAATCTGTGAAGGTATTTCTTTACCTCTTAAATCAATAACTGCGTTCTTTTTATTTGCAATGTAATATATTGGTCTATTTCCTGAACCTGTATTGTTTTCAATAACTATTGTTGCGTAATTATTGTTATTTTCAAGGAGAATATCTCTCCAATAATTGCTTAATTTGTTATTTGTTATCGTGATGTTAGATGAATTAGTAAGGTAAATCCCTACTCCAAACTCTTTAACCATTAGATTCTTTATTGTAATATTCTTATGTCTCTTTACATAAATTCCATAAGTATCCTCAACTTTGTCTCCGTCTAAAACCATTCCATTTCCATCCAATACTACATTACTTGCATTTATAGTTATTGCTGTTTCGTTTAAATCTGTGCAAGAAGTATTTAATATATAATATCCTGGCGTGGTTATTGTATATGGCAATTTGTTAATATAATATACATTTTCACCCCATACACTTCCAGCACATAGCAAAGTTAATATAAATAGAAGTAAATACTTTACTTTTGTCAATTTATCACCATTACTTTATAATTTTAAACTATTTTAATGCATCATATAAAATGTTATATATTTAAAAATAATTTCATATATATATCTTACTATTTAATACAAATCAAAAAGCATATAAATGACTTGCAATTTTTACTTTACAAATATAAACTTTCAATCCTAATTTTACTGTTAAAACATTTTAAAGAATTTTATTAATATAATTTTATCCATTTAAAAATTTGGTGAAACTAATGAAATTCTTCAACAGAGAAAAGGAAATAAAAGAAATTCTAAGCATTTTAGAGGATGAACCAAACAACATTTACTTTATCTTTGGCCCTATAAATAGTGGAAAAACAGCATTGATGAAGTATATAATAGAAAATAAAATTGATAAAAATAAAAATATTACATACATTAACCTTAGAGAGCATTTTATATCAAAGTATGAAGATTTCGAAGCGAAGCTTCGAGCAACGAAAACTGAAAGTTTTCGTCTAATTGTTGAGATTTTATTTGAAGAACACAGTGACGATAAAGAATCCCTAATAACAAATCTAATAAAAGATATTTCATTAATCTCTAGCATCCCAATACCAAAGAATATATTAGATGAATTATTAAACAAAAAAAGGAGCAAAAATGTCTTTAAATATATATATTGAATGTTTTTGAAAACCTCTATAGAAATGGAAAATTGCCAATATTAATTATTGACGAATTACAAAAAATTGGTGATATGGAAATTAATGGCTTTCTTATTTATGAGTTGTTTAATTTTTTCATAGATTTGACAAAAGAAAAGCATTTGTGTCATGTTTTTTGTTTAAGTTCAGACAGTTTATTCATTGAGAAGGTTTATGATGAAGCAATGCTTAGAGATAGGGTAGATTACATTCTAGTCGATGACTTTGATAAAGAAAATGCTTTGAAATTTATAAATTTCTATGCAAAAGAAAAAAATATCGAACTTAAAGAAGAAAAAGAACTAATTTATTCCCATGTCGGTGGAAAACTAATTTTAATTATAAAGGTTATAAACAAAATGAAAGTAAAAGATCTCAATAATATCTTAGATGAGTTGTTAAAAATTGAAATTTCAAAATTAGAAAACCTTTTGGAAGATATTAAAGAAAGAAATTATAATGTTAATTACGAAGAGGTTATTACATCATTAAGATTATTTAAAAACACTTATTCTATTCCAAAAAGCAATATAAAAAAAGATGTTAAAACTTTGCTAATAAAAAAGAATTATTTATTCTTAAATCCAATAACTAATGAAATAAAACCTCAAAGTTTTTTAATTTGGAATGCAATAAAAAGAATTCTTTAATCTTCAAACTCTACTGTTACATTTTTTATGTTAAACTCTTTACCTCCAGATAGTTTTAATCTCATACTGTTACACTTTGGGCAGTATATTTCAAATTCATCTACTATTTTTACATCCCCTTCATAACCACAATCTAAGCATTTACATTTTGGTTTTATAAATTCAACATTAATTTTAGCCCCTTTACAGACAGTTCCCTCTGCAATAACATCAAAAGCAAATTTTAACTGTTCAACATTTATAAAAGTTAATTCTCCTATTTCTAAGTTTATTTCACTAACTTTTTTTATCTTTCTACCTTTTTCTTCTTCTTTTTTTATACTATTTAAAATAGCATCAAGCATTGCCGTAGCATAAGACAATTCGTGCATATTTATCCCAATTTTTTTATTCGATTGAAAGATATTCTTTAATAATTTCTTTAACTTTTTCTTCTTTATTTTTTGGAGAAAATATTTTGAAGTTAAAAACTACCCTAATGACATCATCACCGTCCATAACTTTACATTTTCCTAAATAAGCCTTTTGCTTATCAAATCTAACATAAAATTTGTTATCCTCTATTCTAAGGTGTAAATCTTTTTTTAATTTATTTATATTTCTTTCATCTGATTTTATTAAATCTATAATATGATTAAATATTTTTTTTGCCTCTTTTCCTTCTACACTTACATTTATAATTTTTATTGGATTTCTAAAGTAACCTTCTGTCTCAACAACTTCCAAGTTTATTTTTTCCTCATCAACATCCTCTGGAATAAAAAATTCTATAGCCTCTAAAACTTTATCTTCATCTTCAGTAGCATGAACTATAGCACTAATTTTTATAGAATTAAGCATATATTAACACCCATAACAGTTGTTTTAAAGATTAAAAATACAAAGAATAAAAACTTTAAAAAAATAAAAGTTTAAAAATAAAAAATAAAAATTATTTGGTTATGGTTTTGCTAAAACAATCTCTATTGTTGAAACATTAACCTCCCTACCGTCTGGATTTTTTACCTTGTCAGTTCCTATTTCTATTTTTTTAATTTTAATGTCTTTAATAAATCTGTTTCTTATCATCTCTGCAACATCTACTGCCTTATTAATTGCCTTTCCTCTCGCCTTTATTACTACTTCGTCATTATTTGTCAATTGTGTTAAAACTGCTAAAACATAGTTCATCACTGGCTTCTTCCCTATTAATACTACATTGTCCATACTCTCAACCTTTTGTATGTTTTTATTATTAGGCATAGAGATAAATAAACAATTACCTATTTATATTTTTTTTATCTTTCATCCAGTTAATTACTCTTTTTATTCCCTCTCTTAAATCAGTTTCTGACGTCCAACCTAATGATTTAGCTTTTTCTATATTTAAGTAAATTCTATAAATTTCTCCCTCTCTTGGTTTGTCATAAATTGGATTTCCTTTAAAACCTATTTCATTTTTTATAATATTATAAAGTTCATTTATAGAAGTTTCTTTACCTGTTCCTATATTAACTATCTCATTTTTCCAGTTAAATGCTATTAAGTTGGCTTTAACGACATCTTTGACATATACAAAATCTCTTGTTTGATTCCCATCTCCAAAAATAATAGGACTTTGATTCTTTAACATTCTATCTATAAAGATACTAATAACTCCCGCCTCTCCTCTTGGGTCTTGCCTTTCCCCATAAACATTCGAATATCTTAAAATACAATATTCCAATCCATACAATCTATTATATAATTTTATATACTCTTCTCCACAGTATTTACTTAAACCATAAGGAGATAATGGATTTATTGGATGAGTTTCATCTACTGGGAGATATTTTGGTTCTCCATATATACCTACAGAAGAAGCATATATTATTTTATTAATGTCATATTTTCTCATAAACTCTAATAAATTTAATGTTCCTAAAATATTAATATCTGCATCATATATTGGATTTTCTATAGATGTTCTTACATTTATTTGAGCTGATTGATGAATGACTAATTCTAAATCTTTAAAATTGATTTTTTCATCTAAATCTTTATTTCTTATATCTGCATCAACAAACTCTGCCTTAGGATTTATATTATCTTTATTTCCAGTAGTTAAATTATCTAAAATTATAACATCATAGTTTTTTTTAATAAGTTCATCCACTATATGACTACCAATAAAACCTGCCCCACCTGTAACTAATATCATCATCTCCACCAAAAAATTAATTATTTATAGCATTTCAATAAGTTTTTTTCCAGCCTCTTCCATAGAGGTTTCATAAGGAATTCCATGCTCTTCTAAAATCTTCTTACCAATTTCCTCATTAGTTCCCATCATTCTAACAGCAAATTTTATATTTGGATGCTCTTTTAGAACTTCAATAATTCCTTTTGCAACTTCATCACATCTTGTTATTCCTCCTAATATGTTAATAAATATTCCTTTAACATTTTTATTTTCTAAAACTTTTTTTAGAGCCAATTTTACTGTTTCAGTATCAGCCCCTCCACCAATGTCTAAGAAGCAAGCTGGTTTTCTGCCGAGGTTGTTAATTATATCCATACTTGCCAATGTTAAACCAGCCCCATTTCCTATAACAGCAACATCTCCATCTAATTCAACATAGGCAAATGGCAACTTTTCTTTGTTTTTGTATTCTTCAAATATCTCATAATTATGTCTAAATGCTGCATCATCATCTAAGTGAAGGACTGCATCAGCGGCATAGACATTTCCATCTTTAGTTATAACTAAAGGATTTATTTCAACCATTGTTGCATCCAAATCTTTAAAGATTTTGTATAATTTATAGATTATATCAGCAACTTTACCAATCTCACTACTTGGTAACTTAGCATCTTTAACTATCCATCTCGCTATATATGGTAAGAAAGGTTTTTTAACATCAATATGATACTTTATAATCTTTTCTGGCTCTCTTTCTGCAACTTCTTCAATATCTACTCCCCCTTCAGTTGAGAAAATAACTAACGGTTTTTTAGCGTCTCTATCAATAATAATTGATACATAGTATTCTTTTTCTATTGGTAATTTTTCTTCAACTAAAATTTTCTCTACTTTTTCTCCTTTAATTTCTTTATTAAATAGCTCTTCAGCCTTCTTTATAAATTCTTCTTTGTTTGATGCGAATAAAATCCCTCCTGCTTTCCCTCTTCCACCAACTAAAACCTGAGCTTTTAAAACAACTTCTTTATCAACATTTATGCTGTTTAAATCATCTCCTTTATTTATTAAAAAACTTTCTGGAACTGGAATTCCATACTCTTTAAATATTTTCTTTGCTTCATATTCATGTAGTTTCATTATTACCACCTTAAATATTATCTCATATACAAAAAGTTTTATTACAAACAACCATATAAAAACTTGGTGATACATAATGGAGATTCCAAAAACACATCCAAGATATGAATCTTTAATGAAGAGAGAAAAAATTATTGAAGCACTAAATAAAGGGATTTTAGCTAAAGCTGGGCTAATAGCTCATGGTAGAGGAGAGACATTTGACTATTTAATTGGAGAAAAAACTACACCAATAGCTTTAAAATCAATAAAAGTATCTGCTGCTTATTTAGTTTTAGCTAAAAATCCAGTGATAAGTGTTAATGGTAATACAGTAGCATTGGCTATAGATGAAGTTGTTGAACTTGCAAAAGAATTGAATGGAAAAATAGAAGTTAATTTATTTTATAGAACTAAGGAGAGAGAGTTAGCTATAAAAAAAGAATTTGAAGAGAAATTTAAAGAGGATATAGAGACAGGAAAGATAAAAATTTTGGGTATTGATGATGCTAACAAACAGATTCCAAACTTAGACAGCTTGAGAGGAAAGGTTTCAGAGGATGGAATATTTAGTGCGGATGTTGTTTTAGTTCCATTAGAAGATGGAGATAGGACGGAGGCATTAGTTAATATGGGAAAAAAAGTCATATCAATAGATTTAAATCCACTATCAAGAACTGCAAGAAAATCTACTATAACAATAGTTGATGAATTAACAAGGGCTCTACCTCTACTAATCAAATATGTTAGAGAATTTAAAAATAAAGATAGAGAAGAGCTTTTAAAAATCATTGATAGTTTTGACAATATGAAGAATTTAAAGGAGATGATTGATTACATTGCTGAGAGATTGAAAAATTTGAGTTTGGAGGAGTTATAAAATATATTATCATCAAATCATTTATTAAACTTTACTCTGGGATATACATGAGGATTGTTTGGTGTATTACAGGAGCTGGGCATTTATTAAGAGAGAGTTTTGATGTTATGAAAAAATTGAAGGAAGAGATTGAAGATTTAAAAGTAACCACCTTAGTATCAAGAGCTGGAGAGGAAGTAGTAAAGATGTATGGTTTATTTGAAGAATTAAAATATATTTCCAATGGAAATTATTATGAAGAGTTAATTTTAGAGAGGGAGCATCCTTATTCATCTCCAATTACAGGAAGATTAAGCTTAGGGAAATATGACTTCTTAATTTGCTCTCCAACATCTGGAAATACTGTTGCTAAGGTAGTTAATGGAATAGCTGACAGCTTAGTAACAAATGCAATAGCTCAGGCAGGAAAGGGATTTGTTAAATCATTAATAGTTCCTGTTGATTACAAAGAGGGGATTGTTATAACAAAACTTCCATACTCCATAGATAGAAAGAGATGCAAACTCTGCTTAAAATGCATAAAAGTTTGTCCTAATGAAGCCATAATTAAAAGAGACAACTTTGTTGAAATATACTTACCAAAATGTGTGGGTTGTGGAAATTGTAAAGAAATCTGCCAATATAATGCAATAATTGAAGGAAAAGAAATTAAAATGAGAGTTAGAAAAATAGATGCTGAAAATACTAAAAAATTAAAAGAATTAGAAGATGTTATTGTATTAAAGCATCCTTATGAGATTTTAGATTTTTTTGGAATCTATAAATAAAAATTAATTTTACGAGGGATTTTTATGGAATTTATAATAAAGGCTAAAGGGCATAAAAATGTCTCAGCAACTCATAAAACAACCTTAGAGATTACAAAAGAAAACTATTTAACACCTACTGGACATTGCATTATAGGTATAGAGGCAGATAAATCTATGGCTGATTTTAGTGAAGAATTTAAAGAAAAACTTAGAAATGCTAAAAAAATCATTGTAGAGATTGAAGTTGAAGGAATAAAAGATACAATAATAGGAGAAGGGCATAAAGATTTAATTTTAAATCATCCAACAGACATAGTTATTAGAAAGAGTAACTATATATGTCCAAGAACATTAATGATTAATGCAAATAAATCAGCAAAAGATATTAATAGAGAGATAGTAAAAAAATTAAAAGAAGGAAAAGAATTAATTTTCAAAATAAAAATAGAAGAATAATTAATATTTTTTTGGGAATAAATGTCTTTTTATTGGATAAAACTATTTTCAATATTAAACCAAATATTTTTATACTATTAAAACTAATGGATTAGAAGATGCTGAAATCTCTTTTTTGGCATCAATATATAGTAGAACAAATTTTAGTGGGATGTGAAATAAATGAATTTTAATGACTTAAACTTATCAGAAAATACATTAAATGCTATTAAAAATAAAGGTTTTGAAAAGCCAACTGATATTCAGACAAAAGTTATTCCTTTATTTTTAAATGAAAATTGTAATATTGTGGCACAAGCAAGAACTGGTAGTGGGAAAACCGCTTCATTTGGAATACCATTAATTGATCTTATAGACGAAAACTCTAAATTATCTGCAATTATTTTAACACCTACAAGGGAATTAGCAATTCAAGTTGCAGATGAAATAGAATCACTAAAAGGAAACAAAAATTTAAAAATTGCTAAAATTTATGGTGGAAAGCCAATATATCCACAAATTAAAGATTTAAAAAACGCTAACATAGTTGTAGGAACACCGGGGAGAATTTTAGACCACATAAATAGAGGCACCATAAATTTGAAGAATGTTAAATACTTCATATTAGATGAAGCTGACGAAATGCTGGATATGGGATTTATTGAAGATGTTGAAAAAATTTTAAATTCATGCAATAATAAAAATAAAAGAATCCTTTTGTTTTCAGCAACGATGCCAGAAAAGATATTAAATCTCTGTAAAAAATATATGAAAAACTATGAATTTGTAAAGGTTAAAACTACTGCAAATATTGATCAGAGTTTTATTGAAACTAAGGAAAATGAAAGATTTAAAACATTATGTAAATTATTAAAAAATAATGAATTTTATGGGTTAGTTTTTTGCAATACTAAAAAAGATACTAAAGAGTTAAGGGATAAATTGAGAGATATTGGGTTTAAAGCAGAAGCAATACATGGAGATTTAAAACAACCAAGAAGAGAAAAGATAATAAGATTGTTTAAACAAAAAAGAATTAAAATTTTAATAGCTACAGATGTAATGTGCAGAGGTATTGATGTTAATGATTTAAAATGTGTAATTAACTATCATCTACCTCAAAACCCAAGAGCATATATGCATAGAATTGGAAGAACTGGAAGATTTGATAAAAAGGGAAGATCAATAACTATTATTACTAAAAGGGAGTATAGGAAGTTAAAATATATTGAAAAAACATATAAAATAAAGATTAAAAGACATAAACTAAACTATTCTAAACAAATAAAAAAAGTAGATAATAAAAACAACCTACATAAATAAATATATAACTATATGCAAGAAATTTATAAATAATAGATGTTATCTATTATTAAGTAAATTCTATTTATTTAGTTTTTAATTTATATTTAAGATTTGTTGAATTTATTTTAGGTAATTTTGTTTTGTTATTATTACTATATTGTCAATATTATTGTTAATGTTTGGTGACATTATTATGAATAATGTAAATAATGTAAATGTAGAGAAAATCTTGGAAGATTTAAAAATTATCAATTCCAAAGCAAGATATATGGGTATTAAAATTGTATTAGTGCGGCATATAATTGAACCTCATATTAACAATGAAAAAATAATGCATAAGATATTAAAATCAACAGAAAATAGCGAATTATATAACTTAATTTTATTATCATGCCCTAAGTTAAAATATTCTCTAAAAAAAATAAAAAATTAGTTAATTAAATATTAAAATCTTGAAATTTTTTGTAATAACATTCCTTCAACTTTAACAGGATACAATATTCTTGCCAATTTTGCAGCAGATTTTAATCTTTCTTCAGAGTCAGAGTATATTGTATATAAAACATCTCCTTTTTCTACTTTATTTCCAACCTTTACATTTAAATATACTCCTGCCTTTTTATCATTTGGAGCTCCTGCCTCTTTGGCAATTCTTGTAATTCCTGAGTTAGATATTCTTGTCACATATCCATCTATTGGAGAATGTATATCAGTGTAGTATTTTCCTACTTCAATTTCCTCAGAACTAACTTCTTTCCCTCCCTGAGCAACAATTATTTCCATAAATTTATCGTGAGCCTTACCCTTTGCTAATATATCTTCAGCCATATATTTTCCTTCTCCAGGAGGAGAAACTCCCCCCATCTCTAATAAAATTCCTGCAAGAGATATAGATTTCTCAACTAAACTCGTTGGAGCTTGTTTGTAATCTTCTAATGCCAATAATGCCTCTTTTGCTTCTAACGCTGGACCTATTGCCCTTCCAATTGGTTGTCCTCCATAGGTTATTGCACATTCAGTAACTATTTTTAATCTTTCGCTTAACTCAATAAAGTTCCTTGCTAAACTTGATGCCTCTTTTATACTTTTAACCTTTGCTCCATAGCCAGTTGGAATATCAATTAATAATTTATTAACACCCATTGCTAATTTTTTAGCCATAACACTTGACAATAATAGTGGTTTAGGATCTATCCCCAAAGGTCTTTCTACATTTATAGTTATATCGTCTGCAGGAGCCAATTCTAATGCCCCTCCCCAAACCATACATCCGTTGGTTTCTTTAACCACTCTTTTTATCTCCTCGATAGTTAGATCTACCCTTGTTAATACTTCAACAACATCCGCTGTTCCTGCGGCAGAAGTTATAGCTCTTGAAGATGTTTTTGGAATCTTTAAGCCAGTAGATGCTACGATAGGAACTACAAGTAAAGCATATTTATTTCCAGGAACCCCTCCAATTGAATGCACATCAAATATTTGTGTCTCCCAATCAACCATTTTTCCAGTTTCAGCCATTCTAATTGTCATTGCTTCAATTTCATCCATATCCATTCCATTTATATATAAAGATGTAACAAAGGCAGAAATTTCAATATTTGTTAATTTTCCATCAACCATTTCATCAATAATTGCAAAAATTTCTTCTTTTTTTAATTTATTACCATCCATTTTTTTTCTAATATATCCAAGAGATCTTGGTCTATCAGCGTGTCTTATTGTAACCACATCTCCTTCTTTAACATTCAATTCCTTAACAAGTTTTTTAGGCAATCCCACTTCTCCTCTATTTATCAAACTGGTTGAAGAATACAAAACGCCAATAACTTCCTTATCATTAAATTTAACTACTACTCTATCCTGAGGAAAGTATTGGGAACTTTTTAAATCTTCAGAATTTATTAAAACTAAATTCTCCAAGTCAATATCTAATACTCTAACTTTCAAAAATAACATATTAATCCCCATCTGAATTATTTTTAATCTATTATTTTTATTTAAGATTATATAAAAATATTGAATGTAATTATTAACTTTAGAGGGTGATCCTAATGAAGCTAATAAAAAAATTGATGCCATTAAATAATGCCGAAAAAATAGTTTTTAATAATTTATTTGAATATATTGAAAAAAATAAAAAAATTAAAAAAGCTAATCTTATCGAGTCATTAAATAGAGTGTTATGTGAAGATATTATTTCTCCTATTGACTTACCATATTTTAATAGAGCGGCAATGGATGGATATGCAGTTATTGCTGAAGATACATTTGGGGCTTCTGAAACAAATCCTATAATACTAAATCTTGTTAATAATGATGAAATATCTTCTGGAGAGGCGAAAATAATATTTACTGGAGAAAAACTACCAAAAAACGCTGATGCCGTAGTTATGAAAGAATTTTGTAATGAAATTAATAACTTTGTTGAAATTTATAAATCTGTTTATCCTAATGAGAATGTATCAAAAGTTGGTGAGGATGTCAAAAAGGGAGAAATTGTTTTAAAAAAAGGAACCATAATTAATCCATATCATTTAAATTTACTTGCATCCTTAGGAATAAAAAAAGTTAATGTTTATGACTTAAAATTTGGAATAATACCTACTGGGGATGAACTTGTTAGTTTAGAAGATGTTGAAAATATTGAAGAAGATATTAAAAAATTAAATGGAAAAGTTATAAATTCCAATGTGTATATGCTATATGGTTTAGTAAAAAATCTTGGATTTAATGGAAAAATTTATGATATAGTGGAAGATAACAAAGATTCATTAAAAAATACTATAAAATTAGCATTAAAAGAAAATGACATTTTATTAATAACTGGTGGAACTTCTGTAAGTGAGAGAGATATAACGGTAGAGACAGTTAAAGAGTTAGGTAACATTTTAATTCATGGAGTAAATATAAGGCCAGGAAAACCTTTTGGTTTAGGAGTTGTAAATAACAAATTAATATTTATGCTATCTGGTTATCCAGTAGCGTCAGCAGTTCAATTTGAATTGTTTATTCAAAGATTTTTCACAAAAAGGAAAAAAATAATAATGCCTCTAAAAAGAAACATTGCCTCAGAACTTGGTAGAGTTGATTTTGTAAGAGTGAAAATAAATAAATATGTTGATCCTATAAGAATAACAGGAAGTGGAGTTATATCTTCATTAACAAGAAGTGATGGCTATATACTAATTCCAGAAAATGTTGAAGGTTATGAAAAAGGAGAGTTTGTAGAAGTTTATTTATTTTAAGAGGTGGTTATATTGGATGTTTGGATTGACTTAACAAATGCTCCTCATGTTCATTATTTTTGTCAATTAATAAAAAAATTTGAAAAGGAAGGAATAGAATATTTATTAACTTACAGAGATTCAAAAAATTTAGATAAATTAGTTAAAATTTACAATTTTGTAGGAAAATGTATAGGAAAGCATGGAAAAACATTAAAAGAAAAATTAATTTTTTACGCTGAGAGAGTTATTGGTTTATCTGAATTAATATCTAATGTAGAACCAAAAGTGGCAATAGCAAAACATTCAGTAGAATTGCCAAGAGTTGCCTTTGGCTTAAACATTCCAATTATTTTTGTTGTAGATAATGAATATGCAGAGGCTCAGAATAGATTAACTCTTCCATTGGCAAATGAAATTATAAAACCAATAGCAACTGATGAAAAAAAGCTTAAAGATTGCGGAGGAAGAAATTTTATAAGCTTTGATGGAACTTGCGAAGTGGCAAATGTAAATTCTCGATTAAATGGCTATTACCCGATAGATAACGATATTCTAAAAAAATTAGATATTGATAATAATAGACCTACAATAGTTATGAGACCATGTCCAAATTCTTCCTATTGTAATGGACACAAGGATATTTTGCCAGATATTATAAAAGAACTAAAAAAAAGAATTGACTGTAATATAGTAGTTTTTCCAAGAGATGATTATCAGAGAATAAATTATGAGAAACTCAATGTTATTGTTCCTAAGGAAGCAATTGATGCCTTATCTTTATTATATCACTCTGATTTTATGATTGGAGCAGGAGGAACTATGAATAGAGAGAGTGCTATTCTTGGAATTCCAACAATATCCTGCTATCCTCAAGAATTACTTGGAGTTGATAAATATTTAATTGAAAAAGGTAGAATGATCCATACAATCAATATTAAAGAAATAATAGACTATGTTGAAGAAAACTTAGGAAAAAAACTTGGTGTTATTGAGTTAGAAGACCCTACTGATTTGATGTTTGAAAAAGTTTGTAGTTATTTAAAGAAATAATTTAAAATAAATATTGAAAGCCGTTTGAAACAGTTAAATTTTTCATGGACAAATATATACATTTATAGATATTCATTACCAAAAGGTTTGTATATATAATTTTAATTTTTAATATAAATTTATTCTGTAGTATAACCAGTTAGTTTAGTGAAGATTTTATTAAGTGGACACATTCTTTATATCAACACTATTATACTATTAATGTTATGAAATTTTTAATTACCAAAGATAATAATAAATGTGCTATCACTCCGATTAATACAGAAAATCCTAAATTTTTCCATTTTTTGTAAGATACAAAGACTAATGCTAACGCTACAATACTTATACTTGTGTTTTTTAATTCAACTGGAAAGGATACGAGCGATGTAATGAAAAGTGCAGATATTAAGGCTGTTGATGAATACGCAAGGAATTCGTTAAAACCCTTTAACCTTTTAAATCTTTCATTAAAATATATTGGTAAAAATCTTGATAGATATGTTCCTATCGCAACCAATATTATTGCTACGTAGTGTTCTATCATTTTTATCACCTATTTTTGATTTTTAGAACCACTATTGGACTTAAAATACCCGCGAGTAGAATTCCCATTGAAGTATATCCAAAGTAATGAAATATTAGAGCGATAGTCCCTCCAATTAACGCAGATAGCGTGTGATATCCTTTAAGGTTGGGAATTAAGAGCACTAAGAATAAAGCTGTAAGTGCAAACACCAGAGAAGGAGCTAAAGTTTCATTAGAAAGTAAAACTGCTCCACCAAGAATACCAATCGCAGTTCCCAAAACCCAAGATAGATAAGCTCCCAATTCTAAACCCCAACTAAACCTCTCACTGTTTGGAGCGTTTAAAGATGTTGCAAAAACCTCATCCGTCAATCCAAATGCAGTTATAAACGGATTTCTTATTTCAAACCTTTGAGATACTATGCAACCGTAAACTATATGCCTTAAATTTAAAATTATTGGAATAGTTACCGCATCAATTAACGAATTCGATGCAAGTGAAATTAATGCAAATTGACTTGCTCCGGCAAAGATTAATGCTGATGCAAGAATTGCTTCGACTTCATTGAATCCTAACGCCAACGCAGTTACTCCAAAAGTTATGGCAACAGGGATATAACCAATCACTATTGGAAAGCTAGCAATCAATCCCTTTTTAAACATCTTTACCCCTCCTTTTTTAGAGCGAAGATGTGTGTTCCCGCGTCCATCTCGTTTGCTCCGTGAGTGGCATAGATTCTCGTGTGGTGTAATAAAGAAAATCCAGTTTCTTCTGCAAGTGATTTAAACCTTTCAGGGTACGTTTTTCTTTCAACTTCGTAATCAAGACCTGCAATCATTGCTGATAGCTCTAAGTATTGAAATATGTAGTAAGATATAAACGGATGAGAGATTTTGGGAGGAATTAAAATCCTATTGAGATCTCTAAAGAGTTGAAATGCATAGCTCATAGCAGTTCTAACCTCTCCAATCTCTGCAAGATATGAAATCAAAGGTATATTTCTCGATAAAAGTTTGACTAACCTTCTTTCTTCATCCGTTAGATTAGCATTTTCTGGTATTTCAACCAAAGTTTCCAGCATGTATTTCGTATGATGGGATATAATATTCCTCGCTCTTTCTAAGCGATCATGGTAGGGTGAGATAAACTCGTCGGAAACAATCAGAATACCACCATTTTCAAGTAAATCATATGATTTCTCTAAGAAGAACAGAGTATTCATGTGATGAGATGAGCCGACAGAAATTATCAACGGCACCTTTTTATCATAATACTTGAATTCTAGGAAGTCTTCAAGAATATAACCAAAATTAAACCCTTTAAGATTATTTTTAAGGTATTCTATGGCTTTTGGGCTATTTTCTACGCATAGAACACTAAGGTAAGGTACTAACTCATATAACATTTTTAAGTGATGACCTGGACCAGTTCCTACATCAAGGGCTTGAATTTTTTCATCTCCAAAGTATTTTCTGACGATATAAGCAATAAACAATGCTTGCCGAGCATAACCGGGGTGAAGTGGTTCAAAAGCGTTGTATAAACCGACATTAATCCTCTCTTCGAATGACGTTTTAGGCTTGTAAAATATCTTTACGTCTTTTTCGTATAACTTAAGAATTATATTGGGAATTGTAGGATATGCATGGATTAAGAGCACTTCTGATGCTAAGACACTTAGCAAGAATGATGAGTCACTTGTTAAATCTTGTAAATACTTAAACTCATCTTCTGATAATTTTTGCTTATTAGAGAGTTTAAGAATTTTTACCGCTTCATGGAATTTCTTGTCATTTAAGCTAACTGAATCAAAACTCCTAAAAGTTCCCGGAAAGGTACTAAATAAGTATATTAATACCCTATGGTTATCTTCAATTAGGTGGGGCTTTAGGTTTTTTACTTTAAGCGAATAAAGGATGTCCTTTAGTTTTCTTAGATCATCTCTCGTATAGCCTCCATGAAGTTCAATTCTAAATACTGGGATACCTAAAAGAGATTCTTCACTTAACCTGCTTAACAAGGATTTTAAGCCATCCCATTCAACGTCATTCTCCGGAAACGGCTTAATAATGTCGTATTGATTATAAGAGTCCTCAAGCAATGGATATTTTATTGTGATTATTGCTGTTGCTCCTTCATCCATAGCCATGTATACGTGAGGCACATCAGCTTTGAATTCCATCTCTTCTCCAGCTTTTAAGAGTTTAGGAGATGATACTGGTCCTGTTAGCATGCTACCGCTTACTACGAGAACCTTCTCAATCACACCTTTTTGATGGGGATTAGCTCTTCTAACACTCTTTGGGCTTAGGATCATCTTGTAAACTTCAATTTTTGGCTCTCCCTCCGATCGTTCTATAAGTCGAACAGTTATTCCAGACTCATCAACCTCCTTAAATTCTTCTGGAAGAAGTTCTCCGAATGGAACATTAAGGGCATCTGCTATTGCCCACAATGTAGATATTGTAGGATTCGCATCCCCAGATTCTATAGTAGATAGCGTTGATTTTGAAATTCCAGCAACTTTGGCAAGACCCGATAATGTAATCCCCCTTTCCTTTCTTAATCTGGATATCCTTCTTCCAACAGCTACTAATAGGCTATCCTTTTTGTCCACTATATTCACCTCACTTTATTATGTTGTTCATTATATAGAACAAAAGGGTATATATGATTTACTAAACGGATGAGTGTGTCTAAAATCAAATAATATTTATATATTAATATAATAACAAAATAAAAAAATATGGTAGCGAAAAGATGAGATACGAGAATATATGATATAAACGATATATTGGAATATGGATATTTGTCTATAATTATCCATGTTTGATAGACCCCTTTTTTAACTCCTTTGACACTAAATTATTTCTTTGGAAATCTTCTATACAAACACTTTGGGTAATTTGTACAACCTAAAAACTCTCCTTTTTTTGTTTTAACTACTCTTAATTTAGCACCACACCAAGGACAAGTGTTGTCATCAATTTTTGACATTATTTCTAATATAGCTGGTGTTTTATTACACAATCTTTGTTTGTTAAAGATTATTTTGTTGTTGATAGTATCCACATATACAATAAAGTTTTTAAATAAATGTGAATTCTCCAAGTCAATAATAACTTTACCATTTTCAATTTTTAGCCCCGGAGTTATCTGCATATTTGTTTTTATAGGAAGTAAATAGAAACCTTGTCCAGAATACTCTAAACTACCTACATTGTATTTTATTTTTCCAATAATCCAGTTATAATCTCTATTAGCCATAAATCTTATAGTTTCTTCAACAGAGTCAAACATATTTTTTTCTTTAACCTTATTAATAACTTCTTTAATAAAATCATCTTCTTCATAACCTCTTGTTAGCATTTCAATTGCTTTTTCAATAAATTCATTTTTATCAAATTTTATAAGTAATAAAAGTCCATTAAATGCATTCGCAACAACATATTTCTCTTTTTCTATAATATCTCTTCTGTCAAATATGTAGTAGAGTCTTGCAAAAACCTGTTTTTGTCCTTTAGGTGTAACAACTTTTTTAAGCTTATACTCCTCTTTGTAAGAATCTGTTAATCCATAGTAAAATACTGGCATCTTAGCATTTTCTAAACCAATTATGGAAATAAATCCTTCTGGAACTTTCCAATTTTGTTCATAAGTTTTAGAGTCCAATTTTGTAACATTAAAGTGTAAATCTTTTGATAAAATGTTAAATAACTCAGTTAAAACTTCCATAGTATCCCTCCATTAATTTAGTAATTTAAATTATCTAATCAACTAATAATTTTAAAAATTTATATATTTGGGTTAGGTAGTTTTTCATCCTCTGTCTCAATAACCATTAATAATGGCTTATCTTTCTTTAAAAACTCTTTAATTGTTGAACTAATCTCATCAGCTTTTTCTATGTAGCAATTATCTATTTCAAAGGCTTCAGCCAATTTATTAAAGTTAGGATTTTTTATTTTGCAAAATTCAGCCAATTTATTATTTTTCATTACAATCATTAAAATTTTTAAATTATGTTCAGAAACTACCTGTAATTCTTCAATATTCATTAAAAAGCCACCATCCCCACTAATCAGTATAATATCTCTATCAATATTAAAGTCAATACATCCAAATTTAACTCCTATAGATGCTGGCAAACCAAAGCCCATAGAACCAAACGAATGAGATGAAATAATATTTCTTGGAACAACGCATTTTTTTAATAGGCAAGTAAATACCGTATGTTTTCCAGCGTCTGTAACTATTATAGAATCTTCTGGAATACTTTCAATTATTTCATTTATTTTAGTTGAATAATCTCCATTAGGAGAGAATTTATTTTCTTTGTTATAAAACCAGTTTTTGTTATCTATACTTAAATCTTTAAAAAATTCTTTTAACTCTTTAATACTTTTTGGTTTTAGGTTTATATTTACAGTTTTCTTTAAAAGTTTTTCCCTAACACTTTCAACATAAGTATTGTATGAAAGTGACGAACCAAAATTTATTATCTTATCTGCCTCCAATAAAGATTTTATATCTCCTCTTCTACCAACTAAACCCACACAGTTATTTAAATTTTCATCAATAACTCCTCTACTTGGAAATGTTGTAGATATTGGACAATCTAATTTTTCCAAAATTTTGGATATTTTTAGCATTTCATTATAACTTAAATTTCCATAAATCCCTTGTCCAATTAAAAATAGTGGTTTTTTAGCATTAGACAGTTCGGAGTTTATTTTATCTATATCAATTATTCCATTACCATTTTCGTTGTCATTATTATAATATATATTATTGTTATATAAATCATTTTCATCAACTTTATCTTTATATACATCAGAGGGAATATTTATCTGAACTGGCTTTTTGTTGTATAGACAATCTCTAAATGCTGAAACAATAGAATTTATATCATCGTTGTTAATAAAATACCCTTTGTAAAAATTTAAGAAATCCATATTAATCTCTTGGAAGTAATTTTTACCAATATATTTTCTTTCACATCTTCCAGTTATGGCTAATACTGAGGAATTATCTTTGTAAGCATTAGCTATTGGAGTAGTTAAATTTGTGCTTCCTGGTCCAGCAGTTACCAAGCAAACTCCTATATAGTTAGTTATTCTTGCATAACCATCAGCCATAAAGCCAGATCCTCTCTCATCTTTAGCCATAATATTTTTTATACTACTATTTTCTATCTCATTATAAAGTGGAAGTATCTGCTCTCCGGGATAGGAAAATATTGTTTTTACATTTTTTTGTAGGAAATCAACTATTCCTTCTAAAAATTTAATAATCTCACCTTAATTTATTGTATTTAAAAACTCTTTGGTGATATTTGTGGATAGAAGGATTGTAGTTAGATTGGCAGTATATCCAATTGCCTATATTATGTGGGGTGGCTTAATGTGGTATTCACAAATATTAAAGCCAATAGATGGAACTACTTTATTAATGACTCTCCCTTTATGCAACAGAAATTTTTATTTAATTCTTCAATCATTACCAACAGTTGTTATTGAATTTTTTAAAATAATATATTTATATGGATTTTCTCTTATGATTATTTGTGGTATTGCATACTATTTATTTATAAAAAAGGATTTTTTAAAAAGTGATATTATTTTAATTGATTTAGCACTTGGTTGGTTGTTTGCAGGAATAATATATTCTATTTTTGTTGTTAAATCACCGTTTCAAGTAAATGTTGCTAAAGATTTGGTAGATATGCATTACTTTTGGATATTTACAAAACCAACTTATGAAATTCCCTCATTACATACGGCATATTCATTTCTATTGGCATTACATTTCAAAGATGAGACATATTTAAATTATATTTACTTTACATTGGCTATATTGATTCCTATATCAACTTTAATTTTAGGAATGCATTGGATAGTTGATATAATTACTGGAATCATATACGGCTATTTCATATATAAATTTCCAAAGTTATTTCATAAAAAAATTAGTGATGCATTAGATTTTTTAGCGGGATATATAAAACCCTGTATTTTTTGTGGTAATTGCTCAAATCAAAATAAGAAATAATATAATTACTATATAATTTAAGGGAGGTGATAAATTGACATTAGTGGAGAAGATATTATCAAAAAAAGTTGGTTATAATGTCTATGAAGGAGATAGCATAGAGGTTGAAGTTGATTTGGCAATGACTCATGATGGAACTACTCCATTAGCTTATAAAGCTTTAAAAGAGATGAGCGATAGCGTTTGGAATCCAGATAAAATAGTTGTTGCCTTCGACCACAATGTCCCAGCAAATACAGTTAAAGCTGCTGAAATGCAAAAATTGGCTTTAGAGTTCGTTAAGAGATTTGGCATAAAAAAGTTCCATAAAGGAGGGGAAGGTATTTGTCATCAAATCTTAGCTGAAAATTATGTTTTTCCTAATATGTTTGTAGCTGGTGGAGACAGCCATACATGCACTCATGGAGCTTTTGGAGCTTTTGCCACTGGCTTTGGAGCCACAGACATGGCTTATATTTATGCAACAGGGGAAACATGGATTAAAGTGCCAAAAACTATTAGGGTTGATATTGTTGGAAAAAATGAAAATATTTCTGCTAAAGATATTGTTTTGAGAGTTTGTAAAGAGATAGGTAGGAGAGGAGCTACATACATGGCTATTGAATATGGTGGAGAAGTTGTAAAAAATATGGATATGGATGGGAGATTAACATTATGTAATATGGCAATAGAAATGGGAGGAAAAACAGGAGTTATAGAGGCAGATGAAATAACTTACAACTATTTAAAGAAAGAGAGGAATTTAGGTGATGAAGAAATTGCAAAATTAAAAAAAGAAAGAATAACAGTAAATAGGGAAAAGGAGAGTTATTATAAAGAAATTGAGATTGACATAACAGATATGGAAGAGCAAATAGCAGTTCCACACCATCCTGATAATGTAAAGCCAGTTAGTGAAGTTGAAGGAATTGAAATTGATCAAGTTTTTATAGGTAGTTGTACAAATGGAAGATTGAGTGATTTAAGAGAAGCGGCTAAATACTTAAAGGGTAGGGAGGTTCATAAAGATGTTAAATTAATTATCATTCCTGCATCAAAAAAGGTTTTTATGCAAGCGTTAAAGGAGGGGCTTATTGATATATTTGTTAAAGCTGGAGCAATGATTTGTCCTCCAGGTTGTGGTCCTTGCTTAGGGGCTCATCAAGGAGTTTTAGCTGAGGGGGAAGTTTGTTTATCAACGACAAATAGGAATTTTAGAGGAAGAATGGGACATATAAATAGCTATATTTATTTGGCATCACCAAAAGTTGCTGCAATAAGTGCAATTAAAGGATACATAACTAATAAATTAGATTAAAATAAATTAGATTTCAGTTAAAATTAATTTTAAAAAGATAAAGATAAAAAGATAAAAAGTTCAAATGCTATAATTATTTTTATAAATTTTTCCGTGATACTATGAAAGTTAGAGACTTAATGGACAAGAATTTTGCTAAAATATATATAGATGAGACTGTTGAAGATGCTATAAACTTATTAAAAAAGAAAAAGAGATTTTCTGCTCCTATAGTTGATAAAGAAGATAAATTAGTGGGTTGGATAACTGCTTTGGAGTTGTTAGGGATTTCAGAGAAAGATTTCAAAAAACCAATAACTGAGTTTATGCGTAATAAAGAAGAAGTTATTACTGTTTATGAAGATGATGAGGCAAGAGATGTGGTTTTAAAATTCGTTAAATATAAGGTTGTTAGTATTCCAGTTTTAACAAGAGATGGTAAAGTTGTGGGGATGGTTAGAAACTGTGATGTTGTTAAAACCTTAGCTAAGTTATATGAAATTCCAGTATATAAGATATTTAAGGAATTACACAATCATATTGGAGATATAAGCTGGGAAGAGCTGATGGAAGCAGCAGCAGTTGTAACAAAAAGAATGACTGGAGAGGATATAACGCCAAAAGAGTATGAAGAGAGAATTAAAAAAACTACTTTTGGAAAGGCAATATGGGCTTGTGGAGGTTTGGAAAAATTCTTTGTAGGTCTTATTGAAATAGGAATGGTTGCATTAGCGAGAAGATTGGCAAAGATCAGGGGAGGTAGATGAATATAGAAGAAGAGTTAAAAAAAATTGTAAATAGAAAAGATTACGACTTTTGGGAATTTTTAAAAAAGGCTTATGAAAATAATATAAAGTTAGATATAGGGCATTTTATTCTTTTAAATATTCTTATGGGAGTTAATGAAATATTTAAAAACTTATCTAAGAAATATGGTACAGAAGAGGCTAAAAAAATATTAGAAAAGAATAGAATATTCGCTAAGAACTCAGATTTTGTATCTGGTGAATTTTTAAAAAACTACATTGATAGAAAGAGTAGAGTAGCAGTCCATAACAGAATAAAAGATTTAAAAACACTTGGATTTAAAATAGAGAGTAAATCAGGTCCTTTTGGTGGGTATAAAATAGTTGGTTATCCAGAATGGTTTAAAAATAATAAAGAGTTGTAAATTAGATAAATTCCTTTATCTATTTTAACTTCGTCTTAATTAATTTTTGTTATTAATAATGAAACGAAAAGTATATATAGTAGAAATTTCTATTGTAAGAAATGCTCACTTAATAGATTTAAAAGATTAAGAGGACCCGTAGCCTAGCCTGGATAGGGCACCGGCCTTCTAAGCCGGGGGTCGGGGGTTCAAATCCCCCCGGGTCCGCCATTTTTTTTAATTATAATGTGCTCCGGTGGTGTAGTCCGGCCAATCATGCGGGCCTTTCGAGCCCGCGACCCGGGTTCAAATCCCGGCCGGAGCATTATTTATCTTATTTTATTTGTTTTTTTATTTGTTAATACATTATATATTTGTATAATAATATAAATAAATATATGAATATATAGATTTTTATAATTGTTTCATTATTTTAATCTAATTTCTGTAATTTTTCTTTACACAATTCGGGCAATTTCCTTAAATAGAACATACAAAACAAATTTATACTTTTGTTTCTATAAAACACTATCCAAAAATTTAAATAAGGTTATATTATAACATGGCAGTCCCGATATGTGGGGAAACTAAGCCCGAATGGGTAAGCTGAAGATGTGGTTTCTTTTAAACCCCGATTGCCAGCCAATGAAGTTAGGAGGCTGGAAGGCTCTCTGCTACGATTTGTTCCATTTGTAGCGGAGAACCAGAACGGTATCATCAACCATAGAAGGTATTTCCTTATGGTTATTCATCCAAATAGTAATACTCTCCTTTTTCTTTTTGTAAAATATCTCTTTGACTACCTTCTTTATTAGCTCTTGGTCTTCCAGTTTCTGGATCTCTTCTAAATGTAATTTGCATTTCTTTTAAGAATTTATTTGCTCCTTCCCTCTTATTCATTGGACTACTTCCAATTCCGTATATTCCTGGCTCACCACTAAATACGATAAACCTATCTGAAATATAATCTTGGAATAACATATCGTGATCGACAATAAACATTCCTGCCTCTTTCTCATCTGCCATTCTTCTAATAACCTTTGAAACAGCCAATCTTTGTTCAACATCTAAGAATGCTGAAGGCTCATCTAATAGATAAATATCTGCTTCTCTACTTAAACACGCCGCTATTGCCACTCTCTGTAACTCACCACCAGATAACTCTTTAACATTCCTATCCAATAATTTTTCTAATTGTAAAGGATTAATAATCTCTGATTTATAGTAGGAAGTGTGAATATTAGTTATTGAACTTAATAAATCTTCAACTGTTCCATCATAATCTGGACTTATATACTGTGGCTTGTAAGATACTTTAATTTCACTTTCTTTAGTAACCTCTCCCTCATCTGGTTTAATGACTCCTGCCAACAATTTAATAAATGTTGTCTTTCCAATTCCATTAGGGCCTAAGATACCAATAACTTCTCCTTTGTATATAGTTCCACCACTAACTTCTAATTTAAAACTACCTAAGGTTTTTTTCATTGGTGAATATGTTAATAATACAGGTCTGTTTTTATAATCAATAACTGGTCTTTTTTCAAATATTATTGGCTCCTTTCTAAACTTTATATTTTCCTCTCTTAACTCACCATATAGGTATTCATTTATTCCTACTCTAACGCTCTTAGGTAGTGAAACAATACCATATGCTGAAGGAACCCCATACATTATATGTATATAGTCAGATAAATAATCCAAAACTATTAGGTCGTGCTCAACCACAATAACCTTATTTAACTCCCTTATTAATCTCGCGGCATTGAATCTTTGCCTAATATCTAACCAAGAAGAAGGTTCGTCAAAGAAATATATGTCTCCCTTTCTTAAATATGCAGCGGCTATAGCAACTCTTTGTAATTCTCCCCCTGACAATTGATGTAATTCCCTATCTAAGATATTTTTTAATTCTAACTTCTCAACGACTTCTTCAAATTTTCCTCTTTCATCTATTTTCTTTAACAATTCTCCAACTTTTCCTTTAACAACTTTTGGTAAAATATCAACATATTGAACTTTATGTATTGCCTTTATTTCTTTATTTTTCAACTTCACAAAATATTCCTGCAATTCAGAACCTCTAAAATACTTGATAACATCATCATAATTCGGCTCTTTGTCATCTCTTCCTAAGTTTGGAATTAATTCTCCTGCCAATATTCTTAAAACGGTTGATTTACCTATTCCATTTTGACCAATAATTCCAACTACTCCATCTCTTGGTATAACTAAACCAAACAACTTAAATCTATTTTGCCCATAGGAATGAACTATTTTATCCTCACTCAACTCTTCTGGTAATCCTATGATAGATATTGCTTTAAATGGACATCTCTTAACGCATATTCCACAACCAGAACATAAAACTTCTGATATAATTGGCTTTCCAGTATTTTCATCAATAACTATTGTTTTCTCACCCATTTTAACTCCTGGACAGTATTTAATACACTCCATAGAGCATTTTTTTGGCTGACATCTATCATAGTCAATAATAGCCAATCTCATAAAACCACCTCCAAGAAATAATTTTAATCCAAATTTAAATAGATTTTAAATTTCATATTTTGTTTATTTTAAAAATTTAATGATAGAAAAAAAATAGAATCTAAAAAATAAAATAGAGTATTATTCTCCTCTAACTCTCTTAGCAACTTCCTCTGCCATTTCAAAAGTGTTTAAATCTCCTCCCAAGTCAGGAGTTGTTAAACCTAATGCTAAAACTTCTTCTAATGCTCTCTCTATCCTATCAGCCGCTTCATACTCTCCTAAGTATCTAAGCATTAACACAGCACTTAATATTGTAGCAGTAGGATTTGCTATTTTCTTTCCAGCTATATCTGGGGCTGAACCATGAACTGGCTCAAATAATCCGTGTTCATCTCCAATATTTGCAGAAGGGGCTAAACCTAAACCTCCAACAGTTCCAGCCGCTCCATCTGAGAGAATATCCCCAAATAAATTGGATGTTACTACTACATCAAATGTTTGTGGTTTAGTAATTATATACATGTTCATAGCATCTATATAGCAGTCTTCTGCTTTTATATCTTTATATTCCTCAGATACTTTGTAAAATACTCTCTTAAATAAACCATCAGTTATTTTTAAAACATTTGCTTTATGGGCACAGGTTACTTTTCCTTCTTTACCCATTTTTTTCCTTTCCCTTGCTAAATTAAAGGCAAATCTAAATATTCTCTCACATGCCTTTTCAGTTATAACTCTTGTGGCTGTTGTTATTCCTTCATCAATCTCTGCCTCAATTCCCTTATAAAGCCCTTCAGTATTTTCTCTAACAATAACATAGTCAATATCTGGTCTTAAGCATTTAACTCCTTTGTATGCTTTTACTGGTCTTACATTGGCATATGTATCTAAGATATGCCTTAATTTCACAATAACATCTGCCGCAGTCTCTCCAGCAGCCCCAAATAAAACAGCATCACAATCTAAGGCAGTTTCAATAGTTTCTTCTGGTAATGCTTTTCCAGTTCTTTTATAAACTTCATCTCCTGCTTCTGCATAAACAAACTCAAATGGTAACCCTGTAGCTTCTAAAACCTTTATTGTAGCAGGAATTACCTCCTTACCTATTCCGTCTCCTTCTATAACGCATATTTTATGCATAACTCTCACCAAATTTATTTTTGTGTTGGGATATTAATTATTATATAGCACAATAATGATAAATACCCTACCTAATATAAAAATTTACCAATAAATTTTATGGTGATTAAATGAATGAGAACTGGATAGAATTGGAAAAAAAGTATCATCTTCAAATTTATGGAAGATTACCAGTTGTTTTAGTTGAAGGTAGAGGGATGGAAGTTTATGACATAAATGGAAAGAAATATTATGACTTTTTAGCTGGAATTGGAGTTAATAATGTTGGACACTGTCATCCAAAAGTAGTTGAAGCAATAAAAAAGCAGGCAGAAACATTAATTCATACATCTAACATATATTACACAATTCCACAAATAAAACTTGCTAAAAAATTAGTAGAGTTAAGTGGCTTAGATAAGGCATTTTTTTGCAATAGTGGGGCAGAGGCAAATGAAGGGGCTATAAAGTTTGCGAGAAAGTATGCATCAAAGGTTTTAGGAAAAGATGGTGGAGAAATAATTAGTATGTATAATGCATTTCACGGTAGAACTTTAACAACATTGGCGGCTACTCCAAAACCTAAGTATCAAGAAGGATTTCATCCACTTCCTCAAGGATTTAAGTATGTGCCTTTCAATGACTTAGAAGCGTTAAAAGAAAGTATATCAAATAAAACTTGTGCCATAATAGTAGAGCCAGTTCAAGGAGAAGGAGGGATTAATGTAGCTGACAAAGATTATTTAAAGGGTGTTAGGGATTTATGTGATGATAAAAATATTGTTCTAATTTTTGATGAAGTTCAGTGCGGTATGGGTAGAACTGGAAAAATGTTTGCTTACGAGCATTATGGAGTTAAGCCAGATATAGTAACTTTGGCTAAGGCACTTGGAGGAGGAGTTCCTATTGGGGCTGTAATTTTAAAAGAAGAAATAGGTAAGGCATTAAATTATGGAGACCACGGAACAACTTTTGGGGGAAACCCTTTAGCGTGCTCAGCGGCGTTGGCTTCAGTAGAGGTTATAGAGGAGTTAATTAAGGACAATAAAGTTATAGAAAAAGGAGATTATTTCATTCAAAAACTTAAAAATCTTAAAGAAAAATATGATTTTATAAAGGAGGTTAGAGGTTTAGGTTTAATGATTGGTACTGAACTTGAATTTAACGGTTCTGAAATCGTTAAAAAAATGCTCGAAAGAGGATTTTTAATTAACTGCACATCTGATGTAGTTTTAAGATTCCTACCTCCATTAATAGTAGAAAAAGAGCATATTGATAGTCTAATTGATGCATTAGACGATGTATTTTCCAAAATAGAGCAAAAATAAAATATTAATCTAAATTATTTTATTATTTTTTTGAATTTACCACTTTAACTAATATAGCGTTTGTTGGACATCTACCAGCACAAAATTTGCAGTTGTGACAGTATTCAACATCATAAGCGTAATATTTTCCATTTTCATCTTTTTTCCAAATCAATGGCCCCTTTGGACAAACATCATAACATCTTCCACATCCTATACATTTTTCTTTATTTACTATAATTTCAACAGCCATTTTCATCCTCCAAAATTTTTATATATTTGGTATGTTTATGTTATTAATAAAGTTTATTATTATCCGAAATTCGGTGATACTATGGATGAAAAAGATTTAAAAATTATTGAAATTCTTATGAAAGATGGAAGAAAATCATATACTGATATAGCGAGAGAATTAGGAACAAGTGAAAGTTCCATAAGAAAGAGGGTAAAAAAATTGGAAGAGGAGGGAGTTATTAAAGGATACACTGCCATAATTGACCCTTCAAAAATAGGATACAATGTTGTAGCATTAACAGGTTTTGACACTGAGCCAGATAAATTTTTAAGTGTAGCACATGAACTCTGCAAATTTGAGGAGGTTAAAAAAGTCTTTACATCTACGGGAGACCATATGATAATGGCGGAGATTTGGGCTAAAAATGGAAAAGAATTTTCTGATTTAATTTTTAATAAGATTGGAAAAATTGATGGAATAAAAAAGATTTGTCCAGCCATTATTTTAGAGCAAATAAAATAAATTATATTCGGTTATTTAAAGTATCTTTCTAATATTCCTTTTAACATTTTTGCGTGTCTTGCTTCATCTCTACTTGATTCATCAAAGAAGTCGTGAGCTGGGTCAATTCCTAATTCTTTTGCTTTTGTTGCTGCTGCTTTCTTCTCTTTATTAGCCATACATTCTCCTTTTAACATCATTTCAATATTCTCCTTTAAGTTTTCTGAAATTAATCCATTCATTTCTGCAAAGTGTGCTGCGTGCTGAGCTTCTTCCATCGCAATTCTTATTAAAACTTCAGCAACTTCTGGCAATCCTTCTCTCTGAGCTTGTCTTGCCATAGCTAAGTATAAACCAACTTCTTTACACTCTCCTTCAAAGTTTGCTTGAACTTCTTTCTCTAACTCTGTTCCTTTTGTTACTCCAATTTTGTGTTCATTTATTAACTCCAACTCCATCATCTCACCCGATGTCATTTTTATTAACTTTTTAATTAATTTTTCTATAATTATACTACATAGTCACGATATATAACACTATCGGTTCGAAATTCGTAAAATATTTAATGGATTAGTTAAAATTTTAGTCAATATCCACCATTTCGTCATCTATAACGATACCTTTCTCTTTAAACCACTCTCCATATTTTTTATCTGGTTTTGCTATGTGCATAGTTAGCCAACCTACTAAAAAAGATAAAGCAGTTCTAAAATCATCATCTGAACCATTTTCAATTTTTGGTAGAAGTTTTTCAATAACTATTTTAACGAAAATTTCATGTGTTTTCCTATGTCTTTCTAAGTCAGGATAACCATATTTTTCCATAACCTCCTCTTCGTGTTTGAAGTGTTTTGCAGCATAATTTACAACTCTCCTCTTTAACAATTCTTTTGCTTCCTCTTTTTTTCCTTCCATTAATAATGTATAAATTTCATTTAGTGTTTTTACTAAAAATTTATGCTCATCATCAAATGCTTTAATTCCTGTTTCGAGATCTTTACTCCACTTAATTATTTCTGCCATTTAAATCACCTAATTTTTATTTTTACACATTTGTGTAATTTTTAAATGTAATATCAGTTTTCAAATATTTTAATTACTATTTAAAGTCTGTAATAATTACCATTTAATATCTTAATATATCATATTTAAATATACGAATATACAAAAGCAAAAATTAATAGTTAAAAAGAAAAAGTTAAAAATTATTCAATTTTCAATTCCTTAATCTTCTTAGCTAATTCTTTACCCATATTGTAGCAGTTAGTTAATTCATCTTCTGTTGGAACATAGTATAATTCATACTGGTCGATAACATTAAATCCACAGTTTGCCAACTCTTCAGCAATCTTTTTAACTGCCCCTCCTTCTCCACCCATTGAACCAAAGGTTATAGCCAATCTCTTAAATCCAGTTCTATTAAATTTGAGACCTTTTAAGTAGTATATAATATCTCCAATTGATGGATATGGCTCATCGTAGATTGTTGGAATTCCAAAGAGGACTGCCTTAGCGTCTAATATATCTTTAACTATCTCACTTCTTTCATCGTAGTGCAAGTAATACATTACTACATCAATACCTTCACTCATTAACCCTTCTGCAAATGCATGAGCCATCTTTTGGGTTGAGTAGTGCATTGTGTCATAGACAATAACTGCCTTATCCTTAGCGGCTTTACCAGTAGCAAAGTCCTGATATGCTTTAATAACCTTCATTGGGTCAGTCCATATTTGTCCATGTGATGGAGCAATCATCTTTATTTTATCTAACAATCCTAACTTAATAACTTCGTCAAATTTCTTCAATACGAGTTTTGACAATGGGGTTATTAAGTTTGCGTAGAACTTTTGATTAGCATCCATTAACACATATTCTGGAATATCCTTATCAAATCTCTTATGTGCTGGGAAGCATAAGTGCTGTCCAAATGCATCGTTTGAGAATAATATTCCTCCCTCGTTATAGAAGGTGAACATACTGTCTGGCCAGTGTAATAAAGGAGCCTCTAAGAATGTTAAAGTTTTTCCTCCTAAATCAACAGTATCTAATGATTTAACTACTTTGAAAGGAGCATTTTTTAATGATGGGTAATGCTTTTTAAGACCTTCAACTGCAACTTCAGTACAGTATATTGGTGCTTCTGGGAACTTTTTGTGAATTTCTGGTAAAGCCCCACTGTGGTCTTTTTCAACGTGGTTTTGAACAATTACATCAATTTTAAATTCTCTTCCTTCTTTTTCAAATGCATCCTTTATTCTACCCCACATTTGAGCAGAGGTTCCTGGATATGTGTTGTCTATTAAAGCAACTTTTTCATCTCCAAATACTAAATATGCGTTGTATGTAGTTCCTTTTAATGTGTAACCATGATACATTCTTATATCCCAATCTAAAACCCCCACCCAATATACTCCATCTGCTATTTTTACTGCATCTGCTTTCATAGTATCACCTAAGAATTTATTTTTAATATTAGTATCAATTATTATTTCAATCATCATTATATAATAACTTAACGGTTCGCATTTCGTTCGATTATATTTTTAATAGTTCAAAATTCGAATTATAGATAAATTTATGGTTAACTATAAAAGAATATTACTCTAAACACATAAAAATATAATTATTGCCCATATTTTAATCCCTGCCTACTACCTCTCTTTTTTAACTCTTCAATGACTTTATTCATAATTTTAAATCTATTTAAACTCCACTCTGGGGAAACTTTAAGATTATCTGGAACTTTGTCCTTTGATAATCTTTGAATTAGCACATAAGGGGAAAGATGTTCTAAAAAGTCACAAACTAAATTTACATACTGTTTTTCATCTAAAGTTCTATATTCTCCTTTCCAATAAATTTCTTCTAATTTTGTTCCCTTAACAACTACTAATGGATATATTTTAACTGCATCAATCTCTAATAAAGAGAGAATTTTTGCTGTCTCCATCATTTCATTCCATGTCTCTCTCGGAAGTCCTAAAATAATATGCCCACAAACTTTTATTTTTCTTTTGTGGCATTCTTTTATTGATTTTATAATATCTGAAACTTTATGTCCTCTATTTAATATATCAAGGGTTTTTTGATGAACACTTTGTATTCCTAAGTCTATCCAAATGTCATAACCATTTTCAACATATTCTGCCAAAATATCAAGTTTTTCCTTCTCTAAACAATCTGGTCTTGTTCCTATTGACAATCCAATAACATTATTATAGGATAAACAAAAGTCCCAAATTTCTTTTAATTTTTCAATAGGGGCATAGGTGTTAGTTCCTGGATAAAAATAAATATAAAACTTTTCAAAACCTTTTTTACTTTGATTTATCATCTGTTTTTCAATCTGCTCTTTTAATGGAATTTTTACATCACAGTATTTAACTGATATAGGCCTTCCCATTTCTGAACAAAATATACAGCCACCATTTTTTTTGTGAGGACATCCAAGACCAATATCTACTGGAATCTTAAAAATTTTCTCTTTAAATTTTTTCTTTAAGTAGATTCCATATTGTGCAAATAAATAACCTTCTCTATAAATCTCATCTATAATCTTAATATCGTTCAACATAAAAATCCCTCTATATTAAAGAATTTTGATTTAACTAAAAAATAAAAAATATAACAAAATATAGTTTAATGTTAATGTTGTTAGGTAATAAATATAAAGATATTGTCCTATTATAAGAATGGTGAGAGTTATGGATTTACATATAGATGAAAAAAGGTTATTAAAAATTTTTCAAGAAAAAAATAGAGATGAATTTAGTTTAGAGGGATTAGAAAAATATATGCAAAAAGAAAAAATATTGAGAGTTTCTTTATGGTTAAAAGGTAAGGGATTGGTAGATATTGATGAGAAGGTTAAAAAAATTGTTAATGTAGTTAATGAAGACGATTTCCCAGAGAGAAAGATTGCGAAATATTTAAAAGAAAACAATATAAAGGAAATTGAAATTAAAAAATTAAAAGACATTTTACCAAAAGAAGAAATAAATGCCGCATTAGGAGCCATAAAAAGAAAAAAAATTGCTAAAATCGAAAAAGGGAAAATTATATTTGACAATTTAGATTATAAAGATGTTGAAGAAGAAATATTAAAAAAAATTAAAGAAAATAAATATTTGGATAACTTTAATGAAGAGGAAAAGAAAATAATTGAAATTTTAAAAAAGAGAGGATATGTTGATTTTGACGAAGAAAAAGAAGTAAAGATAAAATTAACTGAAAAAGGTAAAGAATTTATTAAAAAACCAATAGAAATTGAAGAAGAGATTACTCAACTAACGAGAGAGATTATAATAAGTGGAAAATGGAAAAGGGCTTATATAAGACCCTATGATGTAAAAGTTCCTACTAAAGTTGTATATCCTGCTAAGGTTCATCCATTAACGAGGATTATAAGGGAAGTTAAAGAAATTTTATTGGCAATGGGTTTTAAAGAGATTAAAAGTCCTATTGTTGAGACGGAATTCTGGAACTTTGATATGCTCTTTGAACCACAAGACCATCCAGCGAGGGAAATGCAAGATACATTCTTTTTAAAGTATCCTAATGTTGGAGAAATTCCAACTAATTTAATTGATAAAGTTAAGGAAGTCCATGAGAGATGTTGGAAATACAAATTTGATGAAAATGTATCAAAAAGATTAATTTTGAGAACTCACACAACGGCATCATCAATAAGATACCTCGCATCTCTATCAGAGGAGGAGAAAAATAAGCCACATAAAGTATTCTGTATAGATAGAGTATTTAGAAATGAAGCAATAGATTATAAACACCTGCCAGAATTCTATCAATGTGAAGGTATAGTAATGGACGACAATGTTAATTTCAACAACTTAATAGGAATTTTAAAGGAATTTTTAAACAGATTAGGATTTGAAAAAGTTAGATTTAGACCAGCATACTTCCCATTTACCGAGCCATCCTTAGAGGCGGAGGTTTATTTAGAAGGAAAAGGTTGGCTGGAAATATTAGGGGCTGGAATATTTAGACCAGAAGTTTTGGAGCCAATAGGAATAAAAAAACCTGTTTTGGCGTGGGGTATTGGATTTAGTAGATTGGCAATGCTAAAATACAACTTAACAGATATTAGAGAATTACATAAAAATGACCTAAATTGGCTAAGGAGAATTTAAAGGATGATTATGATGGAAGATATTATTAAAGAGGCATACATTGAATCAATTAAAAATATTAGGAAGGGAGATAAAGAGGAAGAGGTAAAAAAAATCCAAGAGAAAATAAAAAAGGCAAAAAAAATCATCGTGGCTACAAACAATCAAAAGAAATTTAAAGTAATAAAAGATATTATGTTAAAAGTTTGTAATGCACAAATAAAGATGATTGATATTGATACAAAATTTGCCGATTTGACAAGAATGCCCGCTTTGTATAAGGGTTTATTAGCTTTAGATACTGAAAAAGCAGATATATACATTTCAAGAGGAAGGTTGGGAGTTCCAGGCTCTGGCTCTATGCTCGTTATATTGGATGAGAAAGGTAGGATTTTAACTGCCTCTTTATCTCCTTCCTCAGTAATCCATAAGGAAAATATAGAAAAAAGAATTAAAGATGAGTTAATTGAAGCGTTAAAAAGAATAGGAATTTCTATAAATTAGAGGTGTTACTTATGCAGTATGGCATAACTGAAACAGTAAAAACAATCTATACAAGGACAAAAGTTATTGATGTAATAAATGAAATTGCTAAGAAGAAATTTAATGCAATTAGAAACTTCTTAGAAGGAGAGGAATTCAAAGAAACTGTAATTATTGGAGTTTATTTGTGGGGAAACTATGTAGCTCATAATTTATTAGAATATTCAGATAAAGTTTATTTAGTGGATATACACGAGTTTATGAAAAATTTTGTCTCAAATGGAAATATAAAATTTTTACATTTAAATGAATTTAAATTAAAGTTGATGAGAAATGAGATAAATCCTGATTTAATTATTGATTTAACTGGGTTAGGAGGAATTGAGCCAGAATTTTTAAGTAAATTTGACCCAGAGGTTTTCATTGTTGAGGATCCAAAAGGGGTTTTTGACGAAGATATTTATGAGACAGACAACACTTATGAAAAGGCAAATATATTCGTTGAAAAGGCAAAAGTTGGAGTTTTAAAAACATATAGAAAGGCAAGAGTTTCAAAAACATCTGGAACTATGACATTAACGATAGATACAATAGTAGATGCCGCAAAGGAAATAATCTCATTAGATGGGGTTCTATATGCTATACCTAATTTAAGATACTATGAGGGTATATTATTCCACGAAAAAGATAGTTATAAATTTTTATCAGAAATTTCTCAGCCTGCTATTACAATTAGCACATTAAATGATGTGTTGGAAGAATCTGAAAAAATACTTTCAAATAATATTAATCTAATACATTCATTTGTTGAAGAACTGTAATATAAATAATTTTAATTTTTAAGTTTTTAATTTCTATTTTCTTAATCTTTTGGTTCTATTTTTATTAGGTTTTCTATTAATTAATTTTTGTAAAAAAATTATAATGAGGGATAACTATGAAAGCTACAATTATAGGAGCTTCTGGTAGAGTAGGAAGTGCTACTGCATTGCTGTTAGCTAAAGAACCATTTATGAAAGATTTAGTTTTAATTGGGAGGGAACATTCCTTAAATAAATTAGAAGGGTTAAAAAGAGATATTTACGATGCATTAGCAGGAACAAGAAGTGATGCTAATATATATGTTGGAAGTGATAATGACTTAAAAATTATCGATGAAAGTGACATTGTTATAATAACGAGTGGAGTTCCTCGTAAAGAGGGAATGAGTAGAATGGATTTAGCAAAAGTAAATGCAAAAATTGTTGGAAAATATGCTAAAAAAATATCTAAAATATGTGACACAAAGATATTCGTTATAACGAATCCCGTAGATGTAATGACATACAAGGCATTAATAGATTCAAAGTTTGACAGAAGTCAAGTTTTTGGTTTGGGAACACACTTAGATTCTTTAAGATTTAAAGTAGCTATAGCTAAATTCTTTGGAGTGCATATAGATGAAGTTAGGACGAGAATTATAGGAGAACACGGAGACAGTATGGTTCCTTTATTGAGTGCCACATCTGTTGGGGGAATTCCTATTGACAAATTTGAAAGATTTAAAGAGTTGCCAATAAACAAAATTATTGAAGATGTTAAAACAAAGGGAGAGCAAATTATCAGATTAAAGGGAGGCTCAGAGTTTGGTCCTGCCGCCGCTATTTTAAATGTAGTTAGATGCATCGTAAATAATGAAAAGAGATTATTAACTCTATCTGCATATGTTGATGGTGAATTTGATGGAATTAAAGATTTATGTATAGGAATTCCAGTAAAAATTGGAAAGAATGGAATTGAGGAAGTTGTAGCAATTGAATTAAGTGAAGATGAGTTAATAGCCTTTAAAAAATCTGCTGAAATTATTAAGAAGTATTGTGAAGAAGTTAAAAACTTATAAAAAAAATTAATTTTGGTGTAAAGATATGTGGAAATCTCAAATAGGAAAATTAATGCATAGTTTAAAGGCATTTAAGGGCTCTAAGCCATTGTTTGAAACTGATGATATGTTAATTGTCAAAGGAGTTTGTAGAGATGAAGAATTTGATAATTATGAAAGTATAAAAGATTATCTAAAAGAAAAGTTAAAAAAAGAAAATTTTGAGATTGTAGAGGATGTAGAGGAAATTGATAAATTTGTAAGTAGAATAAATGAAATATTTAAAGAAAATCCTACATATTTAGATTCCTTTGGTTTTGAAAAGATGAAGGAAAGTTTTGAAATGATAGGATGTGAATGTGATTATGTTATTGCAAAAAAAAGAAATATTATGGTTGGAGTTTGTATGTATTTTGATAAAAAAAGAAAAAATCCAAAATTTGTTGAAGTTTTAGGAGTTCTTTTTCCCAAAATTTAATTTTTTTAAAGGATCATCATCTAAATCATTCAAAGCCTCTTCTAAGAGTTCATTTTCACTGTTTATAATGTTATCAATAAATTCATCAGTAACTTCAAATTTCATACTTTTTAATCTTTTTATGACTTCTTGTTCTTGTTCTATCTTTTCCTGTTGTAGTTTTTTGTAGGTATTTATTGTTTGACCTTTACTTTTGTTTAATAAAAATAATTTTACAATAAGAGCAACAGAAATAAGCCCACTAACTATAAGTATAATTATAAGAGTAGTTCCAGTCATAATACTACCCATTATCATTATTTTTACATTTTAAGGACATATATAGAATTATTATATTAAAAATTACATAGTTTCAATATTATTAGAATAGAAGTATTTAATGTTTTTTACTATTTTTCAACTTCAAGTATATCTAAACTCATATCAACGCTTTTAACTGAGTGTGTTAAAATTCCTAAGGATATTACATCTATATTATATTTTGCATATTCTAAAATATTATTTTCGTTTATGCCTCCACTGACTTCAATAATTGGTCTAAAATTGGTTTTTTTCTCAAAATCATCAATTATTTTTAAAGCTTTTTCAATATCCTCAGGTTTAAAGTTATCAAGCATTATTATATCTGGTTTTTCCTCTAAAGCCTCTTTTAACCCCTCTAAGTTATCTACTTCAACCTCAATCTTTTTTGTAAAACTTACATTTTTTTTAGCTCTTCTAATAGATTCTTTTATTCCTACAATAGCTATGTGATTATCTTTAATTAAAACGCAGTCATCTAACCTAAACCTATGTGTGTCTCCCCCTCCAACATATACAGCATACTTTTGTAAAGGAGATAACAAAGGTAAAGTTTTTCTTGTGCAGGCAATTTTAACATTTTTATTAATTTTTCTAACTTTTTTAATTATGTTATAAGTAGTTGTTGCTATTCCAGAGAGATGCATCAATAAATTTAAGGCAGTTCTTTCTATTGTTAATATTGTTTTTGCATCTCCTTCAAACTCTAATATGTTTCCATAAACCTTATCTCCATCGTTATATAATTTTTTGCATTTTATATTATATTCTTTAAAAAATTCCACAATGAAATCAATTCCACATAAAATACACTCTTCCTTTGCTTTAATAACTCCCTTAACATTTACATCTTCTAAGATTATGCTGTTTGTTGTAATATCTCCAAATCCTACATCGTATTCCAAAGATTTTTTTAAAATTTTTAGTGCATAATCTTTAAGCATAACTTATCCCTCAGCAATATTTTAGAAATATTTTAATATCTTTAATTTTTTAATTCTTAATATTAAACTTTAATTACTTTAATTAATTTTAATTTTAATTAATTTAGTGAGTGATAATATGCTTAAAACACTACCACCAACTTTAAGAGAGAAAAAAAGATACATTGCATTTAAAATAATATATGATGAAGAGTTAAAAGAAGGAGAGGTAGTTAATTTAATTAGAAAAGCTGTTTTAGATTATTATGGAGCTTGGGGAACATCTAAAGCAAATCCTTGGCTCGTATATTATGAATTTCCATATGGTATTTTAAGATGCCAAAGGGATAATGTTGATTATGTAAAGAGTTCTTTAATTTTAGCTAGAGAATTTAAAAATAAACCAATAAACATTATTTGTTTAGGAGTTTCTGGAACAATAAGAAAGGCAAAAATTAAATTTTTAGGTATAAAAAATCCAAAGAGGTGGTTTATAATTAAAAGAGAGAAATTAAAATCTAAGAAACAAAATAAATCATAATTGGGGCGTGGTAATATGGAAAATAAAAAAATGATAAATGTAAATGTTGGTTTGTTTGGACATATAGATCACGGGAAAACAGAATTAGCGAGACAATTAACTGAGATTATATCAACATCTGCATTAGATAAACCAAAGGAATCTCAAAAAAGAGGGATTACTATTGACTTAGGATTTTCCTCTTTTATATTGGATAATTATAGAATAACTCTTGTAGATGCTCCGGGACATTCTGAATTAATAAGAACAGCAGTTGGGGCTGGAAATATTATAGATGTTGCCTTATTGGTGGTAGATGCTAAAGAAGGGCCAAAGACACAGACGGGAGAACATCTTTTAGTTTTGGATTTGTTGAATATTCCAACAATAGTTGTTATAAATAAAATAGATATTGCCTCAGAAGAGGAAATTAAAAGAACTGAAACATTTATGAGACAAATATTAAACTCTACGACAAATTTAAAGGATTCTAAGATAGTTAAAATCTCAGCAAAAACTGGAAAAAATATTGATATATTAAAAAAAGAACTTAAAAATTTGTTAGATAGTATAAATATTAAAAGAGATATTGACAGTTATTTAAAAATGCCTATCGATCACGCTTTTAAAATAAAAGGAGTTGGAACAGTCGTCGCTGGAACAATTCACAAAGGAAAGGTAAAGGTTGGAGATACTTTAAGAGTTTTGCCAATAAATCACGAGGTTAAAGTTAAAAGCATACAGTGCTTTAAAGAGGATGTTGATGAGGCTTATGCTGGAGATAGAGTAGGAATATCTTTGATGAATATAGAGCCAGAGAGTTTGTTTAGAGGTTGTATATTGACAGATGAAAATACAAAATTAAAAGTTATTGATAAGTTTGTGGCAAAAGTAAAGATTTTAAATTTATTTAAATATAATTTAACTCCAAAAATGAAGGTTCATATAAATGTTGGTTTATTAACAGTTCCTGCAACTATAATTCCATACAAAATAGAAAAAATTAATGATAAAGAGGAGCCAATAGTTTTAAATGAAATTGTAGGAGGAGATTCTTGCTATTGCATATTTAAGTTAGATAAAAAGATAGTTGTTGAGGAAGGGGATAAAGTTTTAATAATGAGGTTAGATTTGCCCCCAAACACTTTAAGAATTTGTGGATTTGGTGAAGTTGTTAGCTTTGAAGATGTTGAAGTTAAAAAATTAGTTGTAAAAGAAGGAAAAATTGTTAAAAAGAAAGATAAAATTTACATTGAGGGTTTGGCAAAATCTAAAGCTTCAGGAGAAAAACTTATTGGAGAAAAAGTTTATGTTCCAGATAAAAAAATTTGGGGAGTTATAAAAGGGACTTTTGGGACTAAAGGTTACTTAATTGCTGAATTTGATGGAAATGTTGAAGGAGGAGAGAGTGTAATTTTAAAAAGGGTTAGAAAGTGGGGATAAAAATTAGGTTAAGGATTATATATAAAATTAACAAAAATTTTTATTTAACCAAATTTGAGTTATTAAAAGTCTGGTGAGAACTGTGGATATTGTTAATTTACCTTACAAAAAGTTTGGAATAGAGTTTGATGGTAAACATGTAGTTCTTAAAATGCTATATAGGGATGTTAAAGAAAGTATAAAGATGAATCTTGAGTCTTTGGCTTTATTAAAAATTTTGTTAGAGCAAAGTGTAATAGTAGCTGAAAAAATTAATAAGAAATTTAAAAAAGATAAAATTAAAGTTTATAAGATTAAAGATATAGGAACGGTTTTTGGTATCGATGGAAGAGTGTCTATAGGAGTATTACCAGCCGATGAGAATAGAATAGCTTCAATTCTTATAGGTTTTCACAAAGATGACAAACATGTATCTATTGTATTAAAACCAAAAAAAATAGCGTTGTTATGTATTGTTATATCAAAAATTATAAGTGAAAATTTAAAATTAAGTTAAGTCATCTATTTTTAGCTGTTTATCTTTTTCAATAACTTCGTAAAAATCTACTGCAATAATTTTTATTTTTTTATCAATTAGGTAGTTTTTTCCGTTGGTAGATAAGTTATAAGGATTTACAAATAAAATTTCTCCATTGAGCTTTATTGCTAAAAAAGGAGTTCCACCAAAAGTTTTTGAAAAATTAATAAGTTTATCTACATTCTCTTTACTTACATATAATTTCTCTTTTGATGAATATTTACACTCAAATATTAAAATTTTTCCATTTTTTCCAGCTATTAAATCAACTCCCTTACTTCCAGCACTTCTAATGACTGCAAATCCCTCCTTTTCTAAAAGTTTTTTTAATTCTCTTTCAAAAGAACTACCTTTTCTATATTTACGCCTCATTTTTAATCCCTAATACCTTATCAATGACTTCCTTAAACTTTTCAACTGGTAGTTTGGAGTTTTTCTCCATTAATATATTCTCTTTCTCTAATATTTCATCCATTGGCTTTAATCCCTCTTTTTCAATTTTATCTAATGCTAAGCCAATTTTATCTAAAACTGCCTGCTCAGCCTCTAACTGATGGAAGCCTTCTCTTGGACCTCCTCCTCTAAAAGCTCTACATCTTCTTTTATCCCAAATAGGATACCCTCTATCCTTACAAAATATTCTATTTTTTTCAAAATTTCTAATTTCTTGAGATACTTTATCAACTAAATCTTCTTCTCCTTCAATGTATGCTCCAAAGCACGTTTCTTTAACCACAATAGGCAAATTTAACGAATTTATATATCTTACTAATTTTCCTGGAGTAGTTAATGCATTTTCAGCCAAAACAATAACCTTTGTTTTTTTCATTATTTCACCAATTTTAAAAATATCCTATTATATATTATTACACCTTTATAGCATATATATCTATCTATTAATAAAGCTTTAAAATATCTTCTTTTTTTGGTTTTATTATACCTTTTTCAGTAATTATTGCAGTTATTAAATCTGGAGGTGTCTTATCAAAAGCATAGTTGTAGCAACCAACACCTTCAGGAATTATTCTAACTCCATCAATATATGCTACTTCTCTTTCATCTCTCTCTTCAATAATAACATCTTTTTCAGAACTTTTTAAATCAAATGTTGATAAAGGAGCAGCTACATAGAAAGGAATTCCATGATATTTAGCTAAAACTGCCAAACTATATGTTCCTATTTTGTTATATACAGTTCCATCTACCAAGATTCTATCTGCTCCAACTATAATTTTATCAATCTCACCCTTTTGCATTAAAAATCCAGCAGTATTATCAGTAATAACTTTAACTGGAATTCCTTCATAATTTAACTCAAAGGCTGTTAATTTAGCCCCTTGCAATCTTGGTCTTGTTTCATCTGCAATAACTTTAATTTTTTTTCCATTGTAATATGCAAATCTAATAACACTCAATGCTGTTCCATATGCAGAAGTTGCTAAAGCCCCAGCATTACAGTGAGTTAAAATAGTATCTCCATCTTCTATAAGTTTTTCTCCAATCATTCCAATTTTTTTGCAGGTTTCTATATCTTCTTCATGAATTTTTTTTGCCTCATCCAATATAGACCTTCCTTCATTATATGCCTTTAAACATCTATCCAATGCCCAAAATAGATTAACTGCAGTAGGTCTTGTATTCTTTAAGATGTTGTATGCCTTATAGATATCATCTCCTCTAATTTCAGCTAAAGCCAATCCATAAGCTGCAGAGACTCCAATAGCAGGAGCTCCTCTAACAACCATATCTTTTATTGCATAGGCAACATCTTTATAATTTTTGCAGATAAAATATTCTAATTCGTTTGGAAGCTTCCTTTGGTCTATTAAAATTAGCTCTTTTTTATCATCATCCCATATTATTGGTCTTAAATCTTTCATTTTTTTCATTCTATCACACTAAGATTTTAAATTTTTTAACTTTTTTAAATAGTATTTGCTATATAAAGCCCCTGCTGGATTATGAGATAAAACTCTATCTTTAACAATAAATGTTGTCGTTGGAGCTTTTGAATATTTTTGAAATAAAATGTCGTGCCCTATACACAAACCTACAATAATATTTAAATCAGTCCCAATCTCATTTAAAATTTTAGCCTGTCCTATGGGATTGCACATAGCCTCTTTATTATTATTGTTAATTTTCTTTAATTTTAAAATATCTTTATCAATTCCGCAAACTTTACAACAAACTGAATAAACATCAAAATGTTGTGATAAAATCTCATCCAATATTTTTGCTTCATTTTCTAAACCTATGCAAAATGCTATGCCAATCTTTTTATAATCCATAAGTTTGCAAAATTCTATAATCTCCTCTAATCTTGTTATTTTCATATAGTATATAGCCTCTATATAAGAAGAAACTTCAGCTATTTTTAAATTTTCTTTTTTGTTGTATTCTTCCAAAATTTCTTCAGTTATATCCTTTCTGCAGTTTTTTCCAGTATAACAAAGTTTTTTAATACATTTTGAACACTTCATACTAAACACCAAACCTTTTTATTATTCTTAAAATTAGTAATCCTAAAAAGATGCTTAAAAATTAAAAGAAAAAATAGAAACTTAGAACATTTCAAACTTTATAGATAATATTAAGGATTTAGACATAAAAAAATTAGAGAACTAATGTTAGAATCCTCTCAACTGTCTCATAGTTTCAATTCTCTTTTTAATTAACTCTTTTTTACCTATATCGCTTCTGTGATATACTTCTCCTTTAATATACTTTGTTGCCTCTTCAGCAATCTTTTCAGCCTCTTCAATTGTATTAGCAACTCCTATGACAGCAACAGCTCTTGAACCAGTCATATATATAGTTCCATTTTCCTCATTAACTGATGCATAGTGTAATATTGCTCCTAACTTTTCAATTGATTCTTCATCTACTGTTATTGGTTCTCCTTTTACTGGATTGTCAGGATAACCCTTAGGAACAACATATTTGCAAACAGTTGCTTTATTTTCAAATTCAACATCTACATTTTTGAGTTTTTTATTGACTATTGCATCACAAATTTCTAAGAAGTCATTTTTTAATATTGCCAATATATTCATTGCCTCAGGATCTCCAAATCTTGCGTTGTATTCAATAATCTTAGGCCCATCCTTAGTTAGCATAAACTGTCCATATAGAATTCCTTTGTATCCACCAACTTCTTCTTTTAATGCCTTAACAGTTCCTTCCATAATCTCTTTTGCCAATTTTACATCTTCCTCTGTCATGAATGGTAAATTATGATCTGGGCATGAGTAAGAACCCATACCTCCAGTTATACTACCTTTATCTCCCTCCAATGCATGTGGATGATCTTGAACAAATGGGGTGAATTTTATACTGTCAATATCAACAAATCCGTGTAATGTAAATTCAACCCCTTCTAACTTTTCCTCAATTAAAACCTTTCCTCCTCCTAATCCTGTCTCAAAAATCTCCTTAGCATATTTTTTTGCTTCCTCATTGTCTTTTAATTGCTCTCCCACGACTTTAACTCCTTTTCCTCCAGTTAATCCAACTGGTTTAACAACTGCCTTTATTCCTTTTTCAGTAAGTTCATCTATAAAACTCTCTAACTCTTCTCCATACTCTTCAAAAGCTTTAAACATTAAAGAACCTTTTATATTATATTTTTTTAATAAATTTCTCATAAATTCTTTGTTTGTTTCTATTTGAGCCGCTACTTTTTTTGGGCCAACAGTTGGAATACCCATATCCTCTAATAGATCAACAACTCCTGCCTCTAATGGAGCCTCTGGACCTACAACTGCTAAATCTGGCTTAACTTTTTCAGTAAATGATTTAACTTCATTTAAATCAGTTTCTTTTGCTAATTTAATCTCTTCTGATAATCTTGCAATTCCTGGGTTTTTATTTTTCATTAAAGTGTATAATTTAACTTCATCATTCTTTTTTAGTGTATATGCTATAGCACTCTCTCTTGCTCCTCCTCCTATTAACAGAACTCTAACCATCATTTTCACCCATATTTTTATTTTTAATTTTTTAACTTTTTATTTTTATTATTATTCTATTATTATTTCTTTATATTCTTTTTTCTCTGTATCTAAAATTCCAATTGTGGCGATATCTGTTAAATATCCACAGCACTCTCCAGGATTTATAACTAAAACATTATTAACCTCCTTAAAAACTCTTTCGTGGGTATGCCCATAGATAACAACATCATACAAACCAGAGTCTATAGCCAAATCTAAGACAGATTTATGATGTCCATGAGTTATAAAAAATTTTAACCCATCAATTTCAATTGATACGAAATCATCAATAATATTATCTTCATTAATCTCTTTTAACCATTCTTTTAATTTACATCTCTCTCCATCGTTATTTCCATATGTTGCTATTATATTGGCATCTAAATTTTCAAACTCCTTTATGACAAACAAACTAACAAAATCTCCACAGTGTATTACTGTCTCAACATTTTCCTTGTTAAATATCTCTATTGCCTTTCTTATGTTAGGTAGATAGTCGTGAGTATCACTCATTATTCCAATTTTCATTTTCTCCCCTTTTCTGATTTTTTAAATATTCGATAGCCTCTGCTACTAAATCAACAATATATTTAACATTCTTACTTTTAATTATTACACTATCTGATGTTGCCACTATTTCTTTATTTTTAAGAATATAGTCACAGTTTTTAACACAATGGACTTCTCCAACTATATTATAATCTTTCATTTTTTCTCTAATATTTTTTGCTAACATCCCACTTTTTGACACTTGGGCATCTAAATAAATTATTGGCTTTATATCATACTCTTTAAGAATTTTTAATAATAAAGATATTGCTTTAATGGAGTATTCATTTATTATATATTTACCATAAACTTTTTCAAAGTCTCTATATATATTATCATCACACAAAACAACTTTATTTCCTTTAATTAAAGCCTCTAAACCTATAAGGACATTAAATCCATCAATATATAGTGTTTTCCCTTTTATATCAGATAATCTTTTTAATTTACTTTTTGTTATTTTAATCTCCTCATCCGTGTGAGTAGTTCTAATAATTCTAAGTCTATCTTCTTTACTCAACTTGTAATGATTAGCAACAAAATTTAATGCAACATCTTTTTTATATCCCCTATTTATTAAATACCTAAAATCTTCTTTAGCCTTCTCTATGCTCATTATTTCCCCTAATTGGACAGACTTCTTCACATTCTCTACAGAATATACAACTGTCAATATCTACCTTTATAACTAAAGAATTTACATACTCATCTGGCGTTAAAATTGCCTGTAAAGGACATCTATCAATGCATTTTAAACATAGTTTGCATTTTTCTGGATCAATTTCTTTATTTAATACATCTATTGCCTCACAATCACATAAACCACAACTGTTACATCTATCTTTTAAAATTACTGGTGTCTTTGGTTTTGGAATGTCTTTTTTGATTATTGGAATGGGACAAAATAATACACATATTCCACATTTCATACATTTACTTTCATCTATTGTAAATCTATCTTTTATTATAGCGTTATTGGGGCATATTTCTAAGCAAGTTCCACAAACAGAGCATATTGTCTCTCTAAAATCAAATATTTTTATAGCATTGGTCGGACATTTACTTACACAGAGTCCACAACCAATACACTCAACTAACTGAATTGGCTTAGTTTTGGATGGCTTTGAAAATATATCCTTATTTTTATTCGATAAATAGATCATTTTGATAATATTTTTTATAATCCCTACTCCTTTTATAATCTTATAAAATTCTTCTTCCATATTACTCACATTTAAAACTTTTAAAATTTAATTAAAATATTAAGAATATTTAAATTTATCAATTAATTTGTCTAAAATAAAAAATGGCGCCCTGGCCGGGATTTGAACCCGAGTCACGGGAGTGACAGTCCCGTATGATAGGCCGGGCTACACCACCAGGGCATAATAATGCCAAGGATAACCTAACAAAGCATTCAATAATAAATAATGAATAAAAAGAGGCCGGCGGCGTCGCCCCTTTCCCGCCAGATGGCAGTACTCGGGGCATCGCTGGGGGGCTTAACTTCCGAGTTCGGTATGGGTTCGGGTGTATCCCCCCCGCTATGACCGCCGTACCAAATGAAATGGCGGGCCCGAAGGGATTTGAACCCTCGACCACCTGGTTAAAAGCCAGGCGCTCTGCCAGACTGAGCTACGGGCCCTCTTTAGCCCTTAGCTCGTGTGCGTTCCAAACATATTGTATTTCTCCTATATATACTTTTTGGTTGAACCTTACAAAGGTATTGAAGATGGTCCGGCGGGCCGGATTTGAACCAGCGACATGCGGATCTACAGTCCGCCGTTCTACCAGGCTGAACTACCGCCGGACATAAAGTGGTGGGCTTGTCCTGATCCAAACGCAACTTTTAGAATAAGTTGCATCAAAAGTCTAAGAAAGCAGATTACTGATAGTTTAGTGGTGGGCCTGCCCAGATTTGAACTGGGGTCTCAGGATCCCAAATCCCAAAGGATAGACCAGGCTACCCCACAGGCCCACTAACAGAAAATGGAGCCCCGGGGGGGATTTGAACCCCCGACCACCTGATTACAAGTCAGGCGCTCTACCAGGCTGAGCCACCGAGGCTCATTTGCAGTATTAGTTAAATTACAGAAGTTATATATAAATTTTTCGGCTATTAATAAATTTAGTTATTTATGGGTTTGATTAAATCATTAATTTATAATATCATTAATTTATAATATCATAGCTACAAATATCCCTATGATACCTCCCACTATAGTAGCTATTAAATTAACATGTTCATTATTTAGAATCCCTTTTCTTTCATATACTGCCCCAACGAAACTATCTGCTAAATTACCAGAAATACCTCCAATGACACTACATAAAATGATATTAGGATTTCTAAAACATAGATATCCTATAACCCCTATTATAAAAGCTCCCAATAACCCAGCAACTAACCCAAATATTGTTATAGCTCCGTCAGTTCCTTTTTCTACGACTTCAAATGTAGTTATTAATCTTGGATTTTCGTTAGATAATACTCCTAACTCTGAGGAAAAAGTGTCTGAAGTTGCTGCAGCAATTGAAGATATATATCCAAACAATGCTAATTTAAAACCTAAAACTGTTAAAATTGCAAATATTAATGGGATTAAACCATTTGCTAAAACATTCTTTAAACTTCTACAACTTTCATATATGTTTTTATTTTTCTTTTTTTCTTTACCAATTTTACTAACTATAACTCCTAATACAAAAAAAGATAATAATAAAATTAAATATTTAAATCCACAAAAATAAAGTAATATAAAGCCCATAATAGAGGAACCAATAATTCCCTGATTATCTAAGCAATTACTTTTTTTAATAAGTAATGCTAATATAACAATAACAATTATAGAAACTACCAATTTAAGCATTATCTCATCATCCATAGCATTTTATGAAACTAATCATTAAAGCCCTGGCCGGGATTTGAACCCGGGTCTGGGGATCCGAAGTCCCCTGTGATGTCCCCTACACCACCAGGGCTCAGATATATATGTAATAATGTTAAATCAACTATATAAAATCAATAATAAAATCAATAAATAGTTATAAAAATTTTTAATCCTTAATTTTTTTAATATCTTAGAAAATAAATTAATTCCATAATTCCATAAAAACAAGACCTTCCAAAATTTATTTGTAAAAAATTAGTTGAAAAATAAAATATATCCAAAATATTCTAATTTAAAGAACTTACTGCTTTAAAGCTAACTTAATATCTTCGACTTTAACGGTTTTTCTCTTAGCATGCTTAGCTAAATCGACAGCCTCCTTAGCAATTTCCAAAGCAATTTCTTCAACTGCCTCAGCTAAGTATTCTGCAGCAGCTCTACTTACTCTCTCTGCTCCTGCCTTCTTCAATATTCTTTCAAATGGTGCTACTGGTAGTTCTCTCATTATTCCCACCTCTCAATAGATTTTCAATAAATAGTGATATAAATCCTTTATTTAAACTTTTCGGTTGATTTCATTTTTTACTGAAGGCTTTGAAAATTTCCATAGTATGTTAAGAATGAATCATTAAAAAGTAGAACACCAATAGTATAAACAAAACAATTATAGTGATATTATGATAATTACCATAGCTTCAGGTAAAGGTGGTGTAGGAAAAACAACGACTTCTGCATCATTGGCTGTAGGTCTTGCAAAATTAGGAAAAAAAGTTTTAGCTGTTGATGGAGATATATCCATGGCTAATTTGGGAATATTATTTAATATGGAAAAGAAAAAACCATCATTACACGAAGTTTTAAGTGGAGAGGCAGATATAAAAGAGGCTATTTATAAACATAGAACGGGAGTTTATGTTTTACCAACAAGTTTATCTTTAGAAGGTTATAAGAAGTCAGATATTGACTTACTTCCAGAGGTTATAAATGATATAGAGGATGAATTTGAATATATAATTATAGATGCTCCTGCTGGGTTAAATAGAGAGATGGCTACTCATCTTGCTGTTGCTGATAAGCTTCTACTTGTTGTTACTCCTGAAATGTTTTCAATTATTGACGCTGTTAGATTAAAAGAGAGTGCTGAAATGGCTGGAACTCCTTTAATGGGAATAGTGTTAAATAGAGTTGGTAGAGATTTTGGAGAGATGAGAAAGGATGAAATTGAGATGTTAATAAAAGGAAAAGTTTTAGTTGAAGTTCCTGAGGATGAAAATGTTAGAGCGGGAGCATTGAAAAATATGAGCGTTATAGAGTATAGACCAAACTCTCCTGCATCTTTAGCATATATGAAATTAGCGTCAATATTAGCAGGGGTTCCAATAGATTTTGAAATAGACATTAAAAAAATTAAAAAGAAAGAGAGCTTTATTGACAAAATTAAAAAGTTATTTTGGAGATGATTTTATTTTTATTATTCTATAGGAAACCTTAATAACCCTGCTATTCCTCCTAATGCTTTTAACTGTTTTCCAGCATCGTGTTCAGAGGAGACAATAACTACCTTCCCTCCCAACTCTTCAGTAGTATCAATTATTTTTTCAATTTCATTATTTCTTATTAAACTATCTGAAACTAACAATGTGTCTATGGCTGAGTATTCTAATGCCTTTTTAACATCATCAATTCCATAAACTGCCAATCCTTTTTTAGAAATTTCCTCTAAAAGTTTCTCTATTAATTGTGTTTCCTTTGCTACTCTTGATTGTGCATATATTTTATTAATAAGCCCTCTTTTAATAACTTCATTCATTCCAGATCTTGAAGTTGTAGATATAGTTTCCACTAAAATCTTACTTTTAAGTTCTGGATACTGAGTAGAGATAAAATTATAAAATGTATTCTTTGCAAACCCTGGACCAGCAACTAAGATGTTGTCAACATCATACTCTTCTAAAACCTTAGCAATTTCGTGATAGTATTCTTTTTTTAGTTCTTCGTTAATTTTATAATCCAACCTTTTAGATGTATGAGATTTTATAGAGCAAATTTCTTTTATAGTGTAATCTCTAACTTCGAAAATGTCTGCCTCTTCATCATCCATAACTACTACTAAAATCTTAGGTTTCTTAGAAGACTCTATCGCCTCTTTTATTCTATCAATTTGCCATTTTTTCCAATTTTTTTCAATTGAAAGTTCGTCAAATGGCTTAATTTCAAATGTGTGATGACTTCCAAGAGGGACATCATCTGGACCATGAATTATTGAACCTAAGATTCTCAATCTATTTAAATTTTCATCAAATTCTACATTTTTTACTTCAAGACCTAAGAACATTTTTCTTTTAACTCCTCTATCTGCTCTGATAACATCTCCTTTATCTTGCACTCTTCTCTCAGTAACTGCAAATACTTTATCCCCTTCTTCAATAATGTTATATAAAACCCACAAATCATCTAAATTTTCAGGCATAAGTTTAATAATATTTTTTTGTGGAATCTCTTCAAGAATCTTCATTTAATCCCCTCTATTATCTACTAATTTCTACATCTCCATTTTCAAGGATGTATATTTTAAATTTCTTTATGGTTATTCTATTTTCAATAAAATCTGAAGCTTTTTCTTTTATAAGGTCAATTAACTCCAAGGTGTTGTATTTTACTTTTATATTTTCTTCATCAGCTTTTTTAAATACAATTTTTGGAATCTCCAAGACATCGATACCCTCATCAATTTCAATAGATACTGGGGCAATAATCATATTGTAAATTTTTATTGTGTTATATGCCTTTTTTATATTTTCTTTTGCTCTCTTTTCTATCATACTAATATTTGCTCTACTTGTTCCCAATAATTTTGCAATCTCTTCTTGTGTTAAACCCTTTTTTCTTAATTTTAAAACCTTAATTTGTGTTTCTGTTAGAAAGGATTCCATATTAACACCATGTAGAAATTTAATGTTATAAAAATTATATAAAATAAAATTTATTTAAATTTTATTTGGTGATAAGTATGAACTTAGAGGAAGAGAAAAGGAAAGTTATTGAAAAGTTAATTAGGGAGGGGTATATAAAGAGTAAGAGAGTGATAGATGCATTACTAAAAGTTCCAAGAGAGGAATTTCTTCCCGAACATTTAAAAAAATATGCCTATGTAGATACACCCTTAGAAATTGGTTATGGTCAAACGATTTCAGCCATTCATATGGTAGGCATGATGAGTGAGTTATTAGATTTAAAGCCAGGAATGAAAGTTTTAGAGGTAGGAACTGGATGTGGTTATCACGCGGCTGTTACTGCTGAAATAGTTGGTAAAGATGGTTTAGTAGTTAGTATAGAAAGAATTCCAGAATTGGCTGAAAAAGCTGAAAGAACTTTAAGAAAATTGGGATATGACAATGTTATTGTAGTTGTAGGGGACGGAACTTTGGGTTATGAGCCACTGGCTCCTTACGATAGAATATATGTAACTGCCGCTGGGCCTAAAATTCCAGAGCCGTTAATAAAACAGTTGAAGGATGGAGGAAAATTATTAATGCCAGTAGGTAGATATTTACAAAAATTGATTTTAGCAGAAAAGAGAGGAGATCAAGTTATAATAAAAGATTGTGGTCCAGTAGCATTCGTTCCTTTAATTGGAAAGGAAGGTTTTCAATAAATCAATAAAATAGTTAGTTTTATTTAATCCTTTAATTATTTTAGTTATATGTGGTGAAATTATGCTATGGAAAGATGTTTGTGAAATATTTGACAAAATTGAAAAAACCACTAAAAGATTGGAAAAAAGAGATTTATTTATAAAATTAATTGATATGGTTAAAGAAAAAGGAACACCAGAAGATTTAAAAAAGATTTGTTACATGGCAATAGGTAGAGTTTATCCAGAATATGATGAAAGAGAATTAGGAATTGGAGAAAAACTTTTAATTAATGCGGTAACATCAATAGGAATTAAAAAAGATGAATTATTGGAGAAAATTAAAGAAACTGGGGATATTGGTTTAGCTATTGAAAAGTTAAAGTCGAAAATTAAGCAGTCCTATTTATTTTTTCAGCCATTAACGGTAGATGAAGTTTATAATACATTAAAGAGAGTTGGAGAGATTGAAGGAGAAGGTTCAGTAAAGAAAAAGTTGAGATTAATAAGTAGTTTATTTTTAAGAGCGTCACCAATTGAGTGTAGATATTTAGCGAGGTTAATATTGGAGGATATGAGAATAGGGATGAATGTTCCTACTATATTGGAGGCACTTTCAGTTTATTTCAATGTGCCTAAGGAAAAATTGGAAAAATTATATGCTATAACCAATGACATTGGGCTTTTAGCTGAGAAATTATTAAGAGGAAATTTAGATGATGAAGAATTAAAATTAAAAATATTTAGACCAATAAAACCTATGCTGGCACAAATTGCTCCATCAATTGAAGAGGCTTTATTAGAAATGGGTAGGGCACAATTTGAGACAAAGTATGATGGAGCAAGAGTTCAAATACACAAAGATAAAGATAAAGTTAAAATTTACAGTAGGAGATTGGAAGATGTTACAAACGCTCTTCCTGAAATTGTAGAGGCTATTAAAAAAATTAATGTAGATCAGTTAATTGTTGAAGGAGAATGTGTAGCAATTGATAAAAATACTGGAAAGCCAAGACCATTTCAAGATATCCTTAGGAGGTTTAGAAGAAAGTATGACATTGGAAAGATAATGAAGGAAATTAATTTGAGAGTTTATTTATTTGACATACTTTATAAAAATGGAGAATCATTTATTGATGAAGAGTTTGAAAATAGAAGAAAAGTTTTAGAGGAAATTGTTGGTTATGAAAATGATTGGAGAACTGAAAGGGAAAGAATAGAGAAAGAACTGAGATCAGATAAAATTATTGACATATCTTATAAGTTAGTTACTAACGATCCAAAAGAGGCTAAAGAGTTTTATAATTGGAGTTTATCTATAGGGCATGAGGGAGTTATGATTAAAAATCTAAAAGCCCCATATACACCGGGAAGTAGAGTTAGAACTATGTATAAATTTAAACCAACTCTTGAAAATTTAGATGTTGTAATTACAAAGGCTAAAAGGGGAATGGGTAAGAGAAAAGATTGGTATGGTTCTTTTGAAATTTGTGTTAGGGATGAAGAAGGTAATTTATATCCAATCGGACATGTAGGAACTGGATTGACTGAAAGTGACTTAGAAATGTTAAAAGAGGAGATTGATAAAATAATTATTAGAGATTTAGGGGAAGAGGTAGAAGTTGAGCCAAAAATTGTTATTGAAGTTGCTTATGAAGAAATACAAAAATCTGATAAGTATCCCTGTGGATATGCTTTAAGATTCCCAAGAGTTGTAAGATTTAGATTTGACAAAGGTAAGGATGATATAAACACAATAGAGGATGTAAAAAGAATTTACGAAATTCAAAGAGGTAGAAAACAGAATAATAAGTAAGTAAATTAAACAATAATTAACTTTTATAAGAAAGGTGTAGGAGTATGGAGATATTTAATAATACTCCAACTCATATAGTTATTTTTATTGCTATTACATTGTTAGGAATTGTTGCAGGAAAAATTGTAGATAAATTTATAAAAAATTATATAAAAAAAATTGTATCTAAAACAAAAACAAAACTTGATGATATTTTTTTAGACGCCATAGATATACCAACAGTTGTAATTATAGTGGTTATATTCTTTTATTTTGGATTGAACTTTTTAGTATTACCTGATTACATTCATAAAATCATAGAAAGTGCTATAAAAGTTGTTGTTATTTTTTCAATAACATACTTTGCTGTTAAGTTTGTTGATGGGATTTTCGAACATTATGTATCACCATTAGTTGAAAAAACTAAAACAAAACTTGATGATCACATATTTAAACCGTTAAAAAAATTTACAAAAATATTAATAATAGTTCTTGGAATATTAACTGCTTTAAGTTCTGTTGGATATGATGTAACTGCTATATTGGCTGGTTTAGGTATTGGAGGTTTAGCAGTAGCACTGGCAATGCAAGATACAATAAAAAACTTTATTGCAGGTGTTTTAATATTAATTGATAAGCCATTTAGTTTTGGACACTGGGTTAAAGTTGGCGATGTTGAAGGAATCGTTGAAGAAATTGGTATGAGAAGTACAAGAATAAGGACATTTGATTATACATTAATAACAGTCCCTAATTCTAATTTGTTGGAATCCTCTATTGAAAATTTAACAGTTAGGGATAGAAGAAGAGTTTTAATGACTATTGGTTTAACTTACAATACACCAGTTGAGAAAATTAAAAAAGGTAAAGAAATAATAACAAATATTGTTGAAAATCATCCTGCCACTCTACCCCCCTATAGAGTTCATTTTACAGAATATGGTGATTGGAGTTTAAATTTAAGAGTAGAATATTTTGTAAGAAATATTAGTTTTGATTATTATTTAAATGCTGTTGATGAGATTAATTTAAAAATAAAAGAGGAGTTTGAGAAAGAAGGAATAGAGATGGCATTCCCAACATATACAGTATATTTAGAGAAAGATGAAAAAGATAATTAAATATTTATTTAAGATTTTTTACATTTTTTAAATCTTCTCTAAGTTTCAAATTTTCTATAAATGTAACTATATCTCCATGAGTTTTTTCTAAGATTCCTCTACATATATCTTGCTTTCTTCTTAAATTATCTACAACATAGTAGTAATCAAAGTTCATTAAAAAATCGTATAATGTTTCCATAAATTTAAAGTATCTTTCAACTTCTGATAGATCATCATTTTTCATAGATTCTAAAACTTCTCTCCTTAATTCCCCAATCACATCAGATAATCCCAAAATATAATTTTCCTCCTTTATAAAATCAAGGTCTTTAAACTTAGGAATTTTATTTTTAAATTTTATCATATACAATGCCAATGCCTCTACGAACTCCTGCTGAGGAGTTGATAAATATCCAACAAACTCTGGAAATGTTGCCATACTATTCAATTTTTTAATTTTTTCTTCAATTTCTTTTAATTTATCTTCAAAATTTTCTTCTTTGTCTGATTTATGTATTTTTCTAATTAACATTGAGCAATCTCTTACTATTTCCCTTGATAATTTTAAAATTTCTTCTCTAACGCTGTCTTTATTTGCAAGGTAGTTTATTAAGTATTCTACCTCTTCCATGATCATCACCAAAAATTTTATATACCCTTTTGTTAGTATTTGTTTATACACTTCTTTTCTTTTATTATGTTTATTAATATTAATGCAAACCTGAAAAGCCTTAATAGGCAATGACAGGTTTGCGCTATTATAGGCTTAAATTTAATATAGTATAAACACACTAAAACATAAAAACACAATTAAGATTTTTTAATTTATAGTAATAAATATTTCGGAGGTTAGATTATGGGGTTAAATGTTAATAGACCAAGAAGAGGTTCCTTAGCATTCAGTCCAAGAAAAAGAGCAAAAAGACCTGTGCCAAGAATTAGAAGTTGGCCAGAAGAAGATACTGTAAGATTGCAAGCATTTCCTGTATATAAAGCAGGAATGAGCCATGCATTTATTAAAGAAGATAATCCAAAAAGTCCTAATGCTGGGCAGGAAATATTTACTCCAATCACAATATTAGAGGCTCCGCCAATTAATGTATTTGGTATAAGAGTTTATGGAAGAAATGAGAGAAACTATTTAACAACATTAACAGAAGTTTGGGCAGATAACTTAGATAAAGAATTAGAAAGAAAAATCAAATTACCAAAGAAAGAAGATAAAAAGACAGTAGAAGATTTAGAATCATTAAAAGATAAAATAGAGGATGTTAGAGTTTTAGTTCATACAAATCCAAAATTAACATGCTTGCCAAAGAAAAAGCCAGAAATTTTAGAAATTAGAATTGGAGGAAAAAATATAGATGAAAGATTAAACTACGCTAAAGAGATTTTAGGTAAGCAATTAAATATTACAGATGTCTTCCAAGAAGGAGAATTAGTTGATACAATTGGAGTTACAAAAGGTAAAGGATTCCAAGGACCTGTAAAAAGATGGGGAGTTAAAATACAATTTGGAAAGCACGCAAGAAAAGGAGTAGGTAGGCACGTAGGTTCTGTAGGTCCATGGCAACCAAAAATGATAATGTGGACCGTTCCAATGGCAGGGCAAATGGGTTACCACCAAAGAACAGAATACAATAAAAGAATTTTAAAAATTGGAAATAATGGAGAGGAAATTACTCCAAAAGGAGGATTCTTACACTATGGTGTTATTAGAAACAAATATGTTGTATTAAAAGGTTCAGTTCAAGGACCAGCAAAGAGGTTAATTGTGTTAAGAAGAGCTATAAGACCACAAGAACCATTAATTAAGGTTCCAGAAATTACATACATAAGTACAACATCAAAACAAGGGAAATAATCAGGGAAATTAAAATAAACTAATTTAAAATTAAAAATTTTAAACGATAAATATGAGTAAATAGATGATAAAGGTGAATAAAGATGAAAGCCGTGGTTTATAATTTAAATGGTGAAACAGTCAAGGAAATTGAATTACCATCAGTATTTGAAGAAGAATATAGACCTGATCTAATTAGAAGAGCATTTTTATCTGCATTTACTGCAAGATTGCAACCAAAAGGTTCAGATCCTATGGCTGGTAAGAGAACTTCTGCAAAGTGTATAGGTAAAGGGCATGGTATGGCAAGAGTTATAAGAACCCCACAAGGATGGGCGGCATTTGTTCCACAGGCTGTTGGAGGTAGAAGAGCACATCCACCAAAAGTTGAAAAGATATTATGGGAGAGAGTAAATAAAAAAGAAAGAATTAAAGCAATAAAAAGTGCTATTGCCGCAACAGCAAATCCAGAATTGGTTAGAGAAAGAGGACATATATTTGAAAATGAAAATTTACCAATAATCGTTGAAAATTCATTTGAAGATTTGCAGAAAACAAAAGAAGTTTTTAAAGTTTTTGAAAAATTGGGAGTAAGTAGTGATGTTATAAGGGCTAAGAATGGTATTAAGATTAGAGCTGGAAGAGGAAAAATGAGAGGTAGGAGATATAAAAAGCCAAGAAGTGTTTTAGTTGTTGTTGGTGATAAATGTAATGCAATATTAGCATCAAGAAATCTACCTGGAGTTGATGTTATAACAGCCAAAGATTTAGGAATTATACACTTAGCTCCAGGGGGAGTTGCTGGAAGATTAACAGTATGGACTGAAAATGCTATAGAAAAATTAAAAGAGAGATTTAACAAATAAAAAATTTGAAACAAGGGGATGAATTATGGATGCTTTTGATGTAATAAAAATGCCGGTAGTTTCAGAAAAGGCTGTTAGATTAATTGAAACAGAAAACAAGTTAGTATTTTATGTAGATAGAAAGGCTACAAAAAGAGACATAAAAAGAGCAATGAAAGAATTGTTTGATGTTGAAGTAGAAAAGGTAAATACATTAATAACTCCTAAGGGAGAAAAAAAGGCATACATTAAGTTGAAAAAAGGATATGATGCTCGTAAAATAGCTGCAAGCTTAGGAATATACTAAGATTAAATTAAAAAACGGTGATGAATATGGGTAAAAGATTAGTATCCCAAAGAAGAGGTAGAGGTAGCCCAACATATACAAGTCCTTCACATAAAAGAAGGGGAGAAGCAAAATATAGAAAATTTGACGAATTAGAAAAAAAAGGAAAAGTTTTAGGTAAAATTGTTGATATTTTACATGATCCTGGAAGAAGTGCCCCAGTAGCAAAAGTAGAATATGAAACAGGGGAGGAAGGGTTATTAATAGTTCCAGAGGGAATGAAAGTTGGAGACATAATAGAATGTGGAGTTACCGCTGATATAAAACCAGGAAATGTTTTACCATTAGGATCAATTCCAGAGGGTATTCCAGTATTTAACATAGAAACAATCCCAGGAGATGGTGGAAAATTAGTTAGAGCAGGAGGATGTTATGCTCATATCTTAACACATGACGATGATAGAACATATGTTAAATTACCATCTGGACATATTAAGGCTTTACATTCAATGTGTAGAGCTACAATAGGAGTAGTCGCTGGTGGAGGTAGAAAAGAGAAGCCATTTGTTAAGGCAGGTAAGAAATATTATGCTATGAAGGCTAAGGCTATTAAATGGCCAAGAGTTAGAGGAGTAGCAATGAACGCAGTCGATCACCCATTCGGTGGTGGAAGACACCAACACACTGGAAAACCAACAACAGTTTCAAGAAGAATGCCTCCAGGAAGAAAAGTTGGACACATTGCAGCAAGAAGAACTGGAGTCAGGAAGTAATTTTCTCTAAATTTTTTCTACCTACCTTCATAAATTATAAATAAAAATAACAATTAATGGTGAATTAATATGGCATCTAAAAGAAGAAGATTAAGAAAGAAAAAACAGGTAATTTCTAAGAAAGTTGAATTTAGATATAGAGGATACACATTAGAAGAATTACAACAAATGCCTTTGAGAGAGTTTGCTAAATTATTACCTGCAAGGCAGAGAAGAACATTGTTAAGAGGATTAACTCCACAACAGAAAAAATTGGCTATGAAAATTAAAAGAGCAAGAAGATTGTTAAACAAAGGTAAAGAACCAAGAATTATTAGAACTCACTGTAGAGATTTCGTTATAACTCCAGATATGGTTGGATTAACATTTGGTGTCTATAATGGAAAAGAGTTTGTTGAAGTTAAAGTGACTCCTGAAATGATAGGTCATTACTTAGGAGAGTTCTCATTAACAAGAAAACCAGTTCAGCACGGAGCTCCTGGTATGGGTGCTACAAGAAGTTCAATGTTCGTTCCAATCAAATAAATTTGGCAAGATTTATTACTATTTTTTATTTTGATTAATAAGATTTACTAATCTAAATTTATAAATATAGATTTTAAAATAAAAAATAATTTAAAAAATAATTTAAGTAGTGTATTCAGCATTTATTCTAACATACTCATAACTTAAATCACATCCATAACAAACATTTTCAAAGTCACCCATTTTTAAATCAACTATTATTTTAATTTCATCACTTTTCATAATTTCTTCTGCTTTTTTTAACTCATCAGTTCCTTCATCTGCTAATGGAGTTCCATCTTTGACTAAATAAACCTCCTCCTTATTATTACCAATTATAATATCAACAATACTTGGATCAAAATCAGCCCCACTATACCCAACTGCCGCTAAGATTCTTCCCCAGTTAGGATCTTCTCCAAATATTGCAGTTTTTACTAATAAAGAATTAACTATTGCCTTTGATGCTTTAATAGCATTCTCTTTAGTTTTTGCTCCTTTAACTATTACCTCTACAAATTTAGTGGCTCCTTCTCCATCTTTGACTATCATTTTGGAAAGTTCTCTACAAACATAAAGTAAAGATTTTTCAAACTCTTCCTTACATTCCTCATAATTAACTCCACATCTACCATTAGCTAAAATAAAAACAGTATCATTTGTAGAAGTATCTCCATCAACAGATATATTATTGAAGGTTTTATCCACAACCCTATGTAAAATTTTAGTTAAGTTTTCTTTGTCAATAATTATGTCGGTAGTTATAAAACAGAGCATAGTAGCCATATTGGGATGTATCATTCCCGCTCCCTTAGCAATTCCCCCAATTCTAACTTTTTTTCCATTTACTTCAAACTCAACTGCAATCTCTTTTGGTTTTGTATCTGTTGTCATTATAGCCTTAGCGGCATTTATAGAACTACTCTCTTTTTGCATTAATTCATAAACTTTTTTTATTCTATCTTTTATAATTTCCATATTCATTTTTCTTCCAATTACTCCTGTAGATGCCACTAAAATTTCCTCTTCTTTGATATTAAAAAGTTCAGCAACTATTTTCTGCATTTCTTTTGCATCTTCTAAACCATTTTTTGTAAAGCAGTTAGCGTTTCCACTATTTGCAACTATTGCCCTAAATTTATCTCTATTTTTTATTAGGTTCTTTGATAAAACAACTGGATGAGCTACAACTTTATTTTTTGTAAAAACACCAGTTCCAACAGCTTCATTTTCAGAGATAATTATTGCCACTCCATACTTTCCTTCCTTATAACCATTAGCCTTAAAACCTTTTGGGGCTATAACTCCACCATTAATAACTTTCACAACATTCACCTTATTTTATTTTAATTCAATTAATGCTATCTTCTCTAAAACTCTCTCAACAGTATTTCCAAAACCTTTTATGTTAAAAGCTTTTCTAATTAGTTTTTCTTTTTCTTCATTAAGTTCTAAAACTGAATCATCAACTTCTCCACCTATTAGTTTATGAATCTTTTTAAATGTATCCTCATCTTTACATACTACACAAACATTTCCATCTTTTGCTCCTATAATCTTTATAGCCTCCTGTATCTGCCTCTGTCCAGAAGCTCTAACTAAAATTTCAATCCAAAAATTTTTAGCAATTGGTTTTTTTGTCTTAGCCTGATTTATTGCATGTAGTATATGTTTTTTTGTCGCTATTAAATCAGCATTTAAAATTTGAAATTCTAATCCTAAATTAAAAATGTCTTTATTTATTTTTGCTCCTCTTATACCTTTAATTATCATAACTATCCCTAAATTTAATATACTTTTTTCAATTTAACTGAGTTTTCGTCTTCCTCATCAACAATCTTAATATCATCCAATGATTTTAAATTCATCATTTCAGCAGTCTTCTCGATACCAAGTTTTTTATCCGTATCTAAGTAGATAACATAAGCATCTAACTTTGGAATACCCATTTTATATGCCGCAACTGCCCTATGATGTCCATCTATTAAAATATAATGGTTATCATTTTTTTTCTTTATTACTATTATAGGTTCAGCTAATCCTTTTTTTAGTTCATACTTTCTTCCAACTAATTCATCAGCTTGTATTTTATTTTGGGTAGGTTTTAATTTAGTAACCTCCACTTCTTTCTTTTCGACTTTTAAGTTGTATCCTAAGCTTTTATAAGTTTTAATTATATTTTCTAATTTTTTAGGAGTAGTTTTTTCTATTTGTGATCTAATAACATCCATATTTGATATTATTCCAACCAAATTATTCTCATTATCTACAACTGGTAATTTTGAAAAGCCTGTTCTAAACATTATTCTACCAACATCCATTATATTAGCGTCAGGAGTTGTAACTACCATATCCTTTCTTTTAGTCATTACATTTTCTACTTTTTCATTATCATCTTTACCGACAATATCATTAACTGAAACTATTCCTATTAATTTTCCATTCTCTACAACAGGAAATGAGTTATGACCTGTTTCTTTTATCAATTTAATAACATCCTTAACCGTGTTATCTTTAGATACAGTTATGACATTTTTTGTCATATACTCAGAAACTTTAACTTTCATATTATTTCCCCCTATTAATACTATAATTAAAGAGTAACAACATATAAGGTTTAAATATTATGCATTAGAATTAATATAAAAGTTTATTTTAATTCTGATTTTGAGTGATTAATATATTTTTATATGCATCTGTATAGAAATACCTTAATTTTTAAATCTACAAACCGAAAATAATATATAAGTATAATTGACATTAATAATCATAGCATAAGGTATAGGTTTTAATATTGGTGCCATAAATTATATAAAGCACAAAACACTTTTAGAGCGGAGGTAGCCTAGCCCGGCCAAGGCGTGGGACTGGAGATCCCATGGGGCTTTGCCCCGCGGGGGTTCAAATCCCCCCCTCCGCGCCACTTATTTTTTATTTTTTGTTTTTTATTTTTATATTAAAACACGAATTATGGAGGTGCAACCTTGACTGAAAATATGCAAAATTCTGAATTTAAATACTTAATTAGAGTTTCAAGAACAGATTTAGATGGTAATAAAAAGTTAATAATGGCTCTCCAAGATATATACGGCGTTGGAGAGGCAATGGCAAGAGCTGTTATAAGAGTAGCTAAATTAGACCCTAACAAGTTGGCAGGTTACTTAACTGAAGAAGAAGTTAAAAAAATTGAGGAAATATTGGCTGATCCTGCTAAATATGGAATACCATCATGGATGTTTAACAGAAGAAAAGATTATGTTACTGGAAAAGATAAACACGTTATTGAAAGTGACTTAATGATTGTAAAACAAGAAGATATAAACAGATTGAAAAGAATTAGATGTTATAGAGGAATTAGGCACGAACTTGGATTACCATGTAGAGGACAGAGAACAAAAAGTACATTTAGAAGAGGACCTACTGTTGGAGTTTCAAGAAGAAAGAAATAAACTAATAAGTTTATAAAACAAACATAAATTTAAAAATTTAACAAAGGTGATTAAATGGGAGATCCAAGAAGAAGATTTAAAAAAACTTATGAAACACCTAACCACCCATGGATTAAAGAAAGAATTGAAAGAGAAAAAGAATTATGTAGGAAGTATGGGTTAAGAAGAAAGAGGGAAGTCTGGAAAGCTGAAACAATTTTAAGAAAGTATAGAAGACAGGCAAGAAGATTAATTAGCGATAGAACAGAACAAGGGGCTAAAGAAGCTGTTCAGCTATTTAATGTATTGAAAAGATATGGTATTTTAAAAGTAGAGAATCCTACTCTTGATGATGTCTTATCATTAACAGTTGAGGATATTTTAGAAAGAAGATTACAAACACTCGTATTTAGAAAAGGATTGGCAAGAACACCTAAACAAGCAAGGCAGTTAATAGTTCATGGTCACATAGCAGTTAATGGAAGAGTGGTAACTGCTCCAAGTTATATGGTATCAGTTGAAGAAGAAAACAAAATTACCTATGCAAAAAACTCTCCATTTAATTATGAGGATCATCCAGAAAGAGCAAAAATTATAGGTTTAGAAGAAACACAAACTGAATAAATTAAAATAAGAAAGGTGAAATACCATGACTGAACAAAAAAAAGAAAAATGGGGGATTGTTCATATATACTCATCTTATAACAACACAATAATTCACGCGACAGATATTACTGGAGCGGAAACTATTGCAAGAATCTCAGGAGGAATGGTTACAAGAAATCAGAGAGATGAAGGTTCTCCATATGCAGCAATGCAGGCGGCTTTTAAGTTGGCTGAAGTATTAAAAGAGAGAGGTATTTACAACATACATATAAAAGTTAGAGCTCCGGGAGGTAGTGGTCAGAAAAATCCTGGACCTGGAGCTCAAGCGGCAATTAGAGCATTAGCAAGATCTGGGTTAAGAATAGGAAGAATTGAAGATGTTACACCAATACCACACGATGGTACAACTCCTAAGAAGAGGTTTAAAAAATAAAGGTGGTAACCTTTGATTACACTTAAAGAGAAGAAAAAAACAAGAATTGGTGAAAATTTTATTTTTTCTTTAAAAGCACCAATATCTTTTTCTAATGCTATTAGAAGAATAATGATTTCTGAAGTTCCAACCTATGCTATTGAAGATGTTTATATATATGAGAATTCTTCATCAATGGATGATGAAATTTTAGCACATAGATTGGGATTAGTTCCAATTAAGGGAAAACCATTATTAGAAAATGAGGTTATAAAATTCACCTTAGAAAAAGAAGGGCCTTGTGTGGTTTATTCATCAGATTTAAAATCTGATAATGGAGAAGTAGCATTTAAAAATATTCCAATTGTAAAATTAGGTAAAGGACAAAAGATACAGATTGAATGTGATGCAGTTCCAGGTATCGGTAAAATACATGCAAAATGGCAGCCATGCAATGCTGTTTATAAACAAATTGATGAAGATGAGGTAGAATTTTTAGTAGAAACATTTGGTCAAATGGAGGCTGAAGAAATATTAGAAGAGGCTGTTAAAATATTAAAAAATAAGGCAGAAAGTTTTTTAAAACAACTGGAACAAATTGAGGAATAATACTATATAATATTATTAAATTTTTTAAAACCTTAAAAAGGTTTAAAACACGGTGAGAATTATGAAAAAGATTAGAGCAACAAATCCAAGATTGGTTAAGTTAATTGAGACTTTAAAGTATGAAAGTTATAAAAATCAGGCAAAGATTTGGAAGGATATAGCAAGAAGGTTAGCAAAACCAAGAAGGAGAAGAGCTGAAGTAAATTTAAGTAAAATAAATAGATACACAAAGGAAGGAGACATAGTTTTGGTTCCTGGTAAGGTTTTAGGAGCTGGTAAATTAGATCATAAGGTAATAGTTGCGGCATTTGCATTTTCAGAAACAGCTAAAAAGTTAATTGAAGAGGCTGGAGGAGAGGCTATAACTATTGAAGAATTAATAAAAAGAAATCCAAAAGGTTCAAATGTTAGAATTATGGCATAAAACACGTTGGTGATAGTAATGACAGTAATAGATGCTGAAGGAGCGATATTGGGAAGATTAGCTTCAGAAGTAGCGAAAAGAGTATTAAGAGGAGAAGAAATAGTTATAGTAAATGCTGAAAAGGTAATTATAACTGGTAATAGAGATTGGATTATAAAAACATATCAAGAAGAGAGAGAAAAGAAAAACGTTGCTAATCCAAGAAGATTTGGTCCAAAGTTTCCAAGAAGACCTGACGATATATTGAGAAGAACTATAAGAAAAATGCTTCCATATAAAAAACCAAAAGGTAGAGAGGCATTTAAGAGAGTTAAGGTTTATGTTGGCAATCCTAAAAATTTACAAGTTGATGAAAAAATATCTCATCCATTAAACACTACAAAGTATATTACATTAGGTGAGTTAAGCAAACACTTAGGAGCGAAATTCTGAGGTGATTAAATGGAAGAACAAAATAAAAAAATAGTTTTAACAGTTGGTAAAAGAAAAAGGGCAATTGCAAGGGCTGTAGCAAGACCTGGAAAAGGTAGAATAAGAATTAACAAAATACCAATTGAGTTAATAGAACCAAAGTATAAAAGAATGAAATTAATGGAACCTATATTGTTGGCTGGAGAGGAAATAATTAGCCAGATGGATATAGATGTTACTGTAAAAGGCGGAGGAGTTATGGGACAAATGGATGCCGCAAGAACCGCAATTGGTAAGGCAATTGTTGAATTTACTGGTAGTAAAGAGTTGAGAGATAAATTCTTAGCTTACGACAGAACATTGTTAGTTAGCGATGCAAGAAGAACCGAGCCACATAAACCAAGTAGATCTACAAAAGGTCCAAGAGCAAAGAGACAAAAATCTTACAGATAAATTCTTTACTTTATTTATTATGTTATAATTTTCTTTTTATAATGGGTGATGATTATGATGTTCCCAATTAGATGCTTTTCTTGTGGTAATGTTATTGCCGAAGTTTTTGATGAATATAAAAGAAGAATATTAAATGGAGAAAATCCAAAAGATGTTCTGGATGATTTAGGAATTAAGAAATACTGTTGTAGAAGAATGTTTATATCATATAGAATTAGTGAAGATGGAAAAGAGATTATAGATGAAATTATTGCTCACGATGAAAAATACTTATAAAAATTTTTAGTTCTTTAGAAATTATACACTCTTGTGGGGCCGTGGGGTAGCCTGGTTATCCTGTGCGCTTGGGGGGCGTGCGACCCGGGTTCAAGTCCCGGCGGCCCCACCATTTTAACATAAACACATAAAATAAATAAAAATAAGGTTATTTTTCAATAATTTAATATGTTAGGGGTGAGATTTTGAAATTAACGAAATTTGAAATTGCGAGAATTTTAGGGGCAAGAAGTTTGCAATTATCCAATGGAGCATATACAACAATTGAAACAACCTTAGATAGTTCATTAAAAATAGCTTATGAGGAGCTTAAACAAGGAAAAGTTCCTTTAAAACCTATAAGACCAATAAAAGGGTAGAAACTACTATTTTTTAATTGATTTCTAATTGAGGTGGATGTATTTGACAAATGTTATTATTGAAAAAATTAGTGCAAAAAAAGTTTTTAAAGGAGCTAAAATTAAAGTAATGATAACTACAATGACAAACATTTCAGCAGGTTATGATATTATTGATGTTGCCAATCCTGAGGAAGCTATAGCTGACGTTGAAAATGTTATAGCTCCAGAACTTATAGGATATCCAGCAACTGACATTGATTTTATTGACTCATTAATTTGTGAAACTTCAGCATCTAACAATCCTAATGTTGCCATGGGAATATCTATCAGCATAGCAAGAGCGGCATCAAATAGTTTGGATATTCCTTTATTTAAATTTTTAGGGGGAGCTTTAACAACAGACTTACCAATAGTAGCCTCAGGAATATTGGTTGATAAAAATGATAATGAATTAATCCCAATAGTTATGGCTGAATCTATAGAGGATATTGTTAATTTCTATTTAAAATTGTCTAAAAGGTTGGTAGAGGACTATTCTATTGTAAATATTAATGGAGCATACACTTGTAGTGATATATTCAACGAAATCCCAAAAATTAGGAAATTAATTGATGAGCTTAAAGAAGATGAGGATTTAGATGTTTTATTAGGACTTAGTACTAAAAAGGATATTGTTAAAGATAAGGAATTATCTCAAATTGACTACTTAGAAGTTGAAGAACCCATAGAGTTTGATGGATTTTTATGCACGGATATTATTTATGAGGAAAGTGATTTTGTTAAAGTATATCCTTACGAAATGGGAACGATAACTGAGATGTATTACTATATAAACTATATTATGGAAAAAGGACTTTATCCAGTAATATTTGGAAATAATTCCTCATTTGCACATATAGCAGTTAGTTTTAAAGTACCATTTTTGAGATCAAATCTTTCCTCAAATGTACTAAATGAAGTTTGGAACATAGAGAGAACTATAGTTAATCCAAATATAAGAAGATTTTAAAACTTTTTTAATTTTTAAATTTTTATTATTTAATATTATTCGATAACTATTTATAGATAGATATTACTATACCTTAACTATCCTATCCTAATTAAACTTTAAATAATTAAGTAATGAGGTGATATAATGGCAGTAACTATAAACTACGATTTATGTAAAGGTCCTGACTGTGCAGAATGTGTAAATAACTGCCCAATGGAAGTTTTTGAAATTGATGGGGATAAAGTAGTTGTTGCAAGAGAAGATGAATGTACTTATTGTGGAGTCTGTGAAGATGTTTGTCCAACTGGGGCTGTAAAGGTTGAACCAGAATAAAAAGGAGATTTTAACAAAACAATTAAAAATAAGTAATAATAAATTTAAAATTTTAAAATTTTTTATTCTTTTTATTCTTCCATTTCCTTTAAAGCGTTAAATAGTTCTTCCCAAGCTTCTAAACTTAATTTTGCATCTTCTTCACTTAAAACTTCTAATGCATAGCCAGTGTGAATTAAAATATAATCTCCTATTTTAACATCTTTATCTAATAATGTTAATTTTGCTTTTTGTCTAACTCCTTTATATTCTGCTATTGCATATTTCTCTCCATCCTCTTCTATTATCTCTACAACTTTACAGGGAATAGCCAAACACATAATTCATCACCATAAAAATTTAAACCCTAATAATTATTTTCCTATAAAGAATATAAAATTATGCTTATGAAATTTTTTATTTAAAGTATTAATCAAAAATTGATGTGGTCTTTTAAAACAAATGGAATAATAACCATCCCATGCCTAATTAACCTACTTAAAAATACTGCAACCATATATTTTCCAAATGGCATTTTAAAGATACCACAAATCCAACATATAACTTCAAAAGGAATTGGCGTAAAACTCGCAATAATAACTCCAAGAATTCCCCACTTTTTTAAATAGAAAGTTCCTTTATCTATTTTTTCCTCTTCAAATAATTTTAACATTAACTTTTTTCCATACTTCATTGCAAGATAATATGTAACTACTGCCCCAAGGTTGCAAGCAACTGTTGAAATAATCCAAACCAATTTCCAATCTAATCCAGCCAATAAGCCAGCGGCAATAAATATCTCTGTTGGAAAAGGTTGAAATATTGGTTCAGAAAATCCTACTAAGAAAATACCAAAATAACCATATTCCTTTATAAGGTTTAATAGGAATTCTTTAAATATCTCAAAGTTAATCATATCTATCTCCAAGATTTTTAATCATTCCACATAATTATATAATTCTCAATTATATAAACCTCTAAAAATATCAAGGTTCTAATTTAAATACTAAATTGTGGAGGGATGATTATATGAAGATAAAACCAGAATGTGCTATCTGTATAATTAGGCAAGTAGTTGATGCTGTTAAAGAAATAACAAATGATGAAAAAGAGCAATTTAGATTAATAAAAAACACTATGGAAGTGATTAAAGAAGTTTATGGAGAAAATGCTGTTCCAGCGTGGATGGGAACTGTTGTTCATAGGCATTTAAAAAAAATTAGCAATACTGAAGACCCTTATAAGAATTTAAAAGAAAAAGCGAATAAAATTGCATTAAAATATTTAGACAAAGTTAGAGAATTGTGTAATGATAACAACGATTTAGAAAGATTAAGAAAAAAAGTCTTAGCTACAATTGCGGGTAATGTTATCGACTTTGGAGCATACAGCACAGATATAGATATAGAGAAGTTAATTGAAGATACCTTAAATGATAAACTAAAAATAGACAACAGTAAAGAATTATTAGAAGATTTAAAAAATAAAAATATAAAAAAAGTTTTATATATCTGTGATAATGCTGGGGAGATTATTTTTGATAGAATTTTAATAGAAGAAATTCTTAAATATAATAAAGAAGTTGTTGCAGTAGTTAAAGGAAAACCAATTTTAAACGATGCTACATTAGAGGATGCAAAGATAGCAAATATTGATAAAATATGTAGAGTAATAACTACTGGATCTGATATAATTGGAATCATATTGGAGGAGTGTTCAGAAGAATTCCTAAAAGAATTTAGAAGTGCTGATTTAATAATTGCAAAGGGTATGGGAAATTATGAAAGTTTAACAGAGTATGAGAATGAAATAGATAAGCCAATTTATTATATATTAAAGGCAAAATGTAAGCCAGTTGCTGAAAATATAGGAGTTAATGTTGGAGATAATATACTATTAAAAAGATAAAAGGTGAATAAACAATGGTTACATATAAAGATGCAGGAGTAGATATCTTGTATGAAGATAAAATAATTAAATCTTTAGTTTCACAGATAAAATTTAAGAGAAGTGATATAAAACCAGCTGAGTTAGGATTACATTACGCTGGGGCAGTTGAATTTTTAGACTATTATTTGGTTTTATCTACTGATGGAGTAGGAAGTAAGATGATAGTGGCTGAAATGGCTAATAAATTTGATACTGTAGGAATAGATATGATTGCTATGAATGTAAATGATGCTATATGTATAGGAGCCGAGCCAATTGCCTTGGTAGATTACTTAGCAGTGGGACATATAACTGAAGAGATTGCTGAGCAAATTGGTAAGGGTTTAAATGAAGGAGCAAAAGAGGCAAATATAAACATAATTGGAGGAGAAACAGCCACTTTACCAGATATGATTAAAGGAATTGATTTAGCAGGAACTGTTTTGGCAATAGTTAAAAAAGATGAAATTATAACTGGAAGAGATGTTAAACCGGGAGATGTAATTGTTGGATTGAGAAGTTCTGGAATCCATAGTAATGGTTTATCATTGGCGAGAAAGGTATTTTTTGATATAGCCAAGTTAGATGTTTTCGATAAACTATCTTATGGAAAGACAGTTGCTGAAGAGCTTTTAACACCAACAAGGATTTATGTAAAGCCAATCTTAGAGATGGTTAGAGATAAAGATATTAATGTTAAAGGATTAGCCCATATTACAGGAGGCAGTTTTAGAAAACTTAAGAGATTGAATAACAATGTTACATATTATATTGACAACCTTCCAGAGCCATTACCAATATTTAAAGAAATTCAAAGATTGGGTAATGTAAATGATGAAGAGATGTTTAGAACATTCAATATGGGAATTGGCTTTTGTGTAATTGTTGATGAAGAAGATGCAAATAAAGTTATAAAAATCTCTAATAAATATAATATCCCAGCTCAAATAATTGGGAGAGTAGTGGATAATTTAGATATTAATGGAGAAAAAATTGTAGGAAAGTCAGTAGTTAAATACAAAGATAAATATATTATATTAGGTTAAATAACCTAAACATTAAATATTAACAAATTCTTTTAATTTTTTAAAGTTCTAATTTTTATCAAATTTAATTTTATTTTAATTTTCCATTGATTTTCATTATAAAAAACAAAAATAAAAAGGGTTTTTAATATGTGTGGGATATTTGGAGTTTATTCTTATGAAAAACTAAATGTTGCAAAGAGAATTTATTATGGATTATTTGCTTTACAACATAGAGGACAAGAAGGAGCAGGAATTGCTACAAGTGATGGAAAAAATATAAACTACTATAAAAATCTTGGTTTAGTAACGGATGTCTTTAAAAGTGAGATACTACAAAATCTATTTGGATACATTGGAATTGGGCATGTGAGGTATTCAACAACTGGAGGAAAATCTGTTGAAAACTGTCAGCCATTTGTAGTTAAAAGTTCTTTTGGTAATATAGCAATAGCTCATAATGGTGATTTAGTAAATTCAAATGAATTAAGAAAAGAGTTGGAATCAAAAGGGCATATATTTGTTTCTTCTACAGACTCTGAAGTTATAGCCCAACTCTTAGTTAGAGAGTTGTTAAAAACTTCTGATAAAATTGAGGCAATAAAAAATACATTAAAAAAACTTGTTGGGGCTTATTCACTTTTAATAATGTTTAACGATTCGTTAATAGCCATTAGAGACCCACGAGGATTTAAACCGTTATGTATTGGTAGAGATGAAAATAATATATATGTTTCTTCAGAAGATTGTGCTTTAACAACCTTAGATGCTGAGTTTATTAGAGATGTTAAGCCGGGAGAAATTATTGAAATCAAAGATGGTGAAATAACATCTTATGAATTTGATTATGATATTTCCAAAAACTATGATACTATAAGTGTTAATGCTCCTTCAATATATAAGGGAGCGACAACATGTATGTTTGAGTATGTATATTTTGCAAGACCAGATTCAACAATTGACGGAATAAGTGTATATAAGGTTAGGAAAAATATAGGAAAAATTTTGGCTAAGGAACATCCTGTAGATGCCGATGTAGTTTCTCCAATTCCAGATTCGGGAGTTGCTTTTGCATTGGGTTTTTCTGAAGAGTCAAAAATTCCATACTATGAAGGTTTGATAAAAAATAGATATGTAGGAAGAACTTTTATTTTACCATCCCAAAACGAAAGGGAGTTGGCTGTTAGATTAAAACTAAGTCCAGTAAAAAGTGTTTTAGAAGGAAAAAGAGTTGTTTTAGTAGATGACAGTATTGTTAGAGGAACTACTTCAAGGAGAATTGTAAATATGGTTAGAAAGGCTGGAGCAAAAGAAGTGCATCTAAGAATAGGATGCCCTAAAATTATATCTCCTTGTTATTATGGTATAGATATGGCGACTAAAAAAGAGCTTATCGCTTCAAATAAAACAGAAGAGGAGATTAGAAAAGATCTTGGTGTAGATTCTATTGGATATATATCGTTGGAAGGGTTAATTAAAGCAATTGGTAGAAAAGATTTATGCTTAGCTTGTTTAACTGGGAAATATCCTACTGATGTCAATTTTGAAAAAGTATTAGAAAGAAAGCATTAAAAAGTTATAAATACTTTTTAACGAAGTATTCTGCATTTAATACACTTGCTCCTGCTGCTCCTCTAATTGTGTTATGCTCTAATGCAACGTATTTAACATCAAATATTGGATCTTTTCTAATTCTACCAACAACTATACTCATTCCATTTCCAATGTTTCTATCTAATCTTGGCTGAGGTCTATCTATTTCTTCCTTAATAACTATTGGTTTAGCATAAGTTGGAAGGTTTAAATCTTTTAATGGATCAAATTTATCCATAACTTCCTTTATCTCCTCTGGCTCAGCTCCATTTTCTGTTTTGACAAATATACATTCAGTATGTCCATCTATAACAGCCACTCTATTACATGAAGCACTTAATTTAAATTTAGCAAATTCAACTTTGCCATCTTTTAAGGTTCCTAAAAGTTTTAAACTCTCTGTTTGCATTTTTTCTTCTTCATTTTTAATAAATGGAATTAAATTATCTAAAATTGCCATTGATGGGACTCCATTATATCCTGCTCCACTAACTGCCTGCAATGTGGTTATAATAACTGAATCTAAACCAAATTTATCCATAATAGGCTTTAATGTAATTACAGCACAGATTGTAGAACAGTTAGGATTTGTTATTATTGCTCCATCCCATCCTCTCTTTTCTCTCTGAATTTCTATTAAATTTAGATGGTCTGCATTAACTTCTGGAATGACTAATGGGACATCTTCCTCCATTCTATAAGCTGATGCGTTAGAGAAAACTAACTTTCCTTCTTTAGCAAATTCTGGTTCAAACTTTTTAGCTAAATCTGATGGTAAGGCTGAAAACACAATATCAACATCTTCAAATGCTTCATGCTTAGGATCTGTCGGAACTACAACCATATCTTTTATATTTTCAGGAATATCCCTATCTTGGAACCAATAACAGGCATCTTTATACTTTTTTCCAGCACTTCTCTCTGATGCGGCTAAAACAGTTAATTCAAACATTGGATGCTCTGCCAACAACTGAACAAATCTCTGTCCTACGCTACCAGTAGCCCCTAAAACACCAACATTTATTTTCATCTTTTCACCTTTTGTTTTAATTTGTATCTTTAATTTTTATTTGAAAGGCAAATAAATATTTTATTATTTTTTGAAAGATTTAATAAATAGAAAAAATCTCATCATATATGTCTTTAAAGAATTCTCTTCTCATCTTTATAATAATTTCTGAGGAATTTAAATTCTCTTCTTGAATTTTTAAAATATCTTCTGGAATGTTTCCTTTTTTTATCTGTTTAGTTGAAATATACTTACCAACTTTAATTAATTTTTCTCTTAATTTTTCTTTACGAATATTTCTATTTTTTATAATTTCTTCCTTAGTTAAATTTAAAGTTTCATCCCTATAGGGGATTGCATTAATTGATAAGGCAATAACTCTTTCATCAATTTTATTAATTCTGTTTGGCTTAAAATTTGGATTTTTATATCCCAAAGTAATACCTCTTTTTCTTCCAATACTCTCTCTTTCTGAAATTATAAATCCGCAACTAACTAATGCACTTCTAAATGGAATTGATGATGAATAAGATATTATTACCCCATTATCATTTAATCTTTTGTAAATTTCTCTTAAAAAATCGTAAGTGTATAAAGTTGGATCTCTCTTAGGAGAAAAGGCATCGTGAAAAACTATATCATATTTTTTATTACAATTTACAATAAATTTTCTTGCATCTTCGACATATATATTAATGTTATCATATTTTGACTTGTATTTAATTCCTATTTTATTTAAAAAATACTCTCTAACTTTGTCTTTTATAATCTCATGCTCTTTAAATGGGATATCTAAAAATAAAGTTAAAAATAAAACCTCTTCACAAATTTCAACCATATCTATTTTGCTGTTTTTATTATAATGTAGAGCAGATATAGCATTATAACATAAACCACTACACAAATCTAAAACTCTTGGATTTCCTAAATTTTCAATATTTGAAGGTTTAACAAATTTATAAACAGCTTCTTTTAAAGCCCCGACTTTTGAGTGCATCATTTCCTCTTCATTTTCAGATTTTAATGTATAGGTTTCATCTTCAGTTTCTACTAAAACATTGTTTTCTATTAATTCTTTAACTAAATGTTCTTTAATAAAATCTTCATTACTTCCATTGTATATTTTCATATATGTTCTAATAATCTCTAAACCTTTTTTATTTGGAAGCATATTCTATCACTTCTTCACTTTAAATTCTAAAACAATTCCCTCTCCCAATTTATAAAAGTTTTTTAATTCTAATTTAACACATTCATCAACGGTTTTAAAACCTTCCCCATCTACATAGGTAGGAGCATCTTTTCCACCAAATATTTTTGGAGCTATATAGACAGAAACTTCATCTACTAAACCTTCCTTAAACATACCCCAGTTTAATGTTCCCCCGCCTTCTAACAAAATGCTCTTTATTCCTTTTTCATAAAGTATCCCCATTAATTTTTTTAAATCCACTTTTCCTTTACCACATCTAACAACTTCTACTCCCATATCTTTTAGTATTTTTATTTTCTTTTCTTTTTCTTCATCACTATCTTCTGTAGTGGCAATTATAGTTTTTGCTTCCTTGTTTAAAACTCTTGCATTTAGAGGAATTCTCAACTTGCTATCAACAACTATTCTAACAGGATTTTTATCACTTTTAATTTTATGAACTGTTAATCTTGGATCATCCTTTAAAACTGTTCCAATACCCACCATAATTCCATCTACATTAGCCCTAATTTTATGAACTCTTATTAAATCCTCTTCACAGGATATTCTTGAATCGTTATTTACTGTGGCTAACTTTCCATCTAACGACATTCCTACATTTGATATTACATAAGGCTTTTTTGTCATATTTTCACCTTTTAAATTGAAATATGTAAAGAGATTGTTATTTTAAATTACATAGTTAAGTTTTTATATTCCATATTGATATAATTCATTAAACTCCTTAAAGTTAAAGTAAATATTAATTATAAAAATATAGAAATTAATAAAAACTAAAACAAAAATCTAAAAAACAAATAACTATTTTTGGGTGTTAATATGAGTGTATGGCAAGGTAGAAGTAGAAGAAAACCAACAGGAGGTTTATATAAACCAGCAAGAAAAAAGAGAAAGTATGAGATGGGTAGAGAGCCTATAGAAACACACGTAGCAGATAGTTTAAAAATAAAGAAAGTTAGAACAAGAGGAGGTAACTTAAAAGTTAAAGTTGTTAGAGCTGATTTTGCTAATGTATTAGATCCAGAAACAAACACTTGTAAAAAAGTTAAAATACTAAGAGTTAAAGAAAACACTGCAAATCTTCACTATGTTAGAAGAAACGTTATAACAAAAGGAGCAATTATCGAAACTGAAATTGGATTAGCAAAAGTTACCTCAAGACCAGGACAGGATGGAACAATCAACGCAGTTTTAATTAAAGAATAAAATATTACTTCTTCATATTTTTTTACAAGATATAATTTATTAATTTAAATTAATCATTTTTACTTTAAAAATAAAAAACTGGGATAGTATGAAACTTGAAAGATACTTGGCAGTTTCAAAAGATATAATTCCAGCAAAATTTATAATATCCAAATCTATAGAGGTTGAAAATTTTGAATGTTTAGAAATAAATGAATTGTGGGAAATTCACAATAGAACATTAAAAAAAGTTGATTTTAATAAGTTTGACTTCTATGATATTGAATATGTATCTCCAAACTTGTTAGATTTGAAAATAGAAATTGCCAAAAGAATTTTTGAAAATTGTAAGTTTTGTGAGCATAGATGTTATGTAAATAGAAAAATTGAAAGAGGATTTTGTAGAATAAAGGAAAGTTATTATTCTACAGAATTTTTGCATCTTGGAGAAGAGAGAGTTTTAATTCCCTCACATACAATTTTTTTCTGTGGGTGTAATTTTAAATGTGTCTTCTGCCAAAATTGGGATATATCTCAAGTATATTTTGATAGAAGTATAATAAATAGATGTATTCCATACAATCCTAAGAAAATTGCCAATATTATTGAAAATAAGAGAGTATATTCAAAAAATGTAAATTTTGTTGGTGGAGAACCAACTCCTCATTTATTGAGCATACTAAAAACATTGAAGTATTTAAATAGAAATATTCCAGTGGTTTGGAATTCAAATATGTATCTAACTGTTGAATCTCTCAATTTATTAAAGGGCGTTGTTGATGTATTTTTAACTGATTTTAAATTTGGAAATAACAAATGTGGAGAAAGATTATCAAATGTTAAAAACTATTTTGATATAGTAGGTAGAAACCATCTCCTAATAAAAGATGAGGAAGTTATAATAAGACATTTAGTTCTACCAAACCATATTGACTGTTGCACAGAAAAAATTTTCCAATTTATTTCTAATAATCTATATAATGCTGTAGTTAATGTTATGTTTCAATATCGCCCAGAATACAAGGCAAAAGAATATCCAGATATAAGTAGAATATTAAATTATGAAGAAATAGAGAGAGTTATATACTTAGTTGAAAAGTATAACTTAGATGTAATTTCTGATTAATTTACTCATTTTGATTTTTAATCTTTTCTCTCTTAATCATTTTAAATTTTTTACTTCCACATTCACAAACTAAATCTTCAACTTTTTTTATTTTATCTCCAACCTTATAAATTTTTCCACATTTTAAACACTTATAATATCTAATAACTGGTTTTACTAAGCCAGTGTATATTTTATTTATGTCTCCTATATTTACTTTTAAATCTTTTCCAATTAATCTTGATATAAATGTAGTATTTGCTATTATTTCACTACCTTCATAGTAATTAAAGTTGGGGATTAGTTCAGAAATAACGAATCCCATATCAGTTATTGCCTTCTGAATTAACAACCATTCTTCTATAGGTTTGTGAGAATAAGATAAATAGGCAACTCCCTCATTCCCTAATCCTTCAATCCCTCTTGACAGAAATAGCTTTAAACCATCAACAGTATATGGAGGATCTGTTGAAATTACATCAAACTTTTCTTTTAACTCCTCAGGTAGTGGATTTCTTAAATCATACTTAACAGTTTTAATATTAACATTTTCCTTCTCTGCAAATTTTTCTATTAATTTTAAAATTCTTTCGTCTATATCTACAACCACAATATTTTCAGCCATATTTGTGAGTGCTGTTGGTAGAGAGGTTAGATCATCATCTCCAACAAATAAAATATTCTTCCCCTCTAAATCTCCTCTCTCATACATTAATGCCGCTCTGTATGTTGATGTCTCAGGGGTGGCAAAAGATTGATCTAATGATGTATCAACTACTGGTCTCTTTTTACTCCATATTTTAACCTTATTTAAAATCTCTTCAAAAAATTCATCTAATACTATGCCTCTACCTTTGCAAGTTTTACATGTAAGAGATTTTTTATACTTCAATTTTAAAACATTTTCAGCAAATTTTAATCCTTTTTCAGTTAATTCAGCCCCTTTTTCACATCTTTTTAAGAGTTTTTCTCTTTCTAAGATAGTTCTAACCTTAGCCACTATTGGTAAAGGTAATTTAGTTTTTTGTGCTATTTTTTTGGTTGATATTGGTTGATGCCTATATATCACTCTAATTATATCTTCTACAGCCCTCTTTCCTTCACTAATATCAACTTTTTTAGATATATAATCTAAAAGTAAGTTATATTTTAATTCTTCTAAATCATCTTCTTTAATCTTTTTAACGCCTTTTCCAATTTTACCTATAACTTTCATTTATTACACCTTAAAATAAACAATATATTTAAAGATTTAATTTATTAAATTTATGTATGTAAAAAAATAAATGGAGCCTCGGGCGGGGTTTGAACCCGCGACCTCCTGCTTACCAAGCAGGCGCTCCACCAGGCTGAGCTACCGAGGCACCTTTGCATAATTAAATAACTATCACTCATATATAAACATTACGCCGAAAAGTATATATATAAGTTATGTGTATTTACTAAATTGCCTACATTTGATGTAGCCCGGTGGTGTAGTGGCCTATCATCCGGGGCTTTGGACCCCGGGACCGCGGTTCGAATCCGCGCCGGGCTACCATTTTTATTTTAGATGTTTATATTTGTAAATTTAAATATATCTAAATATGGTGAAACTGTGAAAGTTGCTATTTTAAGTGAAGGACTATATGGAGATAGAGCATATAAAACTATTAAGTCAAAATTTCCATGTGATTTTATTGTAGTCAAATATAATTATGAAGATTTTGATAAAATTGGAATATATGAAGAAATTATTAAAAAATTAAAAGATTACGATTTGTTTATCACATATATTTTAAATCCAGATGTAGCTTATGAAATTGTTAAAAAAATAAAGGAAATTAATGAAAAAGCTTTTGTTATTGTGGGAGCTTGGAAAGGTTTAGGATTCAAAAAACAGTTGGAGAGTTTTAAAAATGCTTTTTGTCCAGATTTAATGTGTAATATTGATGAAAATGAATTAAAAAAATATCTATATAAATATCCCCAATTAAAAGAGTTTTTAAAGTTTTTTGGAAAGCCTAAAGTAAAGTTATATATTAAAGATAATATAATTAAAAAAGTTGAGATTTTAAGAGAAGCTCCATGTGGTTCAACGTCAGAAACTTTAAAGGAATACATAGGCAAGGAATTTAGTAACGAAACTTTAACAAATATGGGTTTGAGAGTTCAACACTTTTGTAGGGCTGGAAAAATAAGGTTATTTGTAGAAAAAGAAAGTAAAAAAACAAGGGCTGGGAAATTATTAGTTAATGGGATTCAAGTAGTTCAAATTTAATGTTGTGTCCAAATAGATATAACAAAACTGAACCAGTAATTTTTTTACTTTTATTAGTATATTTTTTTCCACATATTTCAATTTCGAATTTTCTACTGTCATATATATTGACCTCATAAAATTTATTTTCAAAATTTTTGAATATAGCATCTTTTAATGGGTCAAATTTTTTTAGGTCATCTAAACTATCTAATGATTTAACGATAAAACCTGTATATCCATGTAAAGAGTTAATAACTCTCAATAATCTTATATCATCATCCATAACCTTTTCATCTAATTCAAGTTTATTTTTAGTTTCTTCAATAATTTTATAAATTTTATTTTTAGATTTAAAATTTTCTATAATTTTTTTCCAATTTTTTTCTTTTTCAAGTTTTTTTGTAGATATTCTTTTATCTTTTTCTTTAATTGCTTTTATTAATCTTCTTCTCCAACCGCTACCAACCTTATTTAAATTTAAATTTTTTCCTAAGATGTAGTTAATTAAAAATTTTCTATCGTCTTTTGAATAATTCTCAATAATGTCTCTAATTTTGTTATTTTTTGGTTTTATATAGATATGATAACCTCTATTACCACTAAATACAATTTTTATATCCTCCTCATTTAATCCAAAGTCAGGAATTAAAAATTCTTCAATTAAATAGATAACTTGATTCTTTGCTTCCTTTAAACAATATTTGCATATCCAATCATCCTCATGCTTACACTTATTAGTTTTATGGACATCTATATCAAAAGCCAACTCTCTCCTAAATACTCCTTTCTTTTCAGCCCCTCCAGGGTTATTTGGATATAGCATATAAGCTAAGGATTTGTATAAGTGCATTGGTGAATTTTTTAAAACCCAATCTTTATACACTCTCTCATTTTTAAAGGATAAGTTTCTATTATCGACTTTTTTTAAATATCCATAACCAAATTCCCTATGCTCTATATCTTCAGGGACTTCAAGGATATTGTTTTTTATTGCAAATTTGTAATATTCTTTATATAACTTCTGAACTTCTACAAATGCATTCATACATAGATCACCATAATTAAACAAATAAAAAACAAAATAAAGCTAATAGCCAAAAATTAGACAAACATTTATAATAAAGATAAAAGCTGTAAATAACAGGAATACTGTATAAACTACTTACATACTCTTATTTTAAGGTTTTATTTCAATAGATTTTTATATTAAAATAAATAATTGGTGAAACTTATGATTTTAGGAATTGATATTGGAGGAGCAAATACAAAAATTACAGAGATTGAAAATGATAGATATAAAATTCATCACATATATTTTCCAATGTGGAAGAAAAAAGATGAATTACCAGATTTATTGAAATCTTATAATAATGACAATGTTGAATATGTCGCATTAGTAATGACTGCTGAATTAGCAGACTGTTATAAAACAAAAAAAGAGGGAGTTTATGACATAATAAATAAAGTTGAACAATCTTTTAATTGTCCAATATATGTTTTTGATGTTGATGGAAATTTTTTAACAACAGAAGAGGCTAAGAAAAATTATTTAAAAGTTTCAGCGTCAAATTGGGTAGCTACAGGAAAATTTGTTTCTGAATTTATAAAAGAGAGTTGTATTTTAGTAGATATGGGCTCTACGACAACTGATATAATTCCAATAAAAAACAAAAAGATTTTAGCAGAAAAAACTGATTTAGATAGATTAATGAATAACCAACTTGTTTATGTTGGGGCATTGAGAACACCAGTAAGTTTTTTAGCTAATAAAATAGAATTTAGAGGAAAATTAACCAATCTATCATCAGAATACTTCTCCATAACAGCAGATATTTCTTTAATTCTTAATAAGATTAGTGAAAATGAGTATAGTTGTGAAACTCCAGATAACGGAGGAAAAGATTTTAAAAGTTGTTTGACAAGATTGGCAAGAGTTTTGTGTGCTGATTTAAATATGGTTAGTGAGGATGAAATTATTGACTTTGCAAAAAAACTTTACAATAAACTACTAAATTTAATTAGAGAAAATGTAGATAGTGTTTCAAAGAGATATAATTTAAATGATATAGTGATTACAGGACTCGGAGAGGATATATTAAAAGATGCATTAACAGATTATAATATAATCTCTATAAAAGAGCTGTATGGTAAAGATGTTTCCTTAGCAACTCCAAGTTTTGCCGTAGCTGACCTCCTCTCCGCCCTAAAGGGGCGGAGGTTCCCATAGGGAACACCCTACTACCCATCGTCGCCGATGGGTCACAGGGCAGGTTGGGTCATCAGGCGGGGTCAGACCGCCCTCATAAAATAATCAATTAATTTCGAGTATATAAAACTCACCCACCTCCCCTATCTCCCTGCTTCGCAAGGAGAGTAATGAAATCTGAAAGATTTCGTCTGAATTCATCACCGCCCTAAAGCAGAGTTTCTTAGCAACAATTTATGGTAAATTATTACAGATGAAGTTGAAATAAAGTTAAAATTATCTCTTCCTCATTCCAAAAAAGTTAATCATTCCTATTAACTCTTCAAATGCATTAATTTCAAATTCTAATGCCTCTTTTTTGCTATATACTCCGCTAACTTCTCCATCTAAGGTTAATTGTTCTACTCCTCTAACAACTATTCTGTCTATTCCATCTCTCCTTAAAAGATCTTCTGCTACTCTATCGTGCACAAATGCTTTAGGAGGAATAAAAACAGTTTCTTTAACATCTTTTAAATTTAGATTTTCTAAATCTTTAGAAGTTATTAAATCTGCAATGTCTTTATTGACTCTAACAACATTAACAGAAGTTTCGTCAAAAATCTTTTTTAAGAATGGATAAGCAACATTTCCAGTTATTATTGTAGCCTCTCCATTTATTTTATTTTTTAATCTTTCTAAAATATGTTTATTTTCATCATCTGCCAACGCAAAAGGAGTTTTTGTAATTGGATCATATAATGGGGTTCCAGTAACTCTAATACTGTCTCCAAATTCGTTGTGAATTTCATCAATTATCTTTTTAAATTCTTCAACTGTATGCGTTTTTATATTTTCAAGTAATGGAGCATTTCCTAATATTAATCCTTGTTCTTCAGAATTCGCAAATCTCATTAATATAACAGCCTTTGCTCCCCAATCTACTAAATCTGAAACAGTTCTCTTTAATTCTTCACCATCATTAACTCCTGGAATAACTATTATTGCACAATGAACTTCACAATGCTCACAAAAGTATTTTAAGCATTTTAATGCAGTTTCAGCATTTTTGTCATTCATCCACTCTTTTCTAAGTTTTGCATTCGTTGAAAAAACTGAAAATGTAACTTCATCTACTCCATAATCAACTAAATTTTTGGCTATATCTATATTATCAAAACCTTTGCCTGATGTATATCCAAGATGTATATTCAACCCCATATTATTTATAAATTTACATAAATCAACTAATTGAGGATAACAACTTATATCTCCTCCTCCAGTGATATTAACTTTTTTGTATCTTTTAAATAATAAACTGCTTTGCACTTCCATTAATGCCAATGGTAAAGGAATAAAATCTCCATTAATTTCTCTAACTGAGTAAGTACAATAATCACAGCCAAATGTAAATTGACAGTATCTACAACCCAAAGGTTTTGGATTTTTTTTATCAACTTTTCTAAAATAACAAAATTTGCAAAACCCATTACAGTTAATTCCTGGCTCCCCTTTTAAATCTACCAACAAACTACTTTCTTTCATAATTTCACTTAAATTATAGTCTCTAATTTTATGAATTTTTAATTTAATATTAAACAACTCATTATAAAAATACTTTTGCTGTTTGGGAATTACAAACTCATCTTATATATATATTTTACGATTTTTTTTAAATGAAAAATGGAATATATAATAAAAATCGTTATACTAAATATCGAACCAATAAATGTGGGTGTGATTAATATGGTTAAGTATAAAGACACCATAAACTTGTATGATGCAAAGGGTAATTTAGTAGAAGAAAATGTTCCATTAGAAGCTATTAGTCCATTGTATAACCCAACAATTCAGAAGTTAGTTAGAGACGTTAAGAGAACAGTTGCAGTTAACTTAGCAGGTATTGAAAATGCATTAAAAACTGGTCAAGTTGGTGGAAAAGGTTGCAAAATTAAAGGGAGAGAAATTGATTTACCAATTGTTGAAAATGCTGAAACAATTGCTGAATACTTAGAAAAAGTTATTAGAGTTTCAGAAGATGATGACACCTCAATTAAATTAATTAACGACGGAAAGCAGATGGCTGTTCAAATACCAACAAAAAGATTAGATATTGCAGCAGAATATTCAGTTTCTGTATTGGTTACTGCTCAGGCATTGAAAGAGGCTATTATAAGAACCTTTGATATAGATATCTTTGACGCTCCAATGGTTCATGCTGCTATTTTGGGAGGTTATCCACACGATGTTTCAATGAAAGGTTCAAATATTATGGCATTATTAGGTAGTCCATTATCATTAGAAGGTCCAGGTTATGCATTAAGAAATATTATGGTAAATCATTTTGTAGCTTGTACAAAGAAAAATATTATGAATGCTGTAGCATTCGCGGCAATAATGGAACAAACAGCAATGTTTGAAATGGGAGATGCTGTTGGATTATTTGAAAGGTTACACTTATTAGGATTAGCTTATGAAGGATTAAATGCTGACAACTTAGTAATTGACTTAGTAAAAGCAAACGGTAAGAATGGAACTGTTGGAACCGTTGTAGCCTCAGTAGTTGAAAGAGCTTTAGAAGATGGAGTAATAAAAGAGGATAAAAAATTATCCTCAGGATTTACATTATACAAACCTGTTGATGTTGCCAAGTGGAACGCTTATGCAGCAGCAGGTTTAGTTGCAGCAGCTATTGTAAATTGTGGAGCAGCAAGAGCCGCTCAAAATATTGCATCAACAATATTATACTACAACGATATTTTAGAATATGAAACTGGATTACCAGGAGTTGATTTTGGTAGAGCAGAAGGTACTGCAGTTGGTTTCAGTTTCTTCAGTCACTCAATCTATGGAGGAGGAGGGCCAGGTATCTTCAATGGAAACCACATTGTTACAAGACACTCCAAAGGGTTTGCTATTCCACCAGTTGCAGCTGCAATGTGTTTAGATGCAGGAACTCAGATGTTCTCACCAGAGAGAACTTCTGCATTAGTAGGAACGGTATTCAGTGCAATTGATGAGTTTAGAGAACCATTGAAGTATGTCATTGAAGGGGCATTAGAAGTTAAAGATAAAATCTAAGTGATTATAATGATAGAAGTTGAAATTTTCCCTTATAGATACTTAAAAGCCTCTACAACTGAAAAATTTCTTAATAAAATATATGACTTAAAGACCGTGGAGAGAGTAGTAATCCACGGTCAACCCCTTCCTAAAGTTGTTCCTTATGGACCTGCCAGAGGAACACCAGTAAATCACACAGAAAGGAAAGTAATTAATGTTAAAGGAGTTCCAGTAGAACTTACAGTTATGGCAGGGAGATTTTGGATAACACTTAGTGATGACAGTGAATTAGACAAATTAGATGAAATATGTAAAGAGATGTTTCCATTTGGATACAATTTAAGAGTAGGGAAATTCTTAAAAGACAGACCAACAGTTACAGATTATATTAAATATGGAGAAGATGGCGTTTTCTTAATAAATGAGATGGATAGAAGATTAATAGGAATGGTTGATCCAAGAAGTAGAATGGCTAATTCAGTAGATATCATTGAGAAAGATGGAAATGAGGAATGAATATGGTTGTTGGTAGAAGAGAGCAAATTATAGATTGTAGAGCAGTGATGGGATTAGGAGAAGGGGGAGGATTGGCGCAAAGAGGGACATTTGCAGAGGCTCTAAGAAACGATGTAGTAGTTGTAGCGATGTCGCCAGGAAGAAGGCATATAACAAAACCAGTGTGTGAAATAACATATGGTATAAGAGAAGCAGGTATTCAAACCAGTGTTCTCGTATTAAACGCTGGATCAGGAATACCTCATGATGCTCCAAGAGGTTCTTTGGGATCAACTTTTGGAATTAAACCAGAAGAGGCAGAGCAAATAAATAGACATAAACTTTGCATAGTACATTTTGGAAATGTTATTAGTCATATTGTATATAAAGCCGCCTTGTTTCTAAAATATGTAGAAATTCCTACAATTATCGTATGTCAAGCTCCTGTAGATATGGAAGACCTTGCCAAATATGGTGTAAAGACTATAAATGTTATGCCTTTAGAACCTAAAACTAAAGGAATCGTTGTCGATATTGTAACAGGAGTTATTAGAGGAGAATCCTGTCCACAAAGTAAAATTGATGAAATCATAAGAAAAATAAAGAAGCATTTAAATTGAGGTGATTATATGGCATACAAGCCACAGTTTTATCCAGGTCAGACAAAAATTGCTCAAAATAGAAGAGATCATATGAATCCAGATGTTCAGTTAGAAAAGTTGAGAGATATTCCAGATGATGATGTAGTTAAAATAATGGGTCACAGACAGCCAGGAGAAGATTACAAAACAGTTCACCCACCATTAGAAGAAATGGATTTGCCAGAAGATTACGTTAGAGACTTGGTCGAGCCAATAAATGGAGCTAAAGAAGGGCATAGAATTAGATATATTCAATTTACTGACTCAATGTACTTTGCTCCAGCACAACCTTATGATAGAGCAAGGACATACATGTGGAGGTTTAGAGGAGTAGATACAGGTACATTGTCAGGGAGACAAGTTATTGAAATGAGAGAAAGTGACTTAGAAGCATTATCTAAGAACTTCTTAATTGATACTGCCTTCTATGATCCAGCAAGATGTGGAATTAGAGGAGCAACAGTCCACGGACACTCATTAAGATTAGATGAAAATGGTTTAATGTTTGATGCTCTTCAGAGATATGTATATGATGAAAAGACAGGACATGTTTTATATGTTAAGGACCAGGTAGGAAGGCCTTTAGATGAACCAGTTGATGTTGGTGAACCATTACCAGAAGAGAAATTGAAAGAAATTACAACAATCTACAGAATTGACGGAGTACCAATGAGAGATGATGAGGAGTTATTAATTGTTGTTAAAAGAATCCACAGAGCAAGAACATTAGGAGGGTTCTTACCAGTTGATGATGTCTTCGAGAAGCTCTAAAACTAAACTACTTCCTTATCTTCAAAACTTTTAACTTTTTAACTTGTTGAAAATGAAAAATAAACAATAACAATAAAATAATATAATAATTATGTCTCAGAGGTGAGTGAGATGGATGCAGAAAAAAGATTGTTCTTAAAGGCATTAAAGGAGAAGTTTGAAGAAGATCCAAGAGAAAAATACACAAAGTTCTATGTATTTGGAGGATGGAGACAATCAAAAAGAAAGAGAGAATTCGTTGAAGCGGCACAGAAGTTAATTGAGAAGAGAGGAGGAATTCCATTCTACAACCCAGATATTGGGGTTCCATTAGGTCAAAGAAAATTAATGCCTTACAAAGTTTCAAATACTGATGCAATTGTTGAAGGTGATGACTTACACTTCATGAACAATGCCGCAATGCAGCAGTTTTGGGATGACATTAGAAGAACAGTTATCGTTGGATTAGATACAGCACATGCTGTCTTAGAGAAGAGATTAGGGGTAGAAGTTACTCCAGAAACTATTAATGAGTATATGGAAACAATTAACCATGCTTTACCTGGAGGGGCTGTTGTTCAAGAGCACATGGTCGAAGTTCACCCTGCATTAGTTTGGGACAGTTATGCTAAGATATTCACAGGAGACGATGAATTAGCAGATGAAATTGATAAAAGATTCTTAATTGATATAAACAAATTATTCCCAGAAGAACAGGCAGAACAAATTAAACAGGCAATTGGTAAAAGAACATACCAAGTCTCAAGAGTTCCAACATTGGCTGGTAGAGTTTGTGATGGAGGTACTATTGCAAGATGGAGTGCAATGCAGATTGGAATGTCCTTCATTACAGCATACAAACTCTGTGCTGGAGAGGCAGCAATTGCTGACTTTGCTTATGCCGCTAAGCACGCAGATGTCATTCAAATGGCTTCATTCTTGCCTGCAAGAAGAGCAAGAGGGCCAAATGAACCAGGAGGAATGTTCTTTGGAGTTTTAGCAGATGTTGTTCAAACATCAAGAGTTAGTGACGATCCTGTCGAACAGTCATTAGAAGTTGTTGCCGCAGGGGCAATGTTATATGACCAAATCTGGTTAGGAAGTTACATGTCTGGAGGAGTTGGATTCACACAGTATGCTACAGCATCCTACACTGACGATATCTTAGATGACTTCTCATACTACGGTTATGACTATATAAATAAAAAATATGGTGGTTGTAACAGTGTAAAGCCAACAATGGATGTTGTCGAAGACATTGCAACAGAGGTAACATTGTATGCTTTAGAGCAATACGATACTTTCCCAGCATTATTAGAGGATCACTTTGGAGGATCACAAAGAGCAGCAGTTACTGCAGCTGCGGCAGGAATTACAGTAGCATTAGCTACTGGAAACTCAAATGCTGGAGTTAATGGATGGTATCTAAGTCAGATCTTACATAAAGAATACCACAGCAGATTAGGATTCTATGGATACGACTTACAAGATCAGTGTGGAGCCGCTAACTCCTTATCATTTAGAAACGATGAAGGTTCTCCATTAGAATTGAGAGGACCTAACTATCCAAACTATGCAATGAACGTTGGACACCAAGGAGAATATGCAGGAATTACACAGGCGGCACATTCAGGAAGAGGAGATGCATTTGCACTTAACCCATTAATTAAGGTTGCATTTGCAGATCCATCATTAGTATTTGACTTCAGATACCCAAGAAAAGAGTTTGCAAGAGGTGCTTTAAGAGAGTTCGAACCAGCAGGAGAAAGAGACCCAATTATTCCTGCACACTAAAATTAATTTAATTTTTAAATTCTATTTTTTATTTTTTAACATATTGTTATTTATTTTGTAACATTATTTTAGTGGATTTTAAATAGCACTAAATATGTTTATTATAAGCATTCTGTAAGAGTTTTAGATTTTGGCAAATATCTACTAATTAAAAGAAAGTTAAATAAAAATTAAAAGAATTTTATCAAATCTAAATAGAAAACCTTATATATTAACCACCATAAAGATAAATCGTATGTAGAATGAGGTGATTAAGCATGGATGCTACATTAATAGCATTAGGAGCTCTTGCATTAAGTGGAGCATTAGCAACAGTTGCTGGATGTGCAGAAGATGCAGAATCGGATGTAGGTTCTCAATCAAACCCAAACTCTCAGGTTCAGTTGGCTCCACAGATGGGAAATATACATAGATATTACAACAAGGCAATATCTGGGGAGCCAGTTTCTTATGGTTTATATGTAGCAGTTGCCGGAACAGTTGCCTATGCATTAATAAACTTAGGTATTTCACCAGTTTTAGCATTAATTTTAGGAGCTGGTGTAGCTGCATTTGTTCATGGTGCATATGCAGTTTCAGCCTACTTGGGAAGAATTGTAGGGCAGTCAAAGAACTTTGGTCAGCCAGTTTATTGGGATGTTGTAATGAGTCATGTTGGTCCAATTGTTGGACATGGTTTTATTGCTGTCTTTTGTATGGTTTTAATGGCATATATTGCCAATAATATATTAGGAAATCCATTTCCATTGCCTTTAATTGCGTTAATATTTGGAATTACTGTTGGGGCAATTGGTTCCTCAACAGGAGATGTTCATTATGGAGCTGAAAGAGAATATCAAAAATATCCATTTGGAGGAGGAGTACCTGTTGCTAACCATGGAGATATCGATATTAAAGCAGAGTATGGTTTAAGAAATAGTATGGACTCATCATATTTCTGTGTTAGAGTTGGAAGTGTCTTAACTGGTTTATGCTTTGGTTTAATTGTTTTCTTAGATGGTTGGAGAGGAATTATTGGAGATATATTACAAGGTAAAAATCCAATTCTTTCATCAATTATTTCAATAATTGTAGGTTTAATAATTGTAGCAATTTTAGCAATAGCAAATAGAAAAATTGAAGTCTTTGCAAGAAACAAGTTTGGTCCATACAAGTAAAATTTAAAAGAAGTTATTAAAAGGTGATAATATATGGATATAATTAATTTGGCTATTTCACTAATTGAAATAACTATTGCAGGAGCTATAATCAATGCAAGTGTTCATTTTGTCCCTGTTGGTGGTGCTCCAGCAGCAATGGCTACATCAACAGGGGTAGGTACTGGAACTACTCAGTTGGCGGCAGGAGCTGGTTTTACAGGATTGATGGCTGCTGCTGTTATGTCATCTAAATTAGGTATAGATGGATTAAGTTCTATCTTAATTTTACTCTCAGGAGCTATTGGTTCAATGATTATGCTGGGAGTAACAATGTTAATTGGTCAGTTAATTTATGTTTTTGGAGTGGGTGTGGTTCCAGCAGCTGACAAGTGTGAAATAGATCCAATAACAAAAGATCCTCAAAAACCTTATATTACTCCCGGTACTACTGGACATGGAATTCCTACTGTGTGTTTCATAAGTGGGTTGATAGGAGCAGCTTTAGGGGGTATTGGAGGGGCTTTAGCTTATATTGCACTTATTAATATAGGATTTTCAATGGCAGTTGCTGGAATTTTAGCAGTTGGTTTCTTCTTTATTAATGCAGTTCTTGCATCATATAACATTGGAGGGACAATTGAAGGTTTCCACGATCCTAAGTTTAAGAAAATGCCTAATGGAGTTATAGCATCTACAATTGCTTCATTTGTTTGTGGTATCGTTGCAGTATTAATGGCTCTCTAATACTAACAATAAATATAATAAAATACCAAAATAACATAAAATTTGGTGATAATCATGTCACATGGTGGAGGAGGTCATGCAGCTGAATTGTATCCTGAAAATCAAATATTTGCGGCAGGTGTTGTTTTATCATTAATTGGAATTTATGCAGCTCATTTCTTATCTGGATATGGTTTATCAATGCTGATTGGAGGATTATTAGTATCATCAGCATGTATTGCAGGGGCAAATACTGTTAGAAAAGTAGCAGCATATGGTTTGGGAACTGGAGTACCATCAATTGGTATGGTTAGTTTAGGTATGGGTACATTATCAGCAGTTGCAGGAGTTTTAATACCAAAAGCTGTTGGTATAACATCATTAGCTGCACCAATATTAACATTAGTATTATCATTTATTGTTGGATTTATCGTGGGTAAATTAACTGTTAAACCTGTTGGAATGAAAATTCCAATTATGGTTAGAAGTATGACATATCTATCAGTTGCAGGAGCTTTAGCATTATTAGGATTTACAACAGCATATGTTGGTAGTTTAGATCCTAAAATGTTTATTGATGGAGCATTAAATTCAGGAGTCATGGCTTTAGCATTTATTGTAGCAGGTATGGCAATACTACATCCATTCAATGCATGTTTAGGTCCAAATGAAAGCCATAAAAGGACATTAACTTTGGCAGTATCTTGTGGATTACTTTCATGGTTTGTATTTTCAGTGGTTAAATTAGATATTTTATCAATCATAGCTTCCATAATCTTATGGGCAGTATTTTATGTGAAATTTGTAAAGATGTCATTCAAAGATGCTTGTGCAGTTCTTTATGTTCCTGAGATTCCTAAGAAAGAAGAACAATAAGGTGGAAACATGGAAATTGTTAAAATATGTCCTGAACTTGATATAGCTATGGATGTAGATTCAGGATTAGTAGCAGAAACAAGAAAAGATATTTTAATGGTAGATTTAAATCCTGTAGAAGAAAGAATTAAAAAATTAGAGGAGTTAGTTATAGCTTTTGAAAACTCATTAGATCCAAGAAATCCTCCATTAAAATCTTTCCCAAATAGAGATAGGGTTTATGAAATAGCAGGATATTTTAAAGGGATATTCTTTGGTTTTTGGTTAGCTTTAGCAATAATGACACTTGTAATATTTGCAATAATTAAACTATATCCTGGTTTGATTCAATAAGGAGGTGTAAATTATGGTAGAAAAAAAATCTCCAGCCCCAGGTTGGCCAATAGTTTCTGGGGAGTATGTTGTAGGTAATCCTGAGAGTTGTGTTGGAGTAGTAACTCTTGGTTCTCATGGTTTAGAACAGGCATGTATTGAGGCTGGAGCAGCTATTGCTGGTCCATGTCACACAGAAAACTTAGGTATTGAAAAAGTTGTAGCAAATTATATTTCAAATCCTAACATTAGATTTATGATCCTTTGTGGTTCTGAAGTTCAAGGACATCTAACAGGGCAATGTTTTAAAGCATTATGGGAGAATGGTATTGATGACAGTGGGCAAATTGTAGGTGCAAAAGGAGCAATTCCATTCTTAGAGAATGTTGATAAAGAGGCTGTTGAGAGATTTAGAAGGCAGATTGTTGAGCTTATTGACTTAATTGATTGTGAGGATACTAACAAAATAACACAGGCTATAAAAGAATGTTTAAGTAAAGATCCAGGAGCTATTGATGAAGAACCAATGATATTAGAATTAGAAGGTTCTAAGGGTGGAGAAGAGGAAGAAGGTTTGGCGATAAAACCAATGTCTCCAGAAACTGCCTTAATAGAAGCAAGAATAAGAATGATTTCCGAAAAAATTAATTCTGCAGCATTACTTTCAAAATATAATTCAGGATATTATAATGGAAAAATACAAGGATTGGCTATAGGTTTGTTTATCTCAATACTTTTATTTACATTAGTGATCTAAAGTAAGCTTTTATAAAATATAAGTAGGTGTCAATTATGGAAATTGAAGGAATTCCAACAGTAGTAAAACCAAACTTAGAACACTGTGACAAACACTTAGAAGATTTAGAGTATAAAGTAGGGCTAATAACAAGAGATATTGGTTTAGCTTCAGGAATATATACAAAATCTACAACAGGGGTAATTATTGGAGCAGTTGGTGCTATTGTACTAGTAGGAATTCCAATTATATTAAAAGCTATAATAGGGTGAATTAAATGACTATCATTACACCAAGTGATGATTTTAAAAAGATAATGAAAAAATTAGATGAACTTGAAGAGAAAGTAGAAAATACCAATGCTGAAATATTCCAAAGGGCTGGAAAAAAAGTTGGTAGAGATATAGGTATAGCCTATGGGTTGATTATTGGAACCATACTATCAATTATATTACCTAATTTGTTAAATATAATGCAATTAATTATAAAAATGTCTCATTAAATAAAATAATTTTCCTGAGGTGATGTAATTATGTTTAAATTTGAAAGAGAACAGATGGTTGTTGAAATCGCAGGTAGAAAAATAGGAGGTCAGCCAGGAGAATATCCAACAGCATTGTCTGGAACCATATTTTATGCAAGGCATAAGATTGTAGAAGATGAAAGAAAAGGTATCTTTGATAAGGCGGCAGCTGAAGATTTAATAAACAAACAGGCAGAGATGGAAGACATAACAGGTAATCCAGCATTAGTTCAAGTATTTGGTGGAACTCCAGAAGCATTAGTTAAATATATTGACTTCGTTGCTGAAATTTGGGATGGTCCAATGTTACTTGACTCAACTGCAAAAGAAGCAAGAATGGCAGCTGCAAAAAGAGCAACTGAGGCAGGATATGCTGACCAGTGTATTTACAACTCTATTAATGTTTCTATTGATGATGAAGAGTTCCAAAACTTAGTAGAGAGTGATATAGAGGCTTCAATTGTTTTATGTTTTGATCCAATGGATTCAAGTGTTGAAGGTAAACTAAATGTTCTATTAAATGGTGGTAAAACAGCTGATAAAGGAATGTTAGAACTTGCAGAAAAAGCTGGTATCAAGTATCCATTAGTTGATGTAGCAGTTACACCATTGGGTAATGGAGCAGGTAATGCTGTTAGAGCAACTTTTGCCGTTAAAGCAAAATTAGGATTACCTTCTGGAAGTGGTATCCACAACGTACCATCAGCATGGGACTGGTTAAGAACATTTAGAAAACAGTTAAGAGAAAGTGGTAAGACACAGCTGGCAAAAGATGTCCATCATGTATGTGATATTGGAGCAAATATAGTTCAAGTCATGGCTTCAGGAGACTTCGTCTTATACGGACCTATTGATAACGCCCAATTAGCATTTCCAGCAGTAGCTATGACTGATGCTATGATTGCAGAAGCAGCAAAAGAAATGGGAATAAATCCAGTAGATAATCATCCAATTAACAAGTTATTATAAAAAACATTCTCTTTTTTATTTTTTTATTAATAATTATGATAAATTTAATGATAAATAATAATTTAAAGATATATAATTTTTATATAATTTAATCATAAAACATATATAAGTGTAAATTCATTATAATGATGAAGATAATAAAATTCTTCATTCTTGGGTGTTTATATGCAAATATATAAAACATATATACATACAAAAATTAATAATCCATATGAAGATGGATTAAAAATTGGAAAAGAAATTAAAGAAAAAATAGGATCTCCATCATTAATGATACTTATAACATCAATATTTGATGAAGATAAATTAAAAGAATTTTTTACTGGATTAAAAAAGAATATTTCATTGGAGGGGCTTATAGGTTGCTCTACAGGAGGAACATTTGTAGGAAATAATTATATAAAAGAAGATGGAGTTTTAATATTAGTTTTTAATAGATATTTCAAATATGCAACTACATATAAAAAAATTGAAAAATGTGCAGAAAAAACAGGAAAGGCTGTTGCCTTAGATATAAAAAATATCCTGAGATCCAAATATATGTCCTATTTAAGTGTAGAAGACAAGTTTCTTGGATTTTTATTTTCTGATTGGGATTCTAATCATGAACAAGAAGTGTTAGATGGATTAGGAAAAGAACTAGGAATACCTATTGTTGGAGGTACTGCTGGTAATGATGGTTCATTTGAAAATATTTTTTTAATATATAAGGGGGAGATTGTTAAAGAAGGTTGTGTCTTTGGAGTTATTGGTGGAAAAATAAAATTTGACTTAATTTATGGACATGGATATGAACCCACTGATATTTATGCAAGAGTAACTAAATCAGAAGGTAGAGTTGTTTATGAGCTAGATGGAAAGCCAGCATATCAAAGATACTTAGAGATGATTTCAGAATATACAAAACTTCCTAAATATATAATTGAAAAATATATCAAAATTGATAAAAAAGAACGATTAGAATCTATAAATTTCTATTTAATCCATCCTTTAGGTTTTATGGATATATATGGGAATGTTATAACGGCATTTTTGGAGGGTGTAGATAATAATAAGTTAATATTTAGAAGAAATATAGCTGAAGGTTCATTTTTAATATTGATGAAAACTAATTTAGAAATGCAAATTAAATCTCTTTCAAATAAAGTAAGAACTATTAAAAAATATTACAAAAATCCACTCATATTTATAAATGAATGTTATGGACTTGAAGTTCTTAAAAATCCTATGTATAGAAAGAAAAATCAGGATTTACCGTATTTTTTTGAATATTTTTATGATGGCTTTAAGAATATAGATAAATACCTTATTGGTACTGAATGCATTGGTTGGTTGTCCTATGGGGAGATAATTTCTAAAGACATAATTAGACTTCATAACAATCTATCTTTTACGGGGGTTGTATTTGAATTAGAGGAATTAAGCATCAATCCTTATTATACTCTAAAAAGCTTTGATTTTTCCGATGAAGAAATTAAAATTATTCTAAATTTATTATATAATGAGCTAAGCATAGAGGAACTATCAGAAAAGACAAATATGTCTATTGAAGACGTGAAAAAAATCATAAAAATACTAAAAGAGAAAGATATAGTAAAATACATTGACGTAACAGGGAAATACTACATAGATGACCTAAAAAATGTTCTCAAAAAAATTGATGAAGAGATAGACAAAAATTATAGAATTAAAAAATTAGAAAGAGAAAGATTATTAAAAATTTTATAAATAAAATGAGTGATCTAAATGTCAACATCAGCTATGAAGATTATTGAAATGCTAAAAATTATTGACAATCGAGCAAAATTTATGGGGATAAAATTAAATATGATGAAAAATTTATTAGAAAAATATAAAGATAATAAAGAATTACTAAAAGAAGTTTTAAAAATTACAAAAGGAACTAGACTCCATGAATTAATATTAGAAGCTTATCCTCCATTAGAAACCTTAGAAAAAGAAATTGAAGAAGAGGACATGACTATCACTCTCGAAGAATCTGAAGAAGAAAAAAAAGCAGAAGAGTTTTGTAGTTTTGATGGTTATGTATCTATTATTGCCTATGTAAGGGAATACATGAGAAAATACTATTTTGGATATAATGTAAAAAAAATTTTCTATGAAATAGGTAAAGATTATGCAATTAAAATGGGGATTAATAATTATGATACAATGATTAATTTTATGAATGATGAATTTGGTGAAACACATATTGAAACTTCAGAACCTTTAACATTCATCGTTAAAAACAATAAAGAGGCTATTAATTGTAGAGCTTCAGAACCTGTTTGCTATATAACAGCAGGTTTTATAGCAGGATGTTTAGAAAATATAACTGAAAAAAAATATATGATTGAGGTTACTGAAAAAAAATGTCTCGCAAAGGGGGATCCTTACTGTCAATTTATTGTAAAAAAGTCAATAAGGATATAAAATAAATAAAAAATTAAAATTCCTCTTTCCAGAGAATTGCAAAGTCTTTTAAAGCTCTTTTTACTCTTTCTATATTTCCTTCAATAACTATTTTATTATCTTCATCACTATATTCAAATATAACTCCATACCATTCTCCTAAGTCGCTTAATCTTTCTATTTGAATTTCTCTTTGTAATCTTACTCTTATTGATTCTACTTTTCCTTTTTTTCTAACTTCTTTAGTATATATACTTCTATTTAACGGGAATTTTACATTTAATTCTCCTCTAATAACTTTTGTCATTTTATTTAAATATTCCTCTAATAATTCTGAATTACATAAACTAAATAGTTGAGATTGAATAAAATTTAATTCTCTTTCAATATTTGGAAGCATAGTTATAGATACATGGGGGTCTAATATGTAATAGGATATAAGGGCATAGGTTAATCTAAGCTTTTCAAAAACAATTTCGGGAACTTTAATCCCTCTTTTAACTAATTCAGCTGATAGCTCAGATAATATTACCCACTGTTTATCTAAGTTTCTAACATCTTTCATTTCTTTACCCTCTCAATGTATCTTTTTAAAATTTTCTCACTATCATAGTTAAGTCTCACATTCATTTTTTTTAATTCTTCTTTTAATTTCTCAATGTCTGTATCTTTATCTATAAAGAACGCTTGATAACTTGTAGTAGAGGATATATTAAAAATTGCAACTACATCATCTTCGTTTAATTCCCTTTTGTCAATCGCCGCTCTAACTCTAACAAAATTTTCCATTTCGCTATTTAACGCTTCTTTAACAGTTAATATAGAGATTAATGTAGCAGTAAATTCTACTTTACTATTATTCATAAATCTCCCTCAAAATTATTATTCTGTATTATTAATTATTTTAAAGTTCTTCTTCAAATTTAATCTCTTTTTCTGGTAATATGTAGAATACATAATTTTCTCTCTTAGCAGGAACTTCTTTTAAGAATACTACAATTCCATTAACTGGTGTATTTACAAACCTTATATCACCCTTTCTACTCTGTAAGGCCGCTAATCTATGTCCTTCTAAAATTCTACATCCAAAATCTACTATTGGATAAACTTTATAACCCTCAGCAGGAATTTCTAATAACCTTGTTCCTTTCTTTATATAAGTTAATTGCTTAACTCCTCCAACTTCATACTCAATAAGCATATCTTTTGTAACTTCTCCCATAAGAACATATTTATCAAAGTCATCATATATAACTTGATACAATACTTTTCCATTTCCACTATACTCTTCATCTTTATCTAAAAACTTAATAACTTTTCCATTATTTTCTATAACTACTTTTCTTCCTTCATGTTTTTCAGCATTTTCAACGTATAATTTAGGAATTCTCATTTTATATCACCATATAAAATAAAATTTTAATATATCCTTTCAATTATAAAGTCAGCTAAATCTTCTAAAACTTTTCTTCTGTCTTTATCAAATATCTTTAAATAGTTCTTTGCTTCTTCAGTTTTTTGTTTCATAAGATTTTTAGCATAATCAATTGAAGGTTTTAATATTTCAATAATTTCCTTAATTTCTTCATCACTAATATTTTTATTTCCTAAGACATTTAATAGTTTTTTCTTATTATCTTCATCCAATGTTTTTAAAGCGTGAATTACAATAATTGTTTTTTTTCCTTCTCTTATATCACTTCCAACTGGCTTACCAATCTTCTTCTTATCTCCAATTAAATCTAATATATCATCTTGTATTTGGAAAGTTAATCCAATTCTTTTTGCATATTCCTTTAATGCTTTCCTTTCTTCCTCATTACAATCTCCCATAACTGCTCCAATTTCTACAGCCGCCTCTAACAATGCACCTGTTTTTTTTCTAATCATCTCTAAGTATTCTTCCATACTTGGGAAATAGTTTTCAAATTCCATATCCATAGCCTGTCCTTCGCAAACATCTACACAAGCCTTTGATAGAATTTTTAAAACTTCATAAGATTTTTTCTCATTGTTTATCTTTGAAACAGCCTCAAAGGCTTTAGCATATAATAAATCTCCAGCTAATATTGCTATAGGTTCTCCATAAACCTTATGAACTGTTGGTTTTCCTCTTCTCTCATCATCGTTATCCATTATATCATCGTGTATTAAAGTGTAATTGTGAATCAATTCAACGGCTACAGCCGCTGGAAGAACTTTTTCAATATCATCCTTTTTTAGCATGTATGTTACAACAGTTAAATATGGTCTAATTCTTTTACCACCAGCAAATAGTAGATGCTTTGACGCATTATATAATTTATCATCTTTATTTACATAGTTTTTTAGTTCTTCATCTATTTTTTGTAGTATATACTTATCAAATTGCATAAATTTCACCTCAAATTATTAAATTATCCTTTCAAAACTTAAACACTGTCCATTTCTTAATAAATGAACATCTTCTCCTAATCTATATCCTTCCTCTTCTGCTAATTTTGTATATTCAGCAGTTAAATTAAAGTCTCCATGAGAAGGAATAATATGTTCAGGATTTAACCATCTTAACATATCTCTATGATCTTCCTTTGAAGCGTGCCCTGAAACATGAGCCCCTTTAAATATTCTAACCCCCAATAATTTTAACCTTGACTCTAACATGTATCTCTGAGCTGCGTTCATTGGATTTGGTATAGGATCTGCTGAAAATACAACACAGTCGTATTTCTCAAATTTGTAAGGTGTTTTGTTAGTAGCCATTCTTGACAATACAGCCCCTTCCTCACCCTGATGACCAGTTGCAATTATTAAATATTTCTCTTTTCCTTCTTTTGCTATAGTTTTTAAAGCCATTTCTATAGAACTTGGATCTCCATAAATTCTTAAATCTTCTGGAAATTGAACTAAACCAATATCTTGAGCTATCCCACAGTATCTCATCATACTCCTACCTAATAAAATAGGAGTTCTACCCATTTTTTCAGCTATGTCAGTAATGGACTTAATTCTTGCAATATGTGAAGAGAATGTTGTAACAATTACTCCATTTTTATCGTTATCTGCCGCTAATAAATCATTCTTTAATAAACCAGAGGCAATAATTTCTGGAGGAGTTTTTCCTTCGTGATTTATTCTTGTAGTCTCAGATATAAAACAAAGAACTCCATTTTTACCCACTCTTTTTATTGCCCTATAATCAGGTCTTTCACCAACTACTGGAAAGTTGTCAAATTTAAAATCGTTACCGTAAACTATAGCTCCATATGGAGTATGTAATACAGGTAAAACAGAATCTGGAATACTGTGAGTAATTCTAATAAATTCTAAGGTTAAATTTGGTGTTAAATCTATAGACTCTCCAGCGTTTAAAACAATTAGTGGATTTTTGACATTAAACTTTTTTTCACTTAAAATTTCTCTTTTAACTAATTCAATTGTGTATGGAGTTCCAATTATTGGAGCATTGTATCTGTGAGCTAACTTAGGAACTGCCCCAATGTGATCTAAGTGTCCATGAGATAAAACAATTGCCTTAACTTCACCCTCTATATTTTTCATAACTGTATCATTAGGAATTATTCCTTTTTCTATTAATTCTAAACTGTGTAGTTTTGATATATCAGTATCTTCGTGAATTAAAACTCTATCTAACCTAACTCCCATATCAAATATTATAATTTCTCCATCTACATTAATAGCTGTCATATTTCTACCTACTTCTTCATATCCTCCTATCGCAATAATTTCTAATTTCACATTTATCATCTCCTAAGTTTTTATTTTGTTTTAGATTTAATTAAGGTTTATTTTATGCAAATATGTTATTATTTGAATTTAAAATTTAATTTACTCAAATAAAAAATAACAAACGATAATAACAATGACAACCAATAAATTGAATAATGAATAACTATATAAATTTACAATCTTTGTGAAATCCAATCTTTTAAATAACCTTTAACTATGTAAGGTGTTTTTTTAAGTTCTTCAATATTTTCTGCTCCTACTAAAAACATTGCAATTTTTAACTCTTTAATGTATTTTTCTAAAACTTTAACAACTTCTTCCCAACCTTTTAATGATGCCTTTAATATAGGTAATGCTACACCACAACAATCACAACCAATCGCTATACATTTGGCAATATCTAATCCACTCCTTATACCTCCAGAACCTATAATTATATTATTATAAACACTTTTTACTTCAAATATAGATGCAGCAGTGGGAATTCCCCAATTTACAAATTTTTTTAATAAATCTTTTGTTTCATCATCTTTTATTCTTAAAAGTTCAACTTTTGCCCACGAAGTGCCTCCGCTTCCTTGGATGTCAATAGCATCAAAGTCTATATTTTTTAAAATTATAGCATCTTCCTTTGAAAAACCTTCTCCAACTTGTTTAGCAATGAATGGAATATCTTTATATTTCTTTTTATAATTTGAAATAATCTCTTTAAGTTTATCTATATTTTTAAAGTTTAAATCACCTTCTGGTTGTATAATTTCTTGTAATGGATTAAAATGTATTGCCATTGCATCAGCGTCTATCATCTCTACGGCTTTATCTATAATCTCCTCATCCCAGTTATCAACTATAAAATTAACAGCCCCTAAGTTACCTATAACTAAATTGTCAGTATAACTTCTAACTATGTTGTAAGTATCTATTAGATCTTCATTAACAATAGCCGCCCTTTGAGAGCCAACACCCATTCCTAAACCTAACTCATCAACTGCCTTGGCAATATTTTTATTTATTTCTTTTGCTATTGTATGCCCCCCAGTCATTCCAGAAACAATAATAGGGGCTGAAAGTTTTTTACCAAATAATTTTATTTCTGTTTCAATGTCATTGAAATTAATTCCAGAGGTTCCTCTATGTATTAATTCAACATCTTCTAACAAAGTTGTTTTATCATATTCAACATTACAATATTTACATAACAGTATATGTTCCAATTTTCTAACTTCTATTTCATTTTTACTATAACCCATACTTTCACCAAATATATAAATATTTGCTTTATTTTTAAAATTTTTAAAATTTTAAGAATATTAAATTTAAAAATCTTAATCTATTTTCTTTATATTTTCTTCCTTATCGTTCTCACTTTCAATAATAATTTCTAATGATTTTAGAATATTCTTTAAATATTCAATACATTTTAATTTTCCTTCTTTACTTCTAACTTCATAAACTTTCAATGGATTAATTGCTTTATATATTTCATTCTCAGAAATTCCTAAATCTCTACTTCTTGCTTGGCATACTCTTACAGCAACATCGTTGATTTTTGAATCAACTTCATCAGCATAATGGACTATATACGCCTCTATAGAACTTGGTCTCGTTGGAGAATGCTCCCCGTGATGTGAAGCAACTATCTTTATAACTTCCAATGGAAAATCTCTTTTATAAAGTTCAGCAACTGCTAAAGTTAAGTGATCTAAATTAAACATATCGTAGTGGTCATAAATCCCATCCTCTTTTTTAATGTAATTGTATGGCTTCATTATATCATGTAATAATGCCCCAGCGATTATATAATCTCTATTAACATTAACTCCATAAACTTCCTCTAAAACATCTGCTATCTTTAAAGCCATCTTTGTTACTGAAATTGTATGCTCAATTAACCCTCCCTCATATCTATGGTGCCAATTTATACTTGCTGGTGATTCTTCAACACTAATTCCTGTATCTACAATCTCTGGATGCGTTGCCTTAGGATTTTTTAAAAATTCTATAACTTTTTTTCTTAAATTTTCATCTTTTATCAGTTCAGCGAGTCTAATTAATCTTTCCATTATAATCTCCTCCTAAATTTTTATAATAAAAATTAAATAACTGTGAAGTTAAAGACATATTTTTAGTAAAAATATAAAACATTTTTTCTATAACATTAATTATAATCACTGTATCTACTGAGGTGAAGAGATGATAGAATTAGCTAAAAATCATTTAAAAAAAGTTTTAGAAACCTGTGGAGCTAATAGAAATTGTGAATACTATCCATGCCATTTTGATGGGCAAGTTTGTTTATGGTGCTACTGTCCATTTTATCCTTGTGAAGATTATGAGCTTGGAGAATACATTGAAAGAAAAGACGGATCTAAAATTTGGAGCTGTAGTAAATGTTTTTGGGTTCATAGAATAGATATAGCTGTTGAAATATTAAAAGAGATTTTTAATCTAACAAAAGATAAAGGGATAGATGAAGCTTTAGAATTATTAAATGATCATGAATTAATGTTAAAAATAAAAGATAAAGTTAAAGAAAAATATCCTGTAAATAGGTGAAAGCGTGGATATTTTAAGCATTACATATATTATAAACTTTTTATTACTCATTTTGGCATCTATTACTGATATAAAAGAAAGAATAATTCCACATAAATATACGATTGCTATGTTTTTAATTAATATAGTTGTTGGTTATTACTATTTTGGATTTGATGCTATAATAGCACTATTTTCAACATTTATATTATGTTTAATATTAAGTATAGGGATGGGTGGAGGAGATGTTAAAGTATTTACTGCCTTAGCCCCTATTTTTGCATATCCAAATTCTTTTGTATTTTATATTCCTAAATATATCCTTTATATGATTGGAATTAGTATGTTTATTGCCGCAATTTTTCCAATGTTTAAAATTTTAGTGAGATATTGGAAAGATATAATTCCATCAGCATTATATTTAGCAATGATTTTAGGAATTATTCACTATATTGTTTATTTATATAAAATACCATATGTCTCTGTGATAATATGGGCTTATATTATTGTATCTATATACATTTCAAGAAAAGTTCCTAAATATAAAGAATATTCTAAAAAATTAGGATACCTATTTCCAATATATCTTTTAGTTTTATATATAATTGACCCGATATATTTTATTAAAAATAATCTATTGTTATCTTCAATAATATATATAGGAGAAATCCTATTAATATCTATTGTAATTTATGCATTGGTTGGTATAGAAATTACTAACAAAAAAAGTATTGATGAATTAAAAGAGGGAGATATTTTAAGAGACATAATAGTTATAGATGGTGACAAGGTTGAAGTAAAAAACTTAAATATTATAAAAAGAATAAAATTCTTAATAGAAAATGAAATTAAAAAGAGTAACAAAAAAATAATAGCAACAGATGGAGAAGGTTTATCAGAAGAAGATATAAAAATAATAAAAAAACTCTACAATGAAGGGAAACTTCCTGAGGAATTAAATATTATAAAAACTTATCCCTTCATTCCGTTTGTTATTATTGCTTATACAATAACCTTAATATTGGTTTATCTAAAATTTTAATGATGATACCTATGTTGATAAAATTAAATAAAGGTCAAATAACTCTGGAATTTTCAATACTGTTCCTTGCAATATTAATAATGTCCTTAGTGACAATTAATAATTTTATATCTAAAAATGTATCAAAAGATGATTTAATTATTAACCAAATTGACATTGCGGCGAAATCTGCTGTTATATTAATAAACTCAAATTATAAAGGACTACATCTTAACACTACCTTAATTTATGGAGGCATTTCTTGGTCAGAAAATAAAAAAGATATTTACATATACATATCACCGAAAGATCTCGTATCAAATGATACAAAAAACTTTATTATTGAGTATGTAAAAAATTATGTTTATAATACAACAAAAATAAATATTAGTGATTACAATATAACTATAAATCCTTAAAAGATTAAATAAAAAATTAAAATTATTAAATTTGGTGATTATATGGTGGATATTTCTAAAATTAGAAAATTAAAGGAAAAAAGTAAAGGACGAAAACCAAGACCAAATTTTATGCCAATTATTGTAATTATTATAGTTATATCTATTGTAGCTCTTTTAGTGATAACTGTTCCTCCAATTATTAAATCTATGCAAGAGGAAAAAATTTTATCACAACAAAGTTTAGAAAATGCAAAAAAAAATGCTATCAATAACATAAATATACTTTTTTCTGAATATCCCTCAGATCCTATGAAAGCATATTTTATCACTAAAATAAATACAGCAAAAAATCAAGATGACATTAATAAAATTATAGATGAGGCTCAAAGATACATAAAACTTAAAGAGTATAAAGAAAATCTAAAAAATCAGATAAAAAATATTTATGGTAATTATGTATCAGAGAGTCCTTTAGCTCAAAAAGTAATGTCTGAAATAGATTTAGCAAAAAGTATTGACGAAGCTGGAAACATATATTTAGCAAATTTAGAAAAACTAAAAGAGGATGCAAAACAATATTACATATCTAAATATAGAAATGAAGTGGTTAATTCAAAGTATGTTAGAGTTGTGATAGACGATAGAGAATATTTATATACTACAGATAATTTTTTAAAAGCGTTAAATAATTATGACTTAGAAACTCTAAAAAACCTAAAACTTTATAAAGTAACTATGTGTGAAGCTACACTACCCGTTTTGGCATCATATTGTGGAAATCTTCCAAAACCTGGAGATAAAATAATAATCTATGAATTTGTTAATTTTAGTAAAAAAAATATCATAAAGTTAAAAGATGAAAAAAAATTATTTGACTATTATAAATGGTATAATATACCTAAAAATGAAACAATTAATAAGGGATCTTTACCTATTCCCATATCTGAAGCTATTGTAAAAGATGTTTATGTTATATTTCCTTTAGATACTGTAAGTTATTCAGAGTCTAAATCTTCAAAAGTTACTATATCACAAGACGACGATACTACCTCAGCATCAAAAGATGTGAATATTAACTATCAACTTACAGGAATAAGCAATATATTACATGCAGCTGTAATGGGTAAAATTGATTATAATACTTTGAGATACAAATTAAGAGATTATGGATATAGATTAAACAAATTAGAAGAAGATACTCAAATATTTGATCCTAATGTAGTTTATTTACTTGTTGTTGAAATTCCATCAGATAGAGCTCCAGAAATCATTGGTTTAGATTTAGATAAAACTGCTATTGTAAAAATAAAAGAATAACGGTGAAGTTTTCATGAAAATAAGAAATTTCCTTCTTTTAATATTTTTGTTTTTTATATTTCAAGTTTCTTATGCTCAAAATGAGACAACAAATACAACAACTATGTCTGAATCTATTGGAACAATTTCCTTATCCTATTCTATAGTTGGAGAAGTTACTAATTTAAATCCATACAGTGTATTTGTTGCAATTCCTGATGAATATATAGAAATTGAAGATGTTGAAACATTGCCTATTCCATCAAGTGGAATAATTCCCTCAACAATAGATTGTCCAGATACTACCTCATTCCAAATATTAAAACCTAAATATTTGTGTATATTTAATAAGAAAATTGGATTTTGGCTCCCTCCATATACCACAGCAAAAATAAAACTTTCAGTATATGATTACAATATGACAATCAATATAAATGCTCCAACAGAGAATAATTTCAGAGTAATAGGTCCAGCAGTTGTTAATTCTTATAAAGTTATAAGTATTAAAGATTTGTTTCCAAATGCCAAAAAAGAACATATTAAGTTGGAAAACTTTAAACTATATGTTAATGGTTATTTGGAAATATATAAAGATTATTCAAATGAAAATATAACAAGTTCCGGTGATTCTATTATATTACCTTTACCATTAGCATTTAAAGATTATAAAAATATTAATATAATTGATGATAATGGAATTTGGATAAATTATTATGATTGGTATCATAACTTTATAAATATAAAGAATTCTTATATAAATAATGAACTTAATGATTACAATAGTGACTTTGATCCTACTTTAACTGATGATGACTTAATAGATAGTAATTTAAATATGGAAAATAAATACTTCCCAGCAATGGCTTTTACTGTAAGTGATAGCTCTGGAAAAATTAGATTCTATTATATTATTGAATGGAAAAATAACAATGATATGAATATAGAACTTCCAGATTTTATCTAATATTTTAGCTATTTTAAAATTTTTATTAGGTGTTTATAATGAGAGGACAAATATCCTTGGAATTCTCTCTATTATTTTTAGGAATGTTAGTTGTTATTTTAATTGCTACGATACATCCAGGAATTTTTGGTTTGCATAAAACTGTTGAAATTTCATCAATGAGTTTGGCTCATGCGGCAGTATCTAAAATGAAGCAAAATATTGAATTGGTCTCTTCTGGAGATGTAGGAACTATAAGAATTGTATATGTAAAATGCCCTCCGGGATCGTGGAGAGCTAATAATACTATTTTATATTTTAATCGTAGTGGAGATATTAATTATAATATTACAGCATACTGTGATGTAAATATAAGTCTAAATGGGAATACAACTATTACTAAATCAGAAATTATAGCAGTTAAAATTGTAAAAATTGTCCAAAATAAAGTAAATGTTACTATATATTCATAAAGAAGACATAATATTCCAATTTTTTCAATTAAATTTATATCTTTCTCTCTATATGATTATTTAAAGGAGTTTCAATGACTTCTATATAACTGTTTGTAGCTTTTAAAAATTTTAATTCTTTTCTCTTTTTAATATAGATAATAATCTCCAAAAAATATAATGAGTTACAAAGTCTTACTATTTTTTGCCTTCAAATATCTTTACCATCCTTCTATCTTCTAATTCTTTCTGTTTTGCCCTATTCCAGTTTGAAATATTTTGTAAATAACCAGTTATTCTGCTAAATTTAGCTATATCCTCAGAACCACAGTTCATACATTTATCTAATAATCCTCCAGCACTTATTCCACATTTATTACAAACACTTAGATTTTTTGTATATGTCCAGAAGCCAATATCTGTTTTAGTTATCTTTTTTGTTATACTCATCAATACATCAGGATCTGCGGCTCTTTCTATATTCCATATATGCATAATATGTCCTCCATTACACAATGGATGGAATCTTTCCTCAATTCTTACCTTTTCTCCGAATGTTATTGGAGCATCAACTCTAACATGTGAGGAGTTTGTATAATACAAAGTTTCTGGGTCTTTTAAATCTCCCCTAACAACACTTATTGTTTCTTCTTTATAGTATTTATAATCCAATCTTGCAAACCTTCCAGCGGTGGATTCAGCAGGAGTTTGAGTAACTGTCCATCTTAATCCAGTTTCTTCTTTTAATTTATCTGCATATTCTTTAATGTATCTAATAACTTTTTCTCCAAACTTCACAGCTTCCTTAGATTCATGTAACTCTTCTCCAATATGGTATTTAAGCATCTCATTTAATCCTACGAATCCAAAGGTTTTTGTCGTATTTTCATATCTATAGTATGGCTCTCCATTAAAGTCTTGAGTCAAGAATGGCATTAATTTATCAATATATAACCTTTCCTTTGTTACTTCATGTTTTATTAATAAAGCCTCTTTTAATAGCTCTAATCTTTCATTCAAAATTTCAAATAATTTATCATCATCTCCATTAGCTTCATAAGCAATTCTTGGTAAATTTAGAGAGTACCACTGCATATTTCCTGTTCTTAATGTATCTATCTCAGCATCTCCTGTCCAATTTCCACTTAATCTTGTTCTACAACCCATTGCATTTGTATTTATTTCTTGCCAGTCTGGGAACATATTTATAAAGTAAGGAATTCCGAATTTGGCAGATAATTGATGAATTTTATACATAAGTTCTCTATTCTCATCTTTAAAGGCATTTTCTCTTAATTTAATTATAAAGTTTGGGAATAAGAAAGGTTTTCCCATTGCATCTCCTTCCATCATTACCTCAACTAACGCCTCTAAGATTAACTTTGCCTCATCTTCATAGTCTCCATAAGTACCTCTTGTAGTTCCTGCTATTACAGCAGGTTTATCTTTTAGGAAGTCAGGAATTTCCAATTCTAAGTTAATAGAGCTAAATATTGTATTATGACATAAGATTCCAGTAGCAGTTATAAAGTTCTCATTTTCTTCAACACTCAAATCATATACATAGCCATTATAGTCAATCTCTTTAATTTCTTTTATTTCAAATGGAATATTTAGCTTGAATTTATTTATTTCTTCTTTTAAATATGGATTTAGTTGTTCAATTCTTTTTAGAGTGTTTAATTTTAATTTTCTATTGTTATATGGCTTTTTGCCTGTTATTTTTCTTAGATATTCTTTTATTATACTATAATCATAAGGTAATTGGTCGTAGTTAGATGATTTTATTCTATCCTTCTTATATTTTGGAATTATATATTCTCTCAAAACACTTGTATATCTCTTGGTAATTTCAATTTCATAAAGTTTGTAATTTTGTTTAGTATTATATCCATTTATATTAATATTTTCTCCTTCTTCCTTAATTTTGGATATTGTATATAACATTTCTAAACTGGACAACAATAAATGCAATTGACCCAATAGTTGTTCAGATGTTATATATATCTTTATTCTTCCATCTTTACTAACATATCCATCTCCACTAATCAAACCTCCTAAGAATGCCAATCTCATCTCTTTGTCTCCTTTTAATATAAACTCAGGAATGTTTTTGTTTATTGCCCCTCTATTTATATGTTTCTTTAAGAACTCATAAAATCCTTTATTTACAAACCTTATTGAATCGTCATATCTTTTAACTGTAATATTTTCATTTATATTTCCTTTTACAAATTTTTCAACAAATTTGGCGATTTCATCATCTTTTGTAGTTATTAAAATACCATTTTTAATGTAACTTCCTTCAGCAACAAATAACCCTATAAATTGGCAAAGTTCTTTAGTTATTTTTAATTTCTCTGGAATATCATTCTGTCTGCTGTTGTATTTTGAATCCGTTCTTTTATAGTTAGTTTCTATATAATCTCCAATTTTATATTCAGTATTGTATGGATTATCGAAATTTCTAATAATATGTTTCATTTCCAATGGCTTAACACAGATTAAGTTTCCATTTTCATCATAGTTAAATAGAGAGTGGTCTTCAGTTACAGTTATTGACGTTCCATCTTTACCAATAACTTTATATAGTTTCCCTATAGGTTTGTGTCTTGATAGAGCATAAACTTTTTTAAATTCTGCCTTTCCTGTTTTTATATTCACAGATATTGTATAAATGTCAGCAATTCCATCCAAATAAAGGATTTCCGTATCACCATTCATCATTATTTTATCTTTGTGTTTTTCCATAAATTCATCAATTATTTCCCCTATTTTACAAACCTTTAATTTATCTCCTTCTTTTATGAAAATTAATTCATCTTTAGCAAGAGATTGTCCTCCTCTTGCCACATACATTTGGTTTAATTCATAAATAAACATCTGCATCAATTGTTTTATCTTTTCATAACTTAATCCTCTAACATATGGGGCTAACCAAACATTAAATTCGTCTATACTTTGACCACCACTCATATTTGTCTGTGCTGCCATCATAACCTTTGCCGCATGTTGAATAGCAACTTCAGGATGCTTTGCAGGCCTTGAAACACTTGTATGTAATCCTGTTCCATCTACTTTTAATCCATACATAAAAAATGGTCTTAAATCGTGTTGTAGGCAAACAGGTCTTGTAGCGGCATACTCTAAATCGTGTAAATGAATATCCCCCTTTATATGGGCATCGGCAATATGCTTTGGAAATATTGCCAACAGTGCATACTGTTTCATAGTTTCGTCAGCAACCCATTTGTGAATAGATTCAGGATTATACATTAAGTTGGCGTTTTCTCTACTACCTTGCTTAATTAGTTTAGTGATATCATATACAGGTAGTCCTAATCTTGTATGCTTATGTCTTAAATCTTCATATCCATACTCTATTAATTTGTAATTAACAATTTCTCTAATCATTGGAGCAGTTAAGTATTTAACATTTAACTTTTTTAATTCTCTTTCAACTTCATCAGCTATTTTTTCTGCAGTTTCTTTATCTGCTCCTGCTTCTCTAATTAATGCTTTAACTATCTTCTCTTTATTGAATGGCTCAAATTCTTTTTCTGAAGTTCTAACTTTTAAAATAATTCCTTTTTTATAGTTATCAGCTACATCTTTATCAATCTTTTTTAAAACATTATAAACAATATCTTTTATCTCATCAGTAGTGATTCCATTGTAAATTTTAGAGCAAACCTCAGCTAAAACTCTATCTAAATCTCCATAATTTACCCCACTGTTTATTAAGGATTTTGCCAATTTATTTATGTTAAAATTTTCCTTTTTTTTGTTTCTTTTTATTACAGTCATGTTTGTAACTTTTTCATTAATGTCTTTAATACTTATCATATAACCACCTAAAAAATATATTATTAATATAAATTAATTTATCAATATATTAATGATATTCAAGAACAGTATGTAATATTTCACTATCATCATTAATAAAGATAACGGAAGTATTTCAGAGATTTATTTAAATAGGGTGTAACGATTTCTTAAAAGAGTATATAAAGGTATAAAAATCCTTTATTAAATTAAAGAACAATTTATATTAATTTATTAGATTAACGATATGTGATTATATGATTATATAGTTCCAAAATTTAATGATTTATTTTTTTAGTTGCTCTCCTATAATCTCATCTACCCTATTTAAGAAATCTTTAACTTTATCTTTTGGAACAACTGCCCCAGAGGCAACATTATGCCCTCCCCCAGTGCCTCCAAACTCTTTAGCCACAGCCATAGCAATACTTAAATCTAAACCTCTCTCAACTAACTCTCTATTACCTCTTGCTGAAAACTTAGCTAAATCACCCTCAATATGATACCCTATTACTGGCTTATCATCAACCAATATTGAGGCAATAATTCCAATCATCCCTTTTTTACCTTCAAAATAATAAATATTATTTAATTTCTTTAGTTTGACATTTTTTAACTCATTAACTAAGTTCTTTTTATATTCCCAAAGAATTTCATATCCTTTTTTTATACATTCATCATCTTCTAAGCAAATTCCTATACCTATAGCAAATAAACCACTTCTACCTACGGCATTTAACATTTCAGACAATAGCATAGCGTCATTAACTTTATGATTTATTAAATATCTGTCAATTATCAAATTTTCAATTTTTGGATACTTAAATATTATTGCAGATAGAAACTTTTTTCTATCAGAATCGTCAAATCTTTTTTTATTTGGATCTATACCTATATCTTTTAAGAATTTAAATGCTTTTACTTCAGAGGCTAACTCTGGAATATAAGGTTTAGTGCAGTATGCTATAGATTTATGTATCTCGACATCATAAATATTATAAATTAAGTCACTCACAATCTTAACATATCTATGCTCTCTTGCCTCATTTACTATAAACTTGTTTAATCCTAACAATGGACGATACTGCATATCTCCAATAATTCCTACAATTGCTAAACTACTCAAATCATAATATCCAAATTCTCTTGCTACTAAATAGCAAACTCCACTTGCAGTTAATTCTTTAGAGCCATCAACTCCAAAAATATGTGGATTTAGTTGAATGATATTTTCATTTACAAAACTTTCTTTAATTATTGGAGGGTGATGATCTAATATTATTGCATTAAAGTTATTCTCTATAATATTATCTATCTGCCCACTTCCCATATCTGCAAATATAAATAGAGGCTTATTTACTTCATTTTCTTTTGCTAATTTTTGAATAACATTATCCGACAAATGTTCTACAACAGTTAAATGAAACAATTTATTGGATCTCATCAACATCTTGGCTAAAATTCCTCCACTACTCAATCCATCAGGGTCATGATGAGTTATAACTCTAATATATCCATTATGATTAAGAATTTTTTCTTTAATTGATTTAGTAACATTTTCCATTTCTTTAATTTTTTCTATCATCGTACTCTCCCCACAAGTTTTTATGATTTTAAAATTAAGTTACATGTATATTTAAACATTTCTATAGTAATATATAAAAGTAATTACCATATAAACATTACTATACTATATGAATATGAAATAGGTGAATTTTTTGGAAAAATTAAATTTATTAAAAAATAATCTTAGAGAATTATTTAAAAACAAAAAAGTTATCGTTGCATATTCTGGAGGAATTGATAGCTTACTTTTATCAATTTTATTAAATAACATTACAGAAATATTGTGTATTTTTATAAAAACTCCATATATTTCAAAGTGGGCTTTAAATAATGCCATTATTAATGCAAAAAAGTATAACTTAAATCTAAAAATTGTTGAAGTAGATAAAATTATAGAAAATGTTCCAGAAAGATGTTATTTATGCAAAAAAATGTTTTTTGAAATTTTAAATAAGGAGAAAGAATATTATAGTTATGATATTATAGTTGATGGAACGAACTACGATGATCTTTTTGATGATAGACCAGGATTAAAAGCTAAAAAAGAATTTAATATAATTTCACCATTATCTGATTTAAAAATTCGTAAAAAAGATATAATTGAAATAGCCAAGTATTTAAATATTAACCATCCTCCAAAAGAAACTTGTTTATTAACGAGATTTGAATTTAATAGAAAAATATCAATTGAAGATTTAAGAAAAATTGAGTGTTTAGAAGATTTTTTAAGAAATTATACTAATGGAGCAATTAGAGTTAGAGATTTTGGAGATTTAGCAATAATTGAAGTAGAAAAAGATTTTGATAAATTTATTGAAAATAAAGATAATATTGTTAAAAAATTTAAAGAATTTGGATATAAAAAAGTGTGTATAAATTTAGAGGAATATATGAGTTATTGATTAATCTTAAATCTCAATATTGCCGCTATTCCTTTAAATGCATTTAATATCATTGCCCCTTCTTCTGTTTCTGAAGATACAGTTACAAGTTTAGTTCCACTTTGCTCACATAGTTCTGAAAGATATTCAATATAATCTTTTTTCTCAACTATACTTAACGCTCCTCCACACTTAGGACATTGAGCATTTTTAAGATCTTCCTCTAATTTAATAAGTTCGAGATTTGTGACTGTCTTTTCTTCCATATAATCACAGTTATTACATGCAATTTTTACTTTATATTTTTCTAAGTCTTCTGAGACAATTAAAGTATCAACTGCACCCATCATCAATGCCTCTAAAACCTCTTTCTCTCCATAACAGGCAAGTCCTCCATCTTCTTTAATTAGTTCTTTTAAAAATCTTTGAACAGCCTCTCTCTCTTTCATTAATTCAACATCTTTAAGTAATGGGGCAGCTTTCTCTAAGAGTTCCCTTATTCCAAACTCTTCAGTATAACATAAATCAAAAGTATCTAAAACAATCTTTTTAAGTTCGTGATGCAAGTAATCTCCTTCAACGAACTCATTTTTAGTATGTCCTGGTCCTCCAACTAATATTCCTCTAAGTTTTTTCTCCTGTAATAATGGCAAAAATTGCTCATTGGCCTTTTGCCCAACTCTCTGTAAAAATTCGTGAGCCGCTAAATCGATAAGCCTCTCTAATCTTCTTGCAGACTGCCCTCCAGCCTTAAACTTTCCGGGAACTCCACTTGTTAATTTCTTTAAAATGTTTATGTTTCTTCCTTTAACTGTTGCAATTGTTGCTTCATTTCTATCTACTAATATAATTCCATAAACATCTTTATCTTCTAAAAATTCCTCTAATGGCTCTAAATAAAATTCTGAATCACACCTATATATGTATGTTTTTATTGGTTCTGGTGGCTCTATAACATAAGTTTCCATTTTTTCAGTTCCAGGACCACTTCTTGGAATCATTCCTGCAAATATAACAACTCCTTTTTCAAGAGGCTCTTTTAATAATTTTAATCTCTGCAAAATTGCCTCTATTGCTGATTGAACATTTTTTCTTGTACTTTTACTTTTAATGTTTGATGCTTGAGACATCTCTTCTCTCAGATGTTGAGCTACATCAGATATTCTTCTACCTGCTGGGATATATAAACTGATTAGTTCAGTACCTTTACCTTTCTTAGATTTTAATTCTTTTAACATTTTTTTAAACATATATAATTGTTTTGAATCTTTTGAAGCCATAAATATCACCATTGTTTGAATTTATTTAAAATGACTTGTATCTTTTTACTTTAAAGGTTGTATAAAGGTATCCACTTTAAATTTAATGTGTTTAGTGGTTAGAATAGCAAAATATAAAATCAATGAACTAAAATTTAAAAATATGAATTAATGTTTTAAAAAAGATATAATTTATATAATTTTACTAAAACTATTTATTCTTTTCCATTCTTAATGAAATTTTTGACAAGATTTAATACATTTTCAGATATAACATATTTAGTGTTATCTTTTAATACATTGTTTGCTACTTCCAAAGCTTTGTAAAGTTGAGCTTCATCTTTAAAGTAATTTCTTGCTGCTTCAGCGACTATTTGTATTGCTTTAGCTTGTCCTTCAGCTTCAATTCTTAAACTTTCAGCGATACCTTCTGCTCTTAATATTCTACTTTGTTTTTCACCTTCTGCCTCTAATATTGCAGCTCTTTTTAGTCTTTCTGCCTTCATTTGCTGAGCCATAGCATTTTTAATATCTTCTGGAGGATCTATTTCTTTAACTTCAACTTTTTCAATTTTTACACCCCAAGCATCAGTTTCTCTATCTAAAATTTCTAATAACTTGGAGTTTATATATTCTCTTTTATTTAATACTTCATCTAATTCCATACTACCTATTATAGCCCTTAATGTAGTTTGTGCCAAATTTATTATTGCGTATTCGTAATCTTCCACTTCTAAGATAGCTCGCTCTACGTCTACTACTCTATAATAAACTACTGCATCTACTTTTACGACTGCGTTATCCTTTGTAATCATCTCTTGGGGGGGAATATCAGTAACTCTGGTTCTCATATCAACCTTAACAGGCACATCTAAGAATGGAATTACTATATTAATCCCAGGTTTTAGTTTTCCAATAACCCTACCTAATCTAAAAATTAACCCACCTTCATATTGATTAACGACAATTACTGACTTAACAACTATAAATAATAGTATAAGTCCTAATATTAACCAAAACCAGAATTCCATAATAATCTACCTCTATGCTTTTTTAACGATTAGTGAGACTCCTTCAATTCCAACAATTTCAACTTTGTCCCCATTTTTTATTTTATCATCTGACTTTGCCAACCATTTTTGATTTTCTATTTCTACCCATCCATATCCATTTTCATCAAAATCTTCTACTGCTTTTCCAATTTTTCCCACAAATCTTTCAGCCCCAATTTTTATATCCTTTCCTACTCCATAAACAAATTTATTTAATAATATAATTGTTATAATTCCTGAAATTATTGCTGAAATAAATGCATACTGGGGAAGTATCAACAATACAACACCATATATTAATAAGGCTATTCCTAATGCAGGAAGATATAAGCCAGGAGTTACAGTCTCTAATGCCATTACAATAAAACCTACAAGTATGAAAAAATATCCTAAGCCCTCCATAGAACATCACATATGTTAATTGTTTATTATAATATTTAAAATTTTTTGTTCTTTGTCGTTATATTTATATATGGCTTATATTAAAAATTATGAAAACCTTTTAACTAACTAAAAGGTGAAATAAATGGTAGAAAAAGGAAAATTAGTTAAGGTTAGTTATGATGGATATGTTGAAGGAAAACTATTTGACACTACTAATGAGGAATTGGCTAAAAAAGAGGGAATTTATAATCCAGCAGTAGTTTATGGTCCTGTTGCTATTTTTGCTGGAGAAGGACAGATACTCCCTGGATTAGATGAAGTAATATTAGAAATGGATGTTGGTGAAGAAAGGGAAGTTGTTTTACCACCTGAAAAAGCATTTGGTAAAAGAGATCCATCAAAAATAAAATTAGTTCCTATATCTGAATTTAAGAAAAGAGGAATTCAGCCAATAAAAGGTTTAACTGTATATATAGACAATATACCAGGAAAAATTGTTAGTGTAAATAGTGGAAGAGTTTTAGTTGACTTTAATCATGAATTGGCAGGAAAAGAGGTAAAGTATAGAATAAAAATTGAAGAAGTAGTTGAAAATAAAGAAGACATAGTAAAAGAGATTGTAAAGATGTATGTTCCAAGATTAACAGATGTAAATGTTACTATTGAGAATGAAACTGTTAAAATTGAATTACCAGAATTTGCTCCTTTTATTCCAAACATTGAAAGATTTAAAATGGCTATAGCAAATGAGATATTAAAGAGATTAGAAGATGTAGATAAAGTAGCATTTATTGAAACTTTTGAAAGAAAAAAAGAAAATATGGAAAAAACTGAATAATTAATATTTGAATATTTAGTTTAATTTAAAATAGTTACGGTAGCTTTTTATAGATTAAATTTTTATAATTAAAATTGTCCTTCAATTTTAATTTTTCATTTTTGTTCAGTTTAATTTTATAATTTTAGTTATATCAATATAGTGGATAGTTATGAAAGATAGATATGGAAGGGAAATAAGGTCGTTTAGAATTTCAGTAACTAACAAGTGTAATTTGCAGTGCTTTTATTGTCATAAAGAAGGACATAATTTAGATAACAATAATAATAGATATATAAAACCAGAAGAGTTTGGAGTTATAGTAAAAACTTCAACAAAATTTGGAGTTAGAAAAGTTAAAATTTCTGGGGGAGAGCCATTAATAAGAAATGATATTTGTGAGATTATTGAAAATGTAAAGGATAAAAAAATAAAAGAGATTTCTTTAACAACTAATGGAATTTTCTTAGAAAAATATGCTGAAAAACTTAAAGATGCTGGATTAAATAGAGTTAATGTGAGTTTAGATACTTTAAATCCAAAATTATACAAAGAAATTACTAAGTTTGGTGATGTAGAAAAAGTTATAAATGGAATAAAAAAAGCAATAGATGTTGGATTAACACCGCTAAAAATTAATTTTTTAGCTATGACTTTAAACATTAAAAATTTACCCGATATTATGAAATTTTGTAGAAATATTGGGGCTATTTTACAAATTATTGAATTTATTCCTTTAAATGAAGAACTTAAAAAATATTACTATGACATTTCTACAATAGAAAATGAAATTAAAGAAAAATCTGACAAGGTTATAACAAGGAAATTTATGCATAATAGGAAAAAATACATTGTAGATAATTTAGAAATAGAGTTCGTAAGACCCATGGATAACAGTGAATTTTGTATGCATTGTACAAGGATTAGATTAACTCATGATGGCTACTTAAAGCCATGCCTATTGAGAGATGATAATTTAGTTGATGTTTTAACTCCTTTAAGAAATGGAGAAAATTTAGAACCATATTTTATTGAGTGCATAAATAGAAGAGAACCCTATTTTAAATTCAATAAATTAAAAAATAAAAATAAATAAAAGTTAAATATTTTTCTTCAACTCTAAAATACGATTAAATATTTTTTCTATTTCTTTTGTAGATTTAGAATCTAAATTAATTGGTTTTCCTAAAAACTCACCTTCAATAACATTTTCATCATAAGGAACAAATCCTAAAATCTCTAAACCAAGTTCTTTCTCAACAATATTTTTTAATAATTCTTTATCTTCATTCCTAACTTTATTGATAATAACTTTAATATTTTTTATTCCTAAATCATTAGCCAATTTTTTCATTCTTTTAGCAGTTATTAATGACTTTTTAGTTGGTTCAATAACAATTAGCATTAAATCTACATCTTCAATGGTTTTCCTTCCAAAATGTTCTATTCCAGCCTCCATATCTAATATAACTACTTCATCTCTTTTTACTATTAAATGCCTAAGTAATCTCCTCAACAAAACAGACGCAGGACATACACAACCCTCCCCTCCCTCCTCTATAGTTCCCATAACTAATATAGTGATATTTCCTATCTTATATCCAACTTTATCGATTAAATCATCCACTTTTGGATTTAATTTAAAAATACTTCCATAAGTTCCAGGCTTTGCCCCAGTTCTTTCTTCTATTATATCATGCCTTTTTGATAAGGGTATAAGGGTATCTTCAATTCCAAAAGATAATGCTAATGTAGGATTAGGGTCACAATCGACTCCAATAACTTTAAAACCTTTTTTTTCAAATAATCTCATTAAAGTTGAAGCAATAAATGTTTTTCCTACTCCACCTTTTCCAGTTATTGCTATCTTCATTTTTATCACAAATTTATTATTGTTTTTAGAACTATTTCTTACAAGTTTTTTTATAAATTTCTATTAAATATTCATATTTATCTATATAAATTTTTATTCTTTTTAAAAAGTTGCAAACATTTACAACCTTTTTATTTAACAATCTAAAAATAATTTTATAGTCAAAATAAAATATAAAAAGATAAACTAAATTTTAAAGTATGAAACAATCGTTATAACCGTTTCATATCGTAAGGTATATATATTAGTTCACCTAAAGTTATAATCCGTAAAGTAAAACAACTATAAAAAATTTAGGTGATAAGATATGGCAATGAGTTTAAAGAAAATAGGGGCAATTGCAGTTGGAGGAGCAATGGTAGCTACTGCATTAGCAAGTGGAGTAGCTGCAGATGTAAATGTTGTTGGTGGAGATATAAAAGATATAAAAGATATTGTAGTTAAGGATGGACAGCCAAACTGTTATGTTGTTGTTGGAGCTAACGCTCCATCAACAATGGATGTAGTTTCAGCAGCAGACATCGCTGCAAAAATAGGTTCATTATGCTACAAAGAGGGTACTGTCGAAGATGGTAGTGCTGACTTAAAGATTCACGCTGAAGCTAATTCAGATGATTACAACATACTAAAGTCAGGAAATAATATTCCTCAAAACAACTATACAGTATTTGTTGCTGCTTCAGATAGTGACTATTCCGATGACATTAATGAAACTCTTGCTGATGCAGGTAACCTTACCGTAAATATGTTAAACTTAAATGGTTTAGGAACCGATGTAAATAAAGTCGTTAGCTTGGGAGATGTTTCCACAATGTTAAAAATTGAAGATATTGACCCATCAGATTGGTATGGTAGTGATGATGACGCAGGAGAACTTGTTGCTGTAGCATTAAAGAATGATAGTACTGATGAATTAACTATAGAGAAAAAAAGTGCTATTTATATGTCATTAGCATACAAAGATGACGAAAGTAACTTTACTAATACTATCCCATTAGATAGAGGTATGAGAATACCATTTTTAGGTCAAGAACAGGCAGTAATTGACATTGACGCTGATGAGGACACTATATATCTTGGTACCCCAGTATATGATGGTGTTTTAAAAGAGGGAGATACATACAATGTAGGAAATGGTTATGAAGTTAAAGTAGATTCAGTATTAAAATCCACAAAAGAGGGAGAATACAAGGTAACTATTGACATATTAAAAGATGGAAAAGTTGTTGCTACAAAATCTGATACTATAACAAATACAACATCAATGAAGGTTATATATGGAGATAAGGTAGGTGTTGTAGTACACAGTGCTTGGATGGATATTGGAGAACATTATGGATATGCTGAATTATTAATTGCAAGAGATGTTAAAGAATTAGATCTTGGAAAAGAATACATACCTGATTGGAAAATTTATGCAGTTGTAAAAGGAAGTAATGGGCTTACATTAGAAAAGAGTATAAGTAATAATGACAATGTAACAGGTATTGCTTTAAGATATGAAGGAGATAAATTAGACAATTTAGATAGTGGAGATGAGCTAGATATTGCAGATTATGTAACATTCAAATTAGACGATAAAGACAAAAATGACAAGCTATATGCATACTTCTCAATGGATAAAAGTGTTGAAACTACTTTAAATATTGGAGAAACAGTATCAGCATTAAATGCAGATGTTAAATTAAAAGGTATTAAAGCATTAGCAGTTGAACCATGTGCATTAACCGCACCAATCGCAAAATTAGATACTGAAGTTAGCTTAGACACAGCAGACAAGAACTTAGTCTTAGTTGGAGGACCAGTTGCAAACAAATTAACAAAAGAACTCCAAGATAGTGGTAAGTTACCAGTTCCAATTAACAACACATCAGGACCAGTTATCGAAATTGTCAAAGGTGCAGCAAACGGATACGATGTTGTTGTAGTTGCTGGTGGAGACAGAGATAAGACAAGAGAAGCTGCAGAGTACTTAATTAAAAACCTCTAAATCCTTTAACTTTTCTTTTTTTATTTAATTTTTTAATATAAAAGGATGGGATTTAATAAATAATTTTTATCTGTGAGCATAACAACAAATAATTTCATCATCTTTTTTATCAACTCTAACAAATCCAAATCTTTCAAATTGAACAATATCATCTACATTAACTATTTTAAAATCTTTTTCAGCAAAGCCCTCTTTTATTTCACCAGTAGGCATTAAAACCTTAACTTTTAGACTATCTTTTATAGGAATCCAATGTATAATTTTAGCCTTATTTTTTCTTGCTATTTTGAAGTCATCTGAGTGATATTTTGCTTTAATTATATCATTAATTTTTTCAACGACTATATTGAAGAGTTCCATTAATCTATACATCTTACCCTCTTCAATCTCATCTCCAACTACATAAACTTCTCCATCAAATATTAGTTCTCTTTTACCAAACTCTGGTCTGTCAGGATGCATTCTAAGATTTAAAATTCTCTTTTTAGCATTTTCAATAACGAGTTTTTTAGGATTCCAAACGAAGAAAAATCTTCTTGCATCTTTATCAATTAATTCTTTATTTATTGCATATAAATTCTCCCACGAAAATTTAACATCTGCCTGCTTAATACCAATTCTTTTCATTATCTCATATATCGCCTCCGCTTTAATTCCTCTCCTTCTTAAAGCTCTTAAAGTTCCCAATCTAACATCATCCCATCCACTATAAAGCCCTTCTTTAATTCCTTTATAAATTGATGATGTGCTTAAAACTGTATCTTCTATTTTTAAAATTCCATAATGTATAAATTCTGGCATCTTCCAATTGAAGTATTTATATATATAAGATTGCTTTTCAGTATTTACAATATGATCCTTTCCTCTTAAAACATGTGTCATTCCTAACAAGTAATCATCAATAGGCACTGAGAAGTTCATTAATGGATAAACAACATATTTATCTTCAGTTCTTGGGTGAGGGGTCTTTTCAATTCTAAATATTGGAAAATCTCTAATTGATGGATTTTTATGCCTTATATCTGTTTTTAACCTAACAGCAACATTTTCTATTTTTCCATTAAGCATTTTTTCCCAAAGGTCTAAATTTTCCTCAACACTCCTCTCCCTACATTTACAAGGAATTCCTTTATTTCTCAATTTTCTAAATTCTTCTGGCTCACATTCACAAACATAGGCATATCCCATTTCTATTAATTTTTTTCCATATTCGTAATAAATTTCCATTCTGTCTGATTGTATTACAATTTCATCAACTTTAACTCCCAACCAATCCAAATCTTCCTTAATCATATCATAAGCTTCAGGTAAAACTCTTTTTGGATCAGTATCTTCTAATCTCAAAATTAATTTTCCTCCATACTTTTTGACAAAGTAATCGTTTAGAACTGCCGCTCTTGCGTGTCCTATGTGTAAAGGCCCAGAAGGATTTGGTGCAAATCTCATAACAACCTTATCTTTTACATTTGGTAACTCTAAGTCCTTCTCCTTCTTACCTTTTTCTTCAACATTTACTCCCAAATCCTTTAGCATTTTTTTCAGATCATCTATAGATAAATTTTCTATTTCTTTGACAACTTTTTCTACAACTTGTGAAACTTCCTTAGCTTTTTTTCTATATTCTGGATTTTCTGCCAAAAATCTACCCAAAACTGCCTTAGGATTAGCTTTACCATTGTGATCTATAGCGTTTTTTAATGCAATTGCTAAAATCTTTTTTTTCACATTTTCCATATTCATCACCATTAACTTTAAAAACCTTAACTGATTATTATGAAAAGGATACTCTTATTTGAAGTTTATATATTTTAATTAGGTTTAATAAGTGTGGTGAATATTGATGGAGAGTATTAATAAAGTTATGGTTTTTGGTTCTGGACCAATAGTTATTGGACAGGCAGCAGAGTTCGATTTTTCTGGTTCTCAGGCTTGTAAAGCTTTGAAAGAAGAGGGAATTTATACTATTTTAGTTAATTCAAATCCCGCAACAATACAAACAGATATTGAAATGGCTGATAAAGTTTATTTAGAGCCATTACATCCAAAAATAGTTGAAAAGATTATTGAAAAAGAGAGACCAGACGCTATTTTACCAACAATGGGAGGACAGACTGGGCTTAATTTGGCTTTGGAGTTACATAGAAGAGGAATTTTAGACAAATACGGAATAAAATTATTAGGTTCAAATATAAGAACGATTGAAATAGCAGAAGATAGAGAGCTTTTTGCTAAGGCAATGGCTGAAATTAACGAGCCAGTTACAAAGTGTAAGGCAGTTAATTCAGTTGATGAGGCATTAAAATTTGCTGAAGAAATTGGTTATCCAGTTATTGTTAGACCTGCATTTACATTAGGAGGAACTGGTGGAGGAATAGCCCACAATGAGGAGGAGTTAATAGATATTACATCAAAAGGTTTAAAATATTCTATAATTAACCAAGTTTTAATCGATGAGAGTGTTTTAGGTTGGAAAGAATTTGAGTTAGAGGTTATGAGAGATAGAAAAGATACATGTATTATTGTTTGTGGTATGGAAAATATAGATCCAATGGGAATACATACAGGAGAGAGTATTGTTGTCTCTCCAATACAGACATTACCAGATGAGTTTTATCAAAAATTAAGGAATGCGGCTATAAAAATTATAAGACACTTGGGAGTTGAAGGAGGTTGTAATATACAGTTTGCTGTAAATAAGGAAATGACTGAGTATAGAGTTATTGAAGTTAATCCAAGAGTTTCAAGAAGTTCAGCTTTAGCAAGTAAGGCTACTGGTTATCCAATAGCAAGAATTGCCGCTAAAATAGCAATTGGAAAAACATTGGATGAAATATTAAATGATGTTACTAAAGAGACACCAGCAAGCTTTGAGCCTACATTGGATTATGTAGTTGTGAAAATACCAAGATGGCCATTTGATAAGTTTAAAACTGTAGATAAGAGATTAGGAACGAGTATGAAATCTACTGGGGAAGTGATGGCAATAGGTAGATCTTTTGAAGAAGCTTTACAAAAGGCTATTAGAAGTTTAGATATCGGAAGATTGGGATTAATTGGAGATGGAAAGGATAAGGATTACAGTGAGGAAGAAATTGAAGATATTTTGAAAAATCCAACTGATGAGAGGATTTTTGTTATAGCAAAGGCATTAGAGAAAGGTTGGAGCGTTGAAAAAATCTGTGAATTAACAAATATTGACGAATTTTTCATTAGAAAGATTAAGAATATTGTTGATATGAAAAATGAGTTAGAAAAACTTAAAGAGAATTTTTAAATATGGTGGTTCTATGGATAAAAAGAATAAATTGAAAGAAATTTTATTAAAGGCAAAAAAATTAGGATTTTCTGATAAACAGATATCTCATTTGTTAGGATTAGATGAAAAAGACATTAGAGAGTTGAGAAAGAAACTTGGAATAGTTCCAGTATATAAAATGGTAGATACCTGTGCCGCAGAGTTTGAGGCTAAAACTCCTTATTACTACTCTGCATATGAAACTTATGTATATAAAGAACAGGATGAAAGTAATCCCTCAGACAGAAAAAAGGCTATTATTTTAGGTTCTGGTCCAATAAGAATTGGTCAGGGAATTGAGTTTGACTATTCAAGTGTTCATGCAGTCTTAGCATTGAAAGAAATGGGAATTGAGGCAATAATTATAAACAACAACCCAGAGACTGTTTCAACAGATTATGATACATCAGATAAACTCTATTTTGAGCCAATAACTTTTGAAGATGTTCTAAATATAGTTGAAAAAGAAAAAGAGAGAGGAGAGTTTTTAGGAGTTATTGTCCAATTTGGAGGACAAACAGCAATAAACTTAGCTATGAAGTTAAAGGAGGCTGGTGTTAATATATTAGGAACGAGCCCAGAAAATATAAACGTTGCTGAAGATAGGGAAGAGTTTTCTAAATTGTTAAAGAAATTAGGAATTCCTCAAGCAGAAGGTGGAACAGCTTTTACAAAAGAAGAGGCTTTAAAGATAGCTAAAAGAATTGGATATCCTGTCTTAGTTAGACCTTCCTATGTTTTAGGAGGAAGGGCAATGCAGATTGTTTATAGTGAGGATGAGTTAATAGAATATATGGAAGAGGCTGTTAAAGTTTCAGAGGAACATCCTGTATTAATTGATAAATTTTTGGAAGATGCTATTGAGTTAGATGTCGATGCTGTTTGTGATGGAGAGAGTGTTTTAATTGGAGCAATAATGGAACATATTGAAGAGGCAGGAGTTCATAGTGGGGATTCAGCAACAGTAATTCCTCCTCAAACACTACCTAAGGAAATTATTGATAAAGTTATAGATTATACAGCAAAGTTAGCAAGGGAGTTAAATATAGTAGGATTATTAAATGTTCAGTATGCAGTTAAGGATGGAGTTGTTTATGTTTTAGAGGCTAATCCAAGAGCTTCAAGAACTGTTCCTTATGTAAGTAAATCTATTGGTATTCCTTTGGCTAAGTTGGCTACAAAAGTTATGCTTGGGAAAAAGTTGGAGGAGTTGATTAAAGATTACAACAATGTTGTAGAAGTCTCTGAGAAAGTTTGGATTGCAAAACCAAAGTATGTATCAATTAAAGAGGCAGTGTTCCCATTCCAAAAACTGCCAGGAGTTGATCCTGTCTTAGGACCAGAGATGAAATCAACAGGAGAGGCTATTGGAATAGATAAAGACTTTGGTAAAGCGTATTATAAAGCTCAACTATCAGCAAATATGGAGCTGCCAATAGTTGGGAATGTATTTATTAGTGTTAGAGATAAAGATAAAAAACATATTGTTGATATTGCTAAAAAATTACATGAACTTGGATTTACAATATATGCAACAGAAGGAACTGCTAAGGTTTTGAGAGAAAATGGAATTCCAGCAATATTAGTTAAGAAAATCTCTGAAAGTCCTAATGACAACATTTTAAAGTTAATGAAAGATGGAAAGATACACTTAATAATAAACACTTCCTCTGGTAAAAAGGCTAAATCTGATGGATATTATATAAGAAGAGCGGCGGTTGATTTAGGAATTCCATATATAACTACAATTCCCGGGGCAAAAGCGGCTGTAAAGGCAATAGAATCTGTAAGAACTGGGGAGTTAAATGTCTATTCCTTAAATGAACTTGATGCAAGTATAAAGAAAAGAGAATAATTATTACTATGGATGGAATGGGTAGCTTTTTATCATCTTTTCTCTGTATTGGGATTTATTTATTAAAATGCCCTCTCTTTCATAATAGTCGATAAATTCATCCACAATGTTTTTTACATCTTCTTCATCAATTCTTTGGAATAACCTTCTTCTTATAACTTCATAGATTTCCTCTCCAGAAACTGGAGTGTAGATTTTCTCTATTTTTCCAACAACCTTTTGGAGTTTTGCTAATAGTTCTTCTGCAACCTCTTCATCTGCATATTCAAGGACACTTGCTGGTAGAGTTATGACAAGGAGGGTATTGCTGAGAGATTTAACTGTTTCAGTTAGTTCTTGAAGGAATGCAATTGTTTGAGAGGCTAAGTTTATATCTCCAACTTTTATTCCTCTTGCTTTAACTACGTATGCTAAAACCTCATCCATTAAGATTAAAACAGTCTCATGCTTTTTTAACAATGCCCTTAACTTCTCACTTCCTGGAGATATTGGTGAGTTTAAGGTTTTTATTTCTCCTTCAAGCTGTTTCTCAATCTCTCCCCATAGAGTTCCTGTTATTTTATTATCTACATTCTCTGGAGTTATTGCAGTTCCAACAATTATGGTAATCTTTGCCTTTATTGGTTCTATATCTGGGATATATTTTTTAGCAATCTCTGGGTTTTTGAATGTGTGGTAGAGGACAATTAACGAATGGGTTCTCCCGCCCCCAAATGGTGTTTGTATTTGAATTATTGGCTCTCCTCCTTTTCCTTTCAATATCTTTGAGGCAATTTTTATTAGAGATTTTAGTCCAGAGGTTAGATATGTCTTTTTGAAGAATAACTCTGGGTCTCGGTAGTCTTCAGCACCCTATTTTAATAAACCTCCCACAAATCAGCAGCAAATCCATTCTTAATCTTCCCTCTAAGATATTAAGATATCTTTGTGTGGGACAGCTACTAAGTGGAACGGTTTCATAATCTCCCACTTAAATAACTTTTCTTATAGCATACCATTTTTTTATTGAAGTTGGTTTAATTATAAATTATACCATTGATAACATCATAAAATAAAATTTCATTTTTTATCAAAAATTTAACCTCATCCATAAGATTGTTTTTTATTATATCGTTGATATCAACTTTTATTTTATCTTCAAATAATTTCAAAGCTTTTTCTAAATTTTCAATCTCAAATTCCTTTTGAGTAGATATTAAATACAAAATCTTATTTCTCTCAATATTAATCCACTGTTTTATTGCTTCTTTAACAGATAAACGTAATTTTTTATTGTTTATTAACTGTGCAATTTCATAAGGTAAAATGTAGAATTTTGATAAATCTCTTCAATGAATAGAGTGTCAGAGGTTAAGCATATAACGTGGCAGAGATGTCTAACCTTTGTTAAATGGACAAATAGATTAAATAACTCATTTAATAATGATTTTCCATTATCATTTCCATTGAAATAGATGTTTTTTAATTTCTGCAATTCATCTATTATTAAAATTGGTTTTTTACCATCTTTTATAACAGTTTCAATACTTTCATAGATTTTATCAAAAACATCATTTAAAGATAAATTATTAAAGTCAAATTTATTTAAAAGATATTTCTTATCTCCTTTTTCAAAAAATATTTTTAAAAATTCTTCCTTTGTAGGAGTGGCATATCTCCTTAAATCATAATAGAAAAATACTATATCCTCCCTTTTAGATAGTTCCTCTATAACCCTAAGCATTACTGTCGTTTTGCCAGAAGATTTTGGCCCATAAACAAACAATATTGAATTCGGCTCTAATAAACAATAAATTTTTTAAAAAATTTACTTCTTCCTCTCGATTATAAAATTTCATTATTTCCACCCGAATATTTATTAAAAAAATAAAAATACAATCTTATAGGGAAGTATCCCAACCATAGGGGGCTATGCCCCCTATTGGTATACCCCCGAATATTTGCCTTTTTTGTTTAATTTTGAGTATCTCAATAGGGCGAAGCCCTATGGTTCGGGATACTCCCGATGCATTGCTTCCTTTAGGAAACAATGCCTCTTTTTATTAAACTAATACAATCTTATGGGGGAGTATCCCAATAGAGGGGGCATAGCCCCCTCTATGGTTATTTATTCTATATTTAACTTAAACAACTCTACAGCATTTTTATGAGCTACATTTGTGATAATCTCCTTCTCAATATTGTTAATTTTCATTTTTAAAACAGTTCTTGGAACTGCTAAGACATCAGATGCATTTGAAGAGCAATCACTATTTAACAATATCTTGTTTGCAAAATCTTTATATTCTTTAACTATTTCAACAGCTTCTAATGGAGTTAATTTTCCTGGCTGTATAGTTAATCCTACATAAAACCCTTTATCTAAAACCCATTTTGTTGTTTCTTTATTGCAATGTTCTATAACTATATTTTTATTTTTTAGATTTAGAGTATCTATTTCCTCCAGTATTATTTTAGTTACTTCTTCCTTATTTCTTCTTGGGGTATGAACTACAGCAGGCATGTTTAATTCTTCTGCCAACTTTAACTGCTTTATAAAAACTTCTTTCTCTTCCTTTGTGGCTTTTTCTAAACCAATCTCTCCAATACCTACAACTTTATCATATTTTACATATTCATTTTTTATTTTATTTAATGCTTCATCTATCTCTGGTGGAATAGCTCTTGGATGAACCCCAACACAAATAAATAAATTTAATCCTACTTTTTTAGCCCTCTCCAACTCATTGATTAATATTTTTTCAACATGTGCCTCCCAAACTTTAACATTTTTCATTTCAAATGGATCATGTGCCAATGTTATAACAGCATCTAAGCACATTGCCATTAACTCTAAATCCTCTAATCCCCTTGTATCTGAATGGATGTGAGTGTCTATCATATTCTCACCTATTTTTTTAAATACATTTTATTCCTCTGAAAGTGGAACTCCTACGGGCATTAATAGTAATGGATATTCATCAATGCCCAATATATTTTTTATTTCACTGTCATAAAATGCTCCTACTGACACAGTTCCCAATCCTAATGATGTAGCCATTAAATAAATATTCTGAGCTACATGTCCCACTTCCATATAAACATATCTAAATCCTCTATCTCCATAAACTCTTGTGGTTCTTTCAAAATCAGCGGCTATTATTATAACAATTGGAGCTACGGCAATAAACATCTGTTTTAATGATGCCAACGCTAATTTTTGCCCTACTTCTTCATCTAAAATTCTAACTATTGAATGTTTCTCTGGGATGTACTTATAAACTCCCTCCTCAAGATTTACAACATCCCTAACATTTACATAAATTTCTAATGGATATGTAGCTCCAGCAGATGGGACTGTTTTAAATCCTCTACTGTCAGTTATTCCATATGCGGCAAATAACAAATGGGATAGTTCCTTTAAAGTTAATGGAGTAGAACTGTATTCTCTAATAGACCTTCTTTTTAATAGAACATCTTCTAACTTTATCTCTTCAATTTCTGGTAGTAATATTTCCATATCTATCACTCTCTGATTATTAAATAAACAAAATATTTATTCCTTAGTCTTTATAAATATTATGTGATTGACAATTTTTAATTTTTTTGGTTTAACAGAAGAAAAGAATTTTTAATGATATTTTAAGAGCAATAAAATTTTTAAATGAAATATTTATATATAAGATTAACAAAATTAAATTGAAAATTGCAGAATATTATAGAAACTTAATATCTTTTGAAAATAACAGAACATATATTGAAGCATCTAATTTATTTAAAAAAGAAATGGAATTAATAAAAGGAAAATCTGGACTATTAGAGAAAATTATTATCAACCTATATGGGTTTATATCTGATTATGGAGAATCATTAGCAAAACCAATTTCTATATCGATAATTTTCATTTTTATTGTATACCCAATATTATTGTCTAATATTAGTTTAGGGTCAGTAATTAGTAATTGTATAAAATTCATAATTAAGCCAAATTATTATATTCACCTTTCATTAGAGCCTTTTAAAAACTTAATATTATACTATAACATATTACTTGAACAAACATTAAGAGCATTTTTCCAGTTAGGAATTAATTATGATGCTATAAATCAAACATCTGATAAAATACTAAAACACCAATTAAAAACATTATACTCTTGAGAGCCTGTTATAAGAATCATCTCATTGAGTTTGTTAGGTAGTTTATTTATAGCAATTAAAAGAAAATTAGAAAGAAAATAATAAATAATTTAATATAACACTATTTTAATATTGAATAATTTTTTGGTGATAATATGAAATGGAAAATTTTTCTTTTAATTTTTGTAATTTGTTTTGTAGCTTTTTGTGGATGCACATTTAACAAAAACAACAATGTAGAGGAAAATCGTGAATTCAAGGTGGTTCCTGCAAATGAAAAAACATTTAAAGAATTTGTTAAAAAATCAACAAATAATAATTATTATGGAGTTTATAATATATTTAGTGGTTTTAAAGTAGCGGCAACTAATGTAAAACAAAATGTAAATATAGAAGATATAAAATTTGGAGTTTCTCTAGATTCAAATATTGTAGAAAGATATTCAAAAACCAATGTGCAAGTAGAAGGAATTGATGAAGCAGACATAATAAAAACTGATGGAAATTATATTTATTTCACACCATTATGGAGTTATATTGTAAAATCTAATCTAAACTATCCCTATTCATACAGAGTAACATATATAATAAAGGCTCTTCCACCAGAATCAGCAAAAGTTATTAATAACATTTCAAAAGGAGGAAATCTATACCTATACAAAGATAATCTAATAATAATTAACTATAACAAAATATTAAACTACAATGTCTCAAATCCAAAAAATCCAGTATTAAAGTGGGATATGGATTTAAATGGCTCTTATGTGGATTCAAGGGTTTATAATGGAAAGTTGTATTTAATTGTATCAAAAAATGATTTAATCTGCCCAATCATTTGGAACGATGTAAAGATAAACTATAACAAATATTACATTCCAATAGTTCCAAACTCTATATTAAATAATTTTGATAGAACCTATATAATATCATCAATTGACATAGATAGCGGGAAAATAAATAATGTAATTGCCACATCCGGAACTTATGATACAACAGTGTATATGTCTAAAAATAATATATACTTTGCATATCATCTAATACCAAACGAAAACAAACTATTCCTTAACTTTTTAAAAGAAAATTCTCATAAATACTTCCCAGAAAATATTGCCAATCTAATTGATAAAATTTTAGAGGATAAACTCTTTGGAGATGAAGCAAAGTTTGTTGAAATTAGAACAATATTGAATGCATACTTCAAAACACTCCCAAGTGAAGAAAGATTAAACTTAATAAATAAAATAAACAAGGATTATGAAATATACCTTGAAAAACACTGGGAAGAATTGGAAAAAACTGGAATAATGAAAATAGATATAAATACATTCGAAGTTAAAAGTGGAAGCGTTCCCGGAAGATTAATAAATCAATTTGCAATGGATGAACATAATAATTATTTAAGGGTGGCTACAACAATTGGAAACTATTGGAAATTCAGAGATAAGACTACAAATAACATATATGTTCTCGATAAAAATCTAAATATAGTTGGAAAACTCACCAATCTTGAAAAAGGAGAGAGAATATATGCAGTTAGATTCTTAGGAGATAAGGCATTTGTAATTACATACAAAGAGACAGATCCATTACTTGTGATAGATTTGAAAAATCCAAAATCTCCAAAACTACTTGGAGAATTGAAAATTCCTGGATATACAACATACTTACATCCAATAGGGGATAATAAACTTATAGGCATAGGAAAGGATGATGATGGAAGAATAAAAATATCCTTATTTGATGTGAGCAATTACAGTAATCCAAAAGAGTTAGATAAATACAAACTTCCTGAATATTGGTCTCCAGCCCTTTACAATCATCATGCGTTTTTATGGGATGAAGATAAAAATATAATGGTAATTCCAGTAGAAACTCACGCTTATATATTCAAAATTGAAAATGATAGAATAACAATGGTAAAAGATGATAAACATAAATCAAATGTTTTAAGGTCTTTGTATATTAACAATTATATCTATACTTTCTCAAACAATGAAATGCATATAATTGATGAAAATAATTGGAGTGTAATTAAAAAAGTTGATTTTACATAAAAAATCAAAGAATAGAAGCTGTTTATAATCAACTTCTGGAATATATTCATAAATTTCTCTTTTAACTACATTCTAAGGAATAATGTCATTAAATTTTCTCAATTTTTACAGCACATACTTTAAACTCTGGAATCTTACAGTTTGGATCAAGGGCTGGATTGGTTAATTTATTTACAGGAGTTTCTGCAAAATGGAATGGCATAAATACAACTCCCTTTTTAATATCTTCAGTTATTCTTGCTTTTACTATAACTTCACCTCTTCTTGATGACACCTTAACTAAATCATTATTTTTAATGCCTAATTTTTTAGCATCTTCTAAATTTATTTCAATAAATCCTTCATTTATCTCATTTGTTATATGCTCACATTTCCTTGTCATTGTTCCTGTATGGAAATGGAATATTATTCTTCCAGTCGTTAAAAAAAATGGATATTCTTTATCTGGTAACTCATCTGGTTCTTTGTATTCAACTGGAAATATATTTCCTAAACCATCTGGAGTTAAGAATTTTTCAGTATATAAGATAGGAGTTCCTTTATGATTTTCATCTGGACATGGCCACTGTATTCCATCAACTCCCAATCTCTCATAAGTGATTCCTGCATATTGCGGAGTTACTTTTCTAATCTCCTCAAATACATCTCTTGGAGAATTGTAATTAAACAACTCTTTATATCCCATTTTTTCAGCAAGTTTTTTTATTATTATCCAATCCTCCAAAGCCTCTCCTGGTGGATTTACAGCCTTATTAATTTTTTGGACTCTTCTCTCTGTATTTGTGAATGTCCCATCTTTCTCCGCCCAGCATGCCGCTGGAAGAACAACATCAGCAAGTTGAGCAGTTTCAGTTAAGAATATATCCTGAACTATTAGGAAGTCAAGGGATTTTAATGCTTTTTCTACATGATTTATATCCGGATCAGAAACCATAGGATTTTCTCCCATTATATAGAGGCACTTTATCTCTTTTCCAGCTTTTTCAATCATTTCAGGTATGGTTAAACCAGATTCATTATTTAACTCAACTCCCCACAGATCTTCAAATTTTTCATAAGCAATATTTACTTTTTGATAACCTGGGAATACATCAGGTAAAGCCCCTAAATCGCAAGCTCCTTGAACATTGTTTTGTCCTCTTAGTGGATTAACTCCTGTTCCTCTCTTTCCTATATTTCCAGTTATCATTGCTAAATTGCATAATGCTTTAACAGCATCAACACCATGTGTGAATTGAGTAACTCCCATACAGTAAAGTATTGAAGATCTCTCAGCACTTCCATACATCTTCCCTGCTTTTATAATTAATTCAGGAGAAATATTACATATTTTTGAAACATACTCTGGGGTGTATTTTTCTACAACCTTTTTTAAATCCTCAAATCCTTTTGTTCTATTTTTTATAAATTCCTCATCTATTAACCCCTCTTTAATTATAACGTTCATTAAACCATTTATAAGTGCTACATTTGTTCCAGGATTTATTTGAAGGAACAAATCAGCATTTTTTGCAGTTATCGTTTTTCTTGGATCAACTACTATTATCTTAGCTCCTTTTTCTTTTGCTCTAACAACTTTTCTTGCAATTAATGGGTGTTGTTCAAAGGTGTTAGAACCAATTATTAATATACAGTTGGCATCTTCAATATCTTCAATTGAATTGGTCATGGCACCAGACCCAAAGGCTTCCCCCAAACCTTTAACAGTTGCTGAGTGTCAAAGCCTTGCACAGTGATCTATGTTGTTAGTTTTTAAAACAGTTCTTGCAAACTTTTGGAAAACATAGTTGTCTTCATTTGTGCATCTTGCAGATGCGATAAAACCAATCTCATCTGAAGAATATTCCTTTAACTTACTTGCAATGAAATCTAAAACTTCTTTCCAAGTAGCTTCAACAAACTCTCCATTCTTCTTAATTAATGGTTTTTTTAATCTATCTTTGCTATGTATAAATTCATAGCAGTAATTTCCTTTAATGCAAGCTTTTCCCTCATTTATAGGATGCCTTTTGAATGGATAAGTTCCTACAACCTTATTATCTTTAACAATTAAATCAATTCCACAACCTATTCCACAATATGGACATATTGTATGAACAATATTTAATTCCACAACTATCACCAATTTCTATTTTTGTAATTGGGAAGCCTTTGGGTCTTTTTTCGCCACCTGCTCCCAAAGAGGGTTCGCAGAGTGGCGGGTGCCCTTAGTATTAAAAAAGAAAAAATAAAAAAATTTTTAATTTAAAAATATAATATAGAACTATCAAAAAAGTTTTTAAACTTTAGAGATTAATCCAGTATTTTGTGAATATTCTTTATAATCTTTTATAAAAATTCTATATATGCTTCAGTTTCATTTTTTATGTATTCCTCAATTTTATCATATTGTTTATTTTCATACCACTCTTTTATAAATCCTCCATTATATTTCTTTTTTGTAAATCTATTCAAACTCGCTCCTCTAAATTTTCCATTGTTTAATAAAACAACAATCGGTTTTAGATCAATATATGGTCTATTATAGTAAATTTCTCTACTTGTAAGTTTAACTCCAAGATATTTATTAAATTTTGTCATTAAAAACTCCCATTCAAAATTTAAATTAAATCCTACTGGAATAAAGTCCCAAATACTTTTATCTTCACTAAAAAATTTCTTATAAAATTTAAAAACAATATCCCTCTCTGAAGATTCCCATTCTTTTAGTATTTTCAATTTTCCTTTTGGTTTTCCAGATCTTAAATCTATCCTTTGATACTGTATCGTTATAATTTTATCTGTTTCTGGATTTGACTTATCATTTGGAGAGTACGTCTCTATATCAAAATAATATTCAGCCATGTTCTCCCATTTTATTAAGTTTTATTTTAATTTTTCTATTTAAAACAAATCCTTTAAAATCCTAAAACCTAAATCAAAACTTAAAGATTTAAAAATTTTCATAATCAAAGGAGTTTGTATGTCCATATCTCCATAATTATTTATATAATCTATTAAATCACTTTTTGCCAATTTTTCTATAATTTTGTCTAATGTGTCATTTTCTAACTTTAAAAAAACATTTCTAAGAAGTAATCCTCTTTTTATTTCTTTTCCAAAACTTTCTTTCCACAGTTTGTCATAAAGCTCTAACCCCTCAATCTCTCCATTTAAATACTTAGTTATTACTTCTCCAGCAATTTTTCCTCCAATTGCTCCAAAACATAACCCTCCCCCACTCAAAGGTTTTATATGGCATGCGGCATCTCCAACTAACAAAACATTGTCTTTAACTGTTTTATCTAAATAACCAATTGGTAAAGAACCAGTAGAAAATTCAGTTATTGTTGCTTTCTCCAATATCTCCCTTGCAACTTCATTTTCATTTATAAATTTTAAAAGTTTGTTGTAGCAGTTTCCTTTATCTACTAATCCAACTCTAACTCTATCATTTCCCATAGGTATTATCCAGGCAAAAAAATTTTTTGAATACTTTTTATCCAAAAAAACATAGACAAAATCATCATCACAATTAGCATTAACCATCTCAAACTGACAACTTGACAAAATCTCCCTTTTTTTATTATTAACCAAACCTAACTTTTTACCTGTTAAACTTTTAGAGCCATCAGCTCCAACTATAACTTTTGGATGCAATTTTATCTCTTCTCCCAAGTGATTTATTTTCACATAATAACCATTTTTACACTTTTCAATCTCACCATAAGCTTTTAATAAAAAATCACATTTTTTTGACGCTCTTATAGCAATATCTTTGTCCATAACTTTTCTCTCAAAAACATAGGCTCTAATCTCTTCATTACCTATTTTTATCATATTATTTTTTGAATAAACACAAGCCCCTCTTACTTTATTAATGCAACCTTTTGGATTTCCCAATTCCTTAACTCCTCTTTTGCTTATCAAACCTGCACACTGCAGAGGAACTCCTATACTTTGATGCTCCTCAACAATAAGAACTTTATAGTTTTTTATGTTTTCTCCTGTTATACAGCCAATTGGACCTCCACCAATAACAACAACATCGTAATCTTCTTTATACAAATTTATCACCAGCATAGAAAGATTTATATTATAGTTAAATTTAGTTCTAATAGTAAAATCCAAGATTACCTAAAAATTGTTTAAATGGTGAAATTATGGATATTGCTCTATTTCTTGGATATATGTCAGTTCTTTTTGCTGGGGGTTCTATAATAGCAAAAATTGCTAAAAAGATAGGAATTCCAGATATTCCTCTATTGTTAATATTTGGACTTATTTTATCAGCTTTAAATGTTATTCCAAAGAATATTGTTGCAAGTTCTTTTGACTTTATAGGAAACTTTGGGTTAATAATTTTATTGTTTATAGGTTCTTTTGAAATGGAATGGAATGTTATGAAGAGAGTATTGGACGTAATTGTAAAACTTGATATATTAGCGTTATTAATTGTCTGGATTTTATCTGGAGTAGTATTTAACTTTGTCTTCCATCTTCCAATTTTATCATTAATTGGTTTGTTGTTTGGTGCTATAGTCTCTGCTACTGACCCAGCCACTCTAATACCAATATTCTCTAAGATGGACATAAATCCAGAAGTAGCAATAACATTGGAAGCAGAGAGTGTCTTTAACGACCCATTAGGAATTGTTGTAACGTTAATATGTCTATCAGCTCTTGGTTTAGCTAAATCTGAGAATCCAATTCTTGAATTTATCTCATTGGCTGTTGGAGGAATTATATTGGGACTAATTGCTGGTAAGTTTTATGAATGTATTATATCAAAAATTAAGTTTGAAGATTATATTGCTCCATTTACATTGGGTTTGGCTATTGCTTTTTGGTATTTTGCTGAGGGAATATTTCCATCAATAACTGGCTATGAAATTAGTGGATTTATGGCTGTGGCTATAATGGGGCTTTATATTGGAAATGTTATAGCAACTAAAAAAGAACATAAAGAAGATATGAAAAGAGTCTCAATATTTTTGGATGAGTTATCAATATTCATTAGAATACTAATCTTTATATTATTGGGAGCAAGTATCTCAATGCCTCTATTAGAAAAATACGCTGTTCCAGCACTTATATGTGCATTAGGTTCAATACTCTTAGCAAGACCAATTGGGGTTTTAATAGCTACAGCTATTCCACCAATTAGACCACTTGCTGAAAGAATCTACATAGCCTTAGAGGGACCAAGGGGGGTTGTTCCAGCAACATTATCAGCGATGGTTTATACTGAAATTATGAAGCATCCCAATATAGTTCCAAAGAGCGTGGCAAGTTTGATGCCCCCTACAGAATTAGCTGGAACTATATTAGTAGCAACTTTTATGACAATAATAGTTAGTGTTATATTGGAAGCTTCTTGGGCAAAACCTTTGGCAGATATATTACTTAAAAATAAATCATCTGGAAATAAATATTAATTTATATTAAATTTCTTTTAATTCATTTAAATTTAATTTTTTATAAACCAAAATTAAAAGACCTGTGAAATTATGATCTACATCGTTGGAATAGGACCAGGAGATAGAGAGTTTTTAACTCTAAAGGCATTAAAAATTGTTGAAAATGCTGATTTGATTGTAGGAAGTAAAAGAGCCTTAGAGTTGTTCAATATAGATAAGAATAAAAAAATAACTCTATCAAAAAATTTAATTGAGGAATTAAAAAATATCTTAAAAAATGAGAATATAAAAAACAAAAAAATTGCTATACTCTCTACGGGAGATCCATGCTTTAGTGGATTGCTAAAAACATTATTGAAAATTGGAGTTAGTGAAAAAGACATTGAAGTAATTCCGGGAATTTCTTCTGTTCAAATAGCAGCTGCAAGGTTAAAAATATCATGGGAAGATTACAATATTATAACTCTTCACGGAAAAGAAGAAAACTTAAAGAATCTATTAAATTTGCTAAAGAAAAAAGAAAAAGTTATTTTTCTACCAAACGATTTAAAAAAAGACGTAAAATATTTAATAGAAAATGGAATAGACCCAAATACTAAAATTTGGGTACTTGAAAATATAACATATCCTAATGAGAAAATTAGTTTAAAGTCATTAAAAGATATTACCAAAGAGAATTTTTCTTATTTAACAGTCTGTATATATAGGGGAGAAGATGATTAGAGAATTACTATTAATAGGAATTGGTGGATTTATTGGGGCCATATTTAGATTTTTAATTTCTGGGATTATCCCTACTAAATTTAATTTACCTACAGGAACATTGTTAGTTAATTTAATAGGTAGTTTTATATTAGGTTTTTTAATGTATAGTTCTATACTGCTTCCTATATCTAACGAATATAAATTGTTACTTGGAACAGGTTTTTGTGGAGCATTAACTACATTTTCAACATTTTCTTATGAGACATTTAATTTAATTTCTGAAGGTTTATTTTTAAATGCTTTAATAAACATATCAGTCAATGTCTTAGGATGTCTAATTATGGTTTATTTTGGAAGGGTTGTAGCTTTAGCTATCTTTAAATAATTGTTTAAATAATTAAATATTTTTAACTTAAATTAGGTGATATCTGTGAGAATAAATGCAAAAATCTTAAGAATATTTCTAAAAGAAGGGGATAAATATGAAGGAAAAGTAATGTATAAATATATTGTTAGTATGCTAAAAAAAGAGGGTATTAGTGGAGCTACAGTTTATAGAGGAATATACGGTTATGGTGTTAGAGGCATTAGTGACTTTGACATATTTAGATTATCAATAAATCTACCAGTAGTCATAGAATGTGTTGATATTGAAGAAAACATAAATAAAGTTTTACCTAAGCTATATGAAATCATAAAAGAAAATGGTTTAATAGTAATAACTGATGGATATGTTTATAAAGGTGAAAATTATGAGCAAAATGTTGGAGAAAATAAATAATTTATTTAAAGAAAAAGGTTGGATAAAAATTTTATTAATTGTATTAATGTTAATGTTTATTAGTTTTCAACTAAGGGCACAGCCAGCAGATATGAAATTCGCCCAAGATAACGAATTTTTAAAAAAGATGTTTTCTGATGAGCATGGAAGGATGTATCTTTTAGCGTTGGATCCTTACTACTATCTAAGACTAACTGAAAATCTCTATAATCATGGACACTGTGGCGAAACAATAAAAATAATAGATGGAAAACCTATGCCCTATGACTTATATCAATATGCTCCACCAGGGCATCCTATTTCCTGGGAACCTCCAGTAATTTGTTTAACTACGCTATTTATCTATTATATGTGGCATTCTATCGACGCAACAGTAACAATTATGAATGCCGCTTTCTGGGTTCCAGCTGTCTTAGGTATGTTGTTGGGAATTCCAATTTATTTCATAGTTAGGAGAGTTACAAACAGCAATATTGGAGGTATAGTAGGGGCTATTGCTTTAATATCCTCTCCTTCATTACTATACAAAACTTGTGCTGGCTTTGCAGACACTCCAATATTTGAAGTACTTCCAATATTATTCATAGTGTGGTTTATTCTTGAAGCAATCCATAATCAAGGAAATACAATATTATTCAATAGAGATATAAAAAATAATTTAAAAAAACCTATTTCCTTATTCGTAATTGTTGCAATATTATTTGAATTAATTGTTGGGTTTTATCTAAATATAACTACTGGAGAGAGCATAGTCTTTGCATCAATATTATTCTACGCAGTATCCTTAGCATTTGTAATAGTTGGTTTAATAGTATCTGGAATTAAAAAATTAAAAAATGAAGATGTAGGCTTTGAATTATTTGCTACAATGGCTTTAATATTGACAGTTGTGGCACCAAAAATGTGGGGTGCTTGGTGGTATGGATTTGATGTTATAACAGCTTTCTTAATAGTTTATACAATAGCGTTGATATTATTAAAATCTCAAACTACTATAAAAGAGATTATGGATGTTAAAAACTTTAAAAATGTAGTTTATTTATCAATCTTCTACATAGTAGGTTCTTTTATTCTATTAACGGCAACTTATGGTTTAAATATAGCAATTTCTCCAATTACAATGCCTTTAAGTATGAGTCAAGTTCTTTCAACTTACTCATTAACAACTGGATGGCCCAATGTATATACTACAGTTGCAGAGCTTGCAAAACCAAGTTCATTTAATGAAATATTTATAAATGCTATTGGGTCAACAACTATAGCGATTGCTGGAATTCTTGGAACTATACTGTCATTTATTTCATTAAGACAAGAAAAAATTAAAATTGATATAAAATATGCAATTCTATTGGCAATATGGTTGGGTGTAACACTATATGCGGCAACAAAGGGTATTAGATTTGCTTCCCTGGCTACTTCTCCATTGGCTATTGGTTTAGGAATCCTTGTAGGACAGATAGATAGATTACTAAAAATGAAAAATGAAATGGCATTGTTTGGATTGGGAATCCCAGTAGGAATATTTGGATCAATAGTATTATTAAAATACATTAACAAAATTCCTGAAATATTACTTCCTACAACTTATGTTCCAATAACTGCCTATGGATTTTTAATAGTATTAGGTTTATTGGCTATTTATAAAATTTTAGACATCTATACTTCAATAAACAATAAAAAGGATGCTATAATTAAAATATTATCAATATTACTATGCATTGGAGTGGTAATCCCTCCTCTCGCTAACGCAGTTCCATTTTCACCAGCTCCAACATTCAACAATGGATGGAAAGAGGGCTTAGATTGGATAAAAGAAACTACTTCAAAAAATTCAGTAATAACATGTTGGTGGGATAATGGGCATATTTATACTTACGAGGCTCGAAGGATGGTAACATTTGATGGAGGTTCCCAAAATAGCCCAAGAGCTTACTGGGTCGGAAGAGCTTTCGCTACATCTAACGAAAACCTATCTATTGGTATAATTAGAATGCTTGCTACAAGTGGAGATGCGGCATTTGAAAAAGGTAGCGTTTTGATGAATTATACTCACAACAATGTTTCAAAGGTTGTAAAAATATTGAACGAAATTTTACCAGTAAATAGAAGTTATGCCTATGAAATATTAACTAAAAAGTATGGTTTAAGTGATAAAGAGGCTAAGATGGTTTTAAATGCTACTCATCCAGAGCATCCTAATCCTGATTATTTAATAACTTACAATAGAATGACTGATATTGCCCCAGTTTGGAGTATGTTTGGTTTCTGGAACTTTTCTTTACCACCAAATACACCAAATGATAAAAGAGAAAAAGGAGCTTTCTTTAAGGGAAAATCATTTGTATTAAATAACCATAACAACACTGTAATACTTGCAAAGGTAAATCTAAATGGATATGATTATATTACCCTAATAAATGGTACAAAAATAACAACAATTATCATTAAATATATTAATGGACAACCTCAACCTGTTGGAACATTCAAAATCCATAAATTGTATATTAAAACTCCATACGGTGTAAAAGAGTTTATAATAAATAAAGATGGACAGTTATCAGAGTTTATTAGAATAGAACCATACGGTAGAGGTTGGGCGTGGTTATCAACAAGAAACTTAGAAGATAGTATCTATGCTAAGTTACATTTCTTAGATGGATATGGATTGAGGCATATAAAATTAGTCAAAGCTACAATAGACCCAACAAACTTTGGAGTTCAGCCAGGGTTTAAAATATATAAAGTAGATTATGGAACTGACTACTTAAAATAAATTTTTAAATTTTTTAAAATTTTATTTTAAATTTTTACTTTTTTATTTATTTAAAAAATAGAGGGGATTTTATGTATATTTTGGATCCTTTTTCAGGAATTAGTGGAGACATGTTTTTATCAGCTATGATAACCTTTGTTAATAAAGAAGAACTTGTAAATACTATTAAAAAAGTTGTTGATGTAGATATTGAAATAAAAAAAGTTAAAAAATGCCATATTATTGCAAACAAAGTTAATATAATTCCAAAAGATAAAGATTATAAAATGAACTCTTACAAAGAAATTGTTAAAGTTATTAAAGGGGCTAATATTTCAAAGAATATTAAAAATATTTCGTTAGATATATTAAAAATATTATCTGAGGCGGAAAGTAAAGTTCATAATGTTAAAATTGATGATGTTCATTTTCACGAAATTGGAAATTACGATACAGTTGCCGACATTGTTGGAGCGTCCTATATTATAAATAAATTAAAGTTAAAAGATAACTGCTTTTATAGACCAATAAATGTTGGAAACGGTTTTGTAAAAACAGAACATGGTTTATTCCCAGTTCCTGCTCCAGCAACATCTGAAATATTAAAAGGAATGAAAATATTTTTTTCAGATATTAATGAGGAATTAACTACTCCAACAGGAGCGGCGATAATAAAATATCTAAATCCAAAATTAATTGAAGATAGTTTTATAGTAAAAGAAATTTCTTATGGTGCTGGAGATAAAGATCTAAAAATTCCAAATGTTTTAAGAGTATTTAAAATAGAAGATAAAGTATTGGAGGAAATTGTATTATTAGAAACAAATGTAGATGATGTTTCGCCAGAAGTTTTAGGATATTTATATGAGGTTTTAGAAGGGAAGGTTAAAGATTTGCACTTTATTCCTACATATATGAAAAAAAATAGACCATCTTATACAATAAGAGCTATTGTTAAAAAAGATTTAGTTAATGAGGTTTCTAAAATTATAATGAGAGAGACAGGAACTTTGGGCATTAGAATTTATAAAATAAATAGAATAATTGCAAATAGAGAATTTAAAACAGTCAAAGTATTTGATGATGATGTCAGAATAAAAATAGGAAAAATAGATGATGAAATAATTTCTGAAAAACCAGAATATGAAGATTTAAAGAAAATTGCTAAGAAATATAATATTCCATTAAAAGATTTATATAAATTTATTATAAAGGGGAATTAATATGGTTGTTGAGGTTTTAAGATTAGGACATAGAGGAGATAGAGATAAGAGGATATCTACACATGTTGCCTTAACTGCAAGAGCTTTAGGGGCTGATAAAATAATATTTACAGTTGAAGATAAAGATGTTGAAAGTAGTGTTAAAAAAGTCGTTGAAAATTGGGGTGGTGATTTTAAATTTACTGTTGAAAAGAATTGGAGAAGATATATTAGAGAATTTAAAAATAGAGGAATAGTAGTTCATTTAACGATGTATGGTGCAAATGTTAATGAGATAATGCCAGAAGTTAGGGAGTTGAGTAAAGATAAAGATATATTAGTTATAGTTGGTGCAGAAAAAGTTCCAAAGGATGTTTATGAGTTGGCAGATTACAATATATCTATTGGCAATCAACCTCATTCTGAAGTAGCCGCTTTAGCAATTTTCTTAGATAGACTATTTGAAGGAAAAACACTTTATAGAGATTTTGAAAATGCAAAAATAAAAATTATTCCATCCAATGATAGAAAGGTAGTGATAAGAAATAAGTGAATTTTTAATAAAATATTAAGAATGAAAGATAAAAAGTTTATAATATTGAAATTATCTCCTCAGAAGCATCCGTAGGTTCCTTAAATCCATTATATACATCTTTAACTACTTTCCTTATAAATTTAATCTTATTTTCTTTAATTTTACAACTTTGAATACATAGAGGGCAATAATTTAAATAGAATTCATCTTTTTTCATCTTCATTGGAAAGAGTTCAAAAAAGTTTATAATTATTCCATTAGAATATTTAAATATCTTATAATCTAAGCAAGATGTAAAAATATACCCCTTTAAATTACTTTCAATTATTCTATCCTTTAAAAATCCACATGGAAATTTATTTATAAGATATTTGATTTCTTCTTTTGTTAAATTTAAGTCTAAAAATTCATAATTAACATTTTTTTGTTTTAAAAAATTTAAAATTTTCTCCTTAGATTTATTAGGGACTAAAGCAGGAAAATTGTAAATTATTACTTTAACATTAAAAATATTATTTAAAATATTAAGAGTATGTAAGTCATACTGACAGTGAATTAAGCATATTATATCTTTCTTTTTCTTAGGGATTTCATTGTATAAAAAATAGTTACAGATATCTTGAATTACCTCATCATCTCTAAATAAGGATTTTATTAATTTTACTCTCTCTTTAAACAACATATAGTCAGTGATATCTTCAACTTTTATAATTTCAAAATTTTTCAACTCTTCTTTTAGTTTTCCAACTACCCATCCTCCAGGTCCTATAATCGTAGATTTGTCACTTCTATTTTTTGTATAAATTGTTAATATATTATTATCAATTTTAACATCTACTATATCAAACAAAGCTTTATTTAACCCTAAACTTTCTCTAATTTTTAAGACTTTCTCTTTAATTTCATTAATTATTTGTATTTTTGACTGCGATAATTGTCTGTCCTGCATAAACTCTCTCTCCTATTTTAACTTTTATAGTGTAATTAGTTGGGATTATTACAGCTGTTTGAGAGCCAAGTTTTATTTTACCAATTCTTTCTCCTGCATATATATAATCTCCCTCTTTTATATTTAAAACACATCTTCTTGCTACAAAGCCAGAAATTTGTGCAACTCCTATATAGTCAGAACCATTTTTTATTATAACAATGTTTCTCTCATTAACTTTTTCAACATCATCTAAAAATGCTGGGTAAAAACTACCGTCTATATGCTTTATATATACAACTTTTCCACTTATTGGAGCTCTATTTACATGCACATCCAAAGGAGACATAAAAATGCCTACAATATAACAACCATTAGGAAAGTACTTTGAAACATTTAAAACATAGCAATTACCATCTTTAAAAACTTCAGCATTTCCATCTTTGTAGTATTTGATATACTCTACAGTTCCATCTGCTGGAGATAAAATAATATTATTACCTTTAGTTATATCCCTATCTGGATCTCTATTAAAATAAACCGTAAATAACAATAATGAACAAACAGCAATAGCAAAGAATTTTTTATACTTCATAGATATTCACCGTTTATTATTTAGATGTCTCATGAGATTCACACCATTTACATTTCTCATAGCCTAATGCTTTAGCATCTTCTTCAGAATAAAAATATATAATATTACTTTCTTTTAATCTTTTCCCATAGGGACAGTTATTTAAAGTGTGATACTTTTTACCATACTTTGAAGCATATATATTTGTAGGAGTTGGAGATAGATAAATGTCTCTATTAAAGTTTCTCTTTTCAATTAGTTTAAAGTTATTAATATTACCTAAAATAATTTGATATTTTCCATTATATACTGTAACCTTTCCTCTAACTTCTACATAATCCCCTTCTTTAATCATTGGATTATAACTCAATATATAATTTAATAAATCCTCTCTTGTTTTACCAAACGCTACAATATCTAAGTTTCCAGTTCCATCATTTATTACGATTCTTGAAATATTAATTACATGCCTATATTTGTCTCTCTTTAATTTTAAATCTTGGATATATCCTTTTATAATAACATAGTCCCCTTCTTTAATATCACATATTTTACTTTCTTTTGGTTGTATAGGGTTTAAAAATAGATATGTAGTAGATAGAATTACAAAACAAGTTAAAGCAAAAAGGATTATATTTTTCTCATTTAGTTTCATTTAAACACCCTTTTTTAATAGGAACATAATCTATAAAACTCTCTTTATAGCGTTCCAGACTAAAAAGCTTTGTGGTTTTAAATTGCCATCTATTGGATTTAGGAATAATATATTTTTTTTAATTAAAAACTCTCTAATTTTTTTAGGGATTTTAATATCTTCGATTATGTAATTTTCCTTAAATAGTGATAATGCCTTAACAACTTCTTTATAAAATTCTTCATTATCTTCTTTTACATCTTCTAAAAAATATTTCAATTTCGAAACTTCTATTTTTAACATTTCATTTAAAATTTCTCTCAAATCCTTAAACTTACTTTCCTCAATAACATATTTTATATCTTTTGGTTTTCCACCGACATAAGAATAAATTAATTCTCTCTCTTCATTAGTTAATTTTATATTATTTATTTCAGATAAAAAATCTATAAATTTTAAGGCAGTATCTTTATCAAAATCATCAACTAAGATATATTTGGCTCTTCCCTCCAACTCCCCAGCGTTATAAACATACTCAATAAACAAACTATCGGAAGAGATACAAAAGACATAACAGAGATGTTGGACTTTAGTTAAGGTAACTAAGAATTGGAACAAACTCCATAATAGTAATCTATCCCCATTTAGAGTTATTTCTTTAATCATCTGCAATTCATCGAATATTAGTATTGGCTTTTTCCCCTTTTCATTTAATTTAGCAAATAAATATTCTATATATTGATAAACATCTCCTGATTTATCTTTTTTATTGAAAATTTTATCAAAAAATGATTTGGGAATTTTTATCGGCATGCCTAAATAGTAGTTAGTTAATTCCTCAGAACCTTTAACTAACAAATCAGCCAAAGATTTAGCATACTCCCTAAAATCATCTACTTTCGATTTTTCATCCACTTCAAATAGGCATTCAATAAAGTTATCTACATTTACTATATTCCTCGCTCTAAAATCTATAAAAAATGGTATATACTTATTTTTATCCAATCTATTCGTTATAATCTCCCTTATCAGAGTTGATTTCCCACTATTTATAGGTCCAAAAATAAAATAAATATCATCTGGCTCTCTTTCTATAATATGGAGGATTTCATTTATCTCCTTTTCTCTATTGAAGAGTTTCATAATTATCTACCTGAATATTTCTAAAAAACAAACTAATATTTAAATCTATATTTAGGTTGAAAAATAGTTAGTTATGTATTTTCTTTTATTTCTTCTGTTTCAATTTCTTCTCTATAAGATTTAGGCATCCATTCTCTTATTCTTTCCAGTCTTAATGTAAGTTTGTCGTCCCATCTTCTATATATATCGTCTATAGTTAATTTTTTAGGTGGTCTTCCGTTTAATATTTCAAATTCGTCAGGAGGTATTTCATATACATCTTCTGTATATCCGGGATTCATTCCAACTTCATTCAATACAGGAATTAATTCTGCCAAAGTAAAATCTTTTAGTGCATCTATGAATCCGAGTTTTTTCAACAATGGATGTGCCATATATGTTCTAGCTCTTTCCCATCTTTTTTAAATTCTTTAACTACTCGTATATAATCTCCGACCTTAGCAATGTTTAAGTAATATCTTAGTTTTGTTAGATCTTTGGGTTTTCTATATAAAGGTTCTATATCACCTTCATAATCTCCTTTTAAACATTGCATAAAGTCTTCCTTATATTTAATTAAATGTTCAAAGTATTCTTCCAATAACGGTTCCCCCATAGGTTCAAATTCAGGAACGTATACTGGCTTTTTATATTCGCCTTCTAAGGCATTTTTAATTTCAGAATCATTTTCTAAGTATTTAAAAACATCTTTATATTTTTTACAGTATCCTTTTTCTAATATATACTTTGCGAATAAGTATTCAAATTGATTTAAGATTGTTCTATATATATCATATTTATTTCTATTATCATATTTAATACTTTTTACTATTTGTCGCATTGCTTGGATTTTGTTATGGTCTATTGAAGTGTTATCCTTCGTTGTATTAACTGCTTGTGTTTGATGTGTATTTCTCCTTTTCATTTCTTCGGTATTTTTGTATATTTTATATATAAAGTAGAAAAACGCAATTGTTGCTGCTAATGGAAGTATTATAAACAAAGAACCAAGTCCAATACCGAGTATTGTTAAGGTATCCATAATCACCCCCATTTAAGGAACTATTTACATTAATAATATAATTTTTACATATTTTAGAGTTATTAAAGTTTTCGATTATAAAACTCTTTTTATTGCATTCCAAACTAAAAAGCTTTGTGGCTTCAAAGTTCCTTCAATTGGATTTAAGAATAAAATATTCTCCTTAGCCAAATACATATACACTGGAGGTGGAATTTCTCTTTTTGAGATTTCATATTTATCTTTAAACATTTTTAATGCTTTAATTATATCATCGTTTTTAACCTCTATGATTTTATTTCTTATTTTTATTTTTGGCTCAATATAATCTAAAATATCTAAAAACATCTCCAACTTCGAAATCTCATCCTTAAGCATAAAATTTAATATCTCATCGAAATCCTCATACCTCATTTTATCGATAACTTTATAGATTAAAACTGGCTTCCCACCTACATAAGAATAGATTTTCTCTTTCTCTTCGTTAGAGAGATTTTTATTTAATATTTCTTTAGCTAAGAAGTCCATAAACTTTAAGGCAGTATCTCTATTAAAATCATCTACTAATATATAATCTGCTCTTTCTTCTAACTCCCCTGTATTATAAATATATTCGATAAACAAACTATCGGAAGATAAACAAAAAACATGACATAGATGTTGTTCCTTAGTTAAAGAAACTAAGAACTGGAATAACTCCTTTAATAAATATTTTTGTCCATTTACAACCACATCTTTAATCATTTGCAATTCATCTAATATTAGTATTGGTTTTTTACCGCTATTTTTCGTTTTTAATAAAATATCGTTAAGGTATTGAAAGACATCATTAATTCTCTCTTCAAACAATTTATTAAACTCCACTTCAGGGATTGGAATGCCCGTTAAAACCTTAGCCCCTTTAATTAACATATTTATAACTTCGGATTTACTCTTTATTTCTTCCAAAATATCTTCTTTTTTCGTGGTAAATATCGCTTCTATAAACTCTTTCTTCTCGGAAATTAAGTATCTCCTAAAATTTATATAAAATACCTTATAATTATCATCCAACCTATTGTTTATTACTTCGTTAATTAAGGCAGTCTTACCACTATTTATAGGACCAAAAATAAAATAAATAAAATTTGGCTCTCCTTCTATAATGGATAAAATCTTATTAATCTCTTTTTCTCTGTCAAAGAATTTCATAATTATCTACCTGAACTAATATTACAATATTAGCATAATATAAGTTTTTATTTTTGGAAAAATGGAAAAATAACTTAAAAAAATAAAATATATAATCAAAAAAATTAAAAGTTTCTTACTCCTCCCTCTTTTCAGCTGCAACTATAAGTAACATTCCAATTAAATCTCCTTTCTTTACTTCTCCATCAAATCCACAAGCAAAAGCTGCCATATCTACTTCTCTTTCAGCTTCTATAGGCATTGGAACTTCTTCCCCAACAGCAATAACATGTCCTACTCTATGCCTTCCATATGGACAAATTAAAAGGACTGACATTGGAGGTATTTTAATCTTTTTAATTCTTATTGGCTTTATATCCCCTTGCTTGAATTCTTTGTCTTCATCTGCAACTATTGGCTCAATTTTTGCTTCATTTTTAATTATTAAATCATATTTTAATTCTTCTTCTCTAATTTCCTTCTCTATTTCAGTTATCCTTCCAAGTATTCTAAATACCATAAACACCACCAAAAATAAGAAAATTATTATTAATTATTTAGTTTTTAATTCATTTATACTGTCTCTCCTTCAGCCTCTCTTTTCTCGATTCTTGATTTAATTAACTTCAACCTGAAGAAGTTCTCTCTTTCCATCTCATCCAATCTCATAGATATATACTTCTTCAATTCTTTTAACCTTGGAATTATAACATACTCCAAAGCATTAACTCTTCTCTTTGTTGTAATTATCTCTTCAGCTAATAATCTAATTGATGTTTCTATTTCTGCTAATTCAGTAATTAATTCCAAAGATTCTTCAAATTTCTTTGCCGCTTCGTCTAATTTTGAGCTAACGCCATAAGGTGAATATCCCCTTTCTCCAACTTTTCTTCTAACATTGTATATTTCAAAAGTAGGAACAGTAACTCCCATTATATTCTTTGTATCCATATCAACTTCTAATTTATCATTCTTTGCGGCAAATGACGCCTCTTTAACTGCCAATGTCCCCATAACAGTTTGAGCCATTATTAAATCTTTATAAGCCTCTGCCAATTTTTCTTCAACTTTATTTCTTAAATCTGATGCCTGCTCTATTATTTGAAAAAACTCCATAATTAAAGCGTCTCTTTTCTGCTTTAATAGTTTATGTCCTTTCTCTGCTAATTTTATTTTATTTTTTAACTTTAATAGTTCCATTCTTGTAGGATTAACTTTCTGCATATTAAATCCCTCTTTAAGATTTTAACAATCTTTAATAAAATGTTACAAAATAAAAATTTAATGGTTTGATTATTTAAACATTTCTCTAACTTTTTCATCAGACATATAGACTTTTTTCTTCATATTTTCCCTATACTCTTTTAATTTTTTCGCAAGAGTTTCATCTTTTAGAGATAAAATTTCTAAAGCCAATATTGCTGCGTTTTCTCCTCTATCAATTCCTACACCTGCAACAGGAATTCCAGGAGGCATTTGAACTGAGCTTAATAAAGCGTCTAAACCATCTAACTTTGCATCAACAGGGACGGCAATAACAGGCTTCGTTGTTAAACTTGCTATAACTCCTGGCAAGTGGGCGGCTAATCCAGCTATTGCTATGAAAACATCTGCCTTTGAATTTTTTACAATTTCTTCAACTAACTCAGGTGTTCTATGGGCAGATGCCACTCTAACCTCAAACTCTACATTAAATTCTTTTAAAACATTTACAGCCTTTTCTGCTATTTTTAAGTCACTTTCACTACCCATTATTATACATATCATTGCTACCACCAAAAATATCTTTGATTTTAGTTTTTACAATAAATTAATTATAAATAAATTATGGTAAAAATTATAAGATTAAAAACAATTATGTGAGGTGAATCTATTGGAATATGTGTTTAATGGGTTATCAAAAAAGGATGTTAAAAAGTTAAAAGTAGGAGATATAGTATATTTAAATGGAAAAATATATACTGCAAGAGATGAGGCACATCTAAAAATTATTAAAATGATAAAAAATAATGAAAAACTTCCTTTTGATTTAAATGAGGCAATAATATATCACGCTGGTCCAATAATGAAAAAAATAAATGATTCTTGGAAGTGTATCTCTATAGGGCCTACTACATCTGCAAGAATGAATAACTTAGAGGGAGAATTTATAAGATTAACCAATATCTCTGCTATTATAGGGAAGGGAGGAATGAAAAAAGAGTTATTAAGAGATTTTAAAAAATTTGGAACAGTATATTTAGCCGCTCCGGGAGGATGTGCCGCTCTGTTGGCTAATTCAGTAAAAAAAGTTAATAATGTATATTTCTTAGAAGAGTTAGGAATGCCTGAGGCTGTTTGGGAGTTGGAAGTTAATAACTTTGGTCCGTTAATTGTTGCAATGGATACCTATGAAAACAGTTTATATGAAGTCGTAAATGAAAATGTTTATAGGAATCTTCAAAAAATATTACCAGGTTATAAAAATTTATAAAAATAAAATTAAAAATTATAACAACTCTTCTAATTTTTTAATAACTTCATCTTTTTTAATATCTCTAATTAATATAGTTTTTTGAGGATTTAACTTGCCAGAGACAATTTCAACATCTTTTTTAAAGATATCTTTAAAGAATTTGATTATCTCCTTATTTGCCTTCCCTTCTATTGGTGGGGCTTTTATTTTTACATTTAACCTTTTTCTCCATTCATTTATTCCAGTAATCTCATTTTTTTTAGATCCTGCTTGAACATCTATGTCAATTAAGATTCCTTCTTTACTTTCTTTAATAATCTTCTCTATCATCTTCATCATTTCCCATTTTATGCATTTTCTTCCATTCTTCTAAAGGAATTGAAAATTTCTCCTCTACTTGTGGTCTATATATTGTATTATAGGAACAGAATGGAATTATTCTATTGTCTGGAGTTGCGTAATGGATACAACATCTACTAACTCTCCTTACATCGAAGTTATATGGATCCATAAAGTGCATACAGCTTATCATTAGCATATGATAATGTAACTTAGCCAATGCGTTATAATCACTTTTTAAAACTCCTATAATTAACTCAATTATTGTTTTGATATTTATTGACTTTGGTGCCTTACTCAAATCAATTAAAGATGGTAATTTTAAAGCAATTTCTCCTAAAACTTTGGCGTTATGTATTTTTGAATCAGTAATTTCATCAATCTTTTCCTTAACTAATTCTAAGAATCCTTCAACATCTATAAATCTTGGTAATGGAATTAATTTTCCATCTTCATCAACAAAAACATAGGTTGATGTTCCACAGTGTTGATGAGAACTTAATACTGGCTTTTTATCGTTGGTTAGTTTTTCAACTAATACAGAAATTGGAGCAACAGATGGAACAGGATAGAAATCATCTACACAAATTTCTCCATCAGTTTGTTCTTCAACTAACTTTATAAAGTCAGGAATTGTAATTCTTCCCTCTAACCTCGTCTTTTCATCAACTCTTCCAGTAAATGAAACTGGTTGGAAATTAACTCCTCTAACTATATCAACATTTTTAGCAGCATATTTTATAATTCCTCCAACCTCATTATCATTAACTCCTCTAACTAATGTAGGAACCAAAACAACACTATCAAAACCTACTTTTCTACAATTTTCAATAACTTTTTGTTTTAAAGGTAGTAAGTTTCTACCTCTTGCAACTAAGTAAGGTTTTTCAGAGATTCCATCAAACTGTAAATAAATGGTGGATAAACCAGATTCTTTTAATTTTTTAAGGTAATTTATATTTTTTAATTTTATTCCATTCGTTGCCAATTGAATATGTAAGAATCCTAATTCTCTTGCTGTTTTTATTAACTCTGGTAAATCATGCCTAACCGTTGGCTCTCCCCCTGCAAATTGAATTGCCGGTGTTGGAGGAATTTCATTTCTTAAATTTATCATCATTCTCTTTATATCTTCAAATGATGGCTCATAAACCTTTCCTGATTTATTGGCGTTGGCAAAACATATTGGACAGTTTAGATTACATCTATTAGTTACATCTATATTAGCCAATATAGTCGTTGATTTGTGATTTGGACATAATCCACAATCAAATGGACAGCCATTTTTTATTTCTGTATTGGTCACTACAACTTTGTTTATAAATTCATATCTATCAAATTTTTTATATAGTTCTGCATTTCCCCAATACACATCTTTAAATTCTCCATGCTCTGGACAGGTTTTCTTTATAATAATTTTTCCATCTTCTTCAGTAATTATTGCTGGAATTCTTTTTAAACATACAGGACAAAGTGACAATGTTTTTTTCTTCATCTCATTCACCATAACCATAATTGAATCATATTATTCATTTTCTAAGATTAATAAAAAGTTTAATTATAACTAATACTTAAACTTAATAGTTGTTATGTTTATTGTATTTTTTATTTAATTTTTAAGGAGGGATATATGTGAAACTTGGTATTATTAGTTTAGATAGAGATGACATTATTAATGATTTAATAAAATCTTGTAATAAGTTTGGAGTAGATTATAGAGTTATAAATCCCAAAAATATAGTGGCAGGGTTTAACCTAAATTTTAATATAAAGTATTATAGAACATTGTTAAATACTTTTGATGTTTTCTTTGTTAGAAATCTTGGTTGGGACAGTTTTTTTAGATTTGATGTTTTAAAATATTTAAATAAATATGTTCCTGTTATTAATCCTCCTAATAGTATAGATATTGCCTCAAACAAGTTTTTAACATCAATGTATTTAGAGTTAAATAATCTTCCTCAGCCAAAAACTGTTGTTACAGAGAATATAAATGAGGCATTACATTGGATAGACACTTTTGAAGATGTCGTTATAAAGCCAATATTTGGATGTGGGGGAGAGGGAATTATTAGAATCAAAAAAGATATGCCTATAATAACTAAACTACAGATGTTAAATGAATTTCAGAAAAAATACAAAACATTCTATATTCAGGAATTTATAGAGCCCGTTGGGAAATATTATAGAGATATAAGAGTTTTTGTTATAGATGATGAAGTTGTAAGTGCTATGTATAGAATTGGTGGAGAAAATTGGAAAAATAATGTTTCGCAGGGGGCTAAGATAGAAAAATGTAAAATAACTAAAGAAATTGAAGATTTAGCATTAAAAGCAAAAGATGCTATAGGTTTATTTTATGCAGGAGTTGATTTAATAGAGTCAGATGAAGGTTTAAAAGTATTAGAGGTTAATTCTACACCATCTTGGAGAGGTTTATCTAAACTTTCAGATGTTAATATATCTGATAAACTTTTAGAAAAAATAATTCAGTATATAAAAAAATAAATATAAAAACAATTAAAAATATTTATTCATTTATTTTTTTTACAATAATTTCCAATGCATTCATAAATGCATCTTTTTCTGGGATTATAACTGCAACAGGGATATTAACAATTTTTTCAATTGTAGCACTAACGATAGGAGCACATACTATTCCTTTAACTCCCTCTCTCTCTGCCCTAACTGCGGCAACAATACACTCTTCTAAAGAACCTGCAGGATACTCTTTTAGTAAATAACTTTTTCCATTAATTTCAATTTTTCTTGTAGTAATTCTATTCAATGCAGGTCTCGCTGCAATAATCGCTATAGTATTAGTATCTTCCTCTTTCTCAAAGGATCTTATAGTTTTTAAAATTTTTACAAGGGTTGAAACTCTAAAATCTTTTCCTTGAATTATTTTATATAATGTGCTGTATGGTATTCCAGAAATTTCAGAAAACTCCTTCAAAGTTAGACCCATCTCAAGTAAAATCCTTTTAAACTCTTCTACAAATTTTTCAGGAGATTCTATCTTTAATAACAATCTCTCACAAGCCTTCATATAAATCCCTATCTTAAAATCTTAAAAAATTATCGAAACAACGTTATAACCTAAAAAATACAAAAATTATAAACAAAATCTGTAAATAAAAATTTTTATAAAAAAGTAGTATCTAATAGCCAAAAAATTAAATAATAGTCTGTAAATTATTATACTATAAAGTCTATGTTGCATTTTTTATATTCTTTTTTAGTATTTTTATTATTATTTGTTTTAGGTATTAATCTCTTTGGTTTTGTATCTTTGCCTATGATATTTGGAGATTTTACTCCTGTAATTATAGCCATAACTCTTATACAACCTTCCATCTCTGGATCTATTCTTGCACCCCATATAACATTTGCATCTGGATCAAGTTCCTTAGTTATTCCTTCACCAATGTCATTAGCCTCTTTTAATGTTAAATCTGGCCCTCCTGTTATGTGGATTAAAGCTCCTTTAGCTCCTCTATAATCAACATCTAATAAGGGACAACTTAATGTTTCTCTTACTACATTTTGAACCCTATCTCCTCTATCATTGCCATCCACTTCTCCAACACCTATCATCGCTACTCCTCCACCACCCATAACTGCCTTGACATCTGCAAAGTCAATATTTATTAAACTTGGAACTGCTATAGTTTCTGTTATTCCTTTAACTGCCTGTGCAATAATTTCATCAGCCACTTTAAACGCATCATTTATTGGTAAATTTGGGACTAAATCTAAGAGTTTATTATTGTCAATTATAATTACAGTATCGCAAACTTCAGACATTCTTGCAATACCCTCATCGGCCTTTTTCATTCTTGCTCGTTCAATTTTAAATGGATAGGTGACAACACCTACAACTATTGCTCCATTTTCTTTGGCTATTTCAGCAACAACTGGAGCTGATCCCGTCCCTGTTCCTCCACCCATTCCTGCAGTGACAAATACTAAATCAGCCCCTTTTAACTGCTCTTCTAATATATTTTTAGCCATTTCAGCTGCTTTTCTACCAATTTCAGGATAACCTCCTGCACCTAAACCTCTTGTTAATGTAGAACCTATTAAAATTTTTTTATCTGCCTGTATTACTTCTAAATGTTGTTTATCAGTGTTAATCGCTATTGTTTCTGCTCCTTGAATTCCAATTTCCATTAATCTATTAATTGTATTGTTTCCTGCACCACCACATCCAACTACTACAATTCTTGCCTCTCCAAATTCATCCTTCAAATATCTTGTAGTATCATTTCTTGATAAAGCATCTTTTACAAGTTTCATAATTATCATCCTTGAATTAAATTTAAATTAACTATTTTTAAATTTAAATTACACAATAATTATAATAATCAGTTTTCTATCGAAATCTATATTTTTTAGTTTTTGACATTAATATTATATATATTTAACTTTCATTAATTAAAAATTAAATAATTTTAATATCTCCATAATAATTTCTGTATATTATTTTATGTTTATATTTAAATTATAAATTCTGTATGTTTATATATATGTTTATATATTTAGTAAATTATTAATAATTAAATTAATAGATATATATTAAATTATGCACTATAAACAAAGGGGAATTAAAATGATTGGAGATATTCCAGTTTTAGTTTTAATGAAAAAACCTATAGTTGTTGGTGGAAATATATCAGTTTATGATGTTGCTAAACTCATGGTTAAGGAAAATATTCATTCTGTTCTTGTATTAACTCATAAATTAAACTATGAAAAAATTGAAGTTGCTACAGATAGAGACATAATAAATAAAGTATTAATTAAAAAACTACATCCTGGCAAAATAAAAGTTGAAGACATATCATCAGATAAATTAATAACCATCTCTTCAAATACTACTATTGACGAAGCATTAAAAATTATGAGTAAGCATAAAACTAATGAATTGTATATAGTTGATGAAGAAGGAAAAATTATCGGATTGATATCTGACGAAGATATTATACATATTACTCCTGAAATTATTTCTACCTTAAGGGAACTCGTAGATTATTTACTAAAAATAATTAATGAAGTTACTAATGAAAATATTCCTAAAATTAAAAATAATAGCCAAATAAACTACAAAAAGTGTAAGAATATAAAAAAAATAGTTAGTTTCAAATGATAATAAATAATTTTTAAAATTTATTTATGGTGAATCCTTTTGGTGAAAGTAAAAATTTGTGGAATTACAAACAAAGAAGATATGGAGTATATATCAAAAAAAGTTCATGCAGTTGGAGTTATAATAGATGTTCCTGTAAAAACTCCAAGAAAAATATCCTTAGATAAAGCTATAGAATTAAAGAAATATATGGCTCCATTTACATCTTTAGTTTCTGTATTAATGCCAAATGATATAAAAGAAGTATTAGAAGTATATGATGCTTTAAAACCAGATGCTATACAACTACACGGTTTTGAAAGTTTAGAATTTGTTAAAGAGCTTAGAAATTTAAAAAATAATAGTATATTAGATTCATATATAATTAAAGTCATTCATATCCCAAAAGACGAAGAAATTGAATTTAAATATTTATTAAGCATTGCTAAAGATTATGAAAAATATGTAGATGCAATTTTAGTAGATACAAAAATAGAAAATGTAAAATTTGAGGGAAAAACTCACAACTGGGCAGTGTCTAAGAAGTTGAGGGACTCCTTAAAAAAACCATTAATCTTAGCAGGAGGTTTAAACAAAGACAATGTATTAGATGCTATAAAAACAGTTAAACCCTATGCCATAGATGTATCTTCTTCATTAGAAAAATATGGGGGAAAAAAAGATTTTAAAAAAGTTGATGAATTTTTAAGTATGATTAAAGCACATATATAAGACTGTATATTCTTTTACAAAAAGGCTCATATTCAAAATTATTCTAAAAAGTTCAATTCAAATTTTACATAAATTTATGTATTTAAATTTATTTAAAATATATTAAAATTAATCAATATATCAAAAGGTTTAAATACCTTTAAATACAATTATATATTTTGAATTTAGTATTAAAAAAACTTATTATGGTAATAATATGGCAAAAATATTGGTAGTAACTGACGGAGTGTATGGATATAGAATCCAAGGAACTGTAAATTCATTTGGGAAGAAAAATAAGTTTATAGGAATATATAAAATAGAAAAACCACAAGATATAATAGTAGATGAAATAGAACTTCCTGAAGAGTTAATAGAAAAATTCAAAGAAGCAGATATTTTACTTGTTTATACTCAACATCCTGACAATACTTATGAAGTTTGTAGAAATGCAAGAGAAAAGAATCCAAACATTGCTATAATTGTTGCTACCTGTAGTGGTGAGGGGCAGAAAAAAGAATTATGTAAATTTGACGCTATATGTCCAGAAGAGATGTGCCTGTTAGATGAAAACATGGTTGGAGATTTAATAAACAAATATCCAAAATTAAAAGAGTTCTTAGAAGAATTTGGCTCTCCAAAGGTTGAAGTATATATAAAAAATAATAAAGTTGAAGAAGTTAAAGTTATTAGAACATCTATATGTGGCTCAACTTTATTTATGGCTAAGTTGATGAAAGGACTTGATGCAAGAGATATAGAAGAGCTAAGCAGGAAATCTGCAATGTTTATACAAAGATACCCTTGCGTTGCTGGAAAAATAAAATTATTCAAAAAAGAGTGTAAAAAACAGATGGCTTTGGAGATTCACAGAAAGGCTGTGTTAAATGGCATAAAAATAATCTAAGATTTTTCTAAATAATAAAGATTTAAATAAAGCTCTCTGCATTAACTTTATTCTTTATCTTCAAAATTATCTCAGGAATCATAGAACATATATATGTTTTGTCTGCATTTTTAACAACTTCATTATCATTACCATTGCATTTATAGGCATTTATTCCAAATTCATTTAATATTTTAACTGTTGCCTCCTCAACCCACTTATTTGCATCGCTAACATAAACTTCCTCTGGCATCGTTCTTTTTACAATACCCCATGCTATGTATCTTCCACCCAATAATCCCAACTTTTCTCCATTATACTCTTTTTCAACATCTTCCAAATTTTTTCTTATTTTAACTTTATCATGCAGTTTGCTGTTTTTAACTGCAACCCAATGAGCATCTCCAATAAACATACCCCCAAACATTTCTGGATATATAACATTGCCTAAAAACTTGCTACTCCTTGCTATGGCAATTAAGTCATTTTTATTTATTAAATTCACATCATTTATATTTTTTAATTCTTCTTTAATTATTCTCATAACTCTCGGCAAACCAAAATTACCCCTCTTCGCTGTTTTAGGAGAATAGCCGCACATATAACCGTGGTGGTTTCCACTAAATCCACTTATAATTACATTAAGCCCACTTCTTAAACCAATTCTACATTCGTCCTCATAAGCCCCATTAGTGGCAACAACTCCTCCCTTAACTAAAATCCTCGAAACTGCTATCGCCTTAGCAAATGCCTTTAATCTATCCTTAGCCCTATTAAATGGAGCCCCTTCTATAACTAAAACATCTACATCTAAGTCAATGCATGCTTTTAATCCGGATATTAAATCATCATACCCATCTCCAACATGAAAAATTCCCTCCAACCCTTTTCCATATTTTTTTGCCGCCTCTGCAACGATAGCCATCTCCTCTAATGGGGCTGCATGCTCTTCTCCTCCTTGCTCTTCAACTACATTTATACATACAGTTGAAACTAACTTTATCCAATCTTCAAATTCATGAGCATATAGTTTTTCTTTATCAATTAACCTCTTGTGTATCCTTCCTCTTGGACATCCTTTATATGGTGGGCCATTGTAGTAACACTCCCCCATACAGTGAGTTATCTCCCTTGGAAATCTCATAGGTCCATATTTACCAAAGTGATCCAAATCTAATGGAACATCAACAGTTTCATAAACCTTTTTTAAAACCTCTAATGGTGTAATCCCCTCTTTCTCACCAATATCAGCCAACGCATAAGCACAAACATGTAGAGGTAATCCCATATAGTCAGTTAAGATACAGTTCTCTATGAATTGAGTTAATGTTAGAGATGAAGCACATGCCCCTACAGCTACCTCAATCAAATCACATCCCATAGGAAATTTTCTTAAGTTACTTCCCAATTTTTGAATCTCATTTAAAGATAAATCATCAACTGCATCAACAATCTCAATTATGTCACTTTCTTTTAATTTTTTCTCCATTAATTTTTTTATAACTAATTTTCTTAACTCTAATGCTGAATTTAAATCATTTACTGCGTCTTTGATAAGTTCTCTCATGAAAATCCCTCAACTTTTGTATAATTTGCAAATATCTATCTTCAATTCTTTCTATTAATCTCAAGTTATAATTATGAGTTTTTAAAATTATGACTTTTGCATTATTTTTATTATTCTTATAATTTTGATTTTTTAAAAAGTAGTCTGGGACTATTAAAACTCCATTTTCAGATATTTTCAAATTTAAATCTTCTACAATTTTTTTAACGAACTCTGTTATTGGATTAACCTCCACATTTAAATCTTTTAATAAATTCTTTGCCAATTCTTTTATTTTCTTTTCTTTGTATTTTAGAAGTTTAATTGAGTAATTTATCTTATTCTCATCACCAATTTTTAATTTTTTTATATCCTCAAGGGTTTCAATTAAATCTCTAAAAGTGGCTGACTTAACTTCAAAAATTTCTGAATTAGGATTTAATCTCTTAACTTTATCTTTGTATCCCTTAGATATAATTAATAAGTCGCAATCTACTTTCTCATTGTAAGGATTAACAATTTTATAATCTTTTAAGCCGATCAATTCAGATATTTCTTCATACATTTTAGTAATTCCAATTTTCATATTTCCACTATCATTTATTTCCATATTTCTCTAAATATTCCTCATATTTCTTCCAATCCAATTTTGGTTTTACCCCTAATTCTTTTATTAACTTAACAACCTCCTCTAAATTCCCAGTTTTTGGATTTCCAACACCTTTAATGTTTATAGGATGATTTCTTGGAATTACTGTTGCCACATTACTCGCTCCTCCCAATAAAGCAAATTGAACTAATTCAGCCCCAATTGTTGGTGTTGGTGAAGTTATTCTTATATTTGGAAATAACAATCTTGTTATTGCTATAGTTTTTGCCTGTTCTAATGCAGAACATCTTGGATGATTCTCCATTGGAGTTCCTTTGTAAGGATTGAAGCCCATTATTGGAATTTCTCCAACATTTAACTCATTTTTTAAATAAAATAAATGCTCTACTCTGTCCTCATAACTCTCTCCAATCCCTATTAATAAACCAGACGATAACTCTATATTATATTTATTAACCAATTTACAAACTCTTATTCTATCCTCCAATTCCTCTCCTGGTTTTACTTTTTTAAAGAGATTTTCATTTATAGTTTCTAAATTACAACATATTGTATCAATGCCATATTTTTTAAGATCCTTTATAGATTTTTCAGTTAAATCTGCCCCTGCATTTATCAAAACTTCCAAGTTGGTATTTTCTTTAACTATCTTTAAAGCTCTTAAAACTTCTTTCCCTTCATAACCATGTGCAGAAGAACAACTAACTCTATAAATTCCACTTTCCTCAATAGCTATTGCCGATTTTTTAATTTCTTCATCACTCAACCTAAATGGTTTATAGTATCCCTCTTTTGATGTCCCAGCGGCAAATCCACAGTATAGACATTTTGGATTAACTTTACAAATGTTAGTTATGTGAATTGTTGATGTAATCTCAATCTCTTTTTTAAAATAATCTCTAACTCGTGAGGCAATGTCAAATAATTTTAAATAATCCCTCCATTTATCTATTTTAAATAATTTCAATGCTTCATCTTTATCAATTAAGCCCTCTTTAATTATTTTTTTATTCCCCTCTTTTAATTCTTTAAAATTCTCATATATCTTTTCAAATACCATTAAACCACCATTTTCAGAAAAATAATGTGCATAATTTAAAATATAACTTAAAATCTTTAAATTAATAAATATTTCACACAAAATAAAAAAATAAATTTATTAATGTAAAAAATTAACAATAATTATTTTATTTACTCTTTTTTGTATTTCTCTAATACTTTCAATGCAGTTGGTAAAATATCTGCTAATGGACCAAAGCACATACTGTCAGCTGTTCCTAATAATGCAGCTGGGTCTAAAGCTTCTTCCATGTTTGCAATTCCTTTTTCTTTCATTAAGTTGTGTATTTGAGTTAAAGCCTCGTCTGCCATCATTTGAGCGAAGTCTGCTGGAGCTCCTAAAATCTTTGTTACTGCTTCTCTGTAAGCCAATAAACCAGCATAGACTGTTGCTGTAACTGCTGAACACATGTCACATACTGGACCTATTAAGTTTGCAGGCATCTTAAATGCCTGTCCTCTTGCTTTTTTACCTATTTCGTATAATTTATTAATTGCCTCTTCACTTGCATAACCTTCAGCGATATAAACTTGACCTTTCATTTCTGGGACACATCCTGGGTGGTATGAAGTTATGTTTAAGTCATCTCTTCCTAAGTCTTTGAATATTTTAGCGAATTTTGTTGTAGGAATTGTACATGCGTGAGTTACAATAGCTCCTTCTGGAATAGCATCAGCAAATTTCTTAATAATTTCTGGTTGTTTATTTCCTTTTGGTAACCATGTTATAACTATGTCTGCATCAGCTACAGCCTCTCTATCATCTGCTGTTACTTTTAAACCTACATCTTCTGGATGGACTAAATGGATACATGCCTTTGGTGGTTTTGGCAATTCTTTTGCTTTTGCTTTAACTACTTCTCTAATTTTTGGCATTATACTTTCTGGATTACCACTTAAGTGTGCTTCCATAACTTCTTTAGGATCAAATTCGTCAATAACAACTAATCCTGGCTCTTCTGCAAAGCATGGATCTGAAACAATAACTTCATCAACTTCTGGAATTAAGTGTAATAACTCTGCTCCATAGGTTATTGATGAGTGGGTTAATGCAATCTCTGGTTTACCTACTTCCTTAGCAACTTGACATGCTCTCATAAAGTTTGTAATTCCTGCTGCTGCGTGAGTTCTGTAACATCCTGCTCCAAGTATTGCTATCTTCATTCTATCACCTATTAAGTTTTATCAGGGTTTTTATTAGGGAGTATCTGTTAATAATTAATGATAATGAGGCAATATATAAAATTAACTATTTTTTTTCAAAAATAATATTCATAGTAATTAAAAATAATATTACATGTTAATAAAATTATTAATACCAAATTGTAATAATTTATGGCTTAATAGCAATACATCTTATAGGCGAAGCATCAATATCATATATCTTTAACGGCAACCCTAAAAAATAAAACCCCTTATTAATCAAAAATTTTAAATTTTCATTTAAATTTTCAATAATTAATATATTCTTAGATAATAGCTTTTTATGCTCCTCAAATCCACCAATTGTGCATGCATCTATACCAACACATTTTATATTGCTTTTAATAATATCATCTAAAAAATAAATATCTGGAATTTTTTCAAAATACTCTTCTTTTCCCCAATATTTAGAAAATCCTGTATAAATTAGTAATATATCACAAACAGGTAACTTATTTATCTCAAAATCATTCAAAGATATGCAATATCCTATTCCCTCAATTATCAAATCTTTAGAAAAAATTATATTTTCTAAGCCAATATGTTTTGGATAATCCACATGAGTAGAGAGATGAGAACCCATAACTATCTCTGATATTATAAACCCATCCATCTTTTTTTCAGTGATTTTTAATTCGGGATCTCCAGGATATGGAAAGTTAATTAATGGCTGAGTCAGATCTAAGATTTTCATATTTTACACCATTATATTCATCTTTGCATTTTTATATTTAAATATATATCAGTTAAGTATATATAACCCTCCAAGATACTAATATATAAAGTTTTCGAAAGCTATATATAAGCTATATATATAATGTTTGTAATAAAGAAATATCAAAATATATAGAGGGAGTAATTTGAAAATAAAAATACTTCACAAAACTCCTAAAGGTTTTTTGATAGGAAGAGGCATTAGAAATGTAAAAATTAATTCAGTTGTTACTTACAAAAATAAAAAAATTGGTAAGGTTATTGACATTTTTGGGCCAATTACTAATCCTTACATAAAAATACGCCCTATTAATAAAGATATTGAAGTTCCTGAGATTGTATATATTAAAAACGATAAATCCAAATATAAAAATACTAAAAAAAGAAAAAAATAAAATCAATGGTGTAGGAATATGGAAACATTAAAAACTTCTGAAAAAGTAGACAGCAATAAAAATACTAAAAAAGAAGAAAAAAAAATTATTAAAAAATCTGAAACTTCCAAAGAAAATAAAGAAAATCTTACTAATAATGAAATAGTATGTCCTATTTGTGGAAGTACTAAAGTTATTATAGATTATGAAAGAGCAGAAATCGTTTGTGCTAATTGTGGATGTGTTATTAAAGAGAAGTTGTTTGATATTGGACCAGAGTGGAGAGCATTTGACCATGAACAAAAGATTAAGAGATGTAGAGTTGGAGCTCCAATGACTTACAGTGTAGATTATAATGAACCTATCATAATTAGAGAAAATGGAGAGATAAAAGTTGTTAAAATTGGAGAACTTATAGACAAAATCATTGAAAATGCAGAAAATGTTAGAAGAGATGAAATTTTAGAGATTGCCAAATGTAAAGGAATTGAAGTTATTGCCTTTGATAGTAGCTATAAACTAAAATTCATGCCTGTTTCAGAGGTTTCAAGACATCCAGTTAATGAGATGTTTGAAATTGTTGTTGAAGGAAATAAAAAAGTTAGAGTTACTGGAAGCCATAGTGTCTTCACCATAAAAAATAATGAGGTTGTTCCAATAAGAGTTGATGAGCTAAAAGTTGGAGATATACTGGTTTTAGCAAAAGAATTGCCAAATGTTGAAGAAGAAATTGAGATTAAGTTAAATAATATAAAAATAAAGGTAGATGAGGAATTTGCTAAGATATTAGGATATTTCATTGCTGAAGGACATTATGATGATAGAAAAATTGTATTTTCATTTGGCTCTCATGAGAAAGAGTATATAAAAGAAGTTGTTGATTACTTCAAATCCTTAAACTTAAATCCAATCGTTTATGATAAGGGCTTAAATGTAAAAATTGAGATAAACAGCAAAATATTGGTTGAATTATTCAAAAAATTAAATATAAAAAGTGGAGCAAAGAACAAAAGAGTGCCGCCAATTGTATTCAAATTCCCAGCAAACTTAAAGAAAGCCTTCCTTATAGGATACTTCAATGGAGATGGCAATCTATACATCAATGAGAAGTATTCAACAGTTCAGTTAAAAGCGGTTTCTGCATCAAAAGAACTTATTGAAGATTTAGCATTCTTACTATTGCAGTTAGGAATTAATGCAAACTATGGAGAAGAGGTTATTAGAGGAATTAAATCATATATGCTAATAATAACAAATCCAGAAGACATAGAAAAATTAGGATACATAAGCAATTATCAGAAAGAAAACAAAAAACCTCCAATTTCTGAGTTAATTCCGGCTCCTTATGAGTATAGAAGAGAATGGAAATTTAGAGATAGGGATAAAATAAGTAGAGACCTTGCATTGAAAATTGCCAAAAAATACAACGATAGAAAACTCGAAAAACTCATGAACTCTGATTTCGTATTCTTAAAGATTAAAGAAATTAATAAAGTTCAACCAAGTAGCAACTATGCTTATGATTTAACTGTGCCTAATGCTGAAAACTTCGTTGCTGGATTTGGTGGATTTGTATTACACAACACAATACATGACAAAGGTTTATCAACAGTTATTGATTGGAGAAATAAAGATAGTTATGGAAAGGACTTATCTGCAAATAAAAGAGCTCAGCTCTATAGATTAAGAAAATGGCAGAGAAGAATTAGAGTCAGTGATGCCTCCGAAAGAAACTTGGCATTTGCTTTATCAGAATTAGATAGAATTACATCAAAACTTGGACTGCCAAGACACGTCAGAGAGAATGCAGCTATAATTTACAGAGGAGCTGTTGAGAAAGGACTAATAAGAGGTAGAAGTATAGAAGGAGTAGTTGCAGCTGCAATTTACGCAGCTTGTAGAAGATGTAGAGTACCAAGAACATTAGATGAGATCGCTGAAGCTTCAAGAGTAGATAGAAAAGAAATTGGTAGAACATATAGATTTTTAGCAAGAGAATTAGGTATAAAATTAACTCCAACAAATCCTATCGATTATGTTCCAAGATTTGCCTCTGAACTTGGTTTGCCCGGAGAAGTTGAATCCAAGGCAATACAGATATTGCAAAAAGCTGCTGAAAAAGGATTAACAAGTGGTAGAGGTCCTACAGGAGTTGCTGCTGCGGCAATATATATAGCAAGTGTTCTTCTTGGTTGTAGAAGAACTCAAAGAGAAGTTGCTGAAGTTGCAGGAGTAACAGAAGTAACAATAAGAAACAGATATAAAGAATTAACTGAACACTTAGATATTGATGTGACATTGTAATTCCAATTTTCTTAATAGTAGTATTTAACATCCTATCTATTATTTTAGGTGAAGATTATGGGACTATTGGATAAAATCCAGAAAAAAAATGTTGAAAATATTAAAAAACCACTATCAAAAGATATAAATTTAAAAAAACATTTAAAAGAAAAAAAATTAAAAAGTGATGAATATAGTAAGGGAGAGGTTTTAGATTATTATACAGTAACTGTAGATGAAATAACTGTAGATATTTTAATAAAAAAAGAAAAAGGGTATATATATTATATAATCCCTGAAATTGAGAAAATAAATGCTGCCCTGTCTTCACTTACAAAAGATTATATAAATCTAATAAAAATACAGATTGGTGATTTGGGTTTAACAACATATAACCAAATAAGAAACTATATTTCAGATTTTTCCATGAAATATAACTTACACATTCCTCATATAAATTCTTTAGCAAAATATTTTTATTTAATATCCGGTAGATTAGGTTTATTAGAAATACCAATAAATGATGATAGATTAGAAGAAATTATGGTTAACGGATATAATCTTCCTGTTTATGTATTCCATAGAAAACATCAAATGTGTGAAACAAATATTATATTAGATACAAACGAAGTAAATAGAATTATTGAAAGTATCGCAAATTTAGTTAATAGACCTATAGATTCAAGATATCCAATGCTTGATGCATTTTTACCAGATGGGAGTAGAGTCAACGCTACAACACATGATATTACAATGAATGGAGCTACTTTAACAATAAGAAAATTTTTAAAAGATCCACTAACTGTTATAGACTTAATAAACTTTGGAACTTTAGATTTAGATACTGCCGCTTTTTTATGGCAGGCAGTTGAAGGTTACTTTGGAGCTAAACCAGCTAATACATTAATTGTCGGAGGTACTGGTTCAGGGAAGACAACATTACTAAATGTTTTATCCTTATTTTCAATGTATAACGAGAGAATTATCACTATAGAAGATACTCCTGAATTGCAAATTCCCCACAAACATGTTATAAAAATGGTTACAAGACCTGCAAGGCCTGGAATGCAAGAATATGAAATAACTATGGATGATTTAATTAAAAATGCTTTAAGAATGAGACCTGATAGAATATATGTTGGAGAAGTTAGGGGATCTGAAGCACACTCACTTTTAGTAGCAATGAACACAGGACATGATGGATGTTCTGGAACATTACATGCAAATAGTGCTGAGGAAGCAATTTTAAGATTAACAAGCCCTCCAATGAATGTTCCCGAAATTATGCTCACAGCATTAAATTTTATCATCCACCAGCAGAGAATTAGAAGAGCTGGAAAAACTGTTAGAAGGATCTTAGAAATTGTTGAAATTGTTAAAGGAGGGGGAGAAAATCATCAAATAGCTAAAACTAAACTTTATGAATATAATGGTTTAAAGGATTCCTTAGAAAGAGTAGGGATATGTATGTGGGAAGAAGAAGTTTGTGAAATTGCTGGAATATCAAGAGAAGAATTATTGAGAGATAGAGAGAATCGAAAGAAAGTTTTAGAGTACTTATATATTAATAATATTAGACAATTAGAAGAAGTTGCAGAATATATTATGAAATATCAAATAGATCCTGAAAATTTATTAAAATCATTATAAAAATAGTAAAATATTAGTAATTGGGGATTTAGATGTCAAATTTAAAAGAAAATTTCAAAAAACTCAGAATAAAAATTAATATTCTACTCTATAGATGGGGGCTTAAACCACTAGATGCTTCTATTATTAATGAATTGAAAAAACAAAGCCATGATTTGGGTGTAGAAATCCCTATATTTCATGAGGTGTATGTTGAACCTGAGGAATTATTTCTATCTGATAAATATAAAGAATATGAATTTTTATTTTATGAAGAAGAATTTATTAAAAAACCAGCTGAATATTTATCAAATATTTTAAAAAATTTAAGATTTTTTTCAAAGAATTTATTAAGATATATAGGATATGATAATGAGATTGATTATTTTAAAAAGGTTATTGTGTATATGATTGCAGTGTTTATAGGATTATTCTTATTGGGAATTTTGGATGGAAATATTTTTGGAGGATTAATCAGTGGAATTATCGGGTCATTAATTGTATTTATAGTTTCAATATTTTATCCAAAACTTAGGTTAATATTATTTAAAGGAGAAATAAAAATCCAAGTATTATTCGCTCTAATTTATATGATATCTTTACTAAGGTCTGGAGCTTCTCTTCCAGAAGTTCTTGAAGTTATCTCAAAAAGTAATGAATATGGAATAGTGTCTTTTGAAGTAAGAAGTATAATTAGAGATATCACAGTTTCTGGATATAGCTTAGTAGAAGCTTTAGAGAGAGCTAAATTAAGAACAGAAATACCCATATTAAAACAACTATATGACCAACTAATAATAGGATACAATAAAGGTAACTTAGATTTATTATTAGAAAAACTATATGAAGATATTGTTAGAACTTCCTTAGCTAAATTAGATACATCAAAATTTTTAATTCAAAATTTAGGAAACTTAGCATTTGGTGTGGGGTTAATTCTACCATTTAGTGGAATGATAATATCAGCTATGATGTCAAACCAAGGATTTAGTGGAATATTAAATACCATAGACCTCTTATTAACAAAAATTGGCCCAATGTTAACATTAATATTTGGAATATTTGTTAAATTAAAAATTGAATAAAAAAATGAATAGTAAAGTGATATTTATGAACAAATATATAGAATTTATATATTATAAAACTATTAAAAGGAATATTATAATTTTAAGGAAACTTGGGAGAAATATTGATGAAAAAATGTTTTTAATGTTTATATTATTTGTTCTATGTATTTCAGTTTTTATTGGAGTTTATTTCCATTTATCCTTAAAAGGAATAGCAATATTATCTTTTCTATATACTGGAACAGCTATTTCATTACCAACAATTTTATATGAAAATAAAATTGAGGCACTTGAAAATAACATTCCAAAAGCATTGTATGTTATGATATTAGCTCTTGAGTCTGGAAGATCTATAAACGAAGCACTTGATGAAGTCGTAAAAAGTAATATAAAAGAAGTTAGCACTGTTTTTAAAAGAGTTTTATATTTAATGGAAAAACAGAAAATAAGTTTTGAAGAAGCTATAACAGTCGTCTCCACATTATACGGTTCAGATGTTTTAAAAATGTTATCTAAAATTTTAATTGAGAATAGAAAATACGGGGGAGATTTAGCAGAACCTTTAAAAATTTTAGCAAAAACTCTTGAAGATTTAAAACTTTATAAAAGGCAGTTATTAAGTGTTACAGGTACTGGCTTAGCTTTAGGATTTATTATATTATGTGGTGTTGTTCCTGCTATATGTGGATTATTAGGTGCATATTTTATAGCCACATCAAAAATGTTAAGTGGAATGTCTCCCTTACCACCAGTCACTCCTGAAGACATCTCAAGAGGTTTAGAAATTATACAGATGGGAACTGTAATAATAGGAATGCTATTTGCAATACCAATATTTGGACTAAAAATTGAAAGAATGTTTTTAATATCCTCTATAACTATGACTTCTGGTATTTTAGTGTATTATGGAATTCTTAAAGTAGCTTCTGGATTATTCACTTAATAAATTATTTTAAATAACTATTTATTTCATCATTTAGTTTAATTATTCTAATAATTGATGGGTGATTTTTTCCAACTCTTTTTTCAAATTTTTTTATAACATCGTCAATTTCTACTCTCTTGGTTCCAAATATTAAGTTATCTGCGTGAGCTACAATTTTTTCTTCTAAGGTTATTGGCAAATAATTTTTAGGTGGTAGTCCAAGTTTTATAGCCTCTTCTTTAGTAATTCCAGCCCCTATATGTCTCTCAGCTATTAATGCTATTCTTTCATCAAATCCATATATTCTTAAAATATTAGCCCCAACAACTCCATGCTCTATTCCATGAGTTTTACTCCTTCCAATGTCATGTAATAAACCCCCTAATCTAACCAGTTCAACATCAACACTATATCCATTGTTTTTTATAGCTAAAGATAACTCATAGGCATATTCAGAAACAGCTAAACAATGCCCTACAACATTCTTAGGACATAGATTTTTTAAAATAGACAATGCTTTTTCAAAATTCATAATCTCCCGTAGTTTTATTTTTTTTATTATAAATTTTTTAAATAAGGATTATTTTTTAATTCATCCTTTAAAAATTTTATTTGCTCCTCTAAATCTTTAATTATTTCTCTATTATCAAATTGTTGTAGCATATTTCCACAACTTGGGCATTCAAAGTTGTAATCCATAGACTCATCAAATGTAAATCTAATATTGCACTTTGGACAATAAAAAAATATGTTGTTTTTTTCAAACTCCAATTTTTTTTCAAGGTCATTTATTAACTCAGTTATTTTTTTTCTAACAACATAAGGAAGTTTTTCAAGTGTGGGTAGCCAAGTATATGAATACCAATTAGTATCCTCATCCTTCCATCTTTTGTAATCAACTAATCTTGCATCATACAATTTATAAAGTAACTTCCTAACTACATTAAGTTTTACTCCTAATTCTTTTGCTATTTCCTCCTCTGTAGTTTCATTCTTTTCTAATAAAATATAGATAATATCAAATCCTCTCTCATCTCCTTCAAATATGTTAAATAGAACTTCCTGTATTAATGGATCATTTAGCATTTCATATATTTTTTTTATCTTCTTCTCTTTTTTCATACTCTACACACTCCTTATAAACTCTGTTTATTATTGATTTAATATTTTCTTTTGCAATTACTGTAACTATTGGTTCCCCTTTTTCGATAATTGCATTTTTTTTGGGAATATCATAAACAAAGTCTCTTTTTGATATATTAGTAATAATTTTTTCTTTAGCAAACAGTATTCTCTTTATATATCTCTCTTTTAATCTAATTTCACTAAGATATTTATTGTCTAATAAAACTCTTGCTAAATTTTTTGATGAACTCATCTCTATACTCTCATAAGTTCCTAAAATTCGAGGATTTATATCAACGATATATGGCTCATTATCTCTAATTAAAAAATCGATGCCATTCATACCTTTTAATTCAAAAACTTCTATAATATCTTTAAATATATTAATATAATTATGGGATAATTTTAAATATGGAGTTAAATTTCCAGCATACATTCCATTAATAATAATTTGTTTGTTAAAGGTTATAAATTTATTGTCTATGAAGTTAGCACTAAAACTTTTTCCTTCAATAAATTCCTGAGCAATAACTGGAAATTTAATTTTATTAATTATTTCTTTTTTGAAATCATTTAAATTTAGTTTTAATAAATATCCACCACTCCCATAAATTGGTTTTAATATACAACAGTTAAATTCTTCTAAAAATTTATATAATTGATTTTTATTATTGATTTTTTTAGTTATTGGAATATTGTATCCTAATTTTTCTAATTTTTTGTATGTTTTGAACTTGTTAGATATCTCTTTTATCTTTTTTGGCTCGTTTCCCACAACCTTATCCCACTTTGATATTTTCGAATTTTCAGATTCAAAAACACCTGATGTTATAAAAACATAATCAACATTATCAATTAATTCATCAGCCTTTTCAATTAATTTATTCTCATCATAGTTTTCTCTTAATTTTCCATGATTGTAAGGATCTATAAAATAATATTTTACATCTGCATTTAAATCTTCTGGTGAGTAGTATGAGACAGAATATACAAAAAATCCTAATTTTTTTAAAGAATTAACCACTGATCTTGTGTTTATTCCAACAACTAAGGCTTTCAAATTATCACTCATAAATTCATAAATTGTTTTCCTTATTTCTTATCTTATTATGAAAATAAAAATTTAAATTAATAAAAATTTATCTTTACTCATTTTCTATTTCTCTTCTAAGTTCTCCAAGTGTAGATACTTTTTCAGCATAGGCATCATGCCTGTGGATACTTTCCATATTAATCTGTCTAATTAAGACTTTTGTTTCATCAGGTAGATGTTTAAACTTTTCCACAATTCTCTTAGCCATCTCCCTAACACAGTCTTCAACAAATTTAGGATTTTTATGACTCTGCTCTACTACATAAGCCTCATCAGCCCTCTTTAAAATCCCACAAATTTCTGCACTCATTGATTTTTTAATTATATCAATAATCTCCATAATTTCTATGTCGTAACCTGTAGGAACCTCCAATATAATTCTTCCAATTCCTCTCTGATTATGTGTAGCAAAAATAACAGAATCAACGATTTTTTCTATATCATCATCTGAAAAACCTTTCTCCTTCAATCTTTTAATAGATATCTCTTTTATTAAATTTTGCGCACATGGGCAGGCTGTGATTCCAACAACCTCTGCTCCAACAATTTTTGTTAATTCAATTTTATCTCCTTTTTTTATTCCTCTTGCTCCTCCCATAATTTTATGAATTTCTTGAGAATATTTCTCAGATATAGGACTTTTTTCTTTTGTCATAAAGTCACTAACCATAAAAACCTCTGCCTCTGTAGCATATTCATGTTTTTCAAATAATCTTTTAACAATCTCTTCACAAATAGTTTCCATCTCATAACTATCCATTTCTAAGGCTTCATCAATTATTCCCTCTATAACTTCTGGATTTCTTGACATATGTATTCCTTTCTGAGAACTTGGAAGATTAACAAAAACCTCAAAAGTTGATAATAAAATTATAGGTCTTTTATTTTTTCTTTTCAATCTAACGAGTTTTTTTAAGTTTGTAATTCCCACTCTCGTCAATGATATTTTAACATCTGGCTCAAAATTTTGAATGTCACATTTCCAATTCATCATTGTCTTCACCTATTAAAACATCCCTAAGTTCTTTAGATAGTCTATAATAAACATTGTTTCCATCCCGTTCTTTATAAATATATCCCATCTCATAAATGTCAGATAAGTGGGTTCCAATAGTGCTTGGAGATTTTTTTAGATACTCTGAAAGTTGAGTTACTGTTGCAGACCCACCAAGTTTTGCCATGGCCTTAACAATTTCAGACTGTGCTGGAGTTAAGTGATTTAAAATCTGATGTCCTACACTAATTCCAAGAGAATGTATTGCCTTTTTTACTACATCTTCATCAATTTTTGTTAAGCCATGTTTTATTGCTATAGAAATTGACTCAGAGCAAGTCATTATTATCTTTCTTGGAATTCCGTCACATTCTTCAACTATTCTATGTATAGCATCTTCAGTAAATGGGTCTAATTCATCAGCCCCTTCAACATGAGCATCTTCTAATCTCCTTATAATTAAATCATAAGATTCATCTTTAGACAATGGAGGCATGTTTATTATTTTTGGAATTCTATCTTTTATTGGGGGAGATATTTTTGTTAAATCATCCATCAATGTTGGAGATCCTGCCATAAATGTCAATATTCCCTCCTCATATAAAAATGAATGGAAAAATTGTAATAAAGATAAACAGCTCTTTTTTGCGAATTGATCTGCCTCGTCAATTAATATAATACACAATCTATCTGGACTTTTAACTTCGTTTATTAAATATTCTAAATCTCTTTCTATTCTTTCTCTTGGATAATGTATTGGAACCTTATCTCCGTAGTTGTTTAATTTTCTATACATATCTAAGATTCTATTAGAATGCTCCATATAATCAGTTTTTATAGTTCCACTCATCGTAATAATGTTTTCAGTTAAGATATTGTATAATAGTTGTATTAAAAACTGTCTTGGAGTTACTTGAGATGCAGTCATCTCTACTACCCAATGTCCCTGCTTTTTTGTTGCATAGTATATAATGTTAAGCATTGAACTCTTTCCTATACCCTTAGTTCCAACTATTGCCGCATTTGCCACACTTCCATGTAAGGCTGATCCTAAAATCTCTCCAATTTCTTTCAACTCACTAACTCTCCCTACAAAAAACTTAGTGTTTCCTCTTATGGGCTTTTCAGAAAATGGATTATATTTTAATTTTAACTTGTGCATAGTACTCGCTATTGAACTCGCAGACATTTGTATAAACTCTATTGGGTCCATATCCCTCTCACCAAAATAAATGTATGTTTTTCGAATTTTTGTTTTGACTATTTTATATATATTTCGAAAGTTAGAATCTTCCAAATTTTAATTAATTTTTATATATAAATTAACTATAAGCATAGATAATTTTAAATTACTTGTGAATCTAATAATAAAATATAAGAAATATTGTGAATCTAACTTTAAATTATGTAAAATCACAATCAAACATTCTCAGAATTAAACTTGAACAAAGATTCAAATTATATATATATTATTACTATGAAATAAAGATTTTTTGAATTTTTCTCATAGAAATAAAATAAAAACTTGAACTTTAAAAGATCGTGAATCTAAAAATTTTATATAAAATAACTATGAACCAAAAATTATATATAGTATTAACAATACTTAAAAATTTTGATAGAAAATAATATTAGAATAGTAGTTGAGATATATTCCAAAAAAGAGATATATATTTGAGATAAAAGAATTATATAACTTAAAAATTCTCCAAAGGTTAGTAATACTACATTGCGTAATACTGGGGAAAATTAAAGTCATGAATCAAAAACTTTATAAATGATTAGTTTAAAAATAATTGAGTAAATATGAAAATTTTGATTTAAATTTTATAAAATAATAAATAAAGGTGTTTTGAATGGAAAGACTTCCATACGAATTAGTATCAACTATATTCAGAAAGGCTATTCTACATTATGTGTTAATACGTGGCACAACTTATCCACAATCACTTTCAAAAAATTTAAATATATCGAAAGGTCTTGCCTGTTCTTTTTTAAGGCTATGCTCGGCGTTAAATGTAATGAAAAGGGAAAGGGCTGGACATAAAGTATTATATTCATTTACAACCAAAGGATTGGCTATATTAAAAAGATTAGCCCCAGAAGTATTCGATTTGAGTTTTTCGAATGTTTTCGAACATTTACATAAAAAGAAAATTGCCACTAAGTATTACCCACTAAGTAAGATAGGGTTTGAAGTCAAATGGAAGAAGGATAAACTTGGTGGATACATATTTTCCTTCTTTGATTCCAATGGAGAGCATTTAGGAGATGTTTTTAGAAGCAATAATGGGCAATGGTGGTGTGTTATCTGCCAGTGTGATAACTGCAAACATATTGAGTATCTGAAAAAACTTTATAAAATATTGGAAGATCAAAATAAATAAATTTCGAATTTTCGAGTTGCATGTATGTATAGGGTCATTGAATTTGAAAAAATTCTATAAGTTGAGAATAATCACAAGAATAAGATAGTAGTAATTATGTTTTATTTTGTAGAATAGATAGTAATAATCAGATTTTTCATTAGAATAAGCAGTTTATTATTGTTATTTTTTATAAATATTAGAAGTTTAATAATATTTTTATTAAATATTTATAAAGTATATTTTAATTAATATTATCTTTATTTATTTTTTGTTTTTAACATATATAGAGAAACATAATATAATTATGTAAAACATTAGTTTGTGATAATCTAACTAAAATTTAATTAGGTATACCATCTGGAAGTATATACATACATGCAATTCGAAAATTCGAAAATCTTATAAGAAATTTATATTTAAATTAATTTCTAAAAATATAAAATTTATGTCAAAAAAGAAAAACAAAAAAATGTCACAACTATGCACAATACATAAATAATAATAAAATATAACTATTTTGTATGATTGTAAAATTTTTGTTATATGTAACTCGAAAATTCGAAAATCCGTATATTCCAAGGTATGCTGTCTAATAAGTAAATGGAAAACCAAGATTTGTAATATTCTTTATATTTTTGGATTAAATCCAAAAGAGTGCTTCTATTTAGTTTTAATCTAAATCTTAATTTTCCTTTGTATTTTATTTTTGTTAAAATCCCTAATTTAACTAAATCATCCAAATATTTGTATAATGTAGATAGTTTGTAATTAACTTTATATATAATATCTTCAATTTTAAACCTTCTTAGTTCAACAATAACTTCAACCAATTTTCTATATTTCGAATTAACTATATATGGTAAAATTTTAAGCCAAGGTATTTTTAATTCTCTAAGTGTCTTTATATTTCTTTTTGAATGCTTTAATATAATATAAATCATATCTAAGTTTCCGTTAGTTATTTTTAATAAGTAGGATGCTACTTTTTTACTTATATAATATCCATGAACTTGTGCAAAATATTTTATTGTTGCCTCAGTATTTAAAATACCTTCTGGGAAAATCCTTTTAATTATTTTATGGCAATCAATTGGATACCTTAAAACAACACTTATATTGTTTTTTCTCAATACTTTAACAAAGTTTATAAAACTCTTTTTATAGTGCCACATTCTTATATCATGTATTTCTAAAACTAATATTGGATTTAAAGCTCTTAATAAAGAAATTACTTTTCCTATTACTTTTTCAAATTCCCATTTCCTTATATTTTTAAATAGATCACCTATTCCTCTATACCACGCTTTTTTTGCCCTATAATATTTATCAAATTTTATTTTTTCATCAATATATTCTAAAAGATTTTTTAGCCAATGAGCATTCTTATAATTCCTAAATAAGTAATATTTATCTTTAATTTGATAAATTAGTTTAGATATTGTTTTTTTTAAGTTAGGAGTGGCTAAAATTCTAATTATGGGTATATTTTTATCTACTATAAATTCTCCATTTTCATCTAAATTTAGCAAGTTGTATCTATCAGTTGGAATTAAGTACAATCCATTTAAAAACTCTTCAGGAACTGTTTTTACAATTTTCATTTTTTAACCTTTTTTATTATTGCTAAGGATAGATAATCATTGAATTCATCAAAATTTAATTCATCAAATTTTCCAATGGCAACTTTTTCGTCATCAAATGTAACTCTTTTTACTAAGCCTATTATATAATCATCTTTATTTTTTATTTTACTTAAGGCCTCTTTTAAATTTTTTGTTTTCATTACAATTATAGTGTCAAATTCATCAATATATTTTTCTAAGTCTTTTCCTTGTGGAAGAATACAAAGTTTTTCGTCTCCTTCGACTAATGGAATGTTTAAAGCAGAGGCAGAGGCAAATATTGAAGATATTCCGTTAATTATTTCTACATTAATTCCATTTTCTTTTAAAAGTTTCCATATATATGAGAATGTGCTATATAAAGTTGGATCTCCTATAGTAATTATCGCCACTTCACCGTCTTCATTTAAAATTTTTTTTAGTGCATCGTTCCAGTATTCTTTTAATTTTTCTTTATCTTTAATCATTGGAAATAATAGTTCCTCTACATCTTTATCTTTAATGTAGTCCTTTACAATTTCATAAGCGATAGATTTTTTTCCTTTTTTAGATATTGGGACAAATACTTTATTAACTTTTTTTAAAACTTCTAATGCCTTTAAGGTTAGTAATTTTTCATCACCAACACCTACTCCAACTCCATAAACTTTTTCTACCATTTAAGCTCACCAATGACATTCTATCTAAAAACATCTTCTTCTTTTGGTCTAATTAAATCTTTTCCTTTTCCATCACCTAATGGGACTTTAGCCCCTCTAATTATCACAACAGGAATTCCTTCATCAGCTTCTCCCATAACAACATTTGCCATACTTGCCAACTCATCGGCAATAGCAACTTCAGTAGTTTTTAACGCTCTTCCAAATAAATCTTTTTCTCCTTTTCTATCCCACAATGCAATAATTCCACTAACACCTATTGCTATACCAACTGAACCTTTTCTAAAAGGTCTTCCAACACTATCAGATATTATAACCCCAACTTTTTTTCCTGTTAATTTTTCAATGTCTTTTCTAATTTTTTCAGCACTTTCGTCAGGGTTTTTTGGTAGGGTTTTTATTCCATTTGATACATTGCTCTCATCAACTCCGCTATTTGCACAAACAAAACCATGCTTAGTTTCCGTAATAATAAAATTCTTTCCAACCTTAACGATCTCTTTGGCCTCATCTAATATAACTTGAACAACTTTTGGATCTTTACCAGTTTTTTTTGCTAATTCAATAGCTTCTTTTGATGGAATTATTTTGTCTTTATCTATTACGTTTCCTTCTAATTTTGAGATTAACGTTTCTGCAATTACAATAATATCCCCATCTTCAATTGGATATTGAGAGATTAATTCTGCTATATTCACATTTTCATTTCCTTTAAATATTGGTAGTTCTAAGCCAATAACCTCCACTTTTATCTTTTCTTTAATCATATAAACCACATCTACATTTTTTTATGGCATCAAAGGTCATTATTGTGTTTATTTCCTGCGAAAGTTCTATTATAGCTTTGTACAAAAGTATCTTAAATAAAATAAGGCATTAAAGAATTCCTTCCAAAAGGAAGGCATTCAAATTTTTCCAATGTTTATTTTATTTTGAACAAAGCTATATAGTTCCACTATATTAAATTTTTGCAATATTAAAAAGCTTAGATTAGAATCCAAATTCCCAGTAGTATTAATATTGTCCCTGATATAGGATTTACTATTTTAGGATTAATTTTTGATAATATCTCTTTTCCTTCAACACCTAAAGAGCTTAATATAATTATTGGAATACCAAAACCAATTGCATAAACAAATAATGCAAAAAATCCATATAATATATCACCTTTTGTTGAAATATATGATAAAATGCTAACTAAAACTGGATCTGCACATGTGTTTGCCAAAACTCCATAACAGAAACCAAATAAAAAAGAACTTAAATATTTAAATTTTCTATTTTTATTTATCACATAAAGGGCTTTATTCCAGATTTTTCCTTTAGCACTAAAATTAAAGATTTTTATGTTATAGTTTAGAATAATCAAAACTCCAAAAATAATTGCTAAAATTCCAGCAATAAACTTTAATCTATACAAATTAAATACTGAACCAAATAATGAAAATAAAACACCTAAAATACTAAATATAACTGCCAATCCTAAAACAAAAAATAGTGACACAAAAAACCCATCTTTTTTATTATTTGATATGCTAAAAGTGTATGCAAGAGATATCGGCAAAATACTTAAAACACACGGTCCTAAAGCTGTAAAAATCCCAGATAAAAAAATTAAAAGTAAGTCCATATTCTCACATTTATCCCTTTAACTGTTTTGCTTTTTCTCTTATCTCTTCTGGATTATATCCAACTGTTACATCAATTATTTTTCCATCTTTTACATAAAATATTGTTGGTACAGCTCTAATTCCATATTTTTCAGCAATATCTCTATTTTTGTCAATATCTATTTTAATCACTTTATATCCTTCTTTTTCTAATTCTTCAATTGTTGGTTCTAATTTTTTACAATAGCCACACCACTCAGCAGTAAATTCTACAATACATGTTTCATTAATATCAAATTTTTTATTTTCTATGTTTTCATTAATATTTATACATCCACAAAATAAAATTCCAATGGAAATGAATGTTAATATAGATAGTATGTACTTTTTCATTATACCACTGGTTGTGTGTGAATGTGTATTAACTATTTATCTTATTTTATATAAAACTATGTTATTAAATATTAACAAATTTATCACAAAAATTATGTCAAAAATCTATGTGAAAATAACAAAAGTTTATATACTGTAAAATCGAAAAGTTTATATATGTGGTAGGTACATAATGTTTGTTCGTAGATAATACACAACTATGAATATCTAAAAGTGTCTTATGATTATTAGGGTGGTATAAATGATAAGAAAGTTTAAAGTTAAAGGGTTAAGAAGTCCATCTTTATTAATAGATATGATATTAAGTGACACAAAAGAAGGTATTTTAATAGTTGAAACTGATGGAGAAGAACAAATAAAAGATATTAAAAGCTTATTAAAGAAATACAACCTAAAATATGACGTTGAAGGAAATACCGTTAAGATTTATGTTGGGGAAATTCAAGCAGATAAAACTATAAATGTTGTAGGAGCTACATGTCCAGGACCAATAATGATGGTCTCTGATATGTTATCAAAAATGAAGAATGGAGAAATATTAGAGATTATCTGTGGAAAAAATGCCTTAACTGATTTAACAGAAGGATTAAAAGGAATGGGTAATGAAATAATAAAAGTTGAAGATAGAGGGGATGGTACATATAGAATATTAGTTAAAAAAGGAGAAAAGAAAGAAGAAAAAGCAGCAGCAATAACAAAAATTGATGAACTCTTCATCATTAATACAACAGGAACAGGAAACGCTGAAAAGGCTTATGCAACATTCATGATGGCAGATGTTGCTTTAAAAATGAACTTAAAGCCAACAATATTCTTAATGATGGATGGTGCAAGTTTAGCTTTAAAGGGGGAATGTGATAAAGTTAAGCATCCAGCATTTCCAAAATTAGGAGATTTAGTTAGAGATATTCTAAAAAGAGGAGTAAAAATATATGTTTGTGAATTAAGTGCAGAGTTTAGAGGAATTAATGAGAGTAATTTAGAGGAAGGCTTTGAAATTGCAGGAGCTCCAACATTCTTAAACTATCTATCAAAACCAAATGTTAGACCTGTATGGTTATAAGTGGTGATAAATATGTCCAAAGAATATTTAAAAAAAGACGATGTTAATTTATTTTTATCTGCCTTATATTATTCAATAAATAAATCTATTGGAGAAGTTGTGGGGACTGGAGGGATGGTTTTAGGTAGAAGAGCATCTAAGGAAATGATAAATTTTTTTAGAGAAGAGGGGATATTAAAAGATGATATGAGTTTTGATGATATAAAAGAGTTATTTGTTAATAAATTTGGACTATCAGAAGATCTAAAGATTGAAAATAAAGAGGATAGTGTTATATTTTATGTAATAAAACCCACACTTTCAAAGTTTTTACAAAAAATTAATGAACATAATTTAAAACCTTATATATGTCCATTTATTCATCTTCTATCATATCTATATGAAGAACTTAATAACCATAGGTTTAGATTAATGCTTGCCGATGTTCAGCAAGAATATGATACTGATACTGTAAAGCTAATATTCAAAAAGATAAACTAAATCCCATTTTTAATTATTTAATTATCATAACCATAAACTATATATATTAAATGATTAGCAAATTATATATTAAATAATTAACTAACCTAAAATATTTAGAGAAATTTAACTAAAATTATAAGGGTGAATAAAAAATGAGAGAGGGTGAGAATATTTTATTATCAGCATTATATTATGGAATAAACAAAGCAATTAGTGAAGTTTTAGGTCCAGGGGGAATGGTAGTTGGTAGAAGAGCATCTAAGGAAATGGTTAATTTTCTAAAAGATGAGGGAATACTAAAAGATGATATGAGTTTTGATGATATTAAAAAGTTATATGTTAATGAATTTGAATTATCAGAAGATTTATCAATAGAAGATAATGGAAAAGAGGTTATATTTACAATAATAAAACCTACTCTAACAATATATCGTGAAAAGATGAAAGACGAAAAGATTGAACCTTATGTATCACCATTTATCTATTTACTTGCTGACATTTATGAAAAAATTAATAATGGAAGATTTAAATTAACATTAAAGCAAGTTGACTCACAATCAGATAGTATAAAAGTAGTCTTTAAAAAAATAAATTGTTAATAAAAAATGGAGGGATAATTTATGGACAAAATAATCTTTTTAATATCATTATCTGTAATATTTGGGGCGATGCTTTCAGGATTTGCTACCTTTAGATTGACAGGAATGAGGTTAATGCCACACTTTATTTCATTAATTATAGCTTTTATATTAACTTTACTATCCCTAATAATAAATAATGACATAGTTGGATACTTAGCAATAGCTTTTCAAATATTAACGCCATTAACAATTTGTAATACAATATGTAACATATTAAAAACTCAATTTCAAAATACTGGAATATATTCTGCTCATTTGGCATTAATGGGAATGTTATTTATATTGGCATTAGGAAACTTATTTATATCTTAAAAATTTTATTTATTATTTTTACTTAAAAACACTCTTATAGCCTTTTCAACACTATTAATAGCAATGTATCCTGCCTTATGTAAAATAGTGTCATTTAATTCTTTGTCTATTTCCATACTACCTAAGCAAGGATAGTTGTGATGAGCATTAGCAATCTCTTCTTTTAAATTGTCTAAAGAAATCCCTTTTAATCTTTTAGCTATGTAGTATGTTTCTCCACAGGGAGCAGAGATTTCAACTTTAACATCTTTAATAATATTATTTTCAATATAAACAGTTAATTTTGGCTTTCCTATTCTAAAATAGTCAATAAATTCATTTATAACCTTATTGTTTTCTTTTTTTTCTAATGAGCAAAAGGGTTTCGGGTTTTCGAACTCAATATTGAGTTCGTTACAAACTCTTTTTAAATCTCTTCTTAGTGCAAGAGATAAATCATGAGGAGTTTCAGAAGGAACTATTAAGGCTTTGTAATTTTTTTCTTTTAACAATAATGGTAATTCATACAATAGATCTTCATGCAATTGAGCTATGCAAATATCACCCTCTGGAAGATCTGGAAGATATTTATAAGGATCTTCAACAAACTCCTCATAAACATTTTCAACAACAACATTTTTTACATCATTCTTAAAACTCCAATCTCCTCTACAATTATAACAATCTTCACAAATCCTACAAAAATCTACTTCATTTAATAAATTTTTATAGAATTTTTCCATCCTCTCGTTTCCTTTGTGGTAAATAAATATAGCTTTCATATCAATTCACCTAAATATTCAAAATATTATAAATTAATAGTATAAGTTACAATCTATAAAATTCTTTTGCGTTTTTAAATGTTGAATTAATTATCTTTTTTTCATCAACACTAATTTTTTTCATATACAACTTAGTTCTTGGTAATGCATATATATCTGCTTTTAAACTTCCTAAATCACTGCTTAAAATGAATTTTTTATCATAATCTTTTATAATTTCAGCCGCTTCCTCATGACTTAATTTCATTGATGGTTGGACGGTTAAACCAACAAAAACATCCCTATCTATTAATTCTACAGTCTCTTTGTTTATGTGATCAATCATAACCAAATCATCCTTTATTTTAACCTCATCTAATATCTTTAAAATTTCAATTAATGCCTCTTTCTTATTTTTCTCTGGCGTATGAATAATTATAGGCATTTTATAATCTTTTGCTAAAATTAACTGCTCTCTTAAAAGATTTTTCTCATCCTCTGTTAAATAATGTAATCCGGTTTCTCCAATAGCAACGACATTCTCATTTTCTAAAAATTCAGGAAGTTTTTTTATTAAAGGCATCCAATTCTTTGGATATCCCATAGGATGAACTCCTACTGCTACTTTAACACTAACACCAGCCATTTTGCCTCTTTTTACCTCTAAATTAATTAATCTATCCCAGTGATCTAAATAGACATCAGGAGAGCTCATTTTGTATGGGTCATGGGCACAGGTTATAATTGTTTCAATCCCACATAATGCCATTTTTTCCAAATCTTCAAAACTCCTAACATCTAAATGTGTGTGGGCATCAATCATCATTATTTCACCTTAAAGTTTTTAATCTAAAAAATAAAAATAAAAAAATAATTTTTGGATTTATTTTATTTTAGATAGAAATAAAATCTTTCATCCTTTGTAAGGCAGTGTATTGTAGTCTGTCTAATTCCAAAGGTCATTCCACATTCCTTTATAAGTTTTTTCTCTAATTCAATAGTCTCTTTTAAAATCTCTTTTATGTCTCCATCTAATTCAACTTTTATATTTGGTTTTTCTCCAATATACATAAGGTATTTTTCATAAAGTGTCTCAACATCCTTCATTTGGCTATTTGCAATATCTTCATATAATTCATTCTTATATTCTTCTATTGATTTAAATTTACACATTAAGAAGAGTTTTATTTTATTTGAAATTATTTTCTCCATTAATTCTTTTACCTCCATAATTCCACCTTTTATAAAAAATATTTAAAAAAGAGAGAAAATTATTCACACTTTATAGGTTCCTCTGGAGCATTTAATTTCTTTGGATGAGGTGCCTTTATAACAAAGAACTCTAATATATCAGAGTTTAAATTTTGAATGAGCATCTTTACATTGTATGGAATATAAACAATATTTCCTTCTTTGTAGTTGTGAGGTTCTTGGTCTTCTAAGGTTAAAGTCATCTCCCCCTTAACGATTATTAAATGCACGTATGAGTTTGAATAGTGTTTAGGCATCTGCTCTCCTTTTGGAAGAACGATGTGATTGATTTGAACATGCTCGGTATTGACAATTTTTTCAACAACCTTTGCTGTAGAATCTTTTTTAAACTCATAAACCTTTTCTATCATAATATACCTCATCAAAATTTTTAAAAAATGTTAAAAATTTATCCAACTAATCTCTTAATATCTTCATCAACTGTTGAGATTGTTGAGATTCCAAACTTCTCAACTAATACTTTCACTACATTTGGTGATAGGAAAGCAGGCAATGTAGGACCTAACACTATATTTTTAACTCCTAAGTAAAGTAATGCCAATAATACAGCAACTGCCTTTTGCTCATACCATGAGATATTATAGGCTATTGGGAGTTCATTTATGTCATCTAATCCAAGAACTTCTTTCAATTTCAATGCAACTACTACTAATGAGTAACTATCATTACATTGCCCAGCATCTAATACCCTTGGAATTCCATCAATGTCTCCTAAGTCTAACTTAATGAATCTGTATTTTGCACATCCACATGTTAATATTACCGTATCTTTTGGTAACTTCTTAGCAAATTCTGTATAATACTCTCTTGTTTTATGTCTTCCATCACATCCAGCCATTACAACAAACTTTCTAATCTTTCCGCTTTTAACCGCCTCAACTATTTTATCTGCCAATGCCAATACTTGGTTGTGAGCAAATCCTCCAACGATTTTTCCTTCTTCAAGTGGTGTTGGTGGCTTACATTTTTTAGCGTGTTCAATGACTTCTGAGAAATCTTTAGTCCCATCTTCTTTTATTGGGATTTTCTTCAATCCTGGGTAGCCTACTTCATTTGTTACATAAACTCTATCTTTGTATGAATCTTTTGGTGGAACTAAACAGTTTGTTGTTAATATTATAGGTCCGTTAAATTTCTCAAACTCTTCTGTTTGGTGTGGCCATGAACCTCCGTAGTTTCCAACGAAATGCTCATACTTCTTGAAGAATGGATAGTAATGTGCTGGTAACATCTCACAGTGTGTATAGACATCTACCCCTGTATTTTTAGTTTGCTCTAATAACTGCTCTAAATCTTTTAAATCATGCCCACTAATCAATATTCCTGGTCTGTCTCTAACTCCTAAATTAACTTCTGTTATTTCTGGATGTCCATAGGTTTCAGTATGTGCCTTATCTAATAATGCCAATGTATCTACTGCATACTTTCCAGCTTCCATTGCTAAATTGAAAAGTTCATCTACATCATTGCACTCAACAAGTTTTGCCAATGCTTTAATTATAAATTTGTGAATTTCCTCATTGTTATAACCGAGATGCATTGCATGGCTTAAATAAGCCCCAATTCCCTTAATTCCATAAGTTATGAGTTCCTTTAAAGACCTTATATCCTCATTATCTTCTGCTAAAACACTAACTTCCTTTGCTTTTGATAATTCTATTATGTCATTCTCATCATTATAAGTCCATGTAGCACAGTGAGGAAGTTCTTCTTTATTTAAATTAGCTTTTTCAATAACTTTTTCTCTCAACTCTACTCCTTTCTTTATATAATCAATAACATCCTTATCATCAAAATTGACATTTGTTATTGTTACAAATAAAGCCTTTGGAATATATTCCATAACTTCATCATCTAAGTAGTTAGATTTGTTACATACATAGCATAAACCTTTTATAGTATAAATTAACAAATCTTGAAGGTTTGCTACATTATCTTTTTTTCCACAAACTCCCACTACTGTACATCCCTCATTTCTTGCAGCTTCCTGGCATTGGAAACAGAACATCTTTGTAGGTCTTGGAGTAAATTCCATAGATTTCACCATTTCTTTTTGATTTTTTATTTCTTTTACATCTGATTATATCTTTAATTTAATTTATATAAAAAGATTTTTGATAATTTTAAATTTTATAGGAGACATAACTAGTATATATATTAATATAATCTTTTAGCATAATTATTATGAAGAAATTTAAATAAAATTAGATAAAGTAATAAAAATAAATCTAAAATATTACAATTTTATCGTAAATTTTTTTGTCAATCTTTGATATTTGTTCATAAAATTCATAAATTTTTTCTGCATTTCCCTCAACAACAAAAATTTCTACTTTTTTATTTTTTCCACAGGATGTTGTTATATATGATTGATTTATTGTTTTAACTATTTCATTATATTCAAAATATAACTTACTCATTTTTTCCATTGACTCTTTTGTAGGAGTATATACAACTGTAATAATCCCACTGATTAACCCATCTTTATCTAAGTCATTTTCTAAAATATACTTTCTTACAGCGTCTCTTATTAATTCACTTCTACTTGAATAGCCTTTCTTCTTAACAATCTTGTCAATCTCTTTTAAAAGATACTTTGGAAATGAGATACTAATTCTTTCAACATTAACCATTCTTTCACGAATCTTAATTTTTTTAAGACTAATTATATTAATATTGTTTTTATAAAATTTATGCTATAACTATATATTCAAATATATAGATATATTTAAAAATAAAAATTAGAAATTATTTAAAATAAAGATGGGCATACTGCAAAGTATGCTGAGCATTTATTTATCTCTTCATTTTTCATTTTGATGTTTTCTAATTTTTTAACCATATTTATATCAACTGTTTCTTTAACTTCAATTAAATCTCTCTCAATCATTTCATTTATTATATTTTCAACTTTTTTGTTCCTTACAATTACGGTGTTCCATCCATCTTCACTTCCAACACTTCCAACTGATACATCAGCATATTTGGCAGAGAAATCTATACATAACCTACATCCTAAGTTACATAGTTTTTCAATCTCTTTTATTGGAATTTCATAAACAACTTTTTCTGAATGAGATAAATCAGACCTTTTTAAAGTTTCAACGATAAACTTACCTTTTGATATGTTCATTTTAATGATTTCATCTATACTAATATTAAATTTTTCTTTTATGATATTTTTTAACACATCATAGGAAAAGTTTTTAGTGCAGAATAAACCAACTTTTAATTCTAAACTATATTGCAAACCTCCTAATATATGGCAAGGCAAACCAACTAATCCAACTTTATCATAATTTTCAGTAGCATATTCTAACAACTTGTTGTTTGGTGAGATAGAGTATTTACTCTTTGGAGATTCTAATAATTCAACAGTGTTTGTGGCTAAATAAGCAAGTGGTTTCCAATTTTTATCTTTGACTACTACTACTGCATCTAATATTTCACTTTCTAAGCAATAACCTAAAAATGTTGTAGTGAAACCCCCATCTTGGGCATCAATATTTAACTTTGATTTTGCTGAAAGATATTTCATTTATCATCACCCCAGTGTAAGAATTTTATTAAAATTTAATTATAGAACTTCTTTTACCCTTATACAGTTGAGGAAACATTTTCTAATACCCATAGGGCTTTACCTTATTGGAATACTCAGGATGCACTACCTCGCTTCGCTCGGTAGTGCCTCTTTTACTCTTATACAGTTGAAGAAGCAAGTTCCACACTTAATGCACTTACTTATATTGACTTTTGGCTTTTCATCAATTGTTAAAGCGTTTGCTGGACATTTAGCAACGCATGTTCCACATCCAGTGCAGAATTCGTAATTTATTGGAGCATCGTCACATCCTAAACATAGTTCTTTATTTGAGGTTAGTAAAACTTCATTAACCTTCATATACGCGTCAATAATTGGCTTTCCAGCAATTATCTCGTAAGGTTTTAGTATTAAATATGAATCAACAATTTCTTTATCTTTGTTTAAAACAGCTTCAACTACCTTTTCAACCTCTTCTTCATCTGGAGGACATCCTATTATTGCGTAATCTACTTTAACAACATCCCCAATTCTTACAAATCTCTGAGGAAATCCATTTTCTAAGCCAATTAGCATTCTTTGGAAGCCACCACTTACAGCACAACTTCCAACAGCTATTAATATATCTGAATTTTTTCTAATTTCTTTTATTTTTTCTACTTCCTCTTTATCGTCTAAATTAACAGCCCCTCCAACTAATGCAATCTTTTTTTCTTTTAATTTGTCATAATATTTTTTTTCAATACTTTTGATAATTTTTCCACAATACCCACAACCTACCATAAAATCACCTTAAATAAATTTTATAAGTAATAGCATCTTTCACAGAGTTGGATTATCCTTTTACCTTCATCGTTATCTACACTGTCTAATACTGCCTTGTTGAAATTCTCACTCGTTAATATTGTGTAATCTAAAATTTCTCTTCCAATTAACTCAACTCTATGATATACTATTCCCTCTCCTCCTTCTATAACTGCCTCTCCAATGGCCTTACCATCCTTTATAATTGGCTCCATATATGGATAAGTTAATTTTAATTTATTTAATAGGTTTTTAATTTCCATTAAAGAGTGTTCTATTTCAATAACTCTTGCAGAGAGAACATCCCAAAGATTTTTTGATTTTATTAATCCTTTGTTATACATTCTTGATAATGCTCCACTATAGACAACTTTACCGTCATATAGGGCTATTTTTGGGTATCCATTAGTTTCTACCTTATTTATGTCAAAGTTATAGGCATCGATTAATTCAACATCTGGGAGAGAGATTTTCTTCTTTCTTTCTTCAACTAAGTTTATAAATTCTTTATCTACTAAATTTAAACCTTCATTAGCTAATTTTAATAATTTTTCTTTTCTTTTATCACTTATATTTTGTAAAACTCCACCAACTGCCAAATATTTACCTTTTTTTCCTAAGATTGACTTTATTTCATTTCCAATATCTTCCAATTTCTTTGTATTTATAAATTCACTTAACTTTATTGCATCAACTTCAATAATTTCTCCCAATCTTGCGATGTCTCTCAAATACTGCCCTTCATTAGGAACTGTTATATTATATGCCTTCTCAACAGCAGTAACTCCTGCCAAGGCATGAGATATTTCATTTAAATAGCATAACCTTGTCATACTTGGGACAATAAAATCTATATCCCTTCCCATCATTGAAGTTTCAAATCCCCTTATTTTCATAATTCCACCCATAAATTTAACTTTCAATGTTCAATATTTGGCATGATAAAAATTAATTAGAAGATAAAAGAAAATATTAAAGATTAAATTCCGAGTTTTTTCCTTTTCTCCATAATTACACTTTCTAATATCTCAGCGGCTTTGTATGGGTTTGGCTCTGGAATTAATCTTCCTCCTGTTAAGCTCTCAACATCGCATGTTAAAACTTTTGTTACCAATTCACTGCCAGTTACGAATGGAACTGGTGAAACATGGACGGTGAAACCCATATCTATTGCATAGGTTGCATCTGCCAATGCCTGCTCTTCTAACCACTGAGGTGCTGAAGCTGCAACTGGTAAATCTGGAATATCAACTCCTAACTCTTCAGCAATTGCAACAGCAACTTGCTCAATTCTTGCAATACTCAAACATGCTCCAAAGTTTAATACTGGAGGAATTCCTAATGATTTACAAACTTCTTTTAAGTTATCTCCTGCCAATTCAGCACTTTCTGGGTTAAATAAGCCAGCGTGTTTTAATGGGCTATTTACACAACCACCTGCTAAGACTAAGATATCTCTCTTGATGAGCTCTTTTGTTAATGTAACAATTATATTGTCATGTCCTCCACTTGCTAAGTTAGAGCATCCAACAACTCCAACAACTCCTTTAATCTTTCCATTAGCAATTAAATCAATTAATGGCTTTACACTACCTCCTAAGAATTCAACTAATGATTCTTCTCCAACACCAACAACTGATTTAACTTTTTCATCGTAGTAATCCTTCTGTATATTCTTTCTTTCTTTAAATGCTTCAATTGCCTTTTTAATGATTTCTTTTGCCTTTTCATAAGCATTTTCTGGCTCCCATGGGATATATTCAGCTCCTTCAATGTAAGCCATATCATCAATACAGATTAATTTTGTTTTGGTTTTTTCAGCAACAAACTTTAAGCCGTGGAATGTACAGTTAAATTCTGAAACAACAGCATCAATTAATCCAGTAGCAACCAATGGCTCTGTTGTAAAGTTGTTTGCTATGTAACCAACAAAACTCTCTGGTAAATGGGCTATTCTTGTCTCCATATCTTGCCCATTACATGTTGCCCCAATAATTTTTATACTATCAGCTCCAGCTTCTTTTGCCATTTTTATTAATTCCTCATCCATTGCCGCCTCACATAATGGCTGAATTAATGCATGCTGGTGTCCTGTTATCATTATATTTACATTGTTTGGTTTGACTGAACTGAAACCATTTTCTACAACTGTGATTTTTGGAGATCCAAATAATATGTCATTTAACCAACATGTCATTAAAAGCCCTGTAAATCCAGCATGCAATCCTAATCTAAGGCAATGAACCAACAAATCCATTGGATTGCTGTTTAAGTTTGTTGAAGTCTTTGTTAATGCATCAACAATCTCTCCTTTTGCTCCTCCTGGAAGGATATCTAACTTTTTAAATACTTCTAATCTCTTTTCTGGACATAATTTAGGGACTAATTCACTCTTTTCCCATCTTGGTTTATACATATCATCTAATATGAACTCTGCAATTTCAACAGCCAACATCTTAGCATCTTTATTTGCATCAAAGCCAAGTTTTTTTGCTAAGAATCTTAATTTTTTCTCATTTCTTATTTCATAAGAACCTTCTCCTTTTCCAGCAGATAATAATGCTCTTGCGGCATTTTCAGCACAGTGGACATAACAAGAAGTTCCAGCGGCAACTGCTCTACATAGGTTTCTTGCTACAATGACATCTGCTGTTGCTCCACAAACCCCATAAGGAGTTTTTTCAGTTATTCTACAAGGTCCGTTAGCACATAATATACAGTAAACCCCCTTTAATCCATAAGGACATTTTGGGAATTGATTTGGGAATCTTGTGTGAGGAGTTTCTATCCCTTTTAACTTTGCCTTTTCAACCATCTCCTTAATTTCTGGAATTGCGGCAATGCAATTTTTCATACATATCACCACGTTTCTTTAACTTAACTTACGATAATCATTAATATAGTAACGAATAAATATCATTAACGGTTCGAAATTAGTCATTAAAGAGTTTAATAAAAACGATATTCAGATTTCACTCATATATTCAAATTAATTGATTAAATGATTAAAAAATAAAAATAAAATATAGGAATAAAATTTATTTTTCTACTTTCTGTTTTTTCATTTCTATGTGCTTTAAAATAACCTTCTCTATATCCTCTGGCTTATATAGAACTTCAATTCCTTCCATTCTTCTAATTCTCTCAACATTTTCAACATCTACATCTCTTATGTATAATGTTAATTTTTTATTTCCCGGGAGTATTGTCTCTATTTCCCCTTTTTTATTGTCTGGTGGATATATATAGACAGGGACTCTTGCCTTCATTGCTTGTGCCACTGAGTTAGTTATTAAAGTGTCTGCAATTCCATAGGCAATTTTTGCAGTTGTGTTTGCTGTTGCAGGAGCTACTAAAAATAAATCGTATTTTCCAGTTTGCAATTTACCTACTAAAAATGGAGCATTAGCATTGACTTCAACTCTTAAATCATAGAATTCATCCTCTAAAACTTGCCAAAGTTTATACCACTTTACAACAATCTTTGCATTTTTTGATAAATAAACATCTACATCTAAATTATATTTATTTTTTAATTCTCTCATTATTTCAACAACTTCTGGCAGTTTATCTCCGCATCCAGTAATTCCCCAAGCAATTCTTAACATTATTATCCCCTTTTTATCCTTCTACTTTTTCCTTTAAAACATCATAGAATCTTTTAAGTGTTTTTCTTAAAACTCTCAATCCTTCCTCATCTTCTTCAATTCCTTTTTTTCCTTTGTCCTTAGACCAAAATGTAGCTCCTAAGTTTGCACCAAAAGAGCCCCCTCCCACAGGAATCATCTCATTTATTATAAAAAAGTCGTGTATTGTTCTTAAAGCAATCTCTTGTCCTCCGTTTCTATCTCCACCAATAGCAATACCCATTCCAATTTTTCCTCTCAGTATCTTAGGGTCTTTAGCTAAGATAGCCCTGCATCTATCCATTAGTGTCTTTAACTGCCCTGTTACATTTCCTTGATAAACTGGAGTTCCTATTATAACCCCATCAGCCCAGATAAGGTTTTTATAAACCTCTTCCATATCATCCTTATGAATACATCCTTCTTTCTTTTTTATACAATAGTCACAATGAATGCAAAAATTTATTTTCTTTTTATGAACAGAGAAGTATCTAACATCTACTCCCTTATCTTTTAAATATTGTAGGGCATAATTTACTGCAAAATGAGTTCCTTGTAATCTTGGACTTCCACTGATTCCAAAAACCTTCATACTCTCACCACAATTTATAGGTAACTAAAAGTATAAAAAATTATATAGATAAAAAAATAAACAATAAAATAAAAATAAAAAAAGATTAAATATTTTTAAATATTATAAATCTTCTTCTGCCAATTTTTTACCAAATTCATAACATTTCTTTAAATCTTCTTTTTTTGGAGCAAATCTTACTTTTAAACAATCATCCTCAATTATCTTGTAATTTAATTTTTTGAAAACATCTTTTATTTTTTCAGTAGCCATCTCCATCCATCCATAAGAACCAAATGCAACTCCTATTTTATTTGTGATTCTTAATCCCTCCATATATGCTAAAAATTTAGCAATGTTTGGCAGGATATTTTGATTTAGAGTTGGAGAGCCAATGAGTATATATTTAGCGTCGACCATCTCTCTGATAATTGTATTCATAGGAGTTTCTAAGATTCTATATACTTTTACATTTACACCCCTTTCCATCAAACCGTTGGCTATTGCATGTGCCATCATCTTTGTGGAATTATACATTGTGTCATAAACAATAACAGCCTTATTTTCTACTTTATCACTTGCCCAATCAATATATTTTTTTATAATCTTATCTTTCATCTCTTTCCATATAACTCCATGAGAAGGACAGATAAGTTCTATATCCAAATCTTTTAAGGAGTTTATTGCATTAGGAATTAACATTTTATAAGGCATTAATATATTTGCAAAGTACTCTTTTGCATATTCAAAAATTATGTCTCCAACTTCATAATCAAATCTTTCAGATGTTGCAATATGTTGCCCAAATGCATCATTAGAGAATAAAATTTTATCTTCTATACAGTATGTTAGCATATTGTCTGGCCAGTGGAGCATTGGAGTTTTTATAAACTTTAAGGTTCTGTTTCCAATATTTATTTCATCTCCAGTATCTACAATAATAAAGTCCCATCCTTCTGTATCATAATATAAAGATAAATGTTCCTTTCCCTTCTCATTCGTAATTACTGTTGCTCCACTGAGTTTAACAATCTTATCTACACAACCGCTATGGTCAGGTTCCACATGATTTACAACGACATAGTCAATTTCCTTAGGATTAATGACTTTGTTAATTCCTTCAATTAGTTCATCAAACATATAACTTTTTGCAGTATCTATTAAAACATTTTTATTATCTTTTATTAAATATGAATTATATGTAGAACCATCCTGCGTTATATATCCATGAAAATCTCTGACTTCCCAATCAATTACTCCAACCCAAAATATATCTTTTTTAATTTCTAATACCATAATAATCACTTTTTAAAGTTCAATGATTTGATAACCTTCATCTAAATATTTCTTTAAACTTATATGTCCAAATAGATCATTTTCTAACTTTAATTTTCCTTCAATTTCATTTTTAATGTTAAACATACTTGCACATGCTTCACAAACTACAAAGTCATCTTTTAATTTTTCAAAGTGATTTTTCAATGGATGGTTCTCACTTAATAAATCCTTTGCCCATAAAACCCCTTCTCCTTCTAATATAATCTTCACTACATCTCCTTTTTCTTTTAACTCATTTGCAAATAACAATGTATGAAACATTACTGGAATGTTTGGACTGTTTTTATGTAAATATGAGAAAATTAAAAATGCAACTTTCATCTTTATCCCCCACTTTAATATTTTTCGCATTTAACCATAAAGTATTTTCTTGGATGAGAACATGAAGGACATTCTTCTGGTGGTTCATTTCCTACATGAACATAGCCGCATTTTTTACAAACCCATTCTACATTTTCATTTTTCTTATATAATGTTCCGTTTTCAAGTTCTTTTAACAATTTTTTAAATCTCTCTTCGTGATGCTTTTCTGCTATTGCAATTGCTCTCAATCTTTCAGCAATATCTTTTAATCCCTCTTTTTCTGCGATTTCTGCAAACTTTGGATACATTTCTGTATATTCATAATGTTCTCCTTCAATTGAAGCCTTTAGATTTTCAGCAGTATTACCTAAAACAATAGGAACTTCTACATTATCAACTTTTATTGAATTTTCATTAATGTTATATTTCATTTTCAATTCAGTTATTAGGTAATATAGCCATTTAGCATGTTCTCTCTCATTTTCAGCAGTTAATAAAAATATATCAGATATAATTTCATAACCTTCATTTTTTGCAATTTTTGCATAGCAGGTATATCTATTCCTTGCTAAACTCTCTCCAATATATGCCTTTATTAAGTTTATTAAAGTTTGTTTCATAAGAATTCACCAAAAATAATAAATATTTTAATCGAATTCTACCCATTCATCTAATGGTTCAAAGTATTCTTTACCTACTTTTCCTCTGCAAACTGGACAAACCCAATCGTCTGGAAGTTCTTCAAATGGGGTCTTTGGTGGTATGTTTTGAGAAGGATCTCCTTTTAATGGATCATATACCCATCCACAAACTCTACATCTATATTTTCTATATTTTGGTTTTTCACAAGTACCATCTAATTTACAGGCAATTTTAAGTTCTACCATGGTTATCAGCCTCAATAAAATTTAAAAATAAAAAATTTGGATTAATCTAACTTTTTATAGCAGAACCACCAATCTAAGCATTCAATTTCTCCTTTTTCACAGGCCTCTTTTCTTTTCTTAATTTCTTCTAATGATGATGCCGGTGGAATTATTACTTTATCTCCAATTATGTCGTTTTCTGGCCAGTTTGCAGGCATTGCTACTCCTTTTTCGTCAGAAACTTGTAATGCTTTAACTAACCTTACGATTTCATCTAAGTTTCTACCAACTTCTTGTGGATAGTAAATTATAGCTCTAATAATTCCTTTGTTATCTACGACAAAAACTGCTCTAACTGTGTTATCTCCTTTGTATGGACTTATCATTCCTAATTTCTCTGCTAATTCCCCTCTATCATCAGCAATTATTGGGAATTCAATTTCTACATTTAATTTTTCTTTAATCCACTCAGTCCATTTTAAGTGGCTGAATACTTGGTCGATACTTAAACCAATTAATTCAGTATTTAATTTTCTAAATTCATCATATCTTTTTTGAAACCCAACGAATTCAGTTGTACAAACTGGGGTAAAATCAGCGGGATGGCTAAATAATACAAACCATTTACCTTTTTCTACATAATAATCTGGTAATTTAATAGTTCCATGAGTGGTTTTAACTTCTACTTCTGGAAATTTCTCTCCAATAACTGGCATTTTTCCTTCACACATATTTTCTCACCTCTAAATATTTTAATATTTATAATTTACTTTCTTCATTTGGATTTCTTGCAACTAATTTAGGATCGTAACCTTTAAATCCACACTCAGGAGTGTAGCAGGTTACATCATAAAATGTACATTTAGCTCCACAATTTGGACATTTTTCTGGAGGTTTGTCTGCTTCAAAAACATAACCACAATTTGAACACTTCCACCAAGTCATATTTTCACCTAAAGAATTAAATTTTCTCTGTTATTGGAGAAGTATATACTCTCTGTCCAAGATCTTTATCGAGCATAAATAATCCTCTTTTATCATCACCAATTAATTTTAATTTGTCTAAAATTTCTGAAAAAGATGCCTCTTCTTCAACTTGTTCATTTACAAACCATTGTAGGAAATTTACTGTTGCGTAGTCCTTTTCAGAAACTGCCAAATCCATTAAATTGTTTATTGATTCGGTCATGAGTTGTTCATGTTTGTATCCATCTTCGAACACTTCAATAATTGACATCCAATCATTTTTTGGTTTTTCTATGGCATATAATTTTACTCTCCCACCCCTTTCTATAACATAACTATATATCTTCATTGCATGATCTAATTCTTCCTGACTTTGAACTTTAAACCACTGGGCGAATCCTTTTAAACCAAGAGATTCCGCATAGGCTGACATGGATAAATAGAGATATGCTGAGTAAAATTCTTTATTTATTTGTTTATTTAAGGCATTTAAGATATTTTCTTTAATCATCCTATATTCACCAACTTATTCTTTCTTTTCAATTAGACATTTATTTGCTAATTTCATTGCTAAATCTTCTGCATCTTTTATTGGAAAGTCGTTATCTGTCAATAGTTTAACCAACTCTCCTGCCTCAATAGTTCCGCAAGGCAATGATAAATCACAAGGTAATGCTTCAGCTAATTCTACTTTACTTTTTATAGGAAAAACATCTTTATCTTTGAAGTACTCTACTAATCTTAATTTAAAGTCTTGAATATCTTTCAAAGCCTCATATAGTGGATGGTTTGTTGTTATCATAGTTTATCACCTATTCTTCTATCTTTCTAAAAGCGTTTTTTCCTAATCCACATTGTGGACATCTAAATGTATCAGGTAAATCTTCAAATTTTGTTCCAGGAGGTATATTTTGAGAAGGTTCCCCCACATCTTCATCATAAATCCAACCGCACATACATTGATATTTTGCCATTTTTTCACCTTTTTAACCTTTTTATTGTCGATTGATATTATGCTATTATGATTTTATTATAATTTTGATACATATACTTAACCTGACTAAATTCGTTAAAAAATTAAAGAAATTATTCTAATTTAATCTCTTTTATATATTCCCACACTCCATGTAAGTTACATCTCATCAAAGCCTTTAAGGTAAATTTTTCATGACCTTCTGAAGGAGCTTTTACCATTAACTTTACCTCTGGCTTCATAAATTGTGTAAAATCTACCCTCGCTAAATAAATATCTCCCATAAATAACTCAATCCATTGAATAAAATGACTATCTTCCATAGGATGAGGAATTCCAGGAGAAATTTTAACTTCAAAATACTCTTCACTTTTAACAATGTCTGGACATTCAATAAAAGGAGTGTGCTTTTTTTCAAAATCGTTGCCCTCTTTTATCCTATTTATTCTGCAAAAATAGTTCATAATGTCCCTCCCCCACATTATTAATATTTTATAATTCTTTTTCAATTTCATTTAAAATTCTCATAGCCTTTGTAAATGCTGGCATACCACTTGTTAATAATACAACTTTTAAAGCATCTATAATTTCTTCTTTTGTAATACCTAATTCTTTAATTCCACTTATCATCTGTTTTTTTGTGGCAATTTCATCACATTTTGCAGCAACAATTGCTATAGCAATTAATTTTTGCGTTTTGTAATCTAAAACTTTTCCAGTGTATGCTACATCGTTTAATTTAACTATTACCTCATACAAATCAGGATATTTTTCTTTGACAACTTTCATTCCCTCCCCATAGAAAACTTCATTTTTCATAATAACACCCAAAAAATCAATTGTTTTTTAACTTTAGACATATAATTTTATATTCTTACATCTATTTAAGCTTTTCGATGAGTTTGTCAGTTGAGACAAAATGTAAATCCAAAGCAACATCTTTTGGTGACATACCCATAGATAATCCTAACAGTTGAGAATAGTGTATTACTGGAACATTGTATTCCTTACCAAACTTTTCTTTTATTTCTACTTGTCCTCTATCAAACTGCAAGTGACAGAATGGACAAACATCAGTAATACAATCTGCACCTGCTTCTTTTATATTTTTTAATTTCATTTCAGTCATTTTTAAAGCAACATCAAGATTTCTTGCTCTAACACCTCCTCCTGCTCCACAACACATATTTTTATCTTTATAATTTATTGATTTAGCTCCGAGTGCTTCAACAAGTTCATCAAAAGATTTAGGCCTTTCAGAGCTTTCTAACTTTTTTATATCAGTTGGTTTTAAGTAATGACAACCATAATGAACTGCAACATTTATATTTAAAGGTTTTTTTACCTTTTCTCTTATTGCATCTACCCCTAAATCAAAATATAATACTTCAGGTAAATGTCTAACTTTAACGGTCCCTTTATATTCTAATCCATATTTTGATAAAATTTCATTAACAAACTTTCGAGCTTTTTCATTATCTTTAAGAATATGATTTGCTTCAAATAAAGAACCATAGCACCCATTACATATTGTTAATATATCTAATCCCATTTCTTCGGCAACGCACAAGTTTCTCGCGGCAAGTGTAAGCCATGTCTTTAAATCGAAAGAACCAAATACCCCTGGAGCAGGACAACAGGATGCTTTTTCAAAGGGATGTAATTTTATTCCCAATTTTTCTAATGCAATGTATGTTGCTTTTTCAATTCCTGGGTATCTATTAGGAGCAATACATCCTAAGAAAAAAACAAATTCCATAATACTTCACCTAATTATATTTATTCTGACATATCTTTCCATTGTATTGGTTTTAATTCCATAGTCTCTGTGCAGATACCTACCATATCACAAAATTTTAAATCAATCATAATACCTCTTATAATCTCTAATACTTCTGGATATTTATGTGTTGTTGGAGGAATTTCAGGTAAACCAATAGATTTTCTTGCTTCTTTTATTTTATCATTTATTGGAACTGCATGCCCAGTTTTAAATACATATAGAGCAGTTTTTTTATGAGGTTCAGCCATTCTGCCTTCTCTTGCAGCAATATTTCTAATGATTTTAATAATATCAGTTATTTTTACTTCTCTTGGACATCTTTCGTAGCATTCATAACATGTAGTGCACATCCATAAATCTTCACTTTCCACAGCAAATTTTCTCATACCACATTGAGCATATCTTATTAATTTTCTTGTTCTAAATGCTGTTATTCTACCACTAGGACAACTACCAGTACAAGTTCCACATTGATAGCATGCTTTAAAAGAAGCAACATGATTTTCATCTAAAATGTCTTTACCTGTATTTATTATTTCATTTATAAAGTTATTATCAAATATTTCATTAGTTTTTAAGACCATTTTAATTCACCACAACATATCTTTAACTTATTCTATTCTTTTATAATATTTATATTTTGTTATTCTTTTATAATATTTATTTATAAATTAGAACTTATTAGAATTATTATTGTTTATTATATGGAGGTTGAAAATATGAAAATTAAAGATGTTATGAACAAAAATCCAATAGTTGTTTCTCCAAATGATATTGGTGGAGAGGTTGTTCAATTATTATATAAAGAAGGAAAATATTATGCACCAGTTGTAGAAGATGGTAAATTAGTTGGATGGATTACTGCCCTGGATCTACTTGCAGGATGTAAGCATTCAAAAATTGAAGATTTGATGTTATTAATTGATGAAATAAAAATTTTAAATGAAAATGATGAATTAACTAATGAATTGATAGATGAAATGGTTAATAATGAAATAATTGCTTATCCTGTTATTAATGATAAAGAGGAACTCGTAGGAACTTTAAGTATTTTTGATTTATTTAAATATAAAGATAAACTAATTAAAAAATAGATTATCTCTTTTAAAATTTTTCTAAATTTTTTCAAAATTCGTAAATTTTTTGACTATTTTATACGAAAATAGGATGACAAAGATTATTATCTTTAAAATAAAAATATAATTTACTTTAATTTTTATAGTTTATGAGGTGATATTTATGCAGATTCATCTAAAATTTAATAAAGAGTTGGGAGAATTTTTTGAAGATATTTTATGTAAAGAGGATAATATTGGCAATAAATTTCCAAATGACGATGAATTAGTTTGTGAGGTTGTTGAACATTTAAAAAAAGGATTCAATAGAGAAAAAATGACATTTGATGAGGAAAAATATACAGATAGAAAGATCAAAGGATACATTCCATTAGAGATTTTTAGAATTATGATTTATATATTAATGAAAAAGATTAAGGAGAGGGGTTCAGAGATAACTTTATATGAAATGGGATATGAATTTGGTAAATTCTTAGAGCCAAAGAATTTTAGAGAGTTAAAAAAATTTTTTAGAAAAAATAATTTAGGAATATTAGAAATTGAAAGTAGAAAACCATTAATTATTAAAGTTAAAGAATGTGCAATGTGTGGTGGCTTAGAGGAAAAAGAGCCAATGTGTCACTTTGATGCTGGACTACTTGCTGGGGCTATGGAGTGCATATTAAAAAAAACTGTTGTGGTTAATGAAATAAAGTGTATGGCTCAGGGTTATGATGCCTGTTATTTCGAGATTGAAATAATAAAAAATAAAAAATAATTAATAATTAAATTTATTCCTCAATGTTGTAAGGATTTTTACTATAAAATTCAACTGTTTTTATTGCAGAACTTACTACCATCTCTCTAATATTTGGAATCTCTTCTTCCAATTTTTCTAAAATCTCGTGACATCTTCTCCTAATGCTATCTCCTCTATCTCTACTATATGGGCAAATATCTTTATCTTTGTAATACTCTATATTACACTCCTCAAGAGCCTTTATTATATCCTCCTCCAATACTGGAAGCATGGGTCTAATTATTATACATTCCTCTAACTGAATCTTTAAATCTTTATAATTAACTACATTACTCTTAAATTTTGTTAAAGGTCTCATAAACTTTAATCTCTCTCCTTTAAAGATATTTGCTAAAATTGTATCTGAATTATCATCTAAATTATGTCCATAAGCTATTTTAACTTTCTCGTAAGGAATATTTTCTTTTTCAGAGATTTCTTTTGCTAATTTTCCTAATAAATGCCTTTTAATTACAGAACAAGAAAAGCAAGGAGAAAATTCCATCCCTTTAGAAGTTTTTGTTAAAATTTCTGAGAGTTCAACTACATCTAAATCACTTTTTAACAATAGATGAGGAATATTTAGCATTTCACAGTGGTGTTTTATTAATTTAACCCCCTCACTATCTTCTTTCCAAGGTCTCACTCCACCTATATTGACATCAACAGTAACCGCTATTAACTTTATTCCATACTTCCTTCTATAAACTTCTAAAAGATGTAATAATAATAAACTATCTTTACCTCCACTAAGCCCAACAATAATTACATCTCTTGGGGATATAATCTTATGCCTATTGATAAATCTCCCAACTTTTGTAGAGACATATTCATAAGTTTTTGAATAAATTACTGGAATTCCAAAATCCTCCTCAATTTTGTTCATTTTAGTTCTTGATAATCTTGCCATTCTTTTATTATTGACTAAAATTTTGTCCTTTCTTATTGTTAAAAAAAATGGATTTGCATATTTTTTTAATTCTCTTAAATTGATCATATTAATCCCTCTAAAAAACTAAATTATTTGAGATAAATCCACATTTTTTTCTAAAACTTTGGCAAAGTAGTTTAAACTTTTTTCTATGCTATCTTTATATAAATCTCCTTCAATTTTCTCTAAACCTTTTTTCTCTCTAATTTTATTAATAATGTAATTTCTAAATTCACAATTTTCAAAAATTCCATGGAAGTAAGTTCCTATAACTAAACCATCACCAATTTTTTTAATTGAGCCATCAAATCCATTACCACAGTTTCCAAAACCTCTTTCGATTTTTATTAATGGTTTTTCTTTACTGTATGTAATTCCTTCGTGAATCTCATAACCACAAACTTTAAATGTTTTATCATCTATATCCAAATAACCATAAGAGTTTTTAACGACCTTGTCATTTCCAAAGTATGTTTTAGCGTCAAAAATATTTAAACCTTCGATACTTCCAATATCTGACTCTTTAAAATCTTTATCAATGAGTTTTTTCCCTAAAACTTGATAGCCTCCACATATTCCAATAACTATTCCACCATCTTTTAAAAATTCTAAAATCTTTTCATCAAAATTATTTTCTTTTAAATAATATGCCTCTTTCGTTGAACTTCTTGATCCTGGGAGAATTAAAATATCCCCAGAAATATCATCTTTGAAGTCAATAAATTTTATTAATGCGTCGTATCTTAAAGGGTCTAAGTCAGTAAAATTAGATATTTTTGAAAATCTAACAACATTAACTTCAACTCCACTCTTAGCATTTCCAAAACTTCTTATGTTTTGTAATGCCTGACTATCTTCCTCTGGTAATACAAGATTTTCATCATAAGGCATAACGCCTAAAACTGGAATTCCCGTTAATTCTTCAATCTTCTCAATTCCATCTTTTAAAACATCAATATTTCCCCTAAATTTATTTATTATAATACCTTTAATAAGATTTCTCCATTTTTTTGGGAGTAGTTTTATAGTTCCATAGATTGAGGCGAAAACTCCTCCTCTATCAATGTCTGCAACTAAAATTGCATTAGCATTAACCATTTCTGCAATTCTTAGATTTGCTATATCATCCTTTAATAAATTTATTTCACAGCAACTTCCTGCACCTTCCATAACAACATAGTCATACTCCTTATTTAGAATTTCCAAACTTTCTTTAATTTTTTTCAAAAAGAAATTTTTATTTCTTCTATATTCGTTATAATCCATATCTTTATAAACCTTTCCATGAACTATAACCTGTGAAATAAAATTTCCTTTTGGTTTTAATAGTATTGGATTAAAATGAACAGATGGTTCTACTCTGGATGCTAAACTTTGTGTATATTGAGCCATTGCAATTTCTCCATCTTCTTTTGTTACTCTTGAATTTAAACTCATATTTTGAGATTTAAATGGGGCTACTTTATAACCTTTATTTGCTAAAAGCCTACACAATCCTGCAGCTATTGTAGTTTTTCCACTGTTGGATGATGTTCCAACTACCATTATAAACTTTGCCATTTGAGTCACCAAAGGTTTTATAATCAAAAACTAAAATTTTAGGTTATGGATTATCCACTCCAATATTCAACAAAGATTTAAATATTTGCTATTATTTTGAAGTTATCATATTATGTAACTTTGTTATTATGTTATGTTATTTAGCATACTCATATTTATAATAAATTTAAGGGGTTGAATAACTATTAACATGCCTAACACTTTCAGTATCAATAATATACAATGAATCATCTTTATTGTTAAATCCATATATTTACTCATTTGATAAAAACTAAGGTATAAAAAATAAAAATAAAAAAATATACAAAGATATATAAATAAAAATAAAAAATAATAATATTATAGGAATTTACTGCATTTGCTAAGTACTTGTGGGGGGAATATGACAGACAAAGAATTCATTCCAGAATTGCATGATATTGGAAAGCTTGTTGATGATAAAGTTAAGGACGAAATTAAGAAAATTATTGGAAAATCTTGGAAAAGCCATTGTTTTATTGATTTTAACTTTCAGGAATTACAGAATAATGGTTATTCTTTTACTAAGCCATCATCACCATCATGGTGGGGACAATATCACCATGAAATTAAAGTATATAAGGATATAAAAGAATGGGATGATATACCTGAAAAATATAGATATGATGTATTTTTATTAATCCTCGCAGATCACATAGCTTCGTCTATCTCAAGAGCAATTAGCGATAATAATGAATTCGAAGAATTAAGCAATATAAAACTTAAATATAATGATTTATTTGGAGATTCTTATTCAGATAAAAAAGATAAAGAGTATAAAGGGATTTATAAACTTTGGAATACTAAATTCTATATTAATATGGAAAAAACTGGAAAATACTGGGCTAAATTTAGGAGTATTAATGATTTAAAAACCGTATTTAATGAAATTGACAATTGTATAGCTGGAGAGGAATTTTTAAACAAATATAAAGAGAATCTTCTTTTAACTCCAGAAGATAAAAGTATTTTAAGAAATATAACTTCTCTTTATACCCATATTGAATTAGTTGGTAAAATATATCGTATTTTAAAAAGAAATACAAATTTTAATATAGAATCTGATGGCTCGATGACAGTTGAATATGAAGATAAAAAAGTTAATACAATTAATGATGCTGAAACTAAATGGGAATGGAGGTTAGTAAAATGTTGGATTAAGTTTCCTCATTCGTTTGTTAGATTACAGGACATAAACTTAGTAAAAAAAAGAAAAGAACTTATAGAACATCTCACAAATAATTTTAAGGATGAAGTATTATTTGCTACATCAGATTTTGTTATGTTGTTTTTACCATTAAATCAAGATTTAAATGAAATATTTAATAAATTTTTGGATTATGGATTTTATATTGAAGTGGATGAAATTATATCAAAGTTAAAGTTGCTTGAATCAACGTTAGATAAAAAAATACATAAAATGAGAAAATCAAATGCAAATGATATAGATGCCAAAATTTATAAGAAATATCTTTTACCAGATATGCCTAATGAATTAAATCCTCCAATCTGTGATATATGTCAGCAAAGAAAAGGTATAGAACGAGAAAAAGAAAATATTAAAGAATGGATATGTGATAAATGTTGGGAAATTAGAAATATGGGGGATCCATTTGAAGAATATGCAAAAATATGGGAAAAAGAAGGAGTTAAGGTTGGTTGGTTTAAGTTTTCAATAGACCAAAGAAAATTAGAAGAATGGTTAATAAAAGCGTTTGAAGATTATATTGAGTGGATATATCCAAAAATTTTTGATGATGTAAATAAAAGATATTATTCAATTAAATCGGAAATAGATAAAGTTGAGGAAAAACAAAATGAATTAAAGGAAAAAGAGAAAGAGCAAAAAATGTTAATTAATAAAGTTAAAAAAGGTTGTAGAACTGAAGAAGTAACTAATAGACTAAACGAATTGTCTCAAGAAATTAAAAATCTTAAAAATAAACTTAAAAATCTTAAAAAGAAAATTAAAAAATTAGAATCACAAGAAAATAAATTAAAACTTTTAAAGGAAAAAATAAACAACCCTAATTATTATATAAAGAAGACTTTAGATGAATTTAGACCATTAGCACCACAAATTGACTTTAATAAAGATTATGAAGAAATGTTAAAAGAGTTTTGGAAAAAATTTGAAGATAGAGATGATATTAAAAAGCCAATATCAGATTATAATGAATTGGGAGTATTTAAATATTCTCCTAAATTGACTAAGGAAATTATTGAAACATATTTAGAAGTTTTTAATAAATATTTCCCAGATGTTAAGGGAGATGATTGTTGTCCAATTTGTCTATCTTTAAGCATTGCAAATATAAAATATCCAATTAGAGAACATTGGAGATTTTTTGAAAAAGAAGAAAAAAGTTTCCTAAATATAAGAAAACATAACGCATTTATTGAGAGATATACAAAAGATGATGTTTATAAGATACTTAAAGTAATCAATGATATTGAATCAAGTTCTTTCTTATACAAACTCGTTCAGTTAGATAATTCATTGAATTCTGAAATATACCTAACAATAGAAATTTTCAATAATAGAAAGAAATATCCTGAAGTTCATAAATTATTTTCAGAGAATATAGCTCCTTCTAAGATTTTGAATCTATATAGGATCATAGGGGATACCAATGAATAAAATAAAACTTCTTGAATTATATCTCGAAATTGATTCTATTATTATTGGTGAGAGAATTAAAGGGGGAGTTTATAGGCCTTGTCAAGAATTAATACCCTCATCTACAATTGAGGGGGCGATAAAACACTATTTTGGTGTAGAAGTTCCTGCAGTGGGAATATTTGAGAAAGGTAGTTACGAGTTTGATGAATTTGTTTATTCAGTTAGAGATAGAGTTTTTGAAACTTCTAAGTTGCCAATATTTACCGAATATTTGAAACCAAAGAATGGAGATAAAATTAAAGCAAAAGTATATATTCCAATCAAAAAAGCAGAAGAAAAAGGATTAAATAAGGAGATATTGGAAAGTGTTGAATTTCAAATGGGAGCATTGAAAAGCAGGGGATTTGGATGGACAAAAATTGTAGATGTTAAAGAAATTGAATCAGAAATAAAACAAGGATTTCTAAATGTTAAATTATTTGAGGATGAAGCCATAGATTTTGGAATTGAAATAATTTCCCCAATATATGGTTATTTGTTTAAGCCAAAGAATTTTGTATGTGGAGTTTATAAAAGAGCATTATTCCCTGGAAGTTTAGTTAAAGCTCCAGATGTCTTATTAAAAGATAGGGAGGGGACGTATTATGATGAGTAAAATGGATGAAATCTTTAAGAAAGTTTTGAATGATAGGGATATATTTGATAGTCCTTATGATACACATAAAAAAGAACATATTCCCAAACTTTTTGAGGAAAATGATTGGAAAAAACTTGGAGAACTATTCAAAAATGGTAAAAAAGACGAATACGAAAAAATGATTCAAGATAGAATTAATCAAATAAAATATAATGAGCAAAATGCTGATGATTGGAGGAAAACAAAAATTGATGAATTAGAAAAAAGAGCAAAATGGCTAATAAACGCATACGATAATAAACAACATCTTTTAAAACAATTATTTGAAACTCTTGAATGGTATGGACTTGTAGAATGCTATTTACCAAATATGAACGATTATGGCAAGGTTATTGAAAGATATGATAAATCAATTGTTATAGAGTACTTTATGGACAAAATAAAAAAATCTCAATTCCCAAGAAATCGTGCATTAGAAAAAGTTCTTAATTATGTTGTAGAATTGTATGATGCAGGAGTTCCAAGAGAAAAAATAGCATTTTTTGTTAGAAAACTTAATTCACTAACAAAATATTGGGAGGTAATAAAATGAAAATAAATGTGGGGGATAGAAAAATAGAACTTAAAGAAAACTCCTTAGGATGGGCTAAAGTATTAGAGATTCCAATAAAAATAGAGGTTTGTGAAGATAGCTTTTTACATATTGGAGCAACTCCCTCACCACTTAGTGAAAAGAAAGCACCAATATTTAAAATAAAAGGAAAACCTGCAATACCTGCAAGTAGTTTTAAAGGAGCTCTAAGACATCAGTTGGAGTTATTATTTATTAATAATATTGAAAAATTTGCCGAGAAATTTAATATTCCTGATGATAAGAAAGACGTATTAAAACCTTGCATACCTTCTCCAAATCCAACAAAAGCAGAACAAGAATTGTTAAACTTAAAGATGTATAGAGGAAAAATGGAAGGAAAAAAGTATGTTGGACATTGTGAAATTAAAGTTGAAGAAGACAAGATAAATGTTGGTGATTTAGGAATATGTCCAGTTTGTTATTTCATGGGTGCTACTGGAATTATGGGATTCTTAAGAGTTGGAAATTTTATCATGGAGGGAGAATCTGATATAATAAACCAGACAAATATAAGAATTGATAGAAAGACAGGAACTGCTGCTAAGGGAGCAAAAGTTGAAGGTGAGCAAGTAAAACCAGGTTCTGTTTTTAAAGGAAAAATTGAGGTTGTACTATCAACCCCCATTCTTGAAATGCAAGGTATTAAATTTGGGGATGCAAGAAAAATCAGTGATGTAGTAATTGACAAATGGCTTGAATATTGGGAAGAAAAGAATAAAGAACAAAAAGCAAAAATTTTAATTGAGGAGATATTAATTCCCGCAATACAAAATATAAGAATACTAGGGGGACAAAAAAGTAGAGGAGCTGGGAAAGTCAGTGTTAGTATATTAAGTGAGTGAGGATTAATGAATATATTCTAATTATATCTTTATTTTGCATTTTACTTTAAATTCTTACTTTTGAATTAAATGATGGATATGCTGGCATTATAGTCAGTATCTATGTTACAGAATTATTTCAATCTCACTATGGTCTGATTTTAACAGTAAGAGCAGTATATTGAGTTATATGGGAAAGATGACTAATTTCTATCCATAATATCTGATTCTAACCATTTTATTAATTAAATTTAATTAATTCATTAAATATCTTTTGTGTGATACTTATGTTTGACTTAGAGACCAATAAAGTTATAAAAGAGATAGAGAATTTAAATAAAAAATGTCCTAAAATTGTATTTCAAGCTCCAGAAGGCTTAAAATTATATGTTGAAAAAGAGATTGAAAAAATTAAAAAATATTTTAAGAATAGAGGAAAAAATGTTGAATTGTTTTTATGGGGGAATTCTTGCTTTGGAGCCTGTGATTTAATTGATGATTATGTTAAAAAATTAGATGTTGATTTAATTGTTCATTATGGACATGAAGAACTTAAATATGCTAAACCAGAAATTAAAACTTTATTTATTCCTACATATCATATATTTGATAAAGAAGATGAGAATAAAATACTAAATGACATAGAAAACTTTATAAATAAGTATAATTTAGAAGGAAAAAAAGTGGCTATAACTACGACTGTTCAATATAAAAAACTTTTAAAAAAATTTAATCCTTATATAATCTTAGGTTGCAGAGGAGAAATTAAAGATGAAGACATTATTTTATTCGTTGGAACTGGGAGATTTCATCCTTTAATGTTAGCATACAAATATCAAAAAGAAGTTTATATATACAATCCTATTTCCAAATGTTTTGATAAAATTTCTAAGGAAGAGGTTGATAAATTTATAAAGAAAAGAATTACAGCAATAACTAAGTTAATGTTAAATAAGCCAAAAAAGATTGGAGTAGTTTTATCAGTAAAAAAGGGACAGTTTAGAAAAAAGGTTTTTGATGAAATTACAAAACTATTAGAAAAAAATAATATAAATTATCTCCCAATTATTGTTGATAATGTGTCCCCAGAAATATTATTCTATGATTTAGATTGCTATATAATTGTAGCATGTCCAAGAATTGTCTTAGATGATTACATTCTATATAAAAAACCTATATATACGCCAGAGGAGTTTAGACTATTTTTAAATAACTCTTTAAATTATAAATTTGATGAAATCAAAAAGGAAGATTTTTATTAGCAGAATGTTCTATTTGTTGGAGGGATACATAAGGTTTTATTACAGTTTGGACAATTTATAGTAACCTTTTCAAGTTCATAGTATGCCTTAAATGGTTTTTTACAGTATGGACAAAAATATATTTTTTCTCCAGTTTTCTTGCATTCACCAACTTCGCCAACAGTTGGATATCTTTCAAATGTTATGTCACTCTCTGTATTTTGATATTTGAAAAATTTTTTAACCATAGTTATGTAAAGATTAACTGCCTCATCATTTATACAATCTCCTCCACAGTATGGGCAACTATACATAAATTATCACCTCAGGAAATCTATTTATTCTTAGTTATATATATCATTTTTTTGTAATCTTTTTATATTACTTCTGTATTGTTAAATTTGCATAATTTTATTAAGTAATATAATAATGTTAAAATAAACTATTTTTATAAAGTTGGTGAAATTATGTGGAAAAAGTTAGAGAATTTGACAAGTAAAATTTACGAAAAGGCTTTAAAAAGAAGAGGAGAACATAGAATCGCTTTACTAATTGATGGACCTAATATGCTCAGAAAAGAGTTTAACATTGATTTAGATAAAATTAGAGAAGTTTTAAGTGAATTTGGAGACATTGTTATAGGTAGAGTTTATTTAAATCAATATGCGTCAGATAAGTTAATAGAGGCCGTTATAAATCAAGGATTTGAACCAAAAATATCTGCTGGAGATGTAGATGTTGAAATGGCTGTTGATGCCACCGAATTAGTGTTTAATCCAAATATTGACACTATTGCCTATGTAACAAGAGATGCTGATTTTCTTCCAGCAATTAGAAAAGCTAAAGAAAGGGGGAAAAAAGTTATTGTTATTGGGGCTGAGCCTGGATTTTCAAAGGCTTTGCAAAATATTGCTGATTATGTAATAAAAATCGGAGAAGAGTTTCAATTAGATAAAGAAAAGTTAGAAAAAAAGAAAAAAAGTAAAAAAGTTGAAGAGAAACAATTAAGTAAAAATAATAAAGATGATAATATAGAATCTTCTGAGATAAAAGAGTAAAGATATAGAAAATTATAAAGTTTATTTTATTCCAAATATTTTTCTTAAAACTGTTGATGTTGCGAATGAACAAAGTATATACCACCCTAACCATCCTAAGGCTGTATTAGATACTATTTTAAATCCTCCTTTGTAAATTAATGAGCCTAACCAATGCCAGAAATTAATTAGAAGAATCTTAGAGATTATTGTTGGTAAATATACTACAACACCATTCCAATTAGGATGTAATTCCATATAAACTCCACCAAATCCATAAACGTGTCTTAAATAAATAAATATTAGAATTATTGGAAGCCAAGTATATATCATTGGTTTAAAACTCATTTTCATCAATTCAGCATTTAGTTGCATAATTCTTTGATATTCTTCTTGGAGTTTTTCTAACATTTCTGGATTTTTAGCCATCTTCTTAGATTTTATTTGAAATTCTTGAATTTCCTTTTTTAATTCAGCAACTCTCTCTTGATCTACTAAAAGTTTTGTAGCAATATTAATAATTAAAGACACAATTATGGCAATAACTAAAATTGCCATAGCTGGATGTAAAACCTTTATTATTGGCATAAAAATTGCATCTAATGATGTATAAAAAAGATTTGTTATTGACTCAAACATAGATTCACCTTAAAAAATTGTATTTAAATTATTTAAGAACTTCAACAAGTTCTTTAACTGCTTTATCTAATAAGAAGTCTCTGTTTTTAATTATCTTAACTGTAGCTCCTGTTAAAACTGCATAAGTCATTGCAGCACATCTATTCATGAATATATGCTCTCCTATATCAACAGTTGATTCGAAATCTCTCTGTCTTGTTTCATCTGATAACCTTCTCATTAATATTTCATCAGTTTCAGCCTCAATTAAAACAATGATATCAGGCTGTAATTCTTCTAAGACCCATGCAGGAAGTCCTGGTAGATAACCCTTAGGAGTTTTTATAGTGCTGTGAGTATCGACTACAATATTCGCCTCTTTTGCCATTTCAGCTATTTTTTTACCTGCTAACTTTTGTATTCTTTTCTGGACATCTGGAGGTAACTTTCTTAACTGGTCTCTATGCTCTACTAAACCTTCTTCTTTAGCAATTTCAAACATTACTGTTCCAAAATTAACTATTTTATATTCTATTCCTTCTTTTTTTAGTTCTTCTATTGCCTTGTTTGTAACTGTTGTTGACCCTACTCCTGGAACTCCTACTATTACTACGACCTTATTTTTCATAATAGTATCACCTCACAATTTCTTTATTATTAAAACTTTAATTATTTTTACTTATTTAACAATTTTGCTATTGATGGATGTAATTCTTTTACTTTATCTTTTAAAATCTGCTCATACATTCTATACACAATAGAAACTGTTAATAAAACCCCGGTTCCTCCACCTAATGCTCCAATAAAATCAGCTATAGCGGCTAAAAATCCAACGAAGGCTGAACTCATTACAGTTAATGGAGGAATATATCTTCTCAATCTCTGCTCGATAGCCTTTTCACTTTTTCTAAATCCTTTAATAGCCATACCCAATGAGCCAATTCTTTTAGCCATACTCTTTGGATCTAATCCAGTAGTTTCTACCCAAAATATACCAAAGAATATACAACAAACTATCATTGCTATCATATATACTAAAGCATGTAGAGGATCTGTAAATACACTTGTTAGTCCATAAGGTGTTGATAAATAATATGCTATTCCATCAACAGGTCTTCCACTTACATAGTGTCCAAGTAATGGGATACCTAATCTACTTAACACTAATCCCCAGAGTTGAATATTAGCAAATAATGCCGCAGATAAGATTACTGGAATGTTTGAAGTATAAACAAATCTTATAGGGTATTTACCAACAGCACCTTTAATTCTACCATGAGCTAAAGGAATTTCTACTCTTAAACATTCAGCATAAACAACCATTAAGAATACTATTATTGTTCCAAGTATTGGTGCAAGATATTCAAAATTAGGCATTCCATTAATTAGACTTCCAAAAAATCTCCATAAATATCCTTCAGGACCAAATGCTCCAACAAATATTACTTGTGAAACTCCTGCGGCAATAAATAATCCAATTCCAGAGCCAATTCCATACTTTGAAACGATTTCGTCTAAATATATTAAGATTATCGAACCTATTGCTATTTGTATAATTACTAAAAGTGCCAATAAAATAGGTAGATGTCCAAAAGCTCCAGCTCCAACGAACATAACAGCCTCAACAAAACACATGATTATAGATAATAGTTTTTGACAACCTTGAAATAAAGCCCGATTTTCAGGAATTGACAAGTCCATTTTTATAATTCCAGCCCCAACTAATAACTGCATAATAATACCAGCAGTAACAATTGGACCAATACCTAATGTAATTAAGGTCCCTATTCTGGATGCAGTTACTGTTTGCCAAAATTGAAATATTGCAGGGATTTGGGCTCCTCCTGTATAAACATCAATAGTTCCCATAATGAAATATAGAACCAAAACTATTCCAGTCCATTTAAGTTTTTCTTTGAAAGATAATTCTCTAATAGGTAAGTCTACTTCAGGAATTTTTTCTAATATCGGAATTAATTTTTTCATAAATTCTTCCAATATCTCACCTTTTCAAACATTAAAAACTATATTATTAAAGTTAAGATAAAGAGATTATTCTAATAAAATAGTCTTAACATTTATATAAATATTTTATCAAAAATCTATAAGAAAAAATTTTTAAAACTATTAATTTGAATTAATTAATAAAATGAAACATAAAAAAGAAATAAAGAGATTTTATAGCTCTACAACTTCTCCACCAACAGCTTCAATTTTTTCTCTTGCCTTTTCTGAAACTTCAATTGCTTTAACTATCATTGGAATTGTTACTTTTCCTTTACCCAAAACTTTTTCATATCCCAACTCAATAACATCAACAATAAATTTGTCATTTTCTTTTTCGAATTTATCAGGGTTTTTCAATACAATTTCTTCAAGCTCTCCAACGTTAATTGTTTCTAATTCTTTAACTAAACTTGGATGTCTCTTAAATCCATATTTACCAAAGTGATCTGGCTTGTATTTTATAATCCAAGTCCATTTGTGTTTAAGACCTCCAGCTAACCCTCTACCTCCTCTGTTCCCTGCTCCTCTTCTCTTTTTGTGGCTACCTCCACCACATGTTCTTGAACCTCTAATTTTTTTAACTTTTTTCTTTTTTCTAATCATAAATTATCACCTTACATCATCTTTTCTAAAAGTTCATTAATTTTTTCTCCTCTGTATCCTAAAGCTCCTCCAACACTAAATGGTTTCTTAATACCCTTTCTTTCAAATCCTTTTCTTGGAGGATGTAATCTAAATACAGGTTTTAATGGAGTTTCTTTTAATTTAATTTCTCCCTTTATAAGTTTTTCTGCTAACTCTTCAACATCCATTCCAGTTAATTCCTTTATAATTTCTGGAGTAATTCTCTTATTTCCTGGAAGTCTACCTCTTTTTAAGATTAATTTAACTAAGGTATCTTTATCAATTTCTCCCCATGTTACATAATCTTTAACTTTTTGTAACATTCCTTTAAATGTATCTGTTTCTGGAACAATTACACAGTGATTAACCTTATGTAGCCTTAACATTTTTAAGGTGTCTGCTATGTCTCTTCTTACTCCAATTCTACCTCTTATTCTAATAACAGCATAAGCCATATTTCTCACCTTAATTATTATGGAATATAAAATAATAATTTAAATAAAACTTTAAAATAGTTGGTTTTTCAAAATAAAAATGATTTACAATACTCTACCTTCAATAATTCCTAATTTCTTTTTACTCTTATCCATAACTCTTACAAAATTCAAACTCTTTAAAGCTTCAAATGTAGCCATTGCAAAGTTGTAAGTAGTTCTTGTTTCTCCAAATGTTTTTGTCCAAACGTCTTTAATTCCTGCCAATCCTAAAACTGCCTTAGCGACATCTCCAGCAACTAAACCAACACCTTTTGGTGCAGGTAATATCTCTATTGCAGTACTTCCACACTTTCCATAACCTTTGTATGGTATTGAGTGAGGAGTTCCACAACCACACTCCCAGGAACCACAACCTCTCTTAACTCTAATAATATTTTTCTTTGCTTGAGCTATAGCTTTTCTTATTGCTGGCCCAACTTCTTTAGCCTTACCTTTTCCTACACCAACATAACCATTTCTGTTTCCTACAACAACAGTTGCTCTAAATCTTGCTCTTCTTCCAGACTTGTGCATTCTCTGAACTAACTTAACATCTAAAACTTTCTCTTCCAAATCTGGAAGAAGTGCATCAACTATTTCAGGCTCTAAGATTGGTAAGTTATTGTCTAATATGTAATCAATGTCAGTTATTTGTCCTTCTTTAACCATCCTTCCAATGGTTGTTTTTGGTTCCCACTCATCTATATTAAATCTCATTATCTCACCTTAGAACATGCTATCAATTTTTGCCTTAATTTCCTCAAAGTGTTCTGGTAATTTTTCTGGTTCTAAACCTTTCTCTAAGTATTTTGAAAACTGTCTTTTGTATTTTTCCTCATCTTCTTCTTTTAACATCTCAGCATAAGCCTTTATGTGTTCTCCTCTTATTCTATCTTCTGATGGTAATATCTCCTCTCCATGTGGAATATTCATACCAGCATCTAAAGCTCCTTTTAGCATTGCAAATACTGCTGCTCCTTTTGTAGCTCTATGCAACCCAATATCTAAAACTGCCTCGGTATAACCCTTAGCTAAGGCTTTTTTACCTAACAAGTAGCCTGTTAAGTATGCTGAAGGCAAGTTTCCGGTATGTCCTTTATAACCCAACTTAATTAATTCTCTTGAATGAGCAGATACAACTGTTTTGTCACCTTTTTCATCATACAATACTATTTGAGCTATACAATGATTCAAAGATTTCCTTACAACCAATCTTGGCTTTCTTGATAATAATAATTTTAATCTTTTTCTGTAATCAGTTTTTGCTTCTCTTCTTCTTCTAAATTTAACTCTATAAGTTGGACCTGTAGCCATAACATCTCACCCTGTTAAATTAAAAATTATTTATTGTTTTAAAAGGTCGTGTTCTTTCATATATAGGAAGAGGTGGCTCTTACTTCTGAATGCTCCACCTTTAGCCATTCTGTAAAGTTTTCTATAAACTTTTCTATCAATTTTTCCAGAATCTCTTAAATATTTTAATGTTTTTCTCAAAGCTCTAATTGTAGCCATCCATCTTTCTTTTGGAGGAGTTCTTGCCCCTGCAGCTCCTCTTCTTGAACCAGGACCTCTTCTTCTACCTTTCTTTTTTTGCTCTTTTAATTTTTTAACTCTTGCACTACTTATACCCTTTTTCTGTTTTTTCTTAATAACTCCATCTTTAATTAAAGATCTTATATCATCTCTTGTCATTGCCATTTTAACTCTTTCTAACTGTGTTGGATCTATCCAAACTCTATCAATACCACATTTTAATATTTCAGCAGCTAATTTTCTTTGAACTGATACGTCCATAACTCTCACCTTATAAACTAAGAGGGTATTAAATATTAAAAAAGCTTAGTTATTCATTTTCATTGTTGTTATTTAGTTTTTCAGCAAATTTTAATAATTCTTCCTGTTTCTCTTCTGATATATTTAATATTCTTATTCCTAACTCTCTTGCTCTTTTGATGATTTCAATTTTCTTTCTCTTACCAACTGTTGAAGCAATCCTTGCTCCCTGTGTTTCAGGGTTTAATTTTTCTAAATCTTTAACATTATAAACTAAAACATCCTCTAAACCACTTGGGTGTAATCCTCTAACAGCTTTTGGCATTCTGTATCCAATTTCAACGACAGGAGGCTTTTCTTTCCATTTTAATCTCATCTTACTATGTCTTCCTTTAGGTCTTCTCCATTTTTCTCCTAACCTTTTATGTCTGTGTGCCTCTTGTCTTATAAAGTCAGGCTTTTTCATTTTTAATTTGAATCTTAATCTTAATAGCCTATCCATATTATCTCCCTCTTATTTAAATTTTTAGATGACCTTTCCAGCCTTCTCTACAATATAAATTCCATCCTGGAAAACTCTTGGATCTCTATTTTTAATTCTTGTAGCCTGTTCTATATTGGCGGCGGTTTGTCCTACTTTTTCTTTATCGATTCCAGTAACTATAACATCCTCTCCACTAACTTTGACTGTAACTCCTTCTAAGATTTTTGCTCTTCTTGGGTGTTTTTCTCCTAAGAAGTTTTCAATGATGACTTCATTACCCTTAACACTAACTTTCATTGGGAAGTGAGCATATCTAATTTTTAGTTTGTATGTAAATCCTTCTGTAACTCCTTTAATCATGTTATTTATGTGTGCTGTTATAGTTCCAATCATTGCTTTATCTTTTCTTCTTGGATATTCGCAAGATACAACAATTTCATCTCCTTCTTTTTTAATTACAATTTTTGGATGTTCAAATTTTCTCTTTAATTCCTTCCCTCCACTTTTAACAACGATTTCATTATTGTTTATTTCTACTTGAACATTTTCTGGAATTTTAATTCTTCTCTCAAGATAGGCGGCAACAGGCATAAACTCACCTCAAAATGTAGATTTAATTTTGTTTCTATTATAATTATTATAATTAACATCCGTGTTTAATAGACATAGGCTAATAATCTTCCACCTAATCCTCTTTTCTTAGCTTCTTCGTGGCTCATAACTCCCTGAGTAGTTGAGACAATTAATATTCCAAAATCTCTTGCTGGCAAGTATCTTTTTTCAAACTTTTCATATCCAAATTTTTTAACAGGGAATCTTGGCTTTATAGCACCACATTTGTTGATCTTACCTACTAATTCAACTTTATAAATTCCTCCTCTTCCATCTTCTATAAATTCAAATTCTCCTATATATCCATGATCTTGCATAACTTTTAAGACTCTTCCAATTAACTTAGATGCTGGTTTTATATACACTACCTTTTTACCCACTCTCTCACAGTTGGAAATATGGTTTAATGCATTTGCTAGTGGGTCCATTAAACTCATGTTTTCCCTCCAAAAGAATTTTTAAATGTTTTAAATTAAGTTTAAATTTTTAATCTAATTTCTTAAATCCTAATTTATGAGCTATTTCTCTAAAACATTGTCTACAAAGGTTTAACCCATACTTTCTAATTAATCCTGGCCCTACATGACCACATCTTTGGCATGGTCTAATACCATACCCATACTTTTTTTTCCAAGGTTTTTTAGCCATCTACATCACCCTTTTTCTTATTGTGTTTCTTCTTCCTCTAAAACTCTCTCAACTTTAATTCCAAAGGTTTTTTCTATAAATTCAATAGCCTCTTCTCTTGTTAATCTATGTCTTCTTGGAACTTTTGCTCTACATCTTTTTCTTCTTTTTACTCTAAATCCAGGTCTTTCTAATGTTACACAAACATCCATCCCAAAAATTCCAATCATTGGGTCATATTTTTGTCCAGGGAAATCTATATGTTCATGGATACCAAATGAGAAGTTTCCGTAATCATCAAATGAATAATCATATAATTTTTTACCTTCTTTTTGAAAAGCCTCAAAAGCATTTTTTAAAAATTCTTCTGCTTTTTTACCTCTCAAAGTAACTTTTAATCCAATAGGTAATTTTTTTCTGATACCAAATGTTGGGTTTGTTTGCTTAGCTCTTGTTCTTATAGGTTTTTGTCCAGTTAATTCCTCTATAACCTTTTCTCCTTTTGTTAATCTATCTCCACTTTCTCCTACTCCAAAATTAACAACAACTTTTTCAATTCTTGGTTTTAACATAGGATTTTTTTGCCACAATTCTTCAAAGCTCATGTTTCTCCCTCATTACTTTATAATAACAAATTTACAACTTAATTATTGGTTCTTCGTCTCCAACGACAAAGACATAGTCTTTAACTGTCTTGAATTTGTCTCCTTCTAAGTTCTCTAATGTAACTATGTCTGGATAAATTCCTCTTTTCTCAATTTCAACGATTCTTGCAAAGTCTCCAACGTGTTTTCCTCCGGTAATGTATGCTAACTTACCGACTTCAAATGGAATATGTGCTTTAATTTCTTGATCTGGGATTGTAATTAATAGAGTGTCTCCAGTTTTATATACATCCTCTTTAGGGTTTGTAGGATCTGAAACTCTAATTAATATGTTTCTACCATCGTGTAAGTTTAGTTGAATATGACCTCCTTTAACAACAGTTTTGTTTTTAATTTTACATAATTTTAAATCTGGATTTTCTGTTGGATTTAATTTAATTCTTCCTTTTCTGTCAAATAATACTCTGTAATTTTCATTTGCATCAGGTAATGAGACTACATCCATCAATCCAACAGGTAACTTCTCTTCTTTTCTAACTCTACCATCAACTAAAACTTTACCCATCTTAATAATTTTTTTAGCCTCTCTTGCATTGTCAGCATATTTTAAAATATCTCTAATAATAAGTAAGAGAGGTAATGACTCACTCATTGGGTGAGCTCCTGGTAAAGGTCTAACAGTAAATTTAGCTACTTTTCTTGGCAATTCCCATCTAACTGGAGCGGCTAATCTTTTCAAATGTCTTTTTGGACCTTTTTTTCCCATTCTTTCACCTTAACATATTTTTAATTCTTGTTTTACTTTTTAATATGTTTGAATCTTCTTTCATCTTTGTCATAGAGTTTAATAATCATAACATTTGATGGATGAATTGGATATGGAACTTCTTTTCCATCCTGTCTTTTGTTGTAAGCTCCTTCAACATGGATTCTGTATCTTTTTAAATCAACTTTTGTAACTTCTCCTTCCAACCCTTTAAAGTCTCCTCTCATTATTCTTACAACATCTCCCTTTCTAACCGGAATGGCGTTTTTACCTAATTTTTCCTTTAACTCTTTTGATAACATTGCAGACATAACCTTTCTTCTCAAATGAAGTGGTGCATTAAATAATGCTTTTCTTTGTTTTCTTGGCTGTTTTGACTTAGTAAAAGCCATAATTTCACCTTTGATTATAGGTTTATTTTATTATTTATTTAGATTATTATTTTAGCAATTCTTGCAATACCTGGCCATCTTTCTGCTGCTTCTTTAGCTACAGGTCCCTTAATATCAGAACCTTTTGGGTTTCCGTCTGGAGTTACTATAACAACTGCATTATCTGCAAACTTAACTCTTGTTCCGTCTGGTCTTCTAATTTCTTTTCTTTGTCTTATTACAACTGCCGGTAAAACCTGTTTTCTCATCTCAGGAGTTCCCTTTTTAACGGTAACGATAACCATATCCCCTACTCTTGCAGTAGGTAATCTTCTTGCTACACCTTTATAGTTTCTCACAGCAATAATTTCTACTTCCTTAGCTCCAGTGTTATCAGCACATATACATCTTGCACCTACTGGTAGAGCCCTTACAGGTTTTGAACCAATTGCTTTCATATTTTTTCACCTATTAGATTTTTACGAGTTAAATTATTTTTGTTCATTTGATGCTTCGTCTACTCTTCCTAATTTTTCAACAACAACAAATGATTTTGTTTTACTTATTGGTCTGCACTCCATAACTCTTACAATATCTCCAACTTTTGCATTTATACATGGAGGGTTGTGAGCAACTAATTTTGAACTTCTTCTTTCATATCTTTCATATTTTTTAATGTACTTTATAATTTCCCTTTTAATTATAACAGTCTTGTGTGGTTTGTCACTAACTACTACACCTACGAAACTTTGTCCTCTTACTGGTAGAGAGCCGTGAAATGGACAATGTTTATCATCACACTCTACTTCTGGAGCTTTTACAGGGATTCCTATATTTTTTGCTACCATGGTCTTTACCTCCAATTTTGATTATTGTTTATAAATAAGGCATAGTTTATAATAAAAACTTATAACATAACATTAACAGTTGTAGAAACTGTGAAAGACTTAATGTTAAAAACCTATATATTACTTTAACGGTTGGGGCAAAAAAGAACAAAAGATTTTAATTAATATGGATACATAATTTTTACCTTTTTTTTCAATCTTTCTTCAGGTCTACCTATTAACAATCTACCATCAACTTTCACTTTACAGTTTTTTAGTTCAAACATAAAGGTTGCAATGTTTTTTGGAATTATTACTTCTTTACCATTTTCTTTTTCTATTATTAAAGTATTTCTTGTCTCATCTACTACTTTGCCTTTAATGCCAATCATTGACTTATTTTTTGAATCGATAATAGTAACTCTAAGACCTATAAGCTCGTGTTTTAATATATTGTAAGGTGTTATCATAATATTTGCCCCAACCGTTTTATGGGGACGGGGTGTGCCCTATAAAAGGGCATCCGCGTCCCCATTTTATTTAACTACTAAGAAATAAAATAAAGGATTGATTAAGATTATCTAATTTCAATAGAATCCTTCGAGAATCCCATCTTAACTAAAATTTCAGCAACTTTTTTCCTATGATCCCCTTGAAGTTCAATAGTATTATCTTTAACAGTTCCTCCACAGGCACAGATGTCCTTTAATTTTTTAGCAAGTTCTTTTAAGTCAATAACACTTGCATCAAAACCTTCGATTATTGTCATTAACTTACCAAACCTTCTCTTTGTAACATATATTTTTATTTTTTGTTCTTCCTTAGCTATTTCTTCACAAACACATAGTTCTTTAGGCAAACCACACCTTGGGCAAATTTCTGGCATTACTGCACCTCTAAGTTTTACTCTTTATATGGGTAGAAATATATTTTATAATATCTATAGGAAGTATTTAAATTTTTCCAATATAAAGTTATTTTGATTACTGTTGTTGTGAAGCCATTCTTTTCTTTTCATTCATTATTGTTAATATTCTTGCAATAGTTCTTTTAATTTCTCTCAATCTTCCCGGATTTGTTGGTGATCCAGAAGTAGCTATACTAACTCTTTCCTTTAACAACTCTCTTTTAAGTTCTACAAGTTTTTCTTTTAATTCATCAATAGACATTTCTCTTAACTCATTAGCTCTTAATATTGCCATAAGCTCTCACCTTTATTGTTCCTCCTCTTCTACTACATGCTTAACTTCTGCATCTTCTTTAATTATAATCTCATCAGGTAATAAGACATCTGGTCTCATAATTTTTACTGTAACTCCAATAATCCCAGGCTTTGTTTTTGCAATAGCTCTTCCCTTATCTACTAAATCCTCAGCAGGCTCTCCACAGTGTTTCATATATCCAGCCATAAATTTCTCAGTTCTTGCTCTTTCTCCAGTTAATTTTCCAGAAATAATTACTACAACTCCCTTAGCACCAGCATTCATAACTCTTCTTACAGCAGTGTGTCCAACTCTTCTGAAATGTAATCCTCTCTCTAATGACTGAGCTATTTTTAAAGCGACAACTTGAGCATCCAAGTCAGGATTTTCTACGGGTTTAACATCGATTTGTGGTTTTTCAACACCAAACTCTTTACTTAATGTTTCAGTTAATTCTCTTATTCTACTACCTCTTCTACCAATAACAAAACCAGGTTTTTCAGCATATATTATAATCTTTGTTCCTATTGGTGTTTTTCTTATCTCACAGTGACTGTAACCTGCTCTACTTAACTCCTTTTTAAAGTATTCATCAATTAACAACCTTTTAACATTTTCTTTAACAAATACTCTTTCAATCATCTTTCCACCTTTTATAAATTATTTATTATTTTTAGTGGTATTCTTCTAAGATAACTTGTATATGAACGGTTTCTTGGAACTTAGGAGTGGCTCTACCAAAAGCTCTTGGCATGTATCTTTTTATTGTTATTCCTTTATTTGTTGAAATATGTTTTATTCTCAATTTTTCTACATTTAAACCTTTATATTCAGCATTTGCCTTTGCATAGTTTAATATCTTTAAGATTGCCTTAGCTGCTTTAACTGGGTATCTTCCTGCAGGCCATCCTAATTTACCTTTTCTGTGTCCTACTTTTTTGCAGTGTCTTCTAAATAGAACTGGTCTTTTCATTGCAATAACATCTTCTAAGAATTTTATAGCTTCATCTAACTTCATTCCATTTATTGATTTACAAATCTCTCTTGCGTGCTTTCTTGATATTGGAATGTTTCTTCCCATAGCTCTTGCAGTTTTTTCAGGATTAACCTGTATTTTATATTTTAATTTACCCATAATATACCACCTTTAATAATGTTTAAGGCTAATAAATTTTAATTGTTTCTTTAAGTAATAATATATCAATAGATTGAATTAAGTCCATAATAATTGAAAGAGATAGAATTTTAGAATGTAAGAATATAGAATTTTTAAAGTGTTATATATAATTTACGAATAAACGAAATAACAAAATAAAAGTGAATATTGCTTAAATAATTTAAAAAAGTTACAAAATTTATGCTAATGAAACTTCTACTGTTTCAACACTCTCAACATCGTCAATTTCAGCTAAAGCATTCTCTATAGGTTCTGTTCCTCCTTCTCTTTCTTCCATTTCAATAACTACATATACTGTGTATAATCCAAAAGCTAATGGCTCATCAAATAATCCTCTTATAGCAACATCCTGAGTTTCTAAAACTTTTTTTACTTTTTCTTTTAACTGTTCTTTATCAACTTCTGGACTTTTTGGCATAATTTTTATTTTTGCTAACACTGACGCCATTATTTCACCACATTATTTTTATTATGGTCCCTCAAATCCACACTTTGGACACTTGTAAGGGTTGTTTAATTTTCTACATCTTTCACATCTTACTATCTCTACCTCTCCACAGTTTGGACATAAAAACTTTGTTGATTTCTCTCTTGGAGCTATTTCAGCATTACAGCTTATACAAATGTATTTCATATTTTTCACCCAATTTTCTAATTTTTAAATTTTTTAATTTTTATTTATGTTTATAATTTGTTTAAATTTTATTGTAATATTTTGTGTTTGTAATCTTAATCTATGACAATTTTTGTATATATGTTAGGTTTTCCTTCTAAGATGTCAATAACTCTTTGCGGATATTTGCCATTTACAACATAAGCAGTCATTTTAAATTTTTTTAAGAGAATAGGAAAAGTTTTATCTACAGAGGTTAAGCCTTGTATTTCATTCGCATTAATAATATTTAATAGTTTCCCTCCAGGAAACTTATCATATATTCCATCAACATCTGTAGCTATTATTATTTCTTTAACATCTAATAGATTTCCAATATATAAACTTAATGAGTCTGATGTTACGTCCCAAGAATGTTCAGATATGTCAGTGGATATTAAAATTTTTGAGGGTAATAATATTGCTATTTTTTCTTTATTTATTTCTCTTTTTAAATTAAACAATGTATCATATGCTTTAATATTTCCTATTTCAGAGTAAATTTCTCCAATTAAGTCCATACATTTTATTGCTAATTTGTGAGATAATGAATTTGAAAGATTTAAAAATTTGTCAATTTTTCTAACTACATTTGCGAATTCTCCTCCTCCTGGTATTATGACAATATTTTTATTATTTTCTTTAGCATAATCTTTTAGTGTTTTTAATAAAGGTTTGGCATCATAGGTTAAAGAACCTCCAATTTTTACAATGTGCATACTCTCACTGTTTTAAAATTTCATAGAAAACCTTAGCCATTTTTACTAAATCCTCTATTTTAATGTATTCATTAGGTTGATGGGCAGTTTCTTCACCAATACCCCAAACTCCTACTTTATAACCCTTATATCTTAAAAATGCTGCAACAGTACCTCCGCCCATTCCACAAAGTTTTGCTTCTCTATTTAATACTTTTTTAATAGCATTTTTCAACTCTTTGATAATTTCTGAATTTTCGTCTGTGTAATTTGAATTTTCTAATTTTAATATTTCATAATTTATTTTTGGAGTTGTTAAGTTATCATAGTGTTTAATGTATTTTTTAAAGTCAAATTTTTCTATAAACTTATTTATAAAATTTAAAACATCCTCTATTTTGTAATTTGGTAAAATTCTACAATCAAATACAACCTCTACACTTCCAGGAATTGTGTTAGGATTAGTTACATTGTTTTTTAACATAGTTGGTTCAAATGTTGAATATTTTGGAAGAAATATTGGATTTTTTTCAGAAAAAGTTTCATATAGATTATTATACAATTCATTTGCAAAGTTAAATAAAATAATATTTGAGTTTAAACCACTTTCTGGTGTGCTTCCGTGACACTGTTTCCCTTTAATTGTGAATTTTATCCACAATATTCCTTTTTCTCCAATCTCAATAAATTCTCCCGTTGGAGTTCCAAAATCAGGGACAATTATTAAATCATCTTTTTTGAATATCTCATTTTCAAAGTTATTTAAGAGATATTTTAAGCCGTATTCACTACCATCTTCTTCATCAGAAACAAAGATTAAAGATAAGTTATATTTTGGAGTAATTTTATTCTCAAAAATCATTTTTAATAATAGTATAGAGGAAACTATCCCTTTATGGTTATCTTCTGCTCCTCTACCATAAATTTTTCCGTCTTTAATTACAGGTTCATAAGGATCTGTAGTCCATAAACTTATATCCCCTTCTGGGACAGTATCTAAGTGAGATATAATATGTAAAGTTTTTTCTTTTCCAAAATCTACTTTAAATACTATATTTGGCCTCTCAATGCCATATTTGTCAGTAGTATTATATTCTTTTAGAGTATAGTTTTTTATGTTATATTTTTTAACATATTCCATTAACTTTTTTTTAACATATTCTGCCTTTTCTTTCTCTCCTTTTCCACCAAATGATGGATTAACTGAGTTAATTTTTATTAAATCACTCTCCAACTTTATGGCTTCTTCTATTAACTTCATAATCATCATCCTACTATTAATCTGTTAAATTAATCTGTTAATCTGTATTACTTATATTATGTTTTAGATCTTTTTCTATTTAATGATATTTTTATATCCTAATAATCTCTTTATACATTAAATAACAAATCAAAATTCCAGAAATTATTGAAGAGCTTAAAATCATCCACATTATTACAATTTGGATTTCTGCGGCATACAAAGGATTAGCTCCACTTAATAACATACCAACCATTGCTCCCGGAATAAAGATAACTCCAACAGATTTCGTCCTATTCATTTGTGGAATTATTGCTGATTTTACTGCATTTTTTATAAAAGGCTTTAAAGCAGTTAATTCAGTAGCTCCTAATGCTAAATATCCCAATAAAATATCTCTTTCAGATTTTACTAAATCTATGATTTTATCTAATGTTAAATGGATTGTATTCATCGTATTACCAACAACCATTCCCATTAGTGGAATTACATAAATAGGCTCAAATTTAATAACATCAGAAAATACTAATATAATTAATGAAACTATAGTTGTTGCTAAAAATGTAACAAATAAACTAAGAAAAAGTTTTTTCTTATGCTTTAACTTTATTTCTCTCATTATTAAATATGATGCCACAGTAATCATTAATGAAATCATAAAAAATGCTCCTATTATTCCTAAAGAAAAAATATAAAGTAAGGCATATCCCAATATAAACAGTTGAATTAACGCCAATATTGAAACATAAAATATTTTTTTCTCAATGCCTAACTTTTCAATATATGCGATAACAATGGCTACTATAACAAAAGCGAATGCATAGAGTAGTTTTATAAATAACATCAAAATAATCACCCATCTCTATGGTTAATTATTATCTATTAACATTAAATTACATTAACATTAATTGTTAAGTAATACTCATAAGTAAATTTAAATAAACTCTTAATATAAAAAATCTTTTAAGTGACTTATATGAAGTGGGAAATAACTTTTAACGGAATTACCTATAGATGTATTAATTGTGCATACTGCTGTTCTTGTGAGGGATGGAGAATATATTTAAATTACTTCGATGTTTTAAAACTTAAAGATTACAAAGATTGTATAGAGAGATGCAAAGGAGAATTTAAATATAGACTAAAAATTAATGAAAGAGGATGTATTTTATTAAATAATAATTTATGTAGAGTTCATTTAGAAAAAGGTTATGAGTTTAAACCTTTAATGTGTAAAATTTTTCCATTCAGTAGTATGGTAAAGTGGGATGGAACTCCTTTGTTGATAATAAAACATTACTGCAAAGGAATTTGTAAGGGAGAAACTGATAAAAAAGTTATTAAAGAAGTAATTGAATATATAAAAGAACTTTATTTTGATAATTTTGAAGAGATTATTGAAAATGGTATGGAACATAGTAGTAAAACTTTACTATATAAAGATTTTAAAATTACTTGGGAAGAGAGAGAAGAGTTTGGAAGATATATTTTTAGTAGTAAAAATTTTGATGAAATGTTTGAAAGATGCAAAGAAATTTTTGGTAACAATATAAAGTTAATAGATATTGGTATCTTTAAATCTATAAAAAACAACATTGCAAAATACCATAATCAAGAAAATGAGGAAGAAATTATAAGATACCTATTAGAATTAAATAGGAGAGAGCATTTTAGAAAGATTCCATTTTATGAAGAAGTAGAAAAATTATTAAAAATATCTAAGTATCTCTCTAAATTTAAAAATGTATTAAGAGCTGAAGGTAATATTGATAAAAAATTATTTATAGATAAAAAGATTAACATACATTAACTAAAACTAATAATTAAATTTTAAAAATGTGGGGAATATTATGGATACACACACTAAAGAATTACCAAGAGTTAGAGCATTAGAAGCTACAACATACCTTTTAAAATGTTATAGAGAATTATTTGAAGGAGATTTACTAAAAGCATTATATTACATTGATAGAGCCTTAGAATTAGAGCCTGATTTTAGATTAGCTTTATTTTTGAAAGGATTGATACTAAACGCTATGGGTGAAATTAACAAAGCAATTGATACTTTTGAGAAATTAGTAAATTATGGTTCTAAGAACCCAATTGTTTGGGTATTTCTTGGACAATCTTATGGTTTGTTGGGAAGATGTGATAAAGCATTTTCTTGTTACAAAAACGCTTTAGGTACTGAAAATAAATTCCTTTCAGCATTTTTATTAAAACTTATTTGCACAGAATTCTTAGGAGAATATGAAGAAGCATTAAAATCTTGTGATGAGTTATTAACTTATGCGCCAAGATTTGTTCCAATATGGGTTAAAAAAGCAGATATTTTAAGAAAATTAGGAAAATATGATGATGCATTACTATGCTTGAAAAAAGCATTAGAGCTAAAACCAAATGATAAAAATGCTTTATATTTAATGGGTGTGTTATTAAAGAGAATGGGTAAATTTAAAGAATCTCTTGATTGTTTTAAAAAATTAATAGATGAATTAGGAGTTAGATGGTTGGACGCTATTAGGCACGCTGTATCTGTAGCATTGATTGTTGGTGACTTAGAAACTGCTGAAAGATACATAAAAATGGGATTAGATATTAGAGAGGATGATGTATATTTATGGTATTACAAAGGAGAATTGTATGAAAGATTAGGAAAGTCAGATGAAGCATTAAAATACTATAAAAAAGCTCTTAGCCTTTATCCATATCGTGTAGATATATTATTAAGCATTGCAAGGATATATGAAAGATTAGGAGATGTAAAAAAAGCTGTAGAATATTACAACAAAGCAATTGAGTGTAGAGATAGAAGTATTGAAAAATAACACACTATTAAAATATGAAAATAATAAAATTTTACTATCTATTCTTTTGTTATTTCTATCTCTAAACAGATAATTTAATCTTTCTAAGTTTCAAACTTAATTTGTTGAACTATAGGTGAAAATAATGAAATTTTATAATCGAGAGGAAGAAGTAAATTTTTTAAAAAATTATTGTTTATTAGAGCCGAATTCAATATTGTTTGTTTATGGGCCAAAATCTTCTGGCAAAACGACAGTAATGCTTAGGGTTATAGAGGAACTATCTAAAAGGGAGGATATAGTATTTTTCTATTATGATTTAAGGAGATATGCCACTCCTACAAAGGAAGAATTTTTAAAAATATTTTTTGAAAAAGGAGATAAGAAATATCTTTTAAATAAATTTGACTTTAATAATTTATCTTTAAATGATGTTTTTGATAAAATCTATGAAAGTATTGAAACTGTTATAAAAGATGGTAAAAAACCAATTTTAATAATAGATGAATTGCAGAAATTAAAAAACATCTATTTCAATGGAAATGATAATGGAAAATCATTATTAAATGAGTTATTTAATCTATTTGTCCATTTAACAAAGGTTAGACATCTCTGCCACGTTATATGCTTAACCTCTGACACTCTATTCATTGAAGAGATTTATCAAAATTCTACATTTTACCTTATGAAATTGCACAGTTAATAAACAATAAAAAATTAGGTTTATCTGTTAAAGAAATCATAAACCAATGGATTAATATTGAGAGAGATAAAATAAGATACACAATAAGAGAAAATTTAAATAAAAAAGATGAAATCCTAAAAATCTTATTAAAATTCAAAGATAATATTATAATAGAAAATGAGGAAATTGAAGATGAGTTATATGCTACTTTGAAAATATTTATTTTATGATGTTATTAATGATATTATTAAACCAACATCTTTAATTGAATGGCATGCTATAAAAGAGCTATTGGATATAAGTTTTAAAAAATAAATTTATAGAATATCCATTAACTGGAATTTACGCAGTTATAGATAATATTTTAAAAAATTTACAGAATTGGGATTTTTATGGATTTTGAAAAATATATTATGGAGAAATTTCCTTATCCTAAGATTAGAGAGCCACAAAAAAGAATGATGCTAAAAATTTATGAAAGTATTTTAAATAAAAAAAATTTGATAATTGAGGCTCCAACTGGTGTAGGTAAAACTTTGGGTTATTTAATTCCTGCCATTTATTTTGCTGAAAAGGGAAAAAAAGTTGTTATTTTAACTGAAACTATTGACCAACAGGTTAGAATTTACGAGGATTTAAGTTCTATAAAGCATAATTTAAAGGTTGCCTATCTGATGGGAAAAGGTAACTATATATGTAAATCAAAGGGTGGGAAAGCAAATAGGTTATATTGCCAACTAAATAAAAAATGTCCTTATAGACCAAATAAAAGACCTATCTGTTACTGTGGGACTAAAAAAGAAGCAATAAAATTTGAAGATAAAACTATTTATTACTGTCCTTATTGTGTTTGTGAGTATCAAAAGGCAAAAATTGATAGTATTTTGGCTGATATTGTTGTAGTAAATAATAGTATGTTTTACTATGCAAAGGAAGACATTGAGAGTAAGAGAGATATAGATATAATTATCTGTGATGAGGCACACAAATTAGAGAACAGTGTAAGAAATGCTTCCACAATAGTTATTAATCCAGATATGGCTATTAATAGATTAAAATATATGGCTATTTATTACGCTCCAAATATTTTAAAAAAGAGGTTGGATGTTGAGGATGAAAACTTCTGGGAAATTATTGAGAATTATTTAGTTAATAAAAATGTAGATTTAGATATCTGCAAAGAAACGATTATTTTTGATGGAGAGATACACTCTTGGAGATATAAGACAGAATTAGCTATATTGGGATCTATATTAGATGGATACTATCAAATAAACAATATAAAAAATAAAATTTTAAAATTTAATGAAAATGAAGAGATTGATAAAAATGAACTTAAATTTGATATTGATAATAGAGCTTTAATTTCTATAGAACTCGATTTTATTCATAAAAAGAAACTGTCTGATATGCACATTCTTGAATTTATTGAAAATATCAAAAATTTAAAATATATTAATGATAATTATGTAATCTATAGAAGTGGAAATTCCTTACTATGTGAGCCTGTTTTTGTTAGTACTCATTTAAAAGAACTTTACGGTAATGCAGTAGTTATTCATTGTTCTGCCACAATAGGAAACTTAGAAATGCACGCTATAAAAACAGGAGTAGATAATCCAGATTTTTTAGTTTTAGAGAGCCCATTTCCAAAAGATAGAAAGATAATTATAGGCTTAAAAGATGGAGTAGATATGAAGTATGAAAAAAGAGATAGAGAAAAGGCTAATAAAAACTTATTAAAAATATTGGAGGCAATAAATGGAAACTCCTTAGTTTTATTTAAAAGCTATGAAGATTTAGATAACTTCTATAAATATCTAAAAAGAGAAATTGACAAAACTAATATTAAAAATAAAAACATTCATGTATATGAGCAAGGAATGGATGGAAAAGAGGCTAAGGAATTAAAAGAAAGATTTGAGAGAGTTGGAGGGATTTTATTGGCAACTGGTAGATTTGCTGAGGGTGTGGATATTCCCGGCGAGGCGTTAGTTGGAGTTGTTATTGACACACTACCTTTTCCAGTCCCTACTCCTTTAATATTAAGAGAACAAAAAATATTAGAAGAAAAATTCAAAAAGAGAAATATTAAAAATGCTCATTGGAGAGCTTTTTTAATGACATCATTTGATAGAATGGCAAGGACTTTAGTGCAAATGATTGGAAGGTTAATAAGAACAGAGAATGATTATGGAGTTGTAGTTATACAAGATAAGAGATTTTCAGATTGGGTTGGGAGAGTTTTGAAGGAAAAAGGGTATTTAAAAGATGACTATGAAATTATGAGTTTAAATATGGCTATAAAATACATTCCTAAATTTATGAGTCAGTTTAGAAGATAATTTTTTATAACAAAATTAATTTATATATTTAAATTAATAAATATATTATTCAAAAATAAAAAATGGTAGGGCGGCGGGGATTTGAACCCCGGACCACTCGGTTATCAGCCGAGCACTCTAACCAGGCTGAGCCACCGCCCTACAAGAGCAAAAATTAGATAATAATAACCCATATATATAGTTTTCGTTAATTAATTAATTTAAATCTTAATATTGATTTATTGGCACAACTCTGACATTGTCATAATAAGCTTCTCCTCCACCAATACCTATTCCTCCTTTGAGTATTGGTGAATCATTATCAACATACTCTATATATTTCTGTCCCCCTGCAAGAAAGATTATCTTGTTCCCTATTGCTATAACTTCATACCTATAAAAATCAGTTCCTGCCGGAGCTGCATAATAAGATTCATCTAATAATTCAACTTTAGTTCCATTAAACTTGTAAAGTTTATATCCAATATCATAGCCCTCTATTTCTATGTAATATCCAGTGTTTGCATTGTTCATTAATCTAAAGTATATTTTTGGAGTGTCGCTATCTTTAAGTCTTTTTATATCAACATAAAATTTAAAGTCAGTATAATTTTTATCAATATATATTATTCCATTGTCTATTGGAACTGCAACATTATTTATTGTTTTTTTATCTTCGCTTAAAATACTAACAATTTTAAATCCCCCTTCCTTAACTTTCCATTCACCAAATGGAGCTTTTTCTCCATCGTAGTATGAAGAAAAATCATCATAAAATTCTTTAGGGACAATTTCAAAGCATCCACACAATCCTATCAATATTATAGGAATTAAAAAAATAAAAATTATAAATTTATTAATAAATTTATTAAAATGCATAATATCACCTTACTTTACTACATCTATACATTACATCAATAACATCTTTTAATGTAGCATTAGTTTTTATTCCTTTTGGATTGTAGTGAGTTACTGTGGCTTTAAAACCAAGCTCTTTTAATTTATTTATAATATTTTTTATTGGTGGGACTGATATTTTTAAAATCTTCCCTAATTGGTGAGTGTCAAAGCAACCAACTTGATTTATTTCCGCTTCCTCACTAATTGCATTTAATATTTTTAAAATTCTCTCATTTAATTTTCTTTCCTCAGCTATTTTTAAAGCTTCATCAACGAGAGTTTTATCGTATAAATTACCTATATATAAAGGCCCTGAGAATCCTTTTTCATAACCTTCTTCAAATTTTTTAATTATCTTAATTCCATTAACATCTTTAACATATCCTAACATTTCAAAGGTTTTATCAGATCTCTTAGCTCCTCTATCAGTAACTAAATAAACTCTAACATAATGGTCGGTTGCGTGGCAAAATACTGGTTTTAGAGAAATTTCATATTTTGTAGCCATTCTCATAACATAACCTACCAAAACTCTCAAAGCAAACTCATGACAGTCTCTACCAAATAACGGATATGCTAAATATTTCCTTAGGCAAGATTTCTTAGCTCTTCCACATAAAGCGGCTGTATCTGTTGCAGTTATACATAACAAACCATTTTTTGTTACTAATGCCCTAATAGCTTGGTCAATATAAGGAGATGGAGAGCCAAACGGATCTAAATCTATAATATTGAAAAATCTAAAATGTTTTGATAAAAATGTATTTGCATCTTCATTAAAAACTTTTATATTCTCAATTTTATTCATTTTAGCATTATTTATTATTTTTTCATATGCCTTTGGATTTATATCATTTAGGAAAACTTGTAAATCCCCACTAAATTCAATCTCTTTTGCATATCTAAGCCCTCTAATCCCACTACCTGCCAAAGCATCACATATATAGCATTTATCAACTTTATGATATAAATTTAAAAATGCTTGGACTATAACTATACTTAAATCTCTACAAGTTTTCATTCTTGGGTTGTAAAAAACTTCATCTTTTTTTGTAATTGTTAATTTATCTGGAACTTCAAAAATAACCTCTCCCTCTTTTAAAATCATAATCTCACTCAATTTTAATTATTATTAATCCACTTTATTAATCCATTCTCTTTTTGCCTTTCAATTTCTTCTAATCTCTTTTTTGCAAATTCATAATACTCCTTAACTATTTCAAAACCTAAATAATGTCTATTTAGCATTTTTGCAACAACACAAACCTGTCCAGAACCGAGGAAAGGATCAAAAACTATATCTCCTTCATCACTTCCATATAGAATAATTTTTTTAACTAATTCAGTAGGCAATTTTGTTGGAGTTTTAACTTTACCTCTCCAATACTCCCTATTTATTATCCAAACATCTTCTGGATAATGTTCTATTTTATTAAATTTGTATCTTTTTTCATCTTTAACAACAAATAAAATGTGGTAATGAGAGGTAACAAATTTCCTTTTTGTAAAAACTCCAAATTGATATTTCCAAATAATGTGGTTTATTGTTATAAATCCTACATCATCCAATGCATTGAGAACATCCTTTAAATTAGTCCAACCAGAAAATACATACATACTCCCAGTTGGTTTTAATATTCTATATGCCTCTTTCATCCAATTATAAGAAAATTCGTAATATTTTTCTTTGGGAATCTCATTGTAACCTTCTAAAACATTCTCATATTTTCTATTGTAGTTATTCTTTTTACCTTTAAAGTTAATTCCATAAGGAGGATCTGTAACAATTAGATCAATACTATCATCTGGAATGTCTTTCATTAAAACTAAACTATCTCCTAAATAAATATTGTCTATCTCAAATTTACCCAATTTCATAAATTAAGTCACCTAAATTATTAAATTTAATTATAAAAGCGTTCTAAACAAAAATAAATAAAGCAAAAATAAAATAGAAATTAAATAAAAAACTAATAAAAAATTAAATTTATTTCTTATTTATTCTTTCGATAGTTATTTTAACTCTATATATTTCCCCATTTGGAGTTTTTATTTCCCAAGCTTTTGTATAGTCCTCTTTTATATCATCTACAAATATTCCCCTTACTTCTCTTTCTATAATTTCCTTAAACTCATCTATATCTACTCCTTCAACTTTAACCTTAATTTTTTCTTCTATATCTAAGTCTAAATCTTTTCTCATTGCTTGAATTCTTCTTATAACTTCTCTCATTAACCCTTCTCTTATTAAATCATCAGTAATTTCAGTATTTATAAAGACAGTTCCCTTTGAAAATTCAACTCCTGCAATGTGCTCAGGAATCTCTAACCTAATTTCAACATACTCTGGCTTAATCTCATATCCATCCAATATTACAGCTCCTTCTTTCAATTTTTCCATTAACTCCTTAGCATCTGCTTTATTCAATGCTTCAACAACCTTTGGAACTTCACTTCTATATCTTTTACCTAACTCTCTGTAGTTTGGTTTTATTATGTATTTGCTACCTTCAACTTCTCCAAATTTGATATTTTTGACATTACCCTGCTCTTTTATTATGTATTCAAATCTCTCTACTGCTTTTTTAACCTCTTCCCCACCAGCAATAGTTATTTCTTTTAATGGATATCTTAAAGTGTATTTTATTTTATCTCTTCCTCTGTAGATTGCATCAACTATATCTCTAACTATTGCCATATCTCTCTCTAACTCTTCATCAATAAACTCTTCATCAACTTCTATTTTATTCATAAATATACTTTCTTCCATATCTTCTGTTTTTAAGTTTTGATATATTGCCTCAGCTACATGAGGAGATACAGGAGCCATTATTATAGATAACTTTAATAGGACATAGTAGAGTGTTTGATATGCCGCTAATTTGTCAGTATCATCTTTTTCTTTCCATGTTCTTTCCCTAATTAGCCTTATGTACCATCTACTTAAGTCATTTAATATGAAATCTTTTAATGTCCATGTGTATGTGTGGAAATATGGAATATCAAGGTTTTCAATTGCTATTTTGGCAACAGTATTTACCCTACTTAAAATCCATCTATCTTCATCTTTTAAATATTCAAAGTATTTTTCATCTGGTTTAAAGTTATCTAACACCATGTAATTTACAGCAAACATGTAAGCATTCCATAGAGTGTTGAATAAGCTTAAAACATCATCCATTTCACTCCATACAAACCTTAAATCCTCCCAAACCTTGTTTGCACTTAAAAGATAAAATCTCAACAAATCAGCCCCATATTTTTCAACGACATCATCTGGATTAACTATATTTCCTAAACTCTTACTCATCTTGTCTCCATGCTCATCCAACGTAAAGCCGTGCATTAAACATTTTTTGTATGGAATGTCATTGAATACAATAGCTGAAAGTGCATGTTGTGAATAAAACCACTTAGTAACTTGGTCATGTCCTTCTGTTATAAAGTCAGCTTTTTTTAATGTTTTTGAACCAATTGAAGCATAAGGTGCTAAACCAGAGTCAAACCAAACATCTAAGACATCTGGAACCCTCTCCATTACTCCTCCACATTCACATCTCAACTTTATTTTATCAACTGTTGGTTTATGCAAATCTTTAATCTCTCCAACTTCATCTTTATTTATCATTCTCTCCTTTAGTTCTTCAACACTTCCCACAACTATATATTTTCCACATTTCTCACAAATCCATACTGGTAATGGAATTCCCCAATACCTCTGCCTACTTATATTCCAGTCTCCAACAAACTTAACTCCATTTATATATCTTGTCTCAACCCAGTGAGGTATCCAACTAACTGTTTTTGCATGTTCTATAATATTATCTTTAATTTTTGATATTTCTAAGAACCACTGCTCAGTAGCTCTAAACAAGAGAGGTGTTTTACATCTCCAACAGTGTGGATAACTATGTTTTATTTTTCCAGCATAAACTAACAATCCTTTATCTTTTAGAGTCTCTATTATGCTATTATCTGCATCTTTAACAAAAATGCCTTTCCATTTTCCTTCTATGTATTTGCCTTCATCATCTATTGGTGAATATATTGGCAGATTGTATTTTTTACCAACTTCAAAGTCCTCCTCCCCATGTCCAGGGGCAGTATGAACTAAACCAGTTCCTCCCTCTAAGGTTACATGTTCCCCTAATACTATAGTATGAGCATTTTCTAATTTTGCAAATTCTTTTTGCTTCTCATTCTCATCTAATAATGGATGAATATATTTTATTCCTTCTAACTCTTTTCCTTTAACTTTTTTGATTATTTTGTAGTTTTTGATATTGTATAATTTTTTAGCTTTGTTTATAACATCCTCAACTAACTTTTCAGCAATAATCCAAACTTCTTTTTTGTCATCAAATTCAACTTCTACATAAGCGTAATCATAGTTTGGATGTACTGCAACAGCTAAGTTAGCTATTAAAGTCCATGGTGTTGTTGTCCAAATTACAACATAGGTGTTTTCTTCATTTGCTAATTTAAATTTTACATAAACTGAGGGGTCGTAAACTTCTTTATACTCTCCTCTAACTTCATGTTCAGCTAAAGCTGTTTCACATCTTGGACACCAATAAACAACCCTCAAATCTCTTGTTAATAATCCTTTCTCATGAGCAACTTTTAATGTCCACCAACCTATTTCCATATACTCCTTAGTTATTGGCATGTATGCATTTTCCCAATCTAACCAAACTCCTAAGTTTTTAAACTGATTTTCCATAATTTCTTTGTGTTTTAAAGCAAATTCTTTACATTTTTCAATAAATTGTTCTATACCAATTTTTGTTTCTATCTCTTTCTTGTTTTTTATTCCAAACTCATTTTCAACTTTAACCTCTATTGGCAAACCGTGCATATCCCATCCAGCTTTATCTAAAACATTATATCCTTGCATTCTCTTAAATCTTAAATAAGTATCTTTAATTATCTTATTCCAAGCTGTCCCAAGATGTATTGCCCCAGAACAGTAAGGAGGTCCATCAACAAAATAAAATTCTTTATTTTCTTCATTCTTTTTCTTTACTTTTTGATATATATCATTCTCTTCCCAGAACTTTTTTATCTTCTTATCCAACTCTCTAAAATTAACTGGCTCTACACTTTTCATTTACTCACCTCAAATTTCATAATTATTTATTATTTATTCATTAAAGATAACACACTAAATAAAAATTCTTCAAAAAATAAAAATAACTATAATTAATTATAAGCATAAGCAATTATTAAATTAAAAGAATTATTATTAAAAATTATGTGCTATTGTTTGTAAGTTCTTTTAATTTAATAATTCTTGAGATTATTTTATCCAAATATTTGTTAATCTGCATACATGTATTTTCAGAAACTTTTTGGCACTCATCATCTGGTAAATTTTGAATTTTATTTAAAATATCTTTGTCATCTATGTTTGCAATTTTATACAACTCCATACAAACCTTTTTTACATTTAATCCATTTTCTGCAACAATCTCTAATAACTCATCATATGGTATTTTTTCTTCTATTATTTTCCAATAATCTCTAAATATATTGTTCTCTATAATAAATTCTATTACTTCTAATATTTTTATACCCAAGTCCAATTTTAAAATTTCAGTAGCTAAATAATTTTCTTTTTCTTCAAGTTCAGTAATTTTGTCTAAATTCTCTTCTTCATCTTTCCTCAATTTTTCTAACAGTATTCTAATATTAGTTAATTCTTTAAGCATTTCTTCTCCTTTTTCTATCATCTTTTCTTTATTATTTTTTAGCTCAACTAATGTTGGATACCCATTTTGATTCATAAAATCACCTTATTAGATGCAAAAATATATATTATTATATTTATTTATATTTATTTTTTCTTTTTTTTGATTTGTAATAACCTTTTAATATTGGTAATTTGGGAAAGTCATCCAACAACTTATAATAAATATCACCATATCTTTCGCTAATAACTACTATATGAGCAGGAGGATGAATTTTTCTAATTCTATCTATTGCTTTTGGAGCCTTTTCAGCAATCTTTGCAACGCATGCTGTTTTACATGGTTTTTTTACTTCTCCAAGTATATGCCCTAATATTTCATCTGCCGCCTCTGGAACTATAATTTTAGGTTTTCCTATAATTGTTAATTCTGCATGCCTATCTACATCTGCTAAGGCATTCTTTAATTTTTCATAACTATCTCCTCTAATTAATAGTAATGTCATAACTATCCCTAATTATTCGTGTTTTTTATTATTTTTAAATAATAAATATAAATTAATATTAATTAAATTAATTTCCGACTTATTAAAATTTTCTATGTCTATCAGCGTGTCTTAAGTATTCCTCAAGCATAAACGGAAAATTAACTGCATTTACAAATCTTAATCCCAATCTTTGAGCCCATTTTTCAATTCCCCCATCAGTAGCCACAACTGCGGCATCTAACTCTTTAGCCAATAATAAGACATCCAAATCTGGAGCACTGTCTAAGGTCCCAACTCTTAAAGCACTTCGATATTTATTTCTAAATGTATTTATTGTTTTTGATAGAACTTTATTTATAATTTCATCTTTTCTCATTTCTGGATGTCCTTTTGATAGTTCATAAACCATATCAGAAGATTTTATTATATGCTCTTCTCCAATTCTCATTCCTTTATTAATCCTCTCTCTCAAATCCTTAACATATTCATAAAATATCTCTGAAGGTATTTTTATTTCATATCTGTTTGGAGTTTTCTTAACGAGCCAAGTATCTACCTTTATTATAACATCTTTTGGGCAATTTTCACTCTGCAGGAATCCAATTAACTCCTTATATACACTTGGATATGGTATATGACAAGAGATATTTAACTTTATCCTTGCCTCTGCTATCAAATCCATCAATTTATCTGTTAATTCTGTAATTGTCTTAACATTCATTGCTTTTCTAACCGAGGGTTCAGTAAATGCACTTGTATCTAAGCAAAATCTCTGTTTCTGCATGATTCCACATTTTATCTTTATATTAAATATTTATTCTTTTATTTCATCATTATCTTTAATTGCTAATATTCTTATCTTAGAAGGATAATTATTTATATATTTTGAAATAGTTTCATTTGGAATTCTCGCCTCTAACTTGGATAAAATTCTTTCTTTAAAATGTTTTGAAAATCCATTGGGTAAAGTATTTTTTATCTTATCTATATTATTGTATGGTTTATTTTTTTCTAATATTTCAGCAACATTGTTAGGAACATACTTATAAATATCATATTCATTTACAGTTTTTAGTATTCTATCTTCAAATCTTTTTAATATTAAGCTATTTAGTTTTCCACTATTTGATAGTTCTTTTAATATCTCAAGGGTTGTAGAAGGTAGCATATCCTTAACATCATCAAATTTATTTTTAAATATAGCCTCCCTTATCTTAGTTCCACTTATTCCTTCCAATCTTTTAATAAACACAAATTTTGGATGAAAATTTAAATCTTCCTCCTTATTTAATTTATAAATCATCTGCGACATTGAAGCAATTACATAGTTGTCTATATTCAATTTTTCTCCTAAAACTTCTCCAGTCTCCACACAGATAATTTTATAGGGCTTAACTTTTATATGATACCCTTTATTTATGCAACTAATAACTCTCTTTATGGTTTCCTCTGGAATGTAACCTCTTGGTATAATTTCAGCCCCCAAGTGGTAGAACATTTTTATTAAGCATCTCATATACTGCCCTGAACCCATAATTCCCATTGGTGGTCCTTCAACAACAATATCAGCCCCTGCCTTTGTAGCCATCTCTGCCCTTATATATCTGTTTAATAAATATGGAACTCCCCTACCACTCCTTTCTAATGGTCCAGGCAAAACACTAATAAAAATCCCATACTTTTTTCCCACACTTAGTGCATATTTATGCCCCCTATGTAATGGATTGTATTCTGTAAAATCACATACAATTTTATCTTTATTTTCTTTTTCTTTGATTTTTTCTACAATTTTTTTAAATTTTTTAAAAGATAGTTCATCCTTTCTCTTAGAGTCTTTAATTATCTCTTCTCTATCCTCCAAAAAATTTTTTAAATTCAAATCCATAATTTCACCAATAACCATAAAGTTTATATATGAGTAATTAGATTTTTATAGATGCTGAGGGCCCATGGTCTAGCTGGCTATGACGTCGCCCTTACAAGGCGAAGGTCGCCGGTTCGAATCCGGCTGGGCCCACTATTTCTATTTTTATTTTAGAAAGATAAATTTGTTAATATGAATATATAAATAAATAGTTAGACTATTAATTTAATTCAATCAAAATAAAAAATTAAATTAAAAAGAGTATTCTTAAGTTTTATTGTTTTCTGTACTCTTTTCCTGAGATTTTTGAATAGATTCTTGTAATTCTTTTCTTAGTTCTGAAATTACTTTAGCCAATTCCTCAACTTTTTTCATACCCTCTTTTTCAGCTTTATTTAAGTCTTCAATAGACTTTTTTAAATCTTCAACAACTTCATTAAATGATTTCTCCATATAAATATCGGACTTTACTCCAACCAACGCTTTATCATCAACGATTTTTGCTTTTAAAAAAACACCTGGGCCTACAGGAATTAATGTTTCAGAATCAACATTTATATTTTCAAGAGTTTTGATAGACTTTTCTATTTCTAATTTTAAAGTTCTTATTGATGCCAATTCACTCTGAATCATTTGCAACTGCTGATTGTACATTTCTAAAGCTATAGCTTTTTGTCTTAAATCTTCGTTCATATTACTCATAATCTTCACCTCTGTAATCATCAATAAACAATAATGAACATAAAGAAATATATAATTATTCCTAATAAATTTTATGTATGTTTATTAAATTTGTTTATTAAATTAAAAATTTTAGGGGTTTATTATGAGAGTGTTTGGAGTTATTGGATACGTGGCTGTTTTAATTAAGGCAATTACTGAATCTTGGATTGATGTAGTTAAAAGAAGCATAACAGGAGATATAAAACCCGAAGTTGTGGAAATAGAGTCTATTATAAACAATCCAACTGGTTTAATTTTGTTATCATGGTCTATAACAGCCACTCCGGGAACATTAGTTATTGATTTAATTCCAGAAGAGAGAAGGTTAAAAGTAGCTACAATAAGTCCAAGGAGTAGAGAAGATATTGTTCCATTTGAACCATACATTAAAAAAATTTTTGATTAAATTAAACTATATGTAAATAATGAATTAAAATATATAAATCAAAGGTAGTTGCTAACACAAATATCCAATACTGGTCTGAATTTAAGATAACCGTCTCAGATATTTTCTTATATTTTTTAATAAGTATAAATTCCCAATATAGGAATGTTAGAATCATAATAACTAAAAATGAGATAATAAAGGAAGTATAAAATAAATTCTTACCAACAAAAATGGATAATAATAAACTAATTAATAAACTTAAAATAACTGATAAAGAAAATACAACAACTTTTTTCTTAAACTGAACTCTCAGTGTCCATTTACTCCACCAACTGAGATTTTTTATCTATAATATGTTTTTTGAGTATATAATCAGATATAAATATAACAATACCACCAACAATCAAAATAACTATAAATTTATTTAAAATATATTCATAAATAATGATTCCCACTAAAATTCCTTCAACAATTATTAGTATCAATTTTTCTTTATTACATAAAATATTATCCAAGTATGTAAGTGATTGGATAAAATTTATTTTTCTATTTTTTAATATAATGTAATTAACTATCCAAGGAAGTAATAGAGCATATATCAATATAAGAATAATCATCTGTAAGGTGTTCATTTTATCACCAAATAAATAAAAGAAACTAAAATTCCTCCAAACAATCCAGCGAAAAATGATTGAGGTAGATAGTTAGTAATGTTAAAATAATTCATTATTAGTCGGATTATCCAATCAAAGATATTTGCAGTAACAATTATAAATACTAAATATATTATCAATAAATTTTTGTCATTTAACACTCTTTCTTTTAACCTAAATAATCTCATAATTAAAGTATTAAAAATTATTCCAAAGATTATTAAAAATGTATTAAAAATTAAACTCAATGTGTTTGTTAATCCGTAGTATATTTGCAAAATTATTACAAAGTATGATAATAAAATAAATAAAATACCAAAAATTAAAAAATAAGATATATTTTTGTTACTTGTATGCATAAATATCACAACAATACTAAACTTAAATTTAATTATTATACATTAGATTTTCTAATCTCCAAAAAAATAATATTATCTAATAACCTCTATATGTCCATTATTCCATTTAACTTTCATTATACTTTTATCATTATATTTTGTTAAAAATGCTAATATTGCCGCTTTTGTACCGTATCTATTTGAACCTGCTAAAATATAGATATTATAATTTTTGTTATAAGGATTTTTTATTTTTTGAATTATTCCAATATTATTTTCAGGATAATTATTAGTTATATTTACTAATAACAAAGATTTACTTTCAAGATATTTAACAAATTTATTTACCTTTGGACCTCCAACAAGTATTATATCTTTGTTTATATTCAAAATATTATTTGTATCAAGCATACTTAATGTATTAATATAAACTTTTTCATTATTTTTAATTTTATGCCCTTTATAGTATAATTGAGTAGAACCATTTACTTTAATTGTATAAAATCCTTCTCCAATATATACTATATCTTTATCTTTAATATTTAGAGTTTTGCAGTATCTTTTAATTACTTTAAATAGAACATAATTTTTATAAATCTTTCCTGGAATTATTCTATAATCAAATATACATATATTTTTAGATAAATTATTTGGATATTTATATTTAAGAACTAATTTGTTAGAATCTATATCTTCTACGACAAAACTATTATTTAAAGGAAAATCCTTATCTTTTTCAATTTTTATTATATCCACTACATCAAACACATATTTTTTATTTGAATAGTTCTTATATAAGATTTCTAAATTTCCATTTTTTAAGTAATACCATTCTCCTTTAACTAACTTAGGAGATTCTAATAAAGTTCCATTTTTATATATATTGATGTATAATGTATTGTAGTTAAGAGATACCATTTTTAAAATGATTTTATATCCATTATACTCAAAACTTCCATTTGTAGTTATTTCTTTTTCACTATTTTTTTCTTTTAGTATTATATATTTTGATGAAACATCCTCAACTTCGTAAGTTCTATTAAAGAAATTTATTTCCTCATCTCTTTCAAAATTTGTGTAGTATTTATATAATATATCCTCATACTCAATTTCATCATTATTTTTTGTAAATTTTATAATAAGCTCTCTATCGTTCTCTTTAATTATAAGAGTGTTCTCTGCTGGAATATACACTATATCTTTAATATTAAGTGTTATGTTATTATCATTAACATTTATAGTTCTTGAAGAGTAAAAATTATCTAACAATACTTTAGCATTTTGATAATCTACTGTACTTTTATTTACAAATATTAAAGGCTCCGTTGGTAGGGAATAGTTTAAACTTAAAATCAAAAAAATTAGCAAAGTATTTATAAATATATTTAAAGACCTCAATATATTCACCTCTTTAACTTTTATAAAATAAATTAATAAATGGATATTCCATATCTAATTAAAAATATTTTTGGTTATAAATTTTAGGTGATATATTATGATAGAAAACAAAGTAAGAGAGGTTGTTAAAAACTTAAAACCCTATGTTCCTGGGAAATCTAAGGAGGAAATAGCAAGAGATTATGGAATAAAACCAGAAGATATTATAAAACTTGGCTCTAATGAAAATCCTTGGGGAGCATCACCAAAAATAAAAGAAGAAATATTAAAAGAGATTCCTAAGATTCATCAATATCCAGAGCCAGTTAATCCTATTTTAATGGAAGAGTTAAGCAAATTTTTGAATGTTGGTAAAGATAATATTATTGTTGGTGGTGATGGAGCTGATGAGATTATTGACACAATATTTAGAACTTTTGTTGATGATGGAGATGAAGTAATAATTCCAATTCCAACATTTACCCAATATAGAGTTTCAGCAACAATTCACAACGCTAAAATAAAATATGCAAAGTATGATAAAGAGAAGGACTTTAAATTGGATGTAGATAGCGTTCTCAATAATATAACAGATAAAACAAAAGTTATTTTTTTATGCACTCCAAACAATCCAACAGGAAATATAATAGACAACAAAGATATAGAGAAGATTATTAATGAAACTGATTCTTTAGTTGTTATAGACCACGCATATATTGAGTATGCCAAAAAAGAATATGACTGGACTCAAAAAGCCCCTGAATATGATAATGTTATTGTTTTAAGAACATTTTCAAAGGTTTTTGGTTTAGCCGGGATGAGAATTGGTTATGGTGTAGCAAATAAAAAAATTATTGATTACATGATGAGAGTTAAGCCAATATTCAGCTTAACAAGATTAAGCCAAGTTTGTGCTATAACCGCCTTAAGAGATAGAGAATTCTTTGAAAGATGTGTAAAAGATGGAATTAAAAGTAGGGAAATGTTATACAATGGTTTAAAGAAATTTAAAGACATTAAAGTTTATCCTTCAGAAGCTAATTATGTATTAGTTGAATTAAAAACAATGAAAGCTAAGGAGTTTTGTGAAGAGCTATTAAAAAGAGGAGTTATTGTTAGAGATTGTTCCTCATTTGATGGATTGGGAGATAATTATGTTAGAGTATCAATAGGAACATTTGAAGAAATTGAAAAATTTTTAAAAATTTTAGAGGAAATTATTGAATAAATAAAAATTAAAAGATAAAAAATAAATTTTTTAGTTTTCTTTTATTAAATTAAATTATAATTTTTTGTTATAATTCATTGTTTTTTTAATTGTTATAGATTGTAGTTTATTCTAATAATATATCTTTTGCTACTTCTACACCACTATCTTTAATCTCATATCCTAACTCTTTTAAAGCCAATTCAACACATGCTAAAGTTCCTAAAATTTCTTTCTCACCACAGATTCCCATGTGTCCTATTCTAAATATCTTTCCAGCCAAGTGTTTCTGTCCTCCTGCAACAACTATATTGTACTTATTGCTTAATATTTCTCTAAATTTCTTATCATCAATACCTTCTGGATATTTTGCCGCTGTAACTGTTACTGACCTTGCTCTTTCTTTAGCAAACAATTCTATTCCCATAGCCTCTAAACCAGCTCTTGTTGCCTTAGCCAATCTTTCATGCCTTTTAACTCTATTCTCAATCCCTTCCTCTAAAACTAAATCTAAGGCAACATTCATTGCATAGGTTAAATTAACTGATGGTGTATATGGAGTTTGTTTTTTTTCTTCATAGTATTTTTTATAAGCCAATAAATCTAAGTAAAAGCCAACTTTATCCTCATTCTTTTTGATAACTTCCCATGCTTTTTCGCTGACTGTTATAGCCGCCAATCCAGGAGGAGCTGCTAAACATTTTTGTGAGCCAGTGACACAAATATCTATGTGGAATTTATCAACATTTACATAATCTCCTCCTAATGATGAGACAGTATCAACGATGTATAAAGCATCATGGTCCTTAACAACATCTCCAATCTCTTTTATTGGGTTTTTCGCTCCAGTAGATGTTTCATTATGCACAACTGTAACTGCTTTAATATCATCGTATTTATCTAAAATCTCTTTAACTGCTTCTGGCTCAGCCATATCTCCCCATTCTACATCTAACCTAATTGCCTCTCCTTTGTATGCTTTAACTATATTTGCAAATCTCTCTCCAAAGTTTCCAGTAACAATATTTAGAATTTTATCTCCTTTTTTAATTATATTTGATATAGCCATATCCATTGCCGCAGTTCCTGAACCTGTTATTAAAAATGTGTCATTTTCAGTAATAAACACTTTTTTTAATTTTTCTATAGTGTCTTCTAATAACATACCATAATCTTTTGTTCTATGTCCAATTACGGGCATTGCCATTGCATTTAAAACCTCTGGAGGTACCATTGTAGGTCCAGGAATCATTAACAATCTTTTAGTTGCTTCCAATTTCATAATTTCCCACCTATAATTTATTATTTTAATACAATATACAATCAATAAATAAAGGAAAATTAAATAAGATATGTTGTTATTTTTTGTGATTATTTAATTTTTTATTCTTTTCTAGTTTTTAAATAATTATCCCAGTCTTTTAAGAATCTTTCTAATCCTATATCAGTTAATGGGTGGTTAAATAGTTTATCCATAACTGATGGAGGAATTGTTGCTATATCAGCCCCTATTTTTGCCGCCTCTAATACATGCCATGGATGTCTAACTGATGCTACTATAACTTCTGTTTTAATATCATAGTTTTTGTATATCTTTACAACATCTTCAACTAATTTCATCCCTACATGTCCTATATCATCTAATCTTCCAACAAATGGGGAAACATAAGTAGCTCCTGCCTTAGCAGCTAATAAAGCTTGCAATGGTGAGAAAACTAAGGTTACATTTGTTTTTATTCCTTCAGCTGATAATATTTTTACTGCTTTCATTCCATCTTTTGTCATTGGGATTTTTATAACTATATTATCAGATATTTTTGCTAATTCTCTTGCTTCTTTAACCATTCCCTCAGCATCTGTTGAGATAACCTCAGCACTTACAGGGCCATCAACAATTTCACAGATTTCTTTAACAACTTCGTAAAAATCTCTTCTCTCCTTAGCTACTAACGTTGGGTTTGTTGTAACTCCATCAACTAAGCCAAGCTCAGCATACTTTTTAATTTCATCAACATTTGCAGTGTCTAAGAAGAATTTCATTTTTATCCCTCTTACTTTTGTAATTAATCCTAAAATTTTACTCAAATCATATAATAGTGTTAGTTATTAAAAAGTTATCTATTAGACAAATTTAAATATTTATATTTACATAAATTAAAATTTATATATGGAAATTAGAAAATCTTTAAAAAATTAAAATTTTATTGAGGAGAAATTATGTTTGTTGAAGGTTTAAAGTTTCCTATGAAGGATGAAAAATGGGTAATAAAAATTATAATTGGAAGTGTTTTAATATATATTCCAATTGTTGATTTTATAGTACTTGGTTATATTGTAGAAACTTTTGAAAATGTTATAAATGGAGAGGAAAAACTCCCTGAGTGGGATAATCTAAAAGATAAATTTATTAAAGGCTTTGCCTATTCATTTTATTGGATTATATTACTAATTGTCCTTTTTGTAATTGCTTTATTATCCCGCTATTTCAATTTTAGTAAAAATCTTATAGACACTCTTTTATTATTATGGATTTGTATATATCTTGTGCTTTTGTTTATCTATCCAATGGCTATTGCCAATTATGCTATAAAGAAAAGATTTTCTGCATTATTTAAATTTAAGGAAATACTAATGAGAATAAAGTCAGTGTTTGGAAGATATGTATTAGCATATATTATACTAATTCTTGTTGGTGTTATATTTGGTATAATATTGGCAATAATATCAATGATTCCTATAATTGGATATATTTTATATATATTTGGAGTAATTTTTGGGACTTTTTATTTATCTTTGGTATCTGCATATTACTTTGGGGTTTTGTATAGAGAAAGTTCTAATGGATAATATATATTTAAATATTCAAAGATTTTATTTTAATTTTAAATAATACAATATCCAATACTAACATATATCCAAACACCACTAAAATTTAAAGAATGCTATGTTTAAATATTTAAATAACGATTTAAAGAAAAAATAATTTACGTGATACTATGACAACTTTTGATGAAGAAGTTTTTAGATCATATTATGAATACAAAATAAAGAGTTTTATTAAGGAAGAGTTAGCAAATAATTTAATTAAAAATAATATTTTTGAATTTGACATAGAAAAGTTTTTAATGCACTTTCCTGATGCCTGTGAAGTTAATGATTTAATTATAGAAAGACCTAAGGAGATTGAAGAAATAATTTTGGATATATTTAAAGAAGCTTATGTTGAGTTATTTGGAGAAGATAAAGAATTGGAAAAAATACAGATTGCATTCAAAAACCCAAAAGGTTGTGAAAAATTAATTGAAGATATATCATCATCTGATATAAATAAGTTAGTCAAATTTGAGGGTGTAATAGTTAAGGCAGGAAAAGTTTGTGCTTTATTAAAAAGAGCCTGTTATGTCTGTCCAAGATGTGGAAATATAAAATATAAGACAATACATAACTACTTTGAACTTCCTAAGGTTATTTGTAACAATGGAGATTGCAAAGAAGAAATGGTTATTGATTACGAAGAATCTACATATATAAATATACAGGAGTTAGAGATTCAGCAACCAATTGACTTAATGAAAAACCCTGACGACCCTCCAAGAAGTATAAAAGTATTCTTAGAAAACAGCTCAGGAATCTATTCTGGAAGAGTGGATGTTGTAGGAACAGTTTTAAAGAAGAAAACAAAGCCAAAAATACCAGTATTTGAAATTTTCGTTAAAAGTAACTATGTTAAAATTGCAGAGAGCTATCAAAAAATTGAAGTTAGAGATATTTTAGGAAATGAGGAATTGATAGAAACTTTAAATGAATTAGGAAAAAAGAAAAATATTATAGACATTTTATCAAACTTTATGATTTCACAGATAAAAGGTTATGACTTGGTTAAAAAAGCAATATTTTTACAACAGATAAAGGGAGCATTTAAATTTTTGCCTGACGGATCTCCTTTAAGAAGAGATAGTCATATTTTATTAATAACTGATCCAGGTATTGGAAAAACTACTATGCTTAGAAGAATTGCAAGGCTGTTTCCTCAAAATGCTTATGCCTCTGTAACAACAGCCACTGGTGGAGGTTTAACTGCTAACGTTATTAGGGAGGCTACAGAAATTGGAGATGGTTGGGTTGTTAAACCAGGAGTGTTTGTTAGGGCTAATGAAGGAACTGCTTGTATAGATGAATTAACAGTAGATAAGAATGTAATGAAATACATCTTAGAGGCTATGGAAAGCCAAACAATACACGTAAATAAGGGAGGAATTAATGTTAAACTTCCTGCAAGGTGTGCAGTTTTAGCTGCGTGCAATCCAAAGAGGGGAAGATTTGATAGAAATTTAACTGTAATAGAGCAGATCGATATTCCCGCTCCATTATTAAGTAGATTCGACTTAATATTTCCACTGATGGATATTCCTAACAGGAAAGAAGATGAGGAGATAGCAGAGCATATATTAAACACTCATATAGAGACTGCAACAAAAGATTACAAAATCTTGGGATCAATTGACATTGATGGAATTGTTGTAGATGAGAAACTACTAAAATATTATATTATATATGCAAGAAGTTGCGCATACATAGAAGAGAATCAAGATTTATACTTGGGAGAGTTTGACGAAACTAAATTAATTATGCCATATTTAACTGAAAAGGCAAAGAAAATGATTAAAAAGTATTACTTAGAGATGAGAAAGTTGGGAGAGGGAGATAACCCAATACCAATAACTGCAAGACAGTTAGAAGCTATTATAAGAATTGCTGAGATGCACGCAAAGGCAAGATTATCAGATAAAGTTGAAGATGTTGATGCTGAAGTTGCTATAAATATTATTGATGATTGCTTAAAGCAAGTAGCCTATGACCCAGAAACAGGAACTTTAGATTTAGATAAAATAGCAGGAACTCCAAAATCAAGAAGAGATAAGATGGATGCTGTCCTAAATATTATTAGAGAGATTGTTAGCTTAAGGGATGATGGCTTAGCCCCTGAGGAAGATATTTATGAGAAAGCTGAAAGTATTGGTTTATCTGAAAAAGATGTCGAAAGTGCTTTAGAATATCTAAAAAAAGCAGGGGATATATACAACCCAAGAATTGGATTATGGGGGTTGTTATAATGAGCATAAAGCTAACGCTTTATTACTATGAACCTTTACCTAAGCATAGAGGGATATCCTCTATTGCTATACTCCTCGTCCATTAAGTTGCCCCTAAAAGGGGCAATTAATGTCCATTATGAGGCATTGCCTCGCTAACGCTCGGCAATGCATCTTGGGTATACCAATAGGGCGAAGCCCTATGGTTCTAAAAGTTTCAAGGTGAAAATAATGAAATTTTTTAATAGAGAGAAAGAAATCTATAAGATTTTGTCAATTATAGAAGGAGAGCCAAATTTAATATACTTTATTTTTGGACCAATAAATTCTGGAAAAACTGCCTTAATTAATGAAATAATTAACAATAGGTTGGATAAAAATAAGTATTTAGTTTTTTATATAAATCTTAGAGGAATTTTTATCTCCAAATATGAGGATTTCATTGAAGTGTTGTTTGAAGAGTATGAAGAGCCATTTATTGATAAGATAAAGAGGTTATTTTTATCTTTAATTAGAGATTCCCCAGATGTCATCAAAAGTTATGCATTGTTAAACATTACTGGCGTTGTAGATAGCATTCCAATCCCAAAAAATACTTTAAATGAATTTTTAAAAAATAAAAATGCTAAAAATGTCTTTAGATATATAACCAATATTTTAATAAAGATTAAAAAAGAAGGAAAGCAACCTATTTTAATTATTGATGAACTTCAAAAAATTGGAGATATGAAAATTAACGGCTTCTTAATTTATGAGTTGTTTAATTATTTTGTCGATTTAACTAAAGAATTACACTTATGTCATGTTTTTTGTTTAAGTTCAGATAGTTTATTTATTGAGAAGATTTATAATGAAGCAATGCTTAATAATAGAGCTAATTATATTTTAGTAGATGATTTTGAGAAAGATAAAGCTTTAAAGTTTATGGACTTTTTAGCTCAGGAGATTTTAAATAAAAAACTATCTAATGATGAAAAAGAGTTAATATATAGCCATGTTGGAGGAAAACCAATACTAATAAAAACAGTTATTAACAGCCTAAGATATGAAAATTTAGAGGATATCTTAGAGTCAATGCTAAATGATGAAATAGCAAAATTGGATATGTTTTTAGAGGTTTTAGATTATTCTAAGCCAAAGGTAGAGATTGGAGATGAAACTATAGAAATTAAAAAAGAAGAAATAATAAATGCTTTAAAATTGTTTAAAGATAAGTATGTAATTCCTAAAAAAGAGATTGCTACACCAGTTTATGTTTATTTAGTTAAGAAGAATATCTTATTTTTAAATCCACAGAGAGGAATTTTAAAACCTCAATCCTTTTTAGTTTGGAATGCTATAAAGAGATTATTTTAATGTGAAATCATGAAAAAATTCTTAGAAAAAAAACTAAAGAAGATTGCTTATGAAAGAATTGACATATTAATGAGTTTAGCTGAAGAAGAGGCAAAAAAAGGAAATTGGGATAGGGTTAAGAGATATGTTTATTTAGCAAGAAGAATAGCTATGAAGATGAGAATAAGATTTCCTAAAAAATGGAAAAGAAGGATATGTAAAAAATGTGGAACTTTTTTATTGTATGGAAAAAATGCAAGAGTTAGAGTTAAAAGTAAAAGGTATCCTCATGTTGTTATAACATGCTTAGATTGTGGGGCAATATATAGAATTCCAATGATTAGAGAAAAGAAAGAGAGAAGAAGAAAGAAATTGGAAGAAAAATTGAAGGAAAAAAATAGTATGGTGGAAGAATGACAGGCAAAGTTATCTTAGTAGGAGCTGGACCAGGAGACCCAGAGCTGATAACAATAAAAGGTTTAAAAGCAATAAAAGAGGCGGATGTTATTGTTTATGATGATTTAATATCAAAAGATTTATTAAATTATGCTAAAAAAGATGCTGAATTGATTTATGTTGGTAAAAGGAAGGGGAAACATTCATTTAAGCAGGAGGAAATTAATAAAATATTAGTTGAAAAAGCTAAAGAAGGGAAATTGGTTGTTAGATTAAAAGGAGGAGACCCATTTGTTTTTGGTAGAGGAGGAGAAGAGATTTTGGAATTAAAGAAGCACAATATACCTTATGATATCATCCCAGGAATTACATCAGCTATAGCAGTTCCAGAAGTTGCTGAAATTCCAGTTACTCATAGAAAGGTCGCTACTTCATTTACAGTGGTTACTGGGCATGAGGCAGAGGATAAAAAAGAGAAACAGGTTGATTTAAGCAAGTTGAATGCAGATACTATAGTTATTTTAATGGGTATAACTAATTTAGAAAATTTAGTTAAAGAGTTGTTGCAAAATCCTAAAAGAAGCAAAGATACTCCTGTAGCAATTATAATGGAAGGAACTACTAAAAATCAAAAAGTTATTAAAGGGACTTTGGGAGATATTGTTGAAAAAGCAAAAAAAGAAAATGCAAGACCTCCAGGAGTTATAGTTGTTGGTGAGGTTGTTAATGTCTTAGATAAATAAAAAATATTCAATTTTTGTGATATAAATGATAAAGAATGTTGCTATAATCTATCCAAACAAATTTAAAGCTGGAATTTCTTGCTTAGCTGTTCATATTTTAGCCAAGCACTTATCTAAATTTAAAGATATAAATGTAAGTGTGTATTTCTTAGAAAACTATCACAAAATAAAAAATTTTGATGCAATTTTTATAACTTTGCAGTATGAAAATGATTACTTTAATGCAATAAAAATAGTTAAAGATTTAAGAAAAACTAATTCTAATGCAGTTTTTGTTGCTGGAGGGCCTTGTATAATGGAAAACTTTTATCCTATAGCTGAGTTTTTTGATGCTGTTATAGTTGGAGAGATTGAAGATAGCGATGTTATGCTAAAAGTGATAAATAGAGAGTTTGATACAGAGGGAGTTTATTCAAAACATATAGATAAAGATGTTGTTAAGAGGATATATCCAAAAAAATTAACCATAGATGATTATCCAATATATCAACCAACTTCTGAAGAAGGATCTTATGGAAAATCATTTTTGTTAGAGCTTGGAAGAGGCTGCCCAAGAAGATGTAGATTTTGCTTAGCAAGAGCTATATATTATCCACCAAGGTTTAGAAAACTTAATGATTTAATGTATTTGGCAGAAGAAGGAGTTAAAGTTAATAAAGTTAATAAGGTGGCATTAATAGCTCCATCAGTTGGAGATTATAAGTATATAGTTGAACTCTGTAACTTTTTGGACGATTTAGGAGTTCAAATATCTCCATCTTCTTTAAGGGCAGATACTTTAAATGAAGAACTAATGAAAATTTTAAGGCAAAAAACTTTAACTATAGCTCCAGAAGCTGGAAGTGAGAGACTGAGAGAATTTATAAAAAAAGATATTAAAGAGGGAGATATATTTAACGCGGTTGATTTAGCTAAGAAATTTGAAGTTAATAAGATAAAACTCTATTTTATGGTTGGTATTCCAACAGAAACAGAGGAAGATATTGAAAAGCTTATAAATTTAACAAAGAAGATAAAAAAAGAGATTAAAAAAGTTGAAGTATCAATTAATCCAATGATTCCAAAGCCACATACAGATTTTGAGATAGAGGAGTTTGATTTAACATCAAAGAAAAAAATTAAGTATATTGAAAAAAATCTAAGAAAAGAAGGAGTTAAAGTGGAGTATGAGAACTTTAATTCTATGATTTGTCAGTGTGTTTTAGCCAGAGGAGATGAAAATCTTAGTAATTATTTGGATGTTTCAAAAAATCCAACAAACTTAATTAGTGCATTAAAAAAAGATAAGTTATTGGATAAATACTTAGGGAAGATAGATAAAATGCCTTGGAAAAATATAGTTATCTAAAGTTTTTTGTTATATTTATTGTATTATAGTATTAGTGTATTATCTTCAACAATCTTAAACCCCGTTTCTCTATCATAATATTTTTCATCAATTTTATCCAAATGGTTAAATAAAATATTCTTTCCTTTTATACTATACTCTGGAACACTTATAACATACTCATAAAACTTCTTTTTTATTTCTAAAAATTTTTTTCTTCTTTCATAAATATTTTTTATTTCCATTATTGTCTTATATTCCCCCCAAACCTTTTCTGCTTCATCTTCAACACAAACAAACAAGTCAATAGATGGAGGATTTTCAATTAGCTTAAATTTATTATTAATTTCATCATATTTAAAGTTCTCAATTATTTTTAAGATTTCTTTTGATTTGTCCTTATAATTCCTCAATTTTTGGAAATATTTGATGTTTAATTTTAAAAATTCTCTTTCATCAATAACATCATACTTATTTAACAATTCCTCTGTCTTAGTTATAAGATGCTTTTCATAAATGTAAGAGGCATATTTCCTTCCTTTATCATCCACTAACTTAACAATATTTACTATTCCCCTTCTACCTTCATTATGTCTCCTTCCAGCAGTTTGATTTATAGCATCAAAAGGAGCAATATCTCTATAAATCACATCAACGCTTATATCAACTCCAGCCTCAATTAATTGAGTTGAAACAATAATCTTCCTATTCTTATTTCTGTTTATTTCTTTAATCCTATTTAATCTCTCTTTTGGATAGATGTTTGTTGATAAATAGTAAAAATCTCCCTCTAAATCCATTTCTTTTAATGCATTATAAATCTCTTTTTTGTTCTATTCATTTTGTTGAAGTATTCTTCTTTATTATCTAAGAGCTCTATATTATCTTCAAAAATCATTGGAAGTGTTGCTGTGCATAATATAAAGTAAATATTATATTCCTCTGCCAAAAATTTGAAGATTTTATTTATCGCATGCCAATATTTATAAGGAATTGCCTGTATCTCATCTAAGATAATTATTGAATTACTTAATGCATAAAATTTTTTTAAATTTTTGTTTTTGTTAGAAAATATACTATAAAAAAGTTGCATAAAAGTTGTAGTTATTATTTTTGAGTTCCATGTTTCTATTAAATGGAGAGATTCATCAACATCTACTTCTTCCTCCTCTATTTTATAAGAAATATCTGATAAGTGGTGATGTTTTAAAAGAATATCAGATGTTATTTGATTTTTTAAAGTTTTTTCTAATACTTTTTCTAAAACAGCATAATTTTGGTCTATGATACTTAAAAATGGTAGGCAATAAATTATTCTCATGTTAATGCCTTTTTCTCTTTTGATTCTATTAGCCAATTTTAATGCAAAATTGAAGATAGTTAAAGTTTTTCCCATTCCAGTTGGAGCATTCAAAGAGTAAATTCTATGATTCAAATCAATTTCATCAACCTTTTTATCTATTTCAAAAAACATTTTTGTTCTTAGATAGTCAATGTCATTTTTCTTTGGGAGATTTTTGATATAATTTTCAATGCTATATGGTAGTGTTGGATAGCTTTTTACAATTCTACCTTTAAATATTGCATCTTCTTTGTCAGAACATATTAACAACGAAAATAAATATAGGTAGAGTAAATAGAACTCATATTTTAGCTCATTATTTTCATCATACAAATCTTCATAAATATCCTCTAAATTATAAAATTTTTCTAAGATATTAGAAAAGTCATCTTCAATTACTGGTAAATTATTTTCTTTCAAAATATTGTTTATAAAATCAATGTCCAATGAGTTAAACTGCTCTTTTAGTAAGTCTTTATTTTCCTCTACACTACCTAAGTCGTGTATTGGATTGCTTATAAAGGAGTGGTGATTTTTAACACACAAAGAAAATAGTTGATAATAGTTATTTTTTATGTTGTAATTCTTTAGAAACTCTTCAATTACATAGTTTGTTAATAAAAATGAAATTGTAGAATATTTTTTTAAAGAATTTTTGACTTTTTCTCCTCTAATGTATTTTTGAAAGTAAATTGTTGCTTTTCCAAAATCGTGTGATAATGTTATGATTTTTAAAATTTCTCTTATTATTTCTCCTTCAAAATATTTTAATTTTGGAGGTTTGTATTTTTCCAATGCTCTATTTTTTGTATTAATCAGATGACTTTTTAAAGGATAATTTGGATGAGATAGTAGCATAATATCACCTTTAGCATAAGTTTTTATGTATTATTGTATTTAGTTTTTGTTATTGGATTTTTTAATATATATATTAGATTTTTTAATTTTACTTTCTTGCTTTTATAAAGGGGTTGTTTGGATTTGGTACTAGAAAAATGGTAAAAAGTAATACTAATTTTTTCCTATTAAAATTTAGATTTTTTATAGATTTTAGTTATTTGTTTTTATTTTATGTGTTTTAAGTTTGATTTTATTTTTAAAGATATAAAGATATAAAATAACTTTTAATTATTGAGATTTTTGTTCGTGGTTGTGCATTTTATTTATAAATAGTTAGCACAAACTTTCTTACTCTTATAAATACTTTGATAATCAGGCAGTCAGAAAAATCGAGTGTTAAAAGAAAGATTTATATAGGAGTTTGAATATAGAATAAGCAATAGTTGGTAGTGTTTAAATCGGTAGTCCATTAAAACAAGGATGGAAACTTGTTGGGATCAGGATGCATTTGTACTGCTCTCATTGGATGTTTGAATCGATAGTCTATTAAAATAAGGATAATAACTAAAATTAAATGGGGTATACCAATAGGGGCGAAGCCCCTATGGGTTTATTAAAACAAGGAATAACAAATAAAAAATAGAATACTCTGGGGGTATACCAATAGGGGGCTCCGCCCTATACCCTAAATTAAAAAAAGCAAGCTTAATATGGGAGGTATACCAATAGGAGGGTGAAACCCTCCTATGGGTTTATTAAAACAAGGATAAAAAATAGTTTTTCTAAAAAGGGGGAATTTCCAATAGAGGAGGTTTTGCCTTTCTATGGATTAATAAAAAACTTTTTTTGTTTTTAAAAACACTCTACCAATATTTTTAAATATTTTTAAAACCTATATTATAATTTTGGTGATACTGTGAAATCTAAAGTTAAGGTAACTTTAGAACTTCCTGCTTTAATATCAAAAAAAGAGGCAATAGAGATTTTAAAAAAAGAAGCATTAAAAAAGAAATTTAAAAAAACCAAATTATTTGAAAAATATTCAAAAAATAAAAATATTGCCTTTGAAATTGCTGAGTATGTTGAAAAGTATTTAAAGAAATATCATAAAAATTTAAATTTTAGTATATTATTAGATTACGATTTAGATGATGAAATGAACATAATTTGTGTTTTGGTTAAAGATATTGATTCAAATGAAAAAATTATAATTGAAAATAAGTTGTATTCTCTCATAGATTCTAAATTTGAGGATGCCCCTCTTTATAATGCAGTAATTATTATGAGGGAATACAATGAATAAAAAATTTAATGTAGATGAATTTAAAGAAATTGCTGAAAAACTTCCTAACTTTGAAACACTTCCAAAAGAAGGAAAATATAGAACTGCAATTGGAAGATACTATTATTCAATCTTTTTAACTCTTAGAGAGATTATATGGGATATAGATAAAAGAGAAGAACTTGAAAAATATTACACATCTGGATTAGTTCATAAAATAATTAGAATTTACTTATACAAGCTCTCAAAGATAATAAAAAGTCAAGAATTAATGGAAATATCCAATATGTTATACAATCTCCACAATTTAAGAAAACTTTCAGATTATAACATTATTCATAAAATAACAATAAAAGAAGTAAATGATGCTAAAGAATACGCTAATAAAATTCAATATTTATTAAATATTGTTGAATTTCAAAATGTTAAAGGCTTTGAAAATATTTTAAGGCATTTAAAAAAGATTGGGGAACGAGAGGGGGATAAATATAAGTATTTCCCAAAGATTTAGAAAAGAGGTTTTTAAGTTTGAATCCTTAGTCCAAAGATTCACTCCATAAAATAAGGAATAAAACAGATTCTCTACTAAATTATATAAAAACAATATTTTCATTTTATTGAAATTTTTTTCTTTACAATTTGTGCATTTTATTTATAAAATTATTGCATAATCTTTCTTACTTCTTATGAGCGTAGCGAATAAGTTTTAAAATTCCGTAAGGAATTTTAAGATTATAAATGGTTTGATAAATAGGCAGTCAGAAAATTCACCTAAAAAAAGAAAATTATATATAGGAGTTTGAGTATAAAATAAGCAATAGTTGTAAGGGTTTGAATAGGTAGTCCATTAAAACAAGGATACAAATTAAAAAAATAGAAATATATGCCAATAAAGGAAGCAAAGTCCTATCTATGGTATTCTAACAACACTTCCAAAGCCCTTAGAAACTTTTCTACCAATTCCTAAATAATTTGGAATATTAAAGTTAATTAAAAATTCTCCAAAAAAGCCAATAAACTTATTGCCTTTGTATTTAACAACTAAATCATTAAATTTTAAAAACTCTGCTTTTAGTTTTTCTTCAACAGTGTAATTTAAATACTTACTCATTGACAAAACATTTCCAACTAAAATCCTTTCTAACAGTTCTTTTTTTCCTTCATCATCCAACTCTTTATATTTTAAATAATTTTTCTCATTCAAAGCAATCCATGGAGAGATAAACTTATATTTTATCATCTCATCAGCAACTCCAAATTCTTCAAATTTAACCTTTGCATAACCATTTACAACCTTATAAACTTCCCCTTTCAAATTCAACTCTCTAATGTCTAAAATAATCTCTCCCAAAATGTTTATTCCTTCTTTTATACCAATTAAAACAGCATCTCCACTAATGATTTTATACTGTATTTTTGGATAGGTATAGACAAAACCATTCCCGCTATGATTATGCAACTCCACATAATTTTCTTTACCAAATATATTTAAAATATAACCTCTCAAAAATGGTGTTTGTGATTTTTTAAGTGGTTTATCTGTTTTTAAACGAACTATTAAAAGTGGAATTTGCACAATATCACCATAAAATAATTTAAGATATTTTATAAACTCCCTTTTATTATTTGGTATATATGCTCCACAAGCAAATTTATGCCTTCCCCCACTTCCATTTACTTTTTCAGAAGCGTATTTTATTGCTTTAGCTAAATTTACATTATCTGCAAAACATAAAAGTCTTGGACATATTGGTTTCATCCAATCTACTTCTTCAATAATCCTTCGATTGAGAATACTTCCTCATTTTTCTATCTTATTACACTGTTTTCATCCTTATTTTAATAAACCCATAGGAGGGTTCCACCCTCCTATTGGTATACCTCCCATATTAAGCTTGCTTTTTTTAATTATTTTTATTTTTATACAGGTTTCCATCCTTATTTTAATAAACCATAATCATTCAAGTAATAAAATATTCTCCCTTGGGTCTGCTTCAAAAACAATTTTGCCATCTTTAAATATTCTAACTATTCCACCACTTTGAGATACTGTAACGGCAATGGCATTTGTATTTTTTGTTATACTTGCTGCAGCTACGTGTCTCGCTCCTAATCCTTTTTTAATGTTAATATCTCCTTTACATTCTATAAGTCTTCCAGCAGAAACTACTTTTCCTTCGTCAGTAATTATAAATGCTCCATCTATTGATGAGAGTTCTTTTATAGTCCCTTTTACATTTTCATCAAAGATACTTGCATCGTGTCCTGCAAATGGATTTAATATTAAAGGTTTTGACATACTCATAACATTTAAAGTATCTCCAATAACAAATATTGTTCCTACATATTTTCCTTCTCTTCCCTCTCTCCCAATCTCCATAGCTAATTTTAAAATTTCTTTTAATGTTTTTTTCTGTTTTTCATCTAACTCTTCAAAGAGTTTATATAATTCTAACTCTTTTACGTGATCTTTCACATTAACAACCATTATAGTATCTAACTTACCAGGAACTTTTGGCTCTCCAACTACAGCTACAATTCTATAATTATCTTTTAAAATATTTAATTGAAGGGCATGAACTATCCCGCTACTTATTATCATGCATCTGTTGTCTTCTCTATGCTTAATATATAAAGGATAAACACTGTCAATATTTTCTTTGGTAATTTTTTTGTAAGTTGCTTTATTTGGAGTAGCTACAATTATTTTTAATTTTTTGTGTATATTCAAAATATCAAATATTTTTGTGTTATTGCTTTTTTTTAGTAGTTTTTTTAGTATTTCATAAGAGTTCCCAGTTTCTGTAAATATCATAAATGCATCTGCTTTAATGTCATGTGCTAACTCTAATCCATGCTTTATTATATACTTAGCAATCATAACTCCACCTTATTGTTTAGCATATCTCACTAATGCCTCAGCTATTTTTTTATCTGCATTTATTCCTAAATATTTAAAACCTTTAGTTCCAGGAGCAGAGTTTAATTCAATAACATAATAATCTTCTTTAGTTGGTAGAATATCTACTCCTAATATTATAGCCCCTGACAATTCAGCACATTTCAATGCTAATTCTTCGAGTTCTTCATCTATTTTTAATTCTTCAACATAGTTTCCTAAGTAAATATTAGTTCTAAAATCTCTGCTAACCCTCCTATATCCCCCTACAACTTCTCCATCAACAACTAATATTCTCATGTCTTTATATAAATCTCCTTCTTTAAAGTTAATAAATTCTTGTATTAATTTACCTTCCCATATAGCATTTTTTGTAAGATTTTTTAACTCATCAAAATTTCTTGCTATAAATACTCTTAAACCGCACTTTGAAAATGAATCTTTTATAACTACTGGAAAACTTAAATTGTATTTTTTTATAAATCTTACAGCATCTTCGTAATCTCTAATTAATGCTGTTTTTGGAGTAGGTATTTTATTTTTTGCAAGTAATTTAATACTTTTAAATTTATCTGAAGTTAAATAAATAGTTTTGAGAGAATTAACAAATTTATAACCTTCAATTTCTAAGGCATTTATAAATTGCCATGAGTAAAGAGTTAATCTGTCAAAATAACATCCAATTCCACATCTTGAATGAATTAAATCACAATCCAATTTAAAATCATAACTCATTAATGCTTCAGGATGAGAAAGTAAAAATATTTCCGCCTTATAACCCAATTTTTCAATTTCATTTTTTAAGTTCCAAACGCTACAACTCTTTCCTTCTGGAGATATGATTGTTATCTTTACCATAAACATCTCCTTAAAAATAAAATAGGCTTAATAAAGAATGTAGATTGTAGTATAATAATATCTATAAAAATTTTATGGTTGTTTATACTTTATGTGACGTCCAAATATAAGGAATAATAAGATAATTTTAGATAATTTTTTAACAATAACCTCATTTATGGTTCATTGCATTGTTTTGATTATTTAATTTTTACTTTAGAAAAATTAATAACATAGTGAGATAATGAAATCGTTAATTATTGACTGTTTAGCCTCTACAGACGGAAAAAGAGTTTTAGCGAGAGATGTCATAGGGGCGGGACCAAGAACTGTTAAAGGAATTTTACAAAATGAAGGTATTAACGCCAAAATTATACCAATAGAAGATTTAAACATTAATGAAACTAAAAAATACGATGTAATTTTTATCAGTGCAATGACATCAGATTTTAAATGTGTTAAAAGGTTAGTTGAAAAACTTAAGTTAAAAACTGACAGTAAAATAATTATTGGAGGTCCAATAGCTAATGATTTATATCTTTTAGAAAAAATAGAGGGAGATATTAGCATAGTAGGAGAGGGAGAGATTACTATAAGAGAACTGATAAAAAAAGATTTCAATGCTGAAGGAGTTAAAGGAACTACATACTGGGATTATGATAGTGATGAACTAAAAATAAATCCACTAAGAGAAATTTTAACTGATTTAAAGCTAATAACGCCATCAACTGAGATTAAAGATTACAAAAACTATTTTTCTGCAAGAGTATATGTGGAAGTTGTTAGAGGTTGTAGTAATTTTAAAAGACCTCTATTACTATGCACCAATAAAAAGTGTAATTTATGTAAAAATGGAACATTAAAATGTCCTTTAAATATAAATCCAGGTTGTGGCTTCTGCTCTGTCCCATCAGTTTTTGGTTATGCAAGGAGTAGAGATGAAGATGCTATCTTAATAGAGATAGAAGAGTTATTAAAAGAAGGTGTAAAAAAGATAGTTTTATCTGCTCCAGATTTTTTAGATTATCAGAGAGAAGAAAAGTTAATAAATCCATACTATCCAGAACCAAATTATGAGGCAATTGAGTCATTGTTATCTAAATGCAAAGAATTGGCTAATAAGTATAAGGCAAATATATTAGTTGAGAATGTAAAGGCAAATTTGTTTAATGAAAGAGTGGCAAAAATATTCAGTAAGTATCTAAAAACTTCAATATATATTGGCTGTGAGAGTGGAGATGAAGAACATTGTAAATTATTAGGAAGGCCATCTACTCCAAACGATGTTTTAAAAGCTGTAAAATTGGCAAAAAAATATAATTTAAAGGCACAAGTTTATTTTATTTACGGACTACCGGGAGAGAATGAAAGAACTGTAAAGAATACAATTAATTTTATGCACAAAATTAAAAATTACATTGATAAAATAACTGTCTATAAGTTTAGACCACTCCCAATGTCTGCATTTCAGAATTTTAAGCCGAACATTTCAAAGTATTCATTATTAATTAAAGAAACTGCCAACAAAATAAACTTAGAGATAAAGAAAAAATATATTGGAAAAATTTTGGAGGTTATAATATCAGAAAGGCACTTTAAAAACAAAAATGACGCTATTGGCTATCTCCCAGATAGTGGATTAATGGTTGTTGTTAAAAATGGATCTCAATATATTGGAAAAATAAAAAAAGTTAAAATAATTAAAGCTTATAAAAAATATTTAGAAGGGATATTGTGGGGGGATTAAGTTGCTTCCTGTTTTGTTATCTTTCGAAGGTAAAAAAATTGCTATATTTGGTTGTGGAGAAGTTGGAAAACGGAGAGCAAAAAAAATATTAAAAAATGGGGGCATTGTTGATATTTATTCTAAGGAATTTGATGAAGAAATTTTAAAGTTAAAAGAAAATAATAAAAACTTGAAGTTAATTAAAATAGATATTAATAAATTAAGTGATGATGATCTAAAAAACATTATAAGTAATTATGACTTTATTGTCTCTGCTATAAACGATGAAATTAATAAAAGAATAGTTAAAATTTCTAAGGAGTTAAATAAGTTCGTAAATTCTTCAACAAATGTTGAAGGAGTTAATTTTATAATTCCTGCATACACAGAAGTGGATGAAGTAATATTTAGCATATACACAAAAGGAAAAAGCCCTCTAATTGCAAAAAATATAAGAATTTTCGTTGAAAATTATTTAAAATCAAAAGATATTGATTTAATAGCAAATATTAGAGAATTTTTAAAAGAAAATTATCCAAATCAAAAGGATAGAAAAAAAATATTAAAAATGATTTTTGAAGATGAAAGATTTAGAGAAGAACTAAAAAATTTAATAAAAAAGTGGGAACGGGAGAAAAATGATAATATTAAAGGCAGATTATAAAAAATACAATGTCTCTGAGTTAGAAAAACTTAGATTTGATGAAGAGGAATTTTATAAGATGTTTGACAACGCTATACTTTTACAAACCTGTAATAGGGTAGAATTAATTTTTGACGCTGACAGTTTAGATGAAATTAAAGGAATTGAAAATATTGATTTAAAAAAATTTGACATTCTATATGGAGATGAAGCAATAGAGCATATTTTTAGAGTAGCCTGTGGCTTAGAGTCAATGATTGTGGGAGAAGACCAAATATTAGGACAGTTGAAAAATGCATATTTAAAGGCAAAAGAGAAAGGAAAAATATCAAAAAAATTAGAGAAGATAATTTTAAAGGCGATTCATACTGGGCAAAGGGCAAGAGTAGAAACAAACATAAATAAGGGAGGAGTTTCAATAGGTTCTGCGGCTGTTGAGTTGGCTGAAAAAATCTTTGGTTTAGAGGGAAAAAATGTTCTATTAATAGGAGCTGGAGAAATGGCTACTTTAGTTATTAAGGCGTTAAAAGAGAAAAATATTAAAGCTATAATTGTAGCAAATAGAACTTATGAAAAGGCTGAAAAATTAGCTAAAGAACTTGGAGGAATTGCCATAAATTTTGATAAATTGGAGGAGGCTTTGAGATATGCTGATATTGTCATCTCTGCCACTGGGGCTCCTCATCCAATTTTGAATAAAGAAAGATTAAAAAACGCTGGAAAGACAGTTATTATTGATATAGCGAATCCAAGAGATACAACAGATGACATCAGAGAACTACCAGATATATTTTTATTTACAATAGATGATTTAAGATTGGTGGCAGAGGAAAATCTAAAAAAGAGAAAGGATGAGATTCCAAAGGTAGAGTTAATTATTGAGGAAGAACTAAGAAATTTAAAGGAAATTCTCGACAAAATGAAATTTGAAAAAGTAATACAAGAATTTGGGCAGTATATTGAAAATATGAGAAAAAGAGAGGTAGAGAAGGCTTTAAAAATACTAAAAAATAAAAATAAGCCTGTTGAGGAAGTCTTAGATAACTTTTCAAAGGCTATGTGCAAAAAGATAATTTACGACGTAATAAAAATATTTGAAAACATTGAAGATGAAGAAATTTTTGAAAAGTTAGCAAAGCATTTAAAAAATGTTAATAACTGAAATTAATTTTATTTAACTCTTTTATCCATTCAATATTTCCCTTTAATACACATCTTGCAACAGATACAAAGTCAGAATATTTTAGCATCTCCAAGGCTTTATTTAGTGAATCAACAGAATTGTTTCCAATAATTATTTTATCTTTAAAATTCTCTGATAAGATTTTTAATGAGTTTAAATCTGCATAAGGATTTCCTGGATAAAAACAGTCAATGTGTAATCCATCAAAATAGTCTCTAACATAGTCTAAATTTTCTATTAATTTGCTTAAAGAAATATAATTTAATCTGATTTTTAAAAATATTGGTTTATTTAAATTATTCATTCTATATAAAAATTCTTTTAAAAGAGATTTGTTTTTCATTAACTCCTGCCCAATTCCTAATGAAGTTATCTCCTTCTGCCTACAATGGCAATTTAATTCTATAATATCAGCATATTTTGAGATAGTTAATAATCTATCATATGCTTCGTCTATATTGACAAATCTAACATTAACTGACACTAATGAATTACTATTTCTTGCCTTTTTTATTTCATTTATAATATAATCATTAAATTCATCCAAATCTATTACAAATTCTTTTCTTCCTCTTTTTTCCATTTTTATACTTGCCTCATAAGTTAAGGAATCTAAATTATATCCTCCAATTGTCACAATACCAAACAAACCCTTAAATTGCATACAAAAATCTCCATCAGTAATTCCAGCCATTGGAGCTAAAACAACTTTTTTATTTAATTTAAGTAGTTTATCAATTTTTTTCATTGTAATATTCACCTTTGTAATTCGCATAACTTTTTAGTTGATAAATTTTGTTCTATAATATCTTCTTGTCTTAAAACGCATATATTTTTATTTACTAACTTCATTCTTATCTTTTCTAATCCAATATCAGCCAAGTTTGAAGCATCCTCAGCAGTTTTTCCAATTCCAATTCCTGCCTTTAATTCAATATTGTATTTATTTTTAATTTTATCAAAAATTTTTAGGAAATCCTCTTCATCCATACCATTTGATGGAGCCATAAAGTTGTCTCCACCTATAAAAAACAGTAAAGCCTTATGTTTTAATAGTTCCTCCATAAGATATAATTTAACCTTATTTACATTTATATAAGTGTCATAAGCACTAACGATGTCTGTAAAGGTCCCAGTAATGTTGTTTATGTCAATATGGGCTATTTGAACGTATCCATCAACAACTAACTCATTGGCTACATCTAAAACCTCTTTTCTATTCTCGTCCTGAGCACTTCCATACTCTTGTAATGTTTCTGTTGCCAATTTTTGTGCCTCATAGGGTGTTTCTGCCGAAGCTATAGCCATACTAACAGTAAAAGGATACCTATTCCTTATACTCTCTTGAATTCTTTTATGAGTAATTAAATCAATTCCATTTGTTATAGCAATTAAGTTGTCAAATCTTGTATAAAATACAAGTCCTTTATGTGCTCCAAACATAAGATTTAAATCAGCATACAATCTACTCTGTAATGCCTGTAAGTCACTTTCTCTCCTTGGATTTGGAGTAACTGTCCAAGGTCCGTAATTGTCTATCTGAATAACAGTTATTTGAATCATCATCTCATCTCACATAATATATTTGGTGATAATAGAAATTTAAGTCTGTAACTTAATTATAACCTTTTCTAATTGTTAAATTGTAATTGATAAATTTATAAATAAAAATCTATAAGAATATTTTTGTTATTTTTGCACATCAATAGATATTGCCTGATCTGGACACTGTAATATACATAAGTTACATAATGTGCATTTATCAGCATTTACAGGGATTGGTGGATAGACACCTCTTTTATTTAATTTTTTTGACTTCTCATAAACTTTTTTTGGACATACTACAATACAAATCTCACAACCTTTACAAAAATCTTCGTTTATCTTTATATCCACCTTCATTTTTACCCTCCATCAAGTTTTCTTTAAATTTTAAATTAAATTTTAATATTATCCTGTTTTATTAAAGCTTCAATAACACTCTTTTTAACGGCTTTTGCTATCATCTCTCCCATCTTTGTATGTCCTCCAGTATAATCTACTCCTCTTCCAAAACCTTTAACAACAATTATATTGTCAGTTCCTGTTCCTGTGGCTAATAATTCAGGATGTTTGGTACTCCTAACATTCAATTCTTGGAATGCATTAGTTTTTGCCTCTGTAATGGTTATTATTGCCCTTGCCATAGCTCCATCTGTTAGATTAGCATTGGTTATTAAAATAATATTAACTGTCCCTATATTTTCTTTTGGAACTATCTTACCATCTACTATTTTGTATGTTTTAAAATCTTTTTCTATATAATCTGCCTCTTCATCTCCCAATCTAATTGCGTTATATTTTGCCCCAGCAGTGGTAAAGGCAATTACATAAAACTCATCAAACTCTTCTTTTGCAACTGCTAAATTATCCATATTAGCTCCAGTTGATAATAACGCTATCTCATCCTTTTTTATTCCAATAGTTTTTAAAATTTTACTTTCATAATCTTTATAGTGATGAACTTTATCCCAAAAAACCTCTGGAATTGAATGATTTCCAACATATTTTACTATCTTAAATCCTTCTCTTGTAGATAAAACTCTTCTTTTATTTTCAAATTCAATTATTAAGGTTTTTGTTTTTTCTACTAAACCATCAACTTCCACATTATGGGGAACTTTATATGCTCTCCAATCATCCATTGACAATACATTTTCTATCTCCATATACATCACTTTAAAAGTTCTTTTAAATTTTGTATGCATATATCTAAATCATTTAAACTTTTCTTTTGTAATTCAATCATTTTTATGGCGTTAATTCTTTTTAAATCTTTCTTAAAATCATTAAAGTTGATTTTTCCTTTTCCAATACATAGATGTTCGTCAAACTCTCCATTATTGTCGTGGATATGAATATGAGCAATTAAATCAGACAGCTCTAAAAAATTTTGGATATTATTATTTAAAAAAGAGTGACCTATATCAAAAGTTATTTTTAACTCATCTAAATTTTCTATAATTGATTTTTCTGGATGTCTAAACATAAACATATCATAAGAGGGCATATTTTCAATAGTTATCTGTATCCCATACTCTTCTTGAATTTTATTTAATTCCTTTAAACTTTTTATTAAAGATGATAAAGATTTATTGTAGTCACTTTTAAAAACAGAATATCCAGGATGTAAAACGATTAATTTAGCGTTAATATCTATTGCACACTTTAAAATATCTATAACAAACTCTAAACTAACTTTTCTTATTTTTTCTCTATATGATGATATATTTAGATCTGTTATAGGACAGTGTAAAGTATATCTTAAATTATAAGATTTTGTTATTTCGATATTTTTATCTGACATTATATTTAAATTTCCATCGCAACCTAATTCAACATACTTAACCTTTTTCTCTAAGATATTTAAGGATTTCTCTAAATTTTTATCAGTATCTAAAAATATACAAGTCGAAACTCCAATCTTCACATTCTCCCTCTCTATACTTTTACAAAAATTAAATTTAAGTTAATCTTAAATTAAACATTACTTTAATTAATACTTCAAATATTCAATAAATAACTATATAAATAATCTTCTGAAATACATCATCTTAATTATACGAGGTGAGTAATAATGATACAAAGATGCATTAAGTGTGGAAAAACTTACGATGTGGATGAAATAGTTTATACTTGTGAGTGTGGTGGATTGTTAGAAATTGTTTATGATTATGAAGAGATAAAGGATAAAGTTTCAAAAGAAAAATTTAGAGAAAGGGAAATTGGTGTTTGGAGGTATTTAGAATACTTACCAGTAAAAGATGAAAGTAAAATTGTAAGTTTATGTGAAGGAGGGACTCCCCTATATAGATGTAAAAACTTAGAGAAAGAGCTTGGAGTTAAAGAACTCTATGTAAAGAATGAGGGGGCTAATCCTACAGGAAGTTTTAAAGATAGAGGGATGACTGTTGGGGTAACAAGAGCTAATGAGTTAGGAGTTGAAGTTGTTGGTTGTGCATCAACAGGAAACACATCAGCATCTTTAGCTGCATATTCAGCAAGATGTGGAAAAAAATGCATAGTTTTATTACCAGAGGGGAAAGTGGCATTAGGTAAATTAGCTCAGGCTATGTTTTATGGAGCTAAAGTTATACAAATTAAAGGAAACTTTGACGATGCCTTAGATATGGTTAAACAGTTAGCAAAAGAAAAATTAATTTATTTATTAAATTCAATAAATCCATTTAGATTGGAGGGACAAAAAACAATTGCATTTGAGATTTGCGACCAACTAAATTGGCAAGTTCCAGATAGAGTTATTGTTCCAGTGGGAAATGCTGGAAATATTTCAGCAATATGGAAAGGATTTAAAGAGTTTGAGATGACTGGAATTATTGACAAACTTCCAAAAATGACAGGTATTCAAGCTGAAGGAGCTAAGCCAATTGTTGAAGCATTTAGAAAAGGGGCAAAGGATATAGTTCCATACAAAAATCCAGAGACAATTGCTACTGCTATAAGAATTGGAAATCCAGTAAATGCTCCAAAAGCATTAGATGCTATATATTCATCAAATGGCTATGCTGAGGCAGTTACTGATGAAGAGATTGTAGAGGCACAAAAATTATTAGCAAGGAGAGAAGGAATTTTTGTTGAACCAGCTTCAGCCTCTTCAATAGCTGGACTTAAGAAGTTGTTAGAAGAAGGGATTATTGATAGAGATGAAAGAATTGTTTGTATAACAACAGGACATGGATTGAAAGACCCAGATGCTGCTATAAGAGCGAGTGAAGAGCCAATAAAAATTGAATGTGACGTGGAAATTTTAAAGAAATTATTGAAGGAATTATAATATATATCATAAAAGTATTTATTATACTTCGAATCTTTTTTATTTTTAAAAATATATAGGTGAGAATAATGGAAAAGATAATAAAAGGAAGAGTTTGGAAGTTTGGAGATAACATAGATACAGATGCTATATTGCCAGCAAGATACTTAGTTTATACTAAGCCAGAGGAGTTAGCACAGTTTGTTATGACAGGGGCTGATCCTGACTTTCCAAAAAAAGTTAAACCTGGAGATATAATTGTTGGAGGAAAGAACTTTGGTTGTGGTTCAAGTAGAGAGCATGCACCATTAGGATTAAAAGGGGCTGGAATTAGCTGTGTTATTGCTGAAAGTTTTGCAAGAATATTTTATAGAAATGCTATTAATGTAGGTTTGTCTGTAATTGAATGTAAAGGAATTTCAGAGAAAGTTAATGAAGGAGATATTTTAGAGGTTAATTTAAAAACTGGGGAGATCAAAAACTTAACTACTGGAGAAGTTCTACAAGGAAACAAACTTCCAGAATTTATGATGGAAATCTTAGAGGCAGGTGGATTAATGCCATATTTAAAGAAGAAGATGAAAGTAGAAGGTTAAATAATAATGGATAAAAGTTCAACAAAATTATTTTTTCTTTTTAAATTAGTTTTTAAATTTCATTAATAGCATTAAGCTTAGCATTTAAGTTTTTTTAAAGGTGGATAAAATGATAAGTGATAGAGTAAAAAAAGGGCTAAAAAGAGCTCCAAATAGAAGTTTGTTAAAGGCTTGTGGATACACGGATGAAGAATTAGAAAAACCTTTTATTGGAGTTGTTAATAGCTTTACTGAAGTAGTTCCAGGACATGTACATTTAAGAGACATTGCTGAAGCTGTAAAAAAAGGAATATATGCAAATGGAGGAACTGCCTTTGAATTCAACACAATGGCAATATGTGATGGAATAGCTATGGGTCATGAGGGGATGAAGTATTCTTTACCTTCAAGAGAGATTATTGCTGACACTGTAGAGAGTATGGCAAAAGCCCATGGATTTGACGGCTTAGTTTTAATACCAAGTTGTGATAAAATAGTTCCTGGAATGATAATGGGAGCTATAAGAACTGGATTACCATTTATAGTTGTTACTGGAGGTCCAATGTTTCCTGGAGAGTTGAGAGGGAAAAAATATGATTTAATTAGTGTATTTGAAGGGGTTGGAGCTTGTGCTGCTGGGAAAATTACAGAGGAAGAACTTAAAGAAATTGAAGATATTGCCTGTCCAGGGGCTGGAAGTTGTGCGGGTTTATTTACAGCAAATACAATGGCTTGTTTAACTGAAGCTATGGGTTTGTCTCTTCCTTATTGCGCAACAGCTCATGCAACAACAGCAGAAAAGATAAGAATAGCTAAGAGAAGCGGGATGAGAATAGTTGATTTAGTTAGAAATAATATAACTCCAGATAAGATATTAACTAAAGAGGCATTTGAAAATGCAATATTAGTTGATTTAGCTTTAGGAGGTTCAACAAACACAACCTTACATATCCCAGCAATAGCAAATGAAATAAAGCCAAAATTTATAACGTTGGATGACTTTGATATGTTGTCTGACGAAGTGCCACATATTGCATCTTTAAGACCTGGTGGAGAACACTTTATGATTGATTTACATAGAGCAGGAGGCATTCCTGCAGTATTAAAGGTTTTAGAAGAGAAAATAAGGAAAAACTGTCTAACAGTTAGTGGAAAGACCCTTGGAGAGATAATTAATGAAGTTAAATATATTGATTATAATGTTATAAGACCAATTGACAATCCAGTCCATGAAACAGCTGGTTTAAGGATATTAAAAGGTAGTTTGGCACCAAATGGAGCAGTGGTTAAAATAGGTGCTGTAAATCCAAAGATGTATAAACATGAAGGGCCTGCAAGAGTATTTGATAGTGAGGAAGAGGCTGTTGATGCAATATTAAATGGAGAGATAGAAAGAGGAGATGTTGTAGTTATTAGATATGAAGGTCCTGCAGGAGGGCCTGGGATGAGAGAAATGTTAGCTCCAACTTCAGCAATATGTGGAATGGGTTTAGATGATTCAGTAGCATTAATTACAGATGGTAGATTCAGTGGAGGTAGTAGAGGGCCCTGTATTGGGCATGTTTCACCAGAAGCTATGGCTGGAGGACCAATAGCGATAGTTAAAGATGGAGATATAATTAAAATAGATATGATAAACAAAAAATTAGATTTAGATTTGGATAAAGATGAGATAAAAGAAAGATTAGCTAAATGGAAAAAACCTGAACCAAAAGTTAAAAAAGGTTACTTGGCAAGATATGCTAAACTTGTAACATCAGCTGATGAAGGAGCTGTATTGAGATACTAAACATATACAGAACGAATAGTAACGGAGACTGTTTTCCATTTCCATAGCATATTATAGCATTTAACAACTTAATTTATATAAACCGATATCTATGGAAATTTCATCGAGAATGCCAATCTCTCTGCCATAAGTTCATTGGACTTCCAGGCTGAACGGAGACAGACCGTTCTGGTTCTCCGCTACTGGAAGAAATTGTAGCGAAGAACCTTCCAGCCTCCTAAGTTCATCGGCTGGCAATCGGGGTTTAAAGAAACCACATCTTCGATTTAATAGCAGTTCCATTTAGATATTTTCCCTCGCTAAAAATTTTTATTTTTTGATTTGGAGGGATTTAATTTGAAATTTTTAAATTTTAAAAGATTTTATCAAATTTCGAAGGGTCTTCTATTTTGATTAATTTGAGTATTTGGTTTTATTAAATTATTGAGATTTTTAGGAGATTTTAGTAATTTATTTTTATCTTCAATTTTCCCCGATAAATAAGTTAATAATAAAAATTTAAAGAATTTTTAAACTAATAAATAAAAATAGAAAAGTTTATATATAAGTTCGGAGGTATATAAATAACAAGGGTTACTGACCCTCCAAACTATAACCCCCCAACAAAGAAGCATAATAAAGTAATTTTAGTCCTTAATCTCAAAAAATTATGCCCTGTCTAAAATCAGACCCCTAAGGGGATGGAAACTAAAAAGATATGGATATGTAGAAACTAAAAAGAAAAATGTCTAAAATCAGACCCCTAAGGGGATGGAAACAAAAATTCCCAAATTCCTTTTGGAATTCTCTTTATGCTTTCGTCTAAAATCAGACCCCTAAGGGGATGGAAACCTTCTAATGCTTCTTTTATACTTTCTCTTATGATTTTTCTTATTTCTGTCTAAAATCAGACCCCTAAGGGGATGGAAACTAAGTTTACACGAACTCGTTGAAGTGTCGCCTGCTTGGTCTAAAATCAGACCCCTAAGGGGATGGAAACAAAAACATAATGCCCCCCTAAAAAAATTGTAAAATAAAAGTCTAAAATCAGACCTCTAAGGGGATGGAAACACCTCTTTTTTAATCTCTCTAACTTCTTTTATAACTTGTCTAAAATCAGACCCCTAAGGGGATGGAAACTTTTTTTATTATCCGAATATATTAATGAATTTATATATGTCTAAAATCAGACCCCTAAGGGGATGGAAACATCGACAATTTCTAACGTCTCCATATCATATCCAGCGTCTAAAATCAGACCCCTAAGGGGATGGAAACATTCTTCTAAGTTATTTTTAATTTCTTCGATTTTTACATTATGCTCAGTCTAAAATCAGACCCCTAGGGGGATGGAAACTAAGTATTGTTCAGATATGTTATCCCGTTTTCATAAGTCTAAAATCAGACCCCTAAGGGGATGGAAACAATAAATCTTTAAGTTTTGGTTTGATAAGTTAGTTACGGTCTAAAATCAGACCCCTAAGGGGATGGAAACAACAAGGGCAAAGGTGAGGGAAAATGAAGTTTAAATGCCTAAAATCAGACCCCTAAGGGGATGGAAAGGTTAGTTTTATTTTGTCAATATGTCCTGAAACTGTGTAGTCTAAAATCAGACCCCTAAGGGAAAATGATTTTAATTTAAGATGCATTGCTGAGCGTTAGCGAAGCAATGCATCCCGGGTATCCCAATAGGGCGGAGCCCTATGGTTCGGGATATCTAAAATTAAACAAAAAGGCAAATATTCGGGGGTATACTAATAGGGGGCAGAGCCCCCTATGGGTTTAAAACTCAGACCCCTAAGGGGATGGAAATAAAGTGGTATAATTGATATGAATAAAATTACTTATGGGTTTAAAAGATAGAAATTTTATTTTTAATTAAATTCATATATTTATTAATTTATATATTTTTCAAAAGTAATAACAAGTCTCGGGAAAATTCCACTCTAAGTAATAAAAAATAACAAAAAATATTAAAAAATTATTATTAAAATACTAAAAACTTATAAAATTTTATTATAAAATAATAAAAAATAAATTTTCTTTGTTAATAATTATTACTAAAGTCGAAAAAATTCCTAGATTGAGTATTAATTTTTATGAATAAAATTTAAAATTTTATGAGTTTAATTTTTATTTCTTATTTTACTGGCTTATATTCTTCTTTCATTTTAACAACCACAACTGGAGTATGCTCTAATTTTTTTAGTATATCCTCTGTTATAATATAAGTGTTATATTTTTCAAAAACTTCATTAATGTTTTTTATAGTTTTATGAACTCTATCGCAAATATACGCTATCCTTACAAGCTCTCCAATTGTATATTTTTTATAATCTCCATATACAGCCAATGGTGTGCATCCAGCAAATCCTCCAATCTTTAAAACATCTGCTAATCTTCCAAGAATAAAACCAAAAACACCTACTCCACTTATTATTCCATCAATAGCATAAGGCAATGCAGTAATGTAAAAATTTAAAACTTTATATGTTGCATCAGTGTCAGATATCATAACTACTACATCAACTCCTAACTCTTTTTTTATCTCCTTATACAATTTTTCAGCCCATTTTTTTGGATTTTTTGGTAAAGGGCAGGCATAAGTTCCAGGAACATTAGTTAAATCTACTCCACCCTCAGCATAAGGTTTTAAAGCATATAGTAATCCCACAGTTTCTATAATTGCCTGCTTATGTTTTAAAGTTTCTTCTTTTGGCAATTTCCTTAAATTTTTTATTTTATCCTCTTTAACTTTCAAAAGTTTCCCAAGAACATAGCCCCAAACATATTTTGACCAATAATAACAAAAATAAGCTAATATTCCTGGAGTAAATTTACTTTCATCAATAAAATTTCCTTCTGATGTAGAAACCATCTTCTCACTTAATACAACAAAGTCTCCATCCTCTAATTTAATTCTACTATTTTTTATTGCTTCAATAACAATTGGGATAAAATTTTCTCCTTTTCTTATGTATCTTGTTTTAATAGGATATGCTCTCATGCTATCACAACAAAACAATAAAAAATTATTTATTTACAAGTCATAAATTAAACACTAAAACATAAAATAAATTTTATTGTGTTGTGATATAATGCAGAAAGGTAAAACTAAATTAAAATATGATGAAGTTAGAGATTTACTTTCCCTCCCTAATCCAGAATTTCCAAAATATGCTTCCCAATTAATAAATCTTGCCAATATATATTCCCAAGCTACAAGACCAAAAAATGTTGGACAAATGTCTGAACTAATGAAAGAATTTAAAGCAAATGGAGGCAAAACATTTGAAGATTGGAAAAAATGGTACTTATCAAAATATCCAAACGCTATTGATGAAGCCACTAAAAAGATTATGGAAAAAATAAATGATTTCAAAAAAGTTCTAAATGAACTTGATGAAAAAACCATAAGAAAATGGGTCGAGGACTTAATTTTAGTTAAGACATTTATGGGACTCAACCTTCAAGAAGCTATTTTGAAAAAGGTCGCTGAAGAAATGGGAAAATCTTATAGATTATCAACACCAGATGAAGAAAGTAAAGGTATTGATGGTTATATTGGAGATATTCCGGTCTCGATAAAACCATCTTCTTATCTTCAGGAAAAACATCTCAAGGAAGAACTTAAAGGAAAAATCATAATCTATCAAAAGAAAAAGAATGAAATAGAAATTGATTACTCTGATTTACTACGATAAAGAAATTCCACATTAAAATCTATCCCAATTCTTTTTTGTTTTATACCTATTTTTTCTTCAATTATTGGCTTTAAGTTTTCATCAATTTCATAACCAATCGAATTTCTTTTTAATTCAATTGCTACTTTTGTTGTAGTTCCTGTTCCTAAGAATGGGTCTAAAACTGTGTCTCCTATTATAGAAAACATTCTAATTAATCTCCTTGGAATTTCTTCTGGATATGATGCTGTTCGTCTTTCTATTTTTGGATGTATTTGTTTATCTCCCCTTATATCTTCCCATATTTGGCTAAACCATTTGTCTCTCTCTTCTTTTGTGTATGCACTTGCATATCTTAATGGGTCTTTGGGTTTAAATTTTCTTGGCTTTCCTTTTCTGAATATTAATATAAATTCAACATCAAGTGTTACATAGGCATTAGGAGGCAAAAATCCTGAACCTAAAAAAGCATTTGGCTTATTTGTAGGTTTTTTCCATAGTATATAAGGAAGAGTTACGAATCCAATTTTCTCAAAGTGTTCTATTATCTTAGAATGATTTGGAAACAACCTAAAAATACCATTAACTTTTCTTGTTGCATCACCTATATTTATACAAACTATTCCTCCAGGAACTAATACTCTATAAATCTCTTCCCAAGTAGGTAACAAAGTTTCATGCATTAAATTATATATTTTTATAATATTTTTTTCTTTTTTTTCTTCATCTTCTTCATTTTCTATATTTTCCCATATTTTCTCTATTTTTGGGTTCAAAGATTTAAATAAATCATCCCACATTTCAATCATAGGGTATGGAGGAGAGGTCACAACTAAATGGACACTTTCATCATCAATTTCATCCATTTTCCTTGAATCTCCAAAGATTATTTTATGATTAGTTTCTATTTCCATTTTCATCATCCATCTCTTTTTTTATTTTTGTAGTTATTATAGATTTTTCAGATAACCAAATTAACACAATATTACGAATTAATTCAGCGTCACTTTCTCCCAATATTCCACGAAATTTTTCTATCATACTCCACTGTTCTTTTGTAAATGTGACCTGAATTCTCTTACTCATGATACACACCAATAACACATATAAAACACAAAATATTTAAAACTTTCTAAGCAAGATTTAAGGAAATTTAAAATATTTTTACCATAATTGTTGCAATAACACCTTACATTTATAAAAACTTTAAAACTTTAATAAAAAAAGATTAAATTAATAAAATTAAATTAATAAAAAAAGATTATTATTCTTTTTCTTCAATTCTTTCTTCTAATTCTTCTTCTTTTATTCTTTCCCCAGTAATCATATAAACTACTCTATCCCCAATTGAAGCAACAATATTCCCACTTCTTTCCAAGTATTTTGCCGCAAATATTATTTCTGTTGCTAAGGTTAGATTTTTAGGATCCTCTAAGATTTTGCTAATCATACTCCTATATAACTGTTCATATAAATCATCCAATCTTTTATCCATTTCATAAACTTCTCTCGCTAAATCTTCATCTCTATTTTTAAACGAAATCATTGCATTCTTTAACATAGTAATTAAATAGTCTTTCATTACTATCAATAATTCATTCTTTCTACTACCTTCTATTTTAGATTTTAACAATAATTTACAAATTTTTGAGGCATTGTCTCCAATTTTCTCCAATTTTGAAGATATTTTAATAGCAGTTATCAACTCCCTCAAATCTCCAGATACTGGTTGATATAAAGCAATTGCCTTAATACATTTATCTTCTATTTCAATCTCCATTAAATCTATTTCATCATCTTTCTTTCTAACTATTTTAGCTAATTCTCTATCTCCTTCTGTAAATGCCTTTATAGAGTTTTCAATTTGTTCAATACACATATTTGCCATTTTCATTAAATCATTTTCTATTTCCTTTAATATCATTTCGAATTTTTTTACCATTTTTAACCCTCCTTTAAAAATTTAAAAGCTTTAACCAAATCTACCACTAATATAATCTTCTGTCTCTTTCCTCTTAGGATTTAAGAATATATCCTCTGTCTTTCCAAATTCAATTAGTTTTCCCATTAAGAAAAATGCGGTATAGTCAGAAATCCTACTTGCCTGTTGCATATTGTGAGTAACAACAACAATAGTATAATCTTTAGATAATTCAACCATTAACTCCTCTATTTTTAATGTTGATATTGGATCTAATGCAGAGGTTGGCTCATCTAATAATATAACTTCTGGCTTTACCGCTATAGCTCTCGCAATGCACAACCTCTGTTGCTGACCTCCTGACAATTTTAAGGCAGATTTATTTAAGTTATCTTTAACCTCATCCCAAAGAGCGGCTTTCTTTAAAGCCCATTCTACGATTTCATCTAATTTTTTCTTATCTTTAATTCCATGAATTCTTGGACCAAAGGCGACATTGTCATAAATACTCATTGGAAATGGGTTTGGCTTTTGAAAAACCATTCCTACCCTCTTCCTTAGTTCAACAACATCAACATCTTCATCGTAAATATTTTTTCCATCTAATAAAACCTCTCCCTCTATTTTTACTCCATCAATTAAATCATTTAACCTATTTAGACATCTTAAAAATGTAGATTTACCACATCCACTCGGTCCAATTAAAGCAGTAATTCTCTTTTCATAAATTGGAAGATTTATATCAAACAATGCCTGTTTTTCACCATACCACAAACTTAGATTTTTAGTTTCTATCTTTACTTTTTCCATAATCTCACTATCTATATTTTTATTTATTGAGTTAGAGTTTTATGTCATCCTTTAAAGCATATCTTATTGGAATGAATATTGCTAAGAAGATAATGAGCATAACTAACGCCGCTCCCCAAGCCATTTTATGATCTTCGGGAGAAGGACTTTGCACCAATGTATATATTAAGAGAGGAATAGCTCCAATTGGTTGAAGTGGATTTGTAGGATAAACTTCATACAATCCACCAGCTGTAAATAACAGAGGAGCAGTTTCCCCAGAAACCTTTGCCATACCTATTAATATTCCTGTTAAAATTCCTTTTTTAGCCATTTTTGTAATAATTTTAAATATAACTTGTGCCCTTGTGCAACCTAAAGCATAACCTCCCTCTTTATATATTTTTGGAATTTCTGACATAGCCTCTTCTGTATATACAGCAACATAAGGAGTTAATATTATTGCAAGAGCTAATGCTCCTGCAAGGGCGGAAAATGTTCCCATAGGAACAACCAACAATCCCATAACAAATGTACCCACTAATATAGTTGGGAATTCTAACATTATCTGTAATAACATTTTAGTAGTTCTACCTATAAAACTATTTGAAAATTCATAAATATACACTCCAGCCAAAAATGCTAAAGGTAATCCTATAAGAGTTGCTAAAAATGTTAGCATCAATGTTCCCACTATTGCCGGTCCTATTCCTCCTTCACTTAAAGTTCCAAATATAAATGTTGCTCCTTTTTCCATTATAACAGGTAATCCCTTTATTACAATTGATACAATTATATGAAATAGAGGCAGTATAGCTATAAAAGTTAAAGCACCAACAACTATTAAAAAGATATAATCTTTAATAGTCCTAATTTTTTTATGAAAATTGTTATTTTTAGTGGGAAACATTTTCTCTCCACCTCTTCAAATAATAAAGCCCTATAATATTCACAATCAAACCAATTACAAATAAAACGAGCCCAGCAGAATATAGGACTGAAGTCATATATTCATATAACACAGCATTTCCAAACTGGTTTGCTATAAGGGATGATATTGTATATCCAGGAGCAAATAACTTATAAGTTAAGTTAAATGAATTTCCAATAACCAATGAGACAGCAACGGTTTCTCCAAGAGCTCTACCAAATGCTAATATAAAGCCAGATATTATTGCAGGCTTTATAAATCTAATTAAAACTTTTGTAGTTTCATATCTTGTAGCTCCCAAAGCAACCAATCCTTCCCTATATACAGAAGGAATCATTGCATAAGCCTCTCTTATTATTGCAGATGCAAAAGGAACAACCATAATCCCAAGGAGTATTCCAGCAGATAAATAACAGTATCCAGAGAGCGGAGGATAGTCAAATAAAGGAATAAATGAAAAATGCTCATACAAAAACTTCATTACATGATCTCTTAAAAGAGGAACCAATATAAATGCTCCCCAAATACCATAAATTATTGTGGGTAATCCAGCCATTATGTCTGAGATAATAATTAGAGGAAACTTTAAAGGCTTTGGAGCATAGTCATTTACGAATATTGCATAACCAATAGATAAAGGAAGTGCTATTAAAATAGCAATTGTGGCAGTGTAAATACTTCCCCAAATTGGTGCGGCTAATCCATAAACTTCCTTTGCTGGTTCTTCAGCAGCCTGCCATATATTTTGGATAAATAAATTTATTCCATACTTTTCAATGGCAGGCAATGCATTATAGAAATAGAATCCTACCATTAGCGCAAAGAGTATGAAAACTATTATTATTGCTGGTGAGGTTATTATTTTAAATCCATCTATTTTTTTTAATAGTTTGGATATATCCATAGTTTTCATCCTCATTATGGTAATTTTTTTATTTTTTAATAATCTTAAATTTTATTATCTTTCAATACTTAATTATTTTTTATTGATTGCTTAATTATTAAATTTTATTTTTAAATTTTCGTTATGTTAAAATAGATTGTGACTAAGTTTTTAAATTTTTCTAAAAAATAAACAAAAAATAGAAAAATTATAGAATTTAAAAAATCTTACTCCTTTATTCTATTTACAGCGTCTAAACCAATTTTTGCTACACTTTCAGGTAATCCTACATAACCAGGAGCTAAATGTTCTGGCTTCTGCCCTTCTGTTAATACCCATGTTAAGAAATCCTTAATTGCCTTTGCCTTCTCTTTACTGTAGTGCTTACCATTTTTATTTTCCCAAACTAACAAGTGGGTAAATGCTACTATTGGATAAGCATTATCTCCCGGAGCGTTTAACAGTTGTTTTAAATCTTCTTTATAACCCTCTGTTGGATTTGGAATGTATGCTTTAACACCTTCAACAGCTGCCTTTATTGTAGTTTCATTTGCTTTAACATATTTTCCATTTTTATTTTGTAATTCAGCAGTTTGAAGTTTTTCTTCGATTGCATATGACAATTCAGTGTATGTTATTGAGTATGGCGTGTTCTTTAGTATAGCCACTACTCCTGGATTTCCTTTCCCTGCAGCTCCTCTTCCCATCTGATCAACAGGCCAATTAACTGTTTTTCCAGCCCCAACTTTATCTGCCCACTCTTTGCTTATTAAACTTAAGTATGTTGTAAATATTGCAGTTGTTCCACTGGCGTCACTTCTGTGAATGACAATTATTTCTTTGTGAGGTAATTTATCAGCAATTTTTGGATTACATTCTTTAATTTCAGGATCATCCCAGTATTTTATTTTACCTAAGTATATATCTGCTAACGCATTATTACTTAACTTTAATGTTGTATTTTTAAGTTCTGGAATATTATAGGCAACAACAACAGCCCCTACGATTTCAGGGAATTGCAACGGTTGATCTCCCGTTCCTAAGAACTTTTTCCACATTGCCTCTTTAACTGGAGGATCAGTCCTTCCAATATCAGTTAATCCCTTTAAAAATGTTTCTTGTCCGTAACCTGATCCTCCACCCTCATATTCTATTTTTACATTAGGGTGGGTTTTTTGATAATCTTCAATCCATTTTTGTATCTGATACTTTGGAAATGTTGCTCCTGTAGTTCTTATTATAATAGTTTTTGAATTTGAAGGAGTTTGACTATTCTGAGAGTTATCTCCTACACAACCTGCCAATGAAACTATTGGGAGTATTAAACAGATTCCTAATATTAAAGCCAATATTTTTTTCACAATCTCACCATTTATTTATAACCCATACTTTATACATTTACAGTATCTAATATTGCATAATATACCTATATAAAGTTTTCTATTTGGAATTAAAATTCATATTTTATGAACTAACTATATAAAAATAAAAAATAATAATAAAAAATAAATCTTACTTAAAATTTAATCTCATTCAAACCTAAGACATCGAATGTATTATAGATTCCTTCCTTTTTATCTTTAATAAATCTTATAGATAATACAACTCCATTAACAAACGCCTGCCTACTACTTGCCCTATGAGTAATTTCAATTCTCTCTCCATCTCCAGCAAATATAACTGTATGATCTCCAACAACATCTCCTCCTCTCACTGCGTGAATTCCAATCTCCTCCTTCTTTCTTTCACCAGTTAATCCTTTTCTACCAAAAACAAAAATACTGTCTCTTCCCCTATTTTCTTTTATAATTTCAGCCGCTCTCAAGGCAGTTCCTGAAGGAGCGTCTTTTTTGTATCTATGATGCATTTCAATTATTTCTATATCATAATCTCCAAGTTTTTTTGCCAAAAATTCTAAGGTTTTGAAGAATATATTTACACCAATTGCAAAGTTTTGTGAAATTACTGCCGCTACTTTATTCTCTTTTATTGCTTTTTCTATTTCCATTTTTTGCTCTTCAGTAAATCCTGTAGTTCCTATAACTAAATTAACTCCATTTTTAGCCGCTATTTTAACATTTTCTACACATGCATCTGCTATGGTAAAATCAACTAAAACATCTGGCTTTGTAGATTTTAAAACTTCATTTAGTTCATCAGATGTTGATAATGGAACATTTATTTTTCCTATGCCAATTAATTCACCTACATCTTCTCCCTTTTTTGGATGATTTGGAATTTCAAATGCCGCAACTACTTTCATATCTTCTTGTTGAGTTATTGTTTTAATTATATTACTTCCCATTCTACCCAATGCTCCTGTAACAGCCACTTTAATCATTTTTATCACCTAATTTTCCATTAAACACCTTTTATGTTCTACACTTTCAAATTTTATTTTATAATATTTATAAATTTCAGATGCAAGATTTTCAGCAAATTTCTTTGCCTCTTCCCTACTCTTAAAACCTAAAACCCAAAGACCCCACGGAGTTTCCCAACTTGATGATAATTTACAACTTTCTGTTATAGGATTTTTGCCATTAAATTTATGAATTATTATTTTTTTATTTTTCCAGTCAATATATAAAGCATAATTTATTCCATCTATTTCAATGTTTTCAATGAAATTTCCATAAGTTTTATTTTTAAGATTCCTCTCTAAATATATTTTTATAAATCTGCTTAAAGGTAATTTTGAAATCTTAATTCTAACATTATCCATCTTTTTTTCTAAGATTTCTTCTATTTCCTCCAATTCTATCCAATCTAATGCATCTGGAATTAAAATAGTTATATATTTATCTCCTTCAACCTCTATATCTAATATTTTTAAATATTCACTAAAAATTCCAAATTCTTTTAATATTTTTATTATATCGTCCATAATTATTCCTCTAACATAATGTAGAGTTTTAATAACTTCTCAATAATGTCCAGTTTTTCAACGATAATGCATATAAGTTGATTATGCCTATAATTATACAGTTCCTGCTTCAATATGTGCAAATAGTGAAAAAATTTTAATTTTAAATAACTTTCTCTAAATTCTTCCCAATGTTCCTCATAAGATTTACCGTGCTCCAATCTTTTAGATAAGATATAATCTGATGCATGCCTATATAACTTTAAATCTATTAAAAAGTTCCTAATTTTTTTACTAAAATTAATATATCTCTCTTTATTGTGCCAGTCCTCTATATCTTCCCTAATATAAAATTCAAATGCATTTAATAAATATAGCATACCATAATAAAATCTTGATATAAATGTTCTTAAATCAAAATCTTTTAAAGCATTTATACAACTGTCAAAAAAATGAATACACTCCTTTAAGTATATCTCATTTAATTTATGCATTCTTCCCATCACCTAATATATATACTTTAAAACCTTCTTTTTTCCATAAATCTTTGTTTATTACATTTTTAGTGTCAAAGATTAATTTATTTTTTACTTTTGAGGATATATTTTTTATAGTTCCTTCTTCAAAGTTTTTATATTCATCGTGGTCAGCCAAAATAACTATTATATCTGCTCCATCAACAGTTTCCTCTAAACTATACAATGGAACTATAAAGTTTCTTGCATACTTATCGTAGCATTTTACTTCAAAGCCATCTTCTATTAACTTTCTAACAACTTTCTCTGCTGGACTTTCCCTTGTGTCATCAACATTTCCTTTATATGTTACTCCAAATATTGCTATTTTTCCACTATCCTTATTTAATATTTTTTTAATTCTTTCAACTACAAAAAAAGGCATAGAATCATTTAAAATTCTTGCAGTTTTTATAAGAACTGCATTTTTTGATTTCTCAACAATAAACCAAGGGTCTATGCTAATACAATGCCCACCCACTCCTGGGCCGGGTTTTAAAATATTAACTCTCGGATGTTTGTTAGCCAACTCTATAGCCTCCCATACATCTATTCCTAACTCTTCACAAATCTTCGCAAACTCATTAGCCAATGCAATATTAACATCCCTATAAGTGTTTTCCATTAATTTTATCATCTCTGCTGTTTTAGTATCTGTTAAATATATTTTTCCATCTACAAATGTCTCATAAATCTTTTTAGCCATTTCTTTTGATTTATCGTCTATTCCACCAATTATTCTATCATTTTTAACTAACTCCGCTAAAATATTCCCTGGCAGAACTCTCTCTGGACAATGGGCTAAATATATCTTCTTCTCCTTAGACAATTTTTTATAAATCTGTTCAGAAGTTCCTGGGGGAACTGTACTCTCAATAATAATTAAATTCCCATCTTCTATGTATGGTTTTATGTCTTCAATGGCCTTATTTAAGTAACTTAAATCACATTTTTTTTCTCCATCAATCTCAATACATGGTGTAGGCACGCAGATAATAAAAACATCAGCCTTTTCTGGCTTTGTTTGAACTTTTAAATTTCCTGAATTTATGGCTCCTCGGACTAAAGTCATTAAGTCCTTTTCTGTAGTTTTAAAATTTAATTTTTTAATCTCCTCTACTCTTTTTTTGTCTATATCTACTCCTATAACTTCATATCCATATATTGCTAACATTGATGCTGTTGGTAGTCCAATATATCCTAAACCAACTACACATATCTTTTTTTTATCGTTGTTATCGTTATTTGATGTTTCTGTCATCGCTATCCCCAAAATTTTTTGTTATTGAAAGACAAACTTTGTGTCCAAATAATATAAAAACTTTGTTTATACTATTTAAAATTAATAAATTCTTTTAGGTTAGTTTTAAATATTCATTTTAAAATAGTTTCGTTAAGAATATAAACATAATAAACATAAATACAACCCATTATGAATAGCTATGGTTAATTATAAATACAACTTCGTAATAAAAGTATTATCAATATTATTTTTTCTAAGTCTTATTTTTGAGATAATTTGCTTTTTATTTTTAATATCTTCTAATTATATTTTTATTTACTTCTATATTTAACAAAATAAACTCAAAATAAGAGGTGAATTTAATTATGTATAAAATATTAGAAATTGCTGATGTTGTTAGAGTTCCCCCAGAAGAGTTTGGAAATGATTTAAAAGAAACCATAAAGAAAATTCTTATAGAAAAATATGAAGGAAGATTAGATAAAGATGTAGGTTTTATTTTGTCAATAGTTGATGTAAAAGAGATAGGAGATGGAAAAGTAGTTCATGGTGATGGTTCAGCCTATCACCCAGTTGTATTTGAAACTCTTGTTTATGTTCCAGAAATGTATGAACTTATTGAAGGAGAAATAGTAGATGTCGTAGAATTTGGAAGCTTTGTAAGGTTAGGGCCTTTGGATGGATTAATACACATCTCGCAAATTATGGATGATTATGTATCATATGACCCTAAGAGAGAGGCGATTATTGGAAAAGAGACTGGAAAAGTTTTAGAAATTGGTGATTATGTTAGAGCAAGAATTGTCGCTATTAGTTTAAAAGCTGAAAGAAAGAGAGGAAGTAAAATAGCTTTAACGATGAGACAGCCATATCTTGGAAAATTAGAGTGGATTGAAGAAGAAAAAAAGAAAAATAAAAAAGAGGAAGAAGAATAACTAAAAAGGTGAGGTTATGAGAGCCTGCTTAAAATGTAAATATTTAACTAACGACGAAATATGCCCTATATGTCACTCTCCAACAAGCGAAAATTGGATTGGGTTATTGATTGTTTTAAATCCAGAAAAATCAGAAATTGCTAAGAAGGCAAATATTAAAATTAAAGGTAAATATGCATTAAGTGTAAAGGAGTAGATTAAGCATGTTAATACTCCCAGAAAATTTAAGAGAAAAATTAAAAAAACCCTTTGGAAAAGTATATAAAACATTACCAAATATAGATGGTGATATAGTAACTGTTGGAGATATAGTAACTAAAACAGTAATTGAAAACAACATAATTCCTAAATTATCCATTTTTGATTTAAAAACTCAAAGAACAATCCCTATAAAAATAAATCACAATTTTAAAAAAATTATTAAGATAAAAAATCCTCCTGGTTGTATATCTGATGAGGCAATAGAAAGTATTAAATACCTCTCTACCATAAATGATAAAGACATCGCTCTATTGGTAGATGGAGAAGAAGATTTGCTCGCTCTAATTGTTATCAAATACTTCCCAATTGGTACTTATGTTTTATATGGATTGCCAAATAAAGGAATGGTTGTTATAAAAATAAATGAAAAAATAAAAAAAGAAATTGAAAATTTATTAAAACAATTTATAAAAATATAAAAATTTAATATTAACAAAAACAAAAAGCTAATAAAAATTTAAAAAATTATAAAGAGGGATAAAGTATGGAGATAAAGATATTGTCAGAAAGGTATAACCCATTATTAAAGAGAAAAGAATACAGATTTATTGTAGATTATGAAGGAGCAACACCTACATTCAAAGATGTTAAATTAAAACTTGCGGCAATCTTAAACGCAAATAAGGATTTATTAATCGTTGAAAAAATTGTTGGAGAATCTGGAATGCAGAGAGTTAGAGGTTATGCTAAATTATATGACAATGAGGAAATGTTAAAGTTAATTGAAAGAGAACACATTTTAAGAAAGAATAAAATTGATGAAGAAGAGGAAACAACTGCTGAGGGGGGAGAATAAATGACAAAAGGTAAAAAAACAGCAAAATACAAATATTACAAAATTGAAGGAGATAAAGTTGTTAGATTAAAGAAGTTTTGCCCAAGATGTGGGCCGGGAGTTTTTATGGCTGAGCACTTAAACAGATACTCCTGTGGAAGATGTGGATATATGGAATGGAAACAGCCTCAAAAGAAAGAATAAAATTTAATTTAATGTTCTAATTCCTCTTTTAATTCCAATATATTCATAGCTCTCAATATGTCTGTTTTTGATATTATCCCTTTTAATTTGTTATTTTCATCTACAACAAAAACCCTATCAGCATAAACCATCTTTTTTAAAATGTCAGTTATATCAGTATTTTCATCAACTATTACTGGTTTTTCCATATAATCTCTTACAGTCCCTTCTTTACTGTGTATATTACTTATCCCTATACAACCAATTAATTTTCCATTTTCAACTACTGGATATCCAAAATATTTGTGTTTGAGCATAAAATTTAAAAATTCTTCAATGCTCATATTTGGATCTACGCATACTGGATTTGGGGTCATAATGTCTTTTGCCCTAATATTTTTAAAGATTGTTTCAACTTCCACCATTCTACTCTCTTGTTCAGCACCAAAATACACAAACAAACTCACTAAAATTAATATAATATTCATTGATAGTAGCCCAAAAATTAACATAGCCAAAGCTAAACTTTTTCCAATATTTGCCGCTATTTTTGTAGATTTTAAATAGCCATATTTTTTTGATAATATAGCCCTTAAAACTCTACCTCCATCCATAGGAAAGGCAGGAATTAAGTTAAAACTACCAAGCATTAAATTTAATAATCCAACTGTATATATTAAAGGATAACCACCTATATTTATATCAAAAAATTGAGATATAATTAACAAAGAGATTCCAATGATAAAGCTAACTATTGGTCCAGCCAATCCTATCTTTAGCTCTCCTTCTCTTGGAATTTTGTCCATCATCGCTACTCCGCCAATTGGTAGAAGTAAAATTTTCTCAATTTTAACCCCATACTTTTTAGCCACATAACTATGCCCTAATTCATGTAAAACGACAGAGACAAACAATAAAATGAATAAAATAGCCCAAAATATATTTTTATTAATCACAGATAGCCCAATTATAATTATCAAAAACAAGATAAATGTTATATGCAATTCTATTGGAATTCCCATAACTTTAAATAGTCTAATTGAATAGTTCATAACTTCCCCCTATTGCAATTTTTTAATTATTAAATCTTCAAATTCAATTATGTTATTACCTACTTAATATACTTACTAAAATTGGTGACATTATTATGATTCCAGACAGTGAATTTATAAGAAAAGATAAAGTTCCAATAACAAAAGAAGAAATTAGGGCTGTAAGCATTGGGAAATTAAATTTAAATAAAGATGATGTTGTTGTTGATATTGGCTGTGGAAGTGGAGGAATGACAGTTGAGATGGCTAAAAGATGTAAGTTTGTATATGCAATAGATTATGTAGATGATGCTATTGAATTAACTAAACAAAATTTAGCCAAATTTAATATTAAAAACTGTGAAGTTATAAAAGGTAGGGCAGAGGAAGTTTTGGAAAAATTAGAGTTTAACAAAGCTTTTATAGGAGGAACTAAAAATATTGAAAAGATAATTGAAATTTTAGATAAAAAAAATATTAATCATATTGTCGCCAATACAATTGTTTTAGAGAATGCAGTTAAAATAATGAACGAATTAGAAAATAAGGGCTATAATGTTGAAGCTGTTAATGTTTTCATTTCTTATAGCAAAAAAATTCCATCTGGACACATGTTTTTAGCAAAAAATCCAATAATCATAATAAAAGCTGTCAGGTAGATAAAGTATGGAGGAGAAAATAACTCTCTCAATACAAAATCCAGAAAGCGTTTTAATTTCCTATGTTGATATTTATTTAGGGGATAAAAATGTTTCATTGGAAGTTTTATCTAAAGATACTGCTAAAATAAATCTACCATTTGATAAAGATGAAGGAGAAGGAGAGATTATTGTTAAAATTAGATATAAAACTCTCCCTCATCCAAAAAATAATAAGGATAAAAAGGATATCAAAAAACAAAATTATAATATGATGCAAAATCTTAATAAAATTACTAAAAAAACTAATGATAGAAAAAATGATAACATCATAATAGCAGATTCTAAACCAATTTCATTAGAGGATCATAAAAAAGAAGAGAATAAGAGAAAATTAAGTGATATAATAATTGTCTAACCTATAGCTTTTTTCTAATTGACTCTAAAATCTTTATAAGTTCCTCAGCTACAGCATTTTTTAAATCCATTGGATGTAATTTTTTACTTATAAATAACTCTTCTAATTCTTCATAACTATTTACAGTTATATCTCCTCCAAATTTTTCTGGTCTCTTTATAGTTAAAGGATATTCAAGGAAATATTTGGCTATCTCCATTATTGGATTTTTTTCAACAACTCCAGCAGGACAGTATGCTTTTCTAATTTTTTCTCTAATCTCTTCTGGAGAATCATCAACAGCAATAAAGTTTCCTTTTGAAGAACTCATCTTACCTTCTCCATCTAATCCAGTTAAAACAGGATTATGAATACAAACTACTTTTTTAGGCAACAATTCTCTTGCTAACATATGGATTTTTCTCTGCTCCATTCCTCCTACTGCAACATCTACATCCAAGTAATAAATATCATTAACTTGCATTATTGGATAAATAACTTCAGCAACCTTTGGATTTTCATCTTCCCTCGCTATAAGTTCCATACTTCTTCTTGCTCTTTTTAAAGTTGTTTTTAGGGCTAATTTATATACATTTAGTGTATAATCTTTCTCTAATTGAAACTCACTACCATAAATATATTTAGCCTTTAAACCCATAGCCTCAAAAACTTTCTTGTTGTATTCTCCTATTTCTCTAATCTCATCTAACTCTCCTTTTTGATTTAGATAGGCATGCAAATCAGCCAATAATATTATAATATCAAATCCAGCATTTTGTAAGTCAATCATCTTTTTAATTTGTAAGTAATGTCCTAAATGTATTTTACCACTTGGTTCAAATCCAATGTATGCCTTCTTATATGTTTTATTTAAAACTTCTTTAAGTTCTTCTTCACTAACTATTTCAGAAGTGTTTTTCTTTATCATCTCGAATGTATCCATCATTACCACCAGAAAATATTCTAATGCAAAACTTTATTATATAGGCAGTTATATTTTATAAACACTTTATACTAATTAAATGTTATTCCATCGTTGGTGACAATATATGAGAAAAATAATTTCATTTAAGGTTAGTAGTGACCAAGAACTTTTAGATCTTTGTGAAAGATTATCAAGGCTAAAGGTTGATTGCACAATAGAATCAAAAGGAAATCATGTAAAGATCTTTGTATTCGGATTTGATAAAGATTCCTTAAATGAAAATTATAGGACTATAGTGAATTTAATAGAAAAAGTAAAGAGAATGTATAGAAAAGACAAAGAAGGCTTATATAAATATGTTTTATCAGAACTTAAATATCCAGTTAATAAAGATTTGATAATAGATACTCTTAAGACTTTAGGATATAGAGTTATATACTTAGAAGATGAAAATGCAATAAAAACAGACATTGACATTAATAAATTTAATGATATTCTAAAAAATCTCTTTGAACTTTATCAAGAGTTGAGATTTTCAAATCTTGGATCAAAACCTGTAAAAAATTTAGTAGTTTTAGTATCTTTTATAAAAAACAAACCTATTGAAGAGGTAATTAAAGAGGCCTTAGAAAAAGAATTCCTTAGAGAAGAGGAAGATGGTAGAATAGTATTAAACAAAGATATAAACTTAGCTAAAAAAGTTCTATTGGAGGGAGAATATGGAGATAAAGATATTGGAAAGGAAGAATAATTTAGTTGAAATTGAGTTAATAAATGAAGATCACTCTCTACCAAATTTATTGAAAGATATTCTATTAACAAAAGAAGGCGTAAAGATGGCTTCATACTCTATAGACCATCCATTGTTACATCCAGAAACTGGAAGATATATATCAAATCCAAAGATAACTGTAATAACTGAAGATGGTGTAGATCCAATAGAAGTTTTAAAAGAATGTTTGAGAGATATTATAAATATGTGCGATACTTTACTCAATGAATTAAAAGAAAAAATGAATAAACAATAATCTATTAAAATTTTCAATGTTTTCTTTTCAAATCCAGTATACCGAAAATTTTATATACTGTGTATAGTATTTTCTATATACAAATTTTTAATTTTTGTCTTAGAAATTTAGTGAATCTCTCTCTTTTAACTTAAATGTAAAGTAATTTCAACTGTAAAATATTTATATAAGATGTCATATAATATTGGTGATTTTCATCAAATTTAAATAATTAAACAAGAATTAAACAAGCTTAAACATCAATAAAGTTATAAGGAGGAGTGAAATATGGACAGAGAAGCGCTGTTGCAAGCGGTGAAGGAGGCTCGCGAACTCGCGAAGCCGAGAAACTTCACACAGTCCTTTGAATTTATAGGAATATTAAAAGAAATTGACATGAGGAAGCCAGAGAACAGAATAAAGGCTGAAGTGGTGCTTCCTCATGGAAGAGGTAAAGAGGCAAAGATAGCAGTTATAGGAACTGGTGATTTAATTAAACAGGCTGAAGAGTTAGGATTAACTGCTATTAGAAAAGAAGAAATTGAAGAGTTAGGTAAAGACAAAAGGAAGTTAAGAAAAATTGCTAAGGCACACGACTTCTTTATTGCTCAAGCCGATTTAATGCCTTTGATTGGTAGATATATGGGTATGATATTAGGTCCAAGAGGTAAAATGCCAAAACCAGTTCCTGCTAACGCAAACATAGCCCCATTAGTTGAAAGATTGAAAAAAACAGTTGTCATAAACACAAGAGATAAACCTTACTTCCAAGTATTAGTCGGTAATGAAAAAATGACTGATGAACAAATAGTTGATAATATAGAGGCAGTTCTAAACGTTATAGCTAAGAAATATGAAAAAGGTTTATATCACTTAAAAGATGCTTATGTTAAATTAACCATGGGTCCAGCTGTAAAAGTTAAAAAAGAGAAAGCTAAGAAAAGATAAAAACTCTAAATAATAAAAGTGAAGGGGATAAAAATGGAAACAAAAGTGAAAGCACACGTAGCCCCGTGGAAAATAGAGGAAGTTAAAACACTAAAGGGGCTAATTAAAAGTAAGCCAGTAGTTGCTATAGTAGATATGATGGATGTCCCTGCCCCTCAATTACAAGAAATTAGAGACAAAATTAGAGATAAAGTCAAATTGAGAATGTCAAGAAACACCTTAATCATAAGAGCCTTAAAAGAAGCATCTGAAGAATTGAATAATCCAAAGTTAGCTGAATTGGCAAACTATGTAGAGAGAGGGGCGGCAATATTAGTTACAGATATGAATCCATTTAAACTTTATAAGATGTTGGAAGAGAACAAAAGTCCTGCTCCTGTAAAAGGAGGGCAAATTGCCCCATGTGACATTAAAGTTGAGAAAGGTTCTACTGGAATGCCTCCAGGACCATTCTTAGGAGAACTCAAAAGTGTAGGTATTCCAGCGGCTATTGAAAAAGGTAAAATTGTAATTAAAGAGGACAAAGTAGTTGTTAAAAAGGGAGAAGTAGTTTCACCAAAATTAGCAGCAGTATTGGACAGATTAGGAATAAAACCAATAAAAGTTGGTTTAAACATTTTGGCAGTTTATGAAGATGGAATTATATATACTCCAGATGTATTAAAAGTAGATGAAGAAAAATTATTGGCAGATATTCAAACTGCCTACCAAAATGCATTTAACTTAGCATTTAATATAGCATATCCTACAAAAGAAGTGTTACCATACTTGATACAGAAAGCATTTATTAATGCTAAGGCATTGGCAATTGAAACAGCATTTATAACAAAAGAAACTGCTGGAGATATATTGGCAAAGGCTCAAGCACAAGCATTGGCATTGGCATCCAAACTACCTGAAGATGCTTTAGATGAAGACATTAAAGCTAAACTGTCATCAGTAGAAGTTTCAGCTGCTCCAGTAGCTGAAGAGGAAAAAGAAGAGGAGAAAAAAGAGGAAGAGAAGAAAGAAGAGGATACAGGAGCCGCAGGATTGGCTTTATTATTCTAACCGAAAAATATAAATAATTAATAATAAATAGTGAATTGCAAATTAATTATAATATTTGTAGTAGAGATAAAACACAATACTAATTAAACAAATATAAAAACAAAATCTAATATAAACAAATTGAATGAAAATGGAGGTGTAAAATATGGAATATATTTATGCGGCATTACTATTGCACAGTGCAGGAAAAGAGATAACAGAAGACGCTATTAAGGCAGTTTTAACTGCTGCAGGCGTAGAAGTTGATGAAGCAAGAGTTAAGGCATTAGTTGCTGGATTAGAAGGAGTTGATATTGAAGAGGCTATAGCAAACGCTGCTATGCCAGTTGCAGCTGCTCCTGCACCTGCAACAACTGCAGCTGCTGAGGAGAAAAAAGAAGAAGAGAAAAAAGAAGAAAAGAAAGAAGAAGACACTGGAGCAGCTGTTGCTGGATTAGCCGCTTTATTCGGATAAATTCCTTAAACTATCTTTATTTTTTATTTTTTTAACAATATATTTATTAATTTAAATATATAAATATTATGTTTGTATTTTTAAATAATCTATATATATGTGGATATTTACTATAATATTTAAGCTATCTACTAAAAAGGTGAAAAAATATGGAGCCTGATATAAAGATAGTAAATGTTGTAGTTTCAACAAAAATTGGAGATAATATTGATTTAGAAGAAGTAGCAATGATTTTAGATAATGCTGAATATGAGCCAGAACAATTTCCTGGGTTGGTTTGTAGATTGTCAGTTCCAAAGGTAGCGTTGTTAATATTCAGAAGTGGAAAAATAAACTGTACAGGGGCTAAGAGCAAAGAAGAGGCAGAGATTGCAATTAAAAAAATTATAAAGGAATTAAAAGATGCTGGATTCGATGTCATTGAAAATCCTGAAATCAAAGTTCAAAATATGGTTGCTACTGCAGACTTGGGAATTGAGCCAAACTTAGATGAAATCGCCTTAATGGTCGAAGGTACTGAGTATGAGCCTGAACAGTTTCCTGGATTAGTTTATAGGTTAGACGACCCAAAAGTTGTTGTCTTAATTTTTGGTAGCGGTAAGGTTGTTATTACTGGATTAAAGAGTGAGGAAGATGCTAAAAGAGCTCTAAATAAAATCTTAGAGACAATAAAAGAAGTTCAAGAACTTTAAATTTTAGTGATGAAAATGATTGGGATAATTGACTACAATGCAGGGAACTTGAGAAGTATTCAGAAGGCAGTTGAACTTTATGACAAGGCTATAATAACAAAAGATAGTGAAGAGTTATTAGCGTGTGATAAAGTAATCTTACCAGGAGTTGGGAATTTTGGCAGTGCTATGAAAAATCTATCAAAGATAAAAGAAACATTATATAAAATATTTGATGATAATATTCCTTTCTTAGGAATATGTTTGGGTATGCAGGTGTTATTTGAGGAAAGTGAAGAGAAGAAAGGAGTTAATGGCTTAGGAGTAATAAAAGGTAATGTAATTAAATTTAGAAATGTTGAAAAACTACCTCACATGGGTTGGAATAATGTAAAAATAGTTAAAGACAATCCATTATTTGAAGGTATAAAGGATAATAGTTACTTTTATTTTGTTCATTCCTACTATGTAAATCCTTTAAATAAAGAGTATATTATAGGCAAAACTGAATATGGAATAGAATTTCCAAGTGCTATAAACAAAGACAATATTTATGCAACACAGTTCCATCCAGAAAAAAGTGGTAAGGTTGGATTAAAAATTATAGAGAACTTTGTTGAACTATTATAAAACTCTTTTATTAATTTCTTAAAGTTTCGTTTAAAAAATCGTTTAAGAATAATAATCCACCACCATAATTTACTGCCTTGGGATGAATTGATAAAAAATAAGGCTTGTTTTCAATTTTACTTAATTTGTAATCAATTAATGCAATTATTTCAGCATCTTTTACAAATATTTTTGGAAGATACCAAGTATATTCTCTATTTATAATGCTAATTACATAAATTTTTCCATTATTCTTTGTAATAATTTTGTTATTTAGAATTATTGATATATTCCTCTCTAAGAATAATTTTTCTGCATCTTTTGATATTCTATATCTTGGCGGAATAAAATACTTAATTTTTTTAGGGTTAAAGCCACATTCTTTTAATATTTTAAAGGATTTATTTAGTTTTTCCTCTGCAACTGTTTTATTACAGTTAAATTCATCTCCTATATGATTGTAGGCATGATATTCAATGTGATAGCCCTCTTTTTCTAATTGATGCAGATATTTAACAAATTCAGGATAGTTTTTTAAATTATGCTCATTTGCATGATTGACAATCAAAAAAAGATAAGTTCTATTTTGATAGTGATATTTATTTATTATTTTTACAATTTTTTTTAAATCTTTAAAATAAACTGGACTAACATCGTGAATTAATATTATTGGCTTATTTTGTTTACTTAGAGTATAATTATAATTTGTATTAGTTGGAAAAGATGGCAATAAAACTATAAACAGGATTATAATTAATTGAAATAAAATTCTCATATTTTCCCAATTTTATTAAAAATAAAAATTTTTTATTCTTTTTTCTTTTTAAATCTTGGCATACATAAAATTTCTCTCGCCTCAATATTAAAGAATGTGTTCATATTTGCAGGTTTTATAACCATTGCGGTATCTGCTCCTCTACCAGTCCCTCCTATAGCGATAACCTCTTCTTTAGCTTTTATTAATCCAGCATCACAAGCCATAATAGTAATTTCATAACAAACTTTAACACCTTGTCCAAAAGTTCTTAATGTCTCGGCAATAACTTGAACAGGACCATAGCCACCTAATTTATTTGATATTCCTCTCTCAACTCCACTCAATGCATGAGTTCCTCTAAATACCTTAGCTCCTCTCTTTTTTAATTCCTCCTCAACTTCTTCACTCATTGAAATTATATCTTCCCCATAAAATCCTTGGTGATATGTTACAACAACCACATTTAAATTTAAATTTTCTTTCTTTAGCAAATCAAGTAATTTTTTAGCAGTTTCTCCAGTAGATGATGCTATTACAATACTTTTTATATCTCCTTTTTTAGCTCTTTCAACTGCTATTTTTAAAGTTTCATCTGTATTCTCTTTTCCAGGATATTCAAAAAGTCTCATATTATCTACCTTTTCTCTTTTTTAAAACTTCATCAACAATTTCTTTAAATACCTCATCACTTATAAATATTCCCTCTTCTCTCTTTTCTTTAACTTTTTTAACTATTTCACATAGCATATCTTTATCATATTCTATACCCATAAGTTTCAATTTATATGCCACTGCCCTACAACCAGAATGCTTACCTAATACAATATTTCTCTTAATTCCAATTTTTTCTGGAAGAAATGGCTCGTAAGTTAATGGATTCTCTATGACGGCATCTACGTGAATCCCACTTTCGTGAGAAAATACAAGTTCTCCAACTATTGGCTTATTCTTTGGTAACTTTATTCCAGAGTATTCTTCAACCATCTTACATAATTCTGGCAGAACTTCCAAATTCAACCTTAAATCAACATCATATAATACAGTTAAAGCCATTACTAACTCTTCTAATGCGGCATTTCCTGCCCTCTCTCCAATCCCATTAACTGTTGTTGAAACTGCCTTAGCTCCTCCAATTAAACCATATATAGAATTTATAACTGCAAATCCAAAGTCATTATGGCAATGAACTCCAATATGAGCCTTTTTTAAATTTTCTTTTAACTTTTTACATATGAACTCCATACTTTGGGGAGTAGCACACCCTGCAGTGTCTGCAATATGAACTCTATCCGCCCCAGATTCTTCAGCAGCTCTATGAACTTTAATTAAATCTTCTATAGGAGTTCTTGTAGCATCTTCTGCTGAAAAAGCAACAAATAATCCATGTTCTTTTGCATACTCAACTGCTTCAACTCCCATCTTTAAAATGTCGTCTAAACTTTTACCATTGAATTTATATTTTAAGTGCAATGGAGAAGTGGCTATAAAGGTTATTATTCCATCAACATCACAGTCAATTGCCTTATCTATATCTTTTTTTAATGTTCTACATAATGCTAAAATATCTGCATTCAATCCTTCATTTGCAATTGCTTTAACAATTTCCGCCTCTCTTTCAGAGACAATTGGAAATCCTGCTTCAATTTGGTTTATTCCAAGTTCATCTAATTTTCTGGCTATATTCAGTTTCTGCTCCTTAGTAAAACAAACCCCAGGGGTTTGCTCTCCATCCCTAAGAGTTGTGTCATATATGTAAATATCCTTCAAATCTAACTTTGGATTGTAAGGACAAACAGCCTTCCAATTATTTTCAAATAAAAAGTCCATATATCCCACCATACTATTAAGTTTTTCTATTTCACTTCTATATTTGCTCCTATACTTTTCATCACCTCAACGAAGTTTGGGAATGATATTTTTACAGATTCCTCATTGTCAATTATTGTCACTCCCTCTGCCTTTAAACCAGCAACTGTAAATGCCATAACCAACCTATGGTCATTGTATGTATTTAATTTACATCCTTTTAATTTTTTTACTCCTCTTATTATTAATCCATCTGGTTTTTCTTTAATATCTGCTCCCATCTTTCTCAATTCTACGGCACATGCTCTTAATCTATCACATTCTTTCAATCTTACATGTTCTCCATTGAATATTTCTGTTTTCCCTTCTGCAAAGCATCCAAGAACTGCTATGGTAGGAACTAAATCAGGAATGTCTTTAACATCTATATCAATACCTTCTAAGTTATACTTTCCATTAATAATAACCTTATCTTTTTTGACTTTAATATCTGCCCCCATTTCTTTGACAATTTTAACTATTGCCTTATCTCCCTGTTTTGAATCAGAAAATAAATTTTCTATTGTTAAATCTGAATTTATTAAGACACCTGCGGCAATTAAATAAGAGGCAGAGGAATAATCTCCCTCAACTATGTAATTTATAGGTTTATATTTTTGATTTCCATAAACTAAAAAGCCATTTTCTGTTTTATCAATTTTTATTCCAAATTTATTTAATATGTCTATTGTTACATCAATATAGGGCTTTGATTTTAATGGAGAAGTTAAAATTATTTCAGTGTCTTCATTATTAAATGGAAGTAGCATCATTAATGAAGTTATAAACTGAGAACTTACATCACCTCTAATCTTTACAACATTTCCTGAAATTTTAGAACTTTTAACTATTACAGGGGCAGTTCCGTCCATTTTTGATGAAAATGCCTCTATATTGAGTTGTTTTAATGCATCTAACAATGGTTGCATTGGTCTTCTCCTAATTGAATCATCTCCAGTCAAAATTGCATATCCTTTTGGTATTTGTGAAGATATAGAGGTTAAAATCCTTAATGTAGTTCCACTATTTCCAACATCTATTACATTATCTGGTGTCTTTAACTTTCCGCCTTCAACAATCCACTCATCTTTTTCTTTATCTAATATTATATTGGCTCCAAGCATTTTACAACCGTGAACTGATGATAAGCAATCTTCCCCCCAGAGAGGATTTTTTATTATACTTTTACCCTCTGCTAAAGAAGCTCCAATAACTGCTCTATGTGTATATGACTTTGAGGGAGGAGATTTAATAGTTCCTTCCAATCTCTCAGTTTTTTTTACTATTAACAAAATATCACCATATAACGATTTATTAATTAGTTTTTTTATAATTAATATTAACTTTAACTATTTAATATTTAATTTAATATTTAATTTGGTTTTTCAAAGCTTTACAGAAATAACTTAAATAATTAAAAAATGATTAGATAAAAATAGAAAGTTAAATGTCTTAACAACTATATTGGCAATAAGTTAAATTTATATACTATTTGTGAATAAATATCTAAAAATATCTAATTAATAATACAAAATACAGCAAAAGGTGATTTTATGGAGAACAATAAAGTAACTGTAAGTGTTATAAAGGCAGATGTTGGAGGGTTGTGTGGACATACTTTAGCACCAGATGAGTTATTAGAAACTTGTGAAGGTGTTTTAGAAGAGGCTGTTGATGAGATAATCTTAGATTATTATGTTACAAGATGTGGAGATGACATTGATTTAATTATGACTCACAGATTAGGTTGTGACAATGAAAAAGTTCATGGATTGGCTTGGAAGGCATTTGAAGAAGCTACAAAAGTTGCTAAGGAGTTAAAACTTTATGGTGCTGGACAAGATTTATTATCTGACAGTTTTTCAGGGAATGTTAGAGGTATGGGTCCAGGATGTGCTGAAATGGAATTTGTTGAAAGAAAGAGCGAGCCAATAGTAGTTTTCTGTTGTGATAAAACAGATCCAACAGCATTTAACTATCCATTATTTAAAATGTTTGCTGATCCATTCAATACCGCTGGTTTAGTTTTCGATCCTTCAATGATCTCTGGATTCAGATTTGAGGTTCATGATGTTGTAGGACATAAAAAAGTGTTCTTAGAAACCCCAGAAGAAATGTATATGCTCTTAGCTTTAATTGGGGACTATGAAAAATATGCTATTAAGAGAATTTATAGAAGAAAAGATAATGAAATTGCAGCAGTTGTTAGTACTGAAAAGTTAAATTATATAGCAGGAGAGTATGTTGGTAAAGACGATCCAGTAGCAATTGTTAGAGCTCAAAGTGGATTTCCAGCAGTAGGGGAGGTTTTAGAACCATTTGCCAATCCACACTTTGTTCCAGGATGGATGAGAGGTAGCCATTGGGGTCCATTAATGCCAGTTGGAGAAGAAGATGCCACTCCAACAAGATTTGACGGACCTGCAAGAATTATTGCATTAGGGTTCCAAATATGCGATGGAATGTTAATTGGACCAAATGATTTATTCGCAGATAAAGGATTTGATAAGGCAAGAGAAAAAGCCTTAGAAATGGCAGATATAATAAGAAGAATGGGTCCATTCCAACCACATAGATTACCAGCAACTATGATGGAATACACAACAGTTCCAAAAGTTTTAGAGGCATTAAAAGATAGATTTGTACCATTAGAAGGTTTAGAGTTAATTGAAGAAGGAGGAGTTAAAAGAGAAGATAGAAGAGATGTAGAATAAATTTAAATTATCTCTTCCTTATATACAATTCCTTCATGTCCAGTAATTACATTCTTTTTTAAACTTCTAATATATTTTAAAGTTTTTAGGGCTAATTTTTCATCTACATTTAACCTTGGTGGAATTAATTTTATCACATTATTTTTTAAAGGAGAGGCATCTCCAACAACGATATAATCTTTATAAATAACTGAAATACTACCATAAGTGTGCCCTGGAGTTTCAACTATCTCAATCTCTTTATCTTTAAATTTTTTAAAATCTTCAAAATATTCATTAAATCCAAATTCTTTTGGAGAGGCATAAAATGTGGCATTTTTAAATATTGAATTGTTCTCAATGTGGTCGTAATGTAAATGAGTATTTATAGTAATCTCAATATCTTTTGGAGATAAATTTAATTTTTCCAATTCTTTAATAATTAGTTCTCTCTTATCCTTTGTTGAAGTATCTACAATTATATTGTGGTTTTTTGTTTGGATTAAAGTTACTGATGAAGATGCTTTTTTTATTATTCCATTTTCTCTTATAAGTTCTCCATCATATAGGAGTTTTATCATGTTCTTTCCCCATTTTATGAATTTAAAAGAAAAATTTATTATAAAAAATAAAATTTAACCTTTATACTTAAAATAATACTTAAAAATATTAGTAGATGACATAGAAAGAAGATAAAAAAGTAAATCTTTATTATTATATTTAATATTTTACAATTCTGTCCAGCCTAATGATTTTTTAAGTACTTCAACATTAATTTTTCCAGATTTGTATACCTTACCGTTTGTTATATCATTAATTATTACAACTGCTGGAGCAAACATACCTTTATCTATTTTATAAAAGTCATAATCAGCTGATTTAAAAACTTCCATAAATGGTTTTCCATAATCTTTTGATGTGCATGAAGGTAATGCCTTACAAAGAGATTCAATATCATCATTTTCATCACTTTTAATGTAATAATAGGTTATTCCTCCATATAACACCATATCGTTTGTAGCACCCATCATAGCAAAATCATCTCCAATTATTGGGGCAATTGGAGCTAAACCAGCGGCATATTTAACCTTTGTAACATCAAACTCTAAACACTCTAACATTTTATATGTTCCATTCTCTACAACTCTACCACTGATTTGTATAGAACCTACCAATGAAGATGTAGGAGCCACTAATAAATAAACATTTTCTGGCTCAACATTACATTCTTTTGCTACATAGTCAGCAACTTCTTCATTAGGTAATTTTGATGCCTCTAAACATAAAACAGCAACATCTGCATCATCTTCATATCCAATTTCTTCGTAAGTTTTCTTAGGTTTTTTAGCCAATGCTCTTGCTGGTCCTGAACCCATTGCAAAGTATTTGCCAACTTTTACTGCCCAACCTGCCTTTTGAGAACCTAATGTAGCAATGGCTGGATGAGATGTTTTTACTTTAACAAATGGAAGGTTTATATCTTCAAAACCTGATGGAGATAAGGATATACCAACATGAGCTAAACCTCCTAAGCAAACCTTTGTAAATAACTTTCCTGCTTCCCAACTTCCAGGAACATTAACTCCACAATCTAAAACAGTTGCTCCATTTTCTAATTTTATAACTTCTATATTTAACTCCTCTTTTTTTGAAATCATATTATTTACGATTTCCAAGGCTTTTTTATTTACACTTAACATATATACCACCAACAAAACCTATAACTTTTTATATAGAATAGAATTTATTAAGGAGACATAATCTATTATTAAAGTCAATATTGTTTTTATAATTTATGATTTAGTTTTGAATAGGACTTTAATATAAATAATAATTACTCAAATGTGATAATATGGATATGAAAGAATGGGAAAAATTTTATAATAAAATTATTGAAGATTTTGGATTTGATAAAAATAAAGATATCAAAAGTGCAATAATATTAAACAATATCTTAGAGAATGCTGATAAAATTCCTATAAAAAACCTTAAAAATATCATTGAAGGGAAAGAAGTTTTTATATTTGGTGCAGGTCCTTCATTAAAAAAACATATAAAAATTATAAAAAATTTAAATAAAGATATTCCAATAATTGTTGCTGATGGGGCATCAAAGGCTTTTTTAGAAGAGGGAATTATTCCAGATATTATCGTTTCAGATTTAGACGGGGATTTAAATGCTATATTTGAATGTAATAAAAGAGGATCTATAATAGTGGTTCATGCACATGGAGATAATATTGATAAAATTAAAAAGTATGTTCCAAAGTTAAAAAATGTTGTAGGTAGTTGCCAAATTCCAAATTATATGGAGTTAAATCTAAAAAATTTAGTTAATTTTGGAGGATTTACAGATGGAGATAGATGTTGCTTTTTAGCATATCACTTTAAAGCTAAGAAGTTAATATTAGGAGGAATGGATTTTGGAATTTATATAACAAAGTATTCAAGACCCAATATAAAGAGTGAGATAGAAATTGGTGATGAAATAAAAATAAAAAAATTAAAATATGCTGAAAAATTAATAAATTACTTAAAAAATAGGATAGACATTGAATTTTTAAAATGAATAAACATATTTAAATTTATAGGTGAATATAGTTATATATTGCAAAATTTCTATTTCGATAAATTATATATAGCCCCATAGTAAAAGTAAGTAAAATTAATTATAGAGTCTATTCTAAGGATTGTAAGAAATTTTATATTATCTAAATTTCTTTTTCCTAATAATAATATAGGATAAAATTAAAATTTAAATTTTTGTGATAACTATGATAACCGTAATAGGATATGGAACTTTTGGTAAAAAAGTTGTAAATTTAATAAAAAATAAAGAACCTATAACCATAATCGACATAAAAATTGATGATATAGATGATTTATTAAAAGAAGGTATAAAGGCAATTGTTGGAGATGCTACTGATGAAAATGTATTAAAAAAAGCAGAAATAGATAAAGCAGATATTGTATTAATATTAACAAACAATCCAGATATTAATAGAAAAATAGCAGAAAAAGTTTGTGAATTAAGTCCTAAATCTTATAAAATTGCTCGTGCTATACCTGGCTATCATGAACTTTATATGGGTTTAAATATAGATAAGGTTATAAACATCTTAGAAAGTGGTGCTAAAGACATTGCAAAAGAGGTTGAGGGTGCAAAATTAAAAAGAAAATTAATGAGGTTGAAATATTTACTATTAGAAGGTAAGAAAAAATGTATTAATGAAAAAGAAAATGAAGAAGAAAGTAAAAGACCATTATTAATATTAACCCATACAAATCCAGATCCAGATGCAATTGCCAGTGCAATGGCTTTAAAAACAATATCTGAAAAATGGGGAGTTGAGGCAGAAATAGCATATGGAGGAAGTATTGGATATGATGAAAATAAGGCAATGATAAATTTGTTAGGTATTAATCTTTTAAATATTGAGAATGTTAATTTAAACGATTACTGCATAATTGCTGTTGTAGACACATCTACATCAAAACAGTTACCAATATTGCCTCCTAAAATAGATATAATTATAGATCATCATAATAATTCTGATTTAACTGCTGAATATGTTGATATAAGGCCAAAGGTAGGTGCGACATCTACTATTTTAACTCAATATCTTATGGAGTTAAATATTGAACCTTCAAGAAACTTAGCAACCGCTTTATTTTATGGAATACAGTCAGATACTGACTATTTTAAAAGAGAGACATCAAAATTAGATTTTGAAGCTGCTGCTTATTTACAAGGTTATATAGATGCTACATTACTAAATATGATTGAAAATCCAGAAATATCAACTGAAGTTATGGAAGTATTAGCCAGAGCTATAATGAACAGAAAAGTAGTTAAAGGTAACATAGCCTTAGCCTATGTAGGAGAGATTAGTAATAGAGATGCCCTACCAAAAGCCGCTGATTTCTTACTAAAAATGGAAGGAATATCTACAACATTCGTCTTTGGTATAGTTGGTGATGAAATACACATATCTGCAAGAACTAAGGATTTGAGGTTAAACTTAGGAGAAATATTAAATAAGGCATTTGGTGGGGGAGGGCATCAAACAGCTGCAGCAGCTAAAATTCCTTTAGGTATATTTAAAGCAGTATCTGACAAAGAGGCTCTAAGAAAGTTAGTTGAAGAAGCTATTAGAACTAAGATATTAGAGGTTATTGGAATTAAAGAAGAGGAAAAATAAAATTAATAAATGGTGAGATTATGAAATGGAAAAGAACACACTATTCAGCAGATATTAAGCCAGAAATGGATGGAGAAGAAGTAATTGTAATGGGCTGGGTGCATTCAATTAGAGCGTTAGGTAAAATTATATTTGTTATTTTGAGAGATAGAGAAGGATTTTTACAAATAGTAGCACCAAAACAAAAGATTGGAGAGGAGTTATTTAAAAGAATAAAAAAACTTGGAGCTGAGGATGTTATTGCAATTAAAGGAAAGGTTATTGCAAATGAAAAAGCACCAAATGGATTTGAAATATTACCATTAGATTTAGAAGTTTTAAATACCGCTCAAAGACCTCTTCCTTTAGATCCTTCTGAAAAAGTTCCAGCAGAGTTAGATACAAGGTTAGAAAACAGATTTTTAGATTTGAGAAGACCTAAAATCCAAGCAATATTTAAAATAAGAAATGAAATGTTAAAATCCGTTAGAAAAACGCTATATAATGAAGGATTTATTGAAGTAAATACTCCAAAGTTAGTTGCATCATGCACTGAGGGAGGAACTGAACTATTCCCAATATCTTACTTTGAGAGAGAGGCTTTTTTAGGGCAGAGTCCTCAACTCTATAAACAGATGTTAATGGCTACAGGTTTGGATAGAGTGTTTGAAATAGCCCCTATATTTAGAGCTGAGGAACATAACACAAGAAGGCATTTAAATGAAGCTACATCTATAGATATTGAAATGGCATTTGCTGATGATAATGATGCTATGGAAATGTTAGAGAAGGTTGTATATAATGCATTTGTAGATGTTTATGAAAATAGAAGCAAGGAGATTGAGACATTAGGAATTAAATTTGAAATACCTCCAAAAAAATTTGATAGAATTACATATGATGAAGCTATTGATATTGCGAACTCTAAGGGCGTTGAAATTGTTTGGGGGCAAGATTTAAGTAGAGAGGCAGAGAAAGCTATTGGAGAGGAGATGGGAGGATTATACTTTATAACTGACTGGCCATCTGAGACAAGACCATTCTATACTATGCCAAAAGAAGATAATCCAGAAGTTTGTAAGGCATTTGATTTAATGTATAAAGATTTAGAAATCTCTTCTGGAGCTCAAAGAATTCATCAATATGATTTATTAGTAGAAAATATTAAGAAAAAAGGACTAAATCCAGATGGATTTACTTATTACTTAGAGGCATTTAAGTATGGAATGCCTCCACACGCTGGATGGGGTTTAGGAGCAGATAGATTCACTATGGTTTTAACACAGCAAGAAAACATTAGAGAGTGTGTCCTATTCCCAAGAGATAGACAGAGATTAACTCCATAATTTTATTTAGTAATTTTATTTAGGTTATGATATTTATTTTAACAATTCATTTTATTATTTTTTAGCCCCGGTGGGGTAGCGGATATCCTTTGACACTGCGGATGTCAAGACCCGGGTTCGAATCCCGGCCGGGGCGTATTTTTTATTCCATAGGGGGAAACCCCCTATTGATATACACCGCATAGAGGGAGACCCTCTATTGCTATACTCCCTAACACCTCTGCCAAAGGCAGAGGTGTAAATTTTGGGTATCCCAATAGGGCGAAGCCCTATGGTTCGGGATACCCCACATCCATTAAGTTGCCCCTTTCAGGGGCAATTAATGTCATTATGAGGCATTGCTTCCTTTAGGAAGCAATGCATCCGTTTTGATGAAACTTTTTCTAAATGGTCCGTTTGATTCCCGGCTGGGGCGTATTTTTTTATTCTTTATTATTAATTATAAAAGTAAAATTCTTAATTTAGTAAATTAATTTATATATTGAAATCAAAAAGTTTTTATAATATTTATTTTTTTATTTTGTTATTGACGTATGTAGAAATATTAGGTGGGGAATATGCAAATTAATGACGATAAAGAATTATATGTTCCTGAAAGTTTAATTGATAAGTTAATAGAAAAAGACCTCCCAAAAATGAAAGATAAAATGATCTCTGAATTTAATGAACTTTTAAAAATAAAGGATAAAATAAGAGATTGTTTAGAATCAAAGAATAAAATTAAACCTGTTTTTCCAGATACTACATCGATTCCTACATCTTGTGGAGTAGATGGAGCATATACATTGAGGCAATTGTTAGGTTGGGATTTAGTTCAAGTATCTTCAATTATTGTTGAGGGAGTTACCCCACCAAAAGAAGAGAATAAATGGAAAGAACCAAAATTTTTTTACTATTCTTCTTTTGTAGATAGAAAAGAAAGGAATAGTAGTGTTTTGAGAGGAATTATGGTAAAATTAGAGTTACATCTAATAAATAACGCTCCACACATGTTAAAATTTATTGATGGCTCTATCAAAACTCCATATATTCATCTTCACCAAGCATATAAGAGCAAACAATCTGGAGTTAGTGAAGAATTATGGGATGTTTTTATTAATAAAAAAAATGAGGTTATTGAAGGTTATAGTGAAAATGATGATGTCTTAGAATTTCCAACATTAAATGATGCATTAAATGATTATTTAGAAATATTAAGTAATAAGAGATCAGATATGTACTATGTAGCAGTCCCAAAAGCAATAACTACATCATATGTTAAAGAAGAAATTGAAGATGAAATGGAATTAGAATTAAAAATTGATGATAGGGGCTTATTAAATTTGATATTAAAACCTGGAGAGTTGTTAGGACCTTTTAATATATTACTTGAAGAAGAGTTTCATTTTAAAATCAACGAAGAAGATAAGGAATTAATAAACGAAGAAATTATTGATGATATAACTGATGAATTAAAAAATTGGCAAGTATTTTATTATGCACTTCCTGATGAAAGTGGATGTAAGAATAGAGGAGTAATAAGGTTTGAAATTAATAGTTATATATCCAAAAATGATAAGATATTAAAAAACGTGATTACAGGAATTATTCATAATACAAAGTTTTATCCCAACATTATGGAGCCCTATCCGTTGTATATTGCAGATAAAATGGTAAAAAGCACTACATACACGCTAAATATCTCTCAAGAAAATTTATCATACGAAGCAATAAAAAATTTCATTGATAAAGGTATCGATCCCTATCACATCTTAATGTTATTTAACAGTTATAGAACTGCGGAGGGGTAAATATGAAATTAATTAAAATGATAGATAATAATGAATTAGAAGAAATTGGGGTTGTAAGTTCTCCATCTAACCTCACTGAGTTAAAAGTTGATATTAAAGAAGAAGTTATTGGAAAAAACTTACTTGGGAATCTCTGTGTAATTAAAAGTAGTCAGGATGGGAAAGACCTCTTAATATTTGGTCAAATCACTGATATTGAGCTTAAAAATGTTTGGCTTGAGCAATCACAAATAAGAGGCATTATTAAACAAAAAGGACCCATTTCACCAATAAGTGGAGATCATGATTTGCATATTGGAAGATTATCTATAATTTCGGTATTTTCAGTAGATGGCAACGAAATTAAGGTGGAAAGGTTAGGAACAGTTCCATCTACCAATTCAAAAGTATATTTAGTTAATAAAAAGTTTATGGATGAGTTTAATAAAATTTTTTCAAAGGATAGAAAGCTATCGTTTATTGGTAAATATTATGGAACAGATGTCTTAATACCTTTCGAATTTAGGGATTTTAGTAAAGGAGAAGGAGGCTTTGGAGAAGCGATACACTTAGGAATCTTTGGTAAAACAGGTTCTGGGAAAAGTTGGTTAGCAAAGATGATAATTACTTGTTATGCAAAGAATGCTGGGATGAGTATATTTATTTTTGATCCACAAGGGGAGTTTAGTAATGACGTTAAGGATAAAAAAGATGATAAAAAAATAAAATGGGGGGATTTACTAAAATCTTGTGGAAAAGATGTGGAAGTAGTTAGTATTGGTGATATAAGGCTTATTTTTGATGATAAGGATAAAACATTAGATGTTTTAGAGAGATTGTTAAATAATATCGGAATTGAAGATTTTTGGAAATATTTTGGTGTTTTTAGCGATAAGAAGAGATTACTCATTAGAGTAATTATTCAATCAATAAAGTATCTCACGTCAAAAAAATGTGTAGTCCCATATAACCTTGAAGATTTATTATCTAAAGATTTTAGAGAAGTGTTAAAAGAAGTAAAAAATAGAAGTAATGAAGTATATAAAGATGATAAATATCAGAAAGAATTAAAAAGAAGCATTGAACAAAATAAAAATATAATTCTAAAAAAATGGGATGAAATTTCAAAATGGTTTTTAAAAACGGAGAATTGTAAAACTATTGCTGAAATTGTAGAAGAAATGAAAGGAAAAGATAAAATAATTATTATTAATTTAGCAGATGAAGAAGCGAGAAAATCAGGAATGTTTTGGAATATATCTATTAAATACTTTATATTAGCAGAATTAGTTAATTATATTAAAAAAGCTGGGGAAGAAGAATATCTCAAAGATAGAATACTAAACACGTTAGTTGTTATAGATGAAGCTCATAGATTTGCACCTAAAGAAAAACCTGATGATGAGGAGTTAGATAGATTAAAATCATTATTAATAGATGCTGTTAGAACTACAAGAAAATATGGAATTGGATGGATGTTTATTAGCCAAACATTTTCAAGTATTGACAAGGGAATTTTAGACCAGTTAAGGGTTTTCTTTGTAGGTTATGGATTAAATTATGGAAGTGAATGGAGACGTTTGGATGAAATTATGGGTGGGGAAGAGGCTTTGAATATATATAAAACATTTGGAGATCCTTTAGTAAGTTGTGGAGAGAGAAAGCCATCTTTCATAGTAAAAGGACCAATAATACCATTTATTCCTACAAGTAAAGCTATAGCAATAGATGCTTTAAACTTTCCAGAAGAATTTAAAAAATGCAATAATCTTGATTAAATTTTAATTTTTGGGGTTAGACATGAGAAAACAAAAGACGAGAAAAACACATAGCAAAAGTATAAAAAAAATAGAAATTTTAGAAACTTTAGAAAAACAATTAAGAGAAGAAATTATATTTACACTTACAAAACAGGGATTTAAAATTACAAAAAATTATGAGATAGTTCCAAATGGATTTTCTAAAGAAGACCTTAAAAAAGTTCATTATATAAGAAAATTAGAATTGTTAAAGAAAAATAAACAATTTTTAGAGAAAAATATTGACATTATTGAAAAATATGCTATAAGTGGTTCTGAATTGGATGTGGAAAATATCGATATAGAGTTAAGAGTAGTAAAAACAAAAAAAGAGACTATATTATTTCGATGGTGGAATTTGTCTTGGTGGTCTCTTCCTTATGAAAGACCTATTGGGAGACAGATTAGATATTTATTATGGGATAGATATCATAACACAGTTTTTGGATTAGTTCAATTACAAAGTCCTGTTTTACATTCGTCAATTAGAGATGAATACTTAGAATTAAAAAAAGAAGATAAAGATTATTGGTTAAATCAGTCAATGTATGCTCAGAGAGTTGGGGCTATTCCACCATATAACTATTTATTAGGAGGAAAATTAGTTGCAATGTCTTTAGCAAGTAAGGATATAAGAGAAATTTATGAAAATAAATACAAAGATAGAGTAACATTCATCAGGAACAGAAAACTTCCTGCAAGATTATTATTTATAACTACTACTTCTGCTTATGGAAAAGGAACTATATATGAGAGGTTAAAATATAATGGAAAAAACTTGAGTATTTTTATTGGATATACAAAAGGTTCAGGGACTTTTCATATACCTGATGAACTATATGAAAAATTACTAAAATATCTTAGACTTCTTGGTATTAATACTAAAAGAGGTTATGGTACAGGACCTTCACGAAAGTTAAGGCTTATTTCACGAGCTTTCTATGAATTAGGATTTAAAAGTAATAATGGAAAGACATTTATTTACCACAATATAAAAAGAGGATGTTACTTATTCCCCCATGCTAAAAATCTCAAAGAAGTCATTAAAAATAATGTTGAACCAGAATATTACAATTACACATTTAGAGAGTTCTATGAATATTGGTATAAACGATGGTTAATTCCAAGATCTGAAAGAAATTTAGAGTGGAAGAAGTTTAATCTTAACGATTATATAAATGATGTGTTAAATCAAATAAATGATGCCAAGAAAGAGATTTATACATCTTTAGATAAAGTATCTGAACTAACTTAGAATATGTATTAAGGTGAAAAGATGTTTTTAGGTAATGATACAGTAGAGATAAAAGAAGGGAAATTTTTTATAGATGGCTATGATGCTATAGAATTGGCTGAGAAGTTTGGGACTCCTTTGTATGTTATGTCAGAGGAGCAAATTAAAATAAATGTAAATAGATATTTTGAAGCATTTAAAAGATGGGAAGAAGAGACTGGAAAAGATTTTATTCTTGCCTACGCATACAAAGCAAATGCTAACTTGGCTATTACAAGATTATTAACTAAATTAGGATGTGGGGCTGATGTAGTCAGTGGAGGAGAACTATATATAGCAAAGTTATCAAATGTTCCTTCAAAAAAAATTGTTTTTAATGGAAACTGTAAAACAAAAGAAGAAATTATAATGGGAATTGAGGCAAAGATTAGAGCTTTTAATGTAGATAGCATAAGTGAATTAATTTTAATAAATGAAACTGCAAAAGAGTTGGGAGAAGTAGCAAATGTAGCTTTTAGAATAAATCCAAATGTAGATCCAAAAACACATCCAAAGATTTCAACAGGGTTAAAGAAGAATAAGTTTGGTTTAGATGTTGAAAGTGGTTTGGCTTTGAAGGCTATAAAAATGGCTATGGAAATGGAAAATGTTAATGTGGTTGGAGTTCATTGTCATATTGGCTCCCAATTGACAGATATTAGTCCATTTATTGAAGAAACAAGAAAAGTTATGGATTTTGTCGTAGAATTAAAAAATGAGGGTATAGAAATAGAAGATGTTAATTTGGGAGGAGGTTTAGGAATTCCTTATGAAAAAGATAAAAAAATACCCACTCCAAAAGATTTGGCAGACGCAATAATAGATACAATGTTGGAATATAGTGATAAAGTAGAGATTCCAAACCTAATATTAGAGCCAGGAAGAAGCATAGTTTCCACTGCTGGCTATCTATTAGGAAAAGTTCATCATATAAAAGAAACTCCATTAACAAAGTGGGTTATGATTGATGCTGGAATGAATGATATGATGAGACCAGCTATGTATGATGCCTATCATCACATAATAAACTGTAAAGTTAAAGATGAAAAAGAAATTGTTAGTATAGCAGGAGGGCTTTGTGAAAGTAGTGATGTTTTTGGTAGAGATAGAGAGTTGGACAAAGTTGATATAGGGGATGTATTGGCTATATTTGATGTTGGTGCTTATGGAATAAGTATGGCTAACAACTACAATGCAAGAGGAAGACCAAGAATGATTTTAACAAGTAAAAAGGGAGTATTTATAATTAGAGAAAGAGAAACTTATGCAGATTTGATTTATAAAGATATTGTTCCCCCTCATTTATTGTAATTTTCCATTTCTATTTTTAATTTGATTTAATTTGTTTTAAATTTACCTTAATTTTTTATTTTTACAGTTGTGATTAATATTTGAACAACTCCGTAATATATAAATATATGTTGCATAACATAATAATGTGTAGTAAAAATACTACATATTGTTAAATAATAAAACAGATATTAATAGGGGGAATAAAATGACACTTTTTAAAAGTAAAATGCTAAAAGGTATCGTTGCTTTGGGGGTTCTTTGTTTGATAGGCGTTGTATTTGCATGGGTTCCTTATGGATATTGGGGCTATCATGCCTATCCTCCAAATTATTACTATCCTTCTCATTATTACCCTTACCCAAATGATAATTCAATTAATGATAACATTAGCGACTACTACCATTCACCTTTTGATAATTACCATCCTCCATATGGTTATTGTCCTTGCTGTGGTTATTGTAGATGTGGATGTTGTTGGGGATGGTATAGATAAAAATAAAATATAAACAATAATCAGGTGATAAGCCTATGATAATAAAGAAAATGGTAGTTCTATTATTATCATTAGTAGCTCTGCCAATAGTATCGACAAATACTGTTGTTTTAGTAAGTGATAATTGTGCAGATCAGGCAACTGCTCTTGAATTAGCAAAGGCGTTAAATGCTACAGTTGTAACAACAACTTGGGGAGTTTATGACGAAAATGTAGTAAATGAAATATTAGCATTAAATCCTGATAAGGTTATAATAATTGGAGGCCCATTAGCAGTTGTTGAAAACTATACAACAGCCTTGGAAAATGCTGGAATTACTGTTGAAAGAGTAGGAGGACAAACAAGATATGAAACTAATGCTAATGTAACTTTAAGATTCCAAAATCAATTTAAAAACGCTTTTGGAAATAATGTATCAGCATGTGTTTGCTATGGATTAGATGACATAGCATTAAATGAAAGTATGGAAAAAATTAGAGATGGACATTGCTTACTATTATTAACAAATGGAACAAACTTATCAGTTGAACCAACAAGATTACAGTTAAGAATACAAAATATTGAAGTTATTGAAAATCCAATTTGTCCATTTTGTAATTATTCAAGAATCACAAATATGTTAATGCATAGAGGATTTAAGGTTAATGTAACTAAAATTTCTGATGAGAGAGTAAAATTAATGTTACAAAATAGAATTAGATTAATGGAAATGAAAATTGAAAGATTAAAAAATCTTGGCGTAAATACTACGGACTTAGAAAACAAATTGAATGAAGTTATACAACTAATGAATCAAAACAGATACCAAGAAGCATACAGAATTATGGTTCAACTTCAAGAAATGCATATGGTAATGGTTAGATTGCATTTACATCCAATGTGGCATGGCGGAATGGCAAATGGTACGAGAGGATTTAACAATCAAATAAATAAAATGAATGAAACTGTATCACATATAAACTATCATATAATTAACGCTTCAAAAGGTTATGAAAAAGCTCCTCACATTTATTACAAAAATATAAATAATAACAACACCATAAATATTCAATAAATTAAAATTCTTTTTTATTTTCTTATTTTAAATTTTATTTAAATTTTATGTTATTTTTTAGTAATATTAATAATATTACATTTTATATACGGTGGTCTATTTTATTGCAGAAGAAAACTATAAAATTTAAATAAAATTTAAAATTAAAACTACGATAAGATTTTTTAATACTGATGATATATTTAAATATATATTTAACCAGTTCTTTATAATAATAAAATTTATTTATTTCTCTGAGGTGAAGATAATGCCTTATGGTGCAGGAATGAGCCATTTTGTTGTAGAAGATACTACTACGCATACAACAATTGGTCATATATTTGTAGGATACGAATATATTGTAATAATTCTTTTAGTAATTATCATAATAATGTTGGCATATTTGATATTCAAAAAACCCAATAGTGAAGTAGAATTAGCAAAAATAGAGAAAGATGTAGAAGAAATAAAAGAGATTGTTAAAGATTTAAAGAAAAAATGGGAAGAAATTGAGTGATTTTATGGATTTAGAAAAAACTGTTAAGATAGGAACAGCATTATCTAATCCCGTAAGGATTAAAATATTATATCTTTTGAATAAAAAACCGATGAGTATTTATGAATTAGCTAAAGCTCTAAATCTATCGAGGCCTGTGTTATATACTCATTTAAAAAAACTGGAAGAGGCTGATTTAGTGGAAAGTTATTTAGTATTAGATGACGCAAGGGCTAAGAGAATGTATAGAGCAAAGAAATTTAAATTTTATATAGACAATGATAAAATAGATGAATTCTTTGAGAAATAAATTTTGGTGATATTATGATTGAAGTATCTATAATTGGAGCTACTGGATATACAGGGGCAGAACTCTTAAGATTGTTGTCAAACCATAAGGAGGTTGAGGTAAAGTATATAACTTCAAGAAAAGAAGAGGGAAAACATGTTTTTAAAGTTCATCCTCATTTAAAGGGTATTAAAAAGTATGAAAATTTATATTTTACTAATGATTTAGATAAAATTGACGCAGATTTAATATTTACTGCAACACCACACGGAGCTTCAATGGAAATAGTTCCAGATTTTATTGAGAGAGGAATTAAAGTAATAGATTTAAGTGGAGATTACAGATTTGAAGATATATCATTGTATGAAAAGTATTATAAAATAAAGCATAAGGGTCTTGTAGATGCAAAAATTGCCTATGGATTGCCTGAATTACATAGAAAAGAAATAAAAGAGGCTCAATTAGTAGCAAATCCCGGATGTTTTCCTACTGGATGTATTTTAGCAGTAGCCCCATTAGTAAAAGAAAAAATTATTGAGGAGAGAATTATATTTGATTCAAAAACTGGAGTCAGTGGAGCAGGAATAAATCCAACAGAAACTACCCATTTCCCTAATGTAAATGAAAATATAAACCCATATAAAATAACAACTCATAGGCATACACCAGAAATAGAAAAAGAATTAAAAAAACTTGGAAATGTTAAAGTTTCATTTACTCCTCACTTAGCTCCAATCACAAGGGGTATTTTAACAACGGCACACACATTTTTAGTTGAAAATTTGGATAGAGAAGGTATAATTAAGATTTATGAGAAATTTTATAAAGATGAAATTTTTATTAGAATATTTTCAGAAGAGATTCCTAAATTAACTTGGGTTAGAGGAACGAATTTCTGCGATATTGGTGGGTTTGAGATAGATGAACACAATAGATTGGTTATTATTTCAGCAATAGATAACTTAGTTAAAGGAGCCAGTGGGCAAGCAATACAGAATATGAATATAATGTTTGGATTTGATGAAAAAGAAGGGTTGTTTAATGTTGGGTTACATCCTTAAATTTTGATTCTTATTTTTAAATTTTTATTTTTTAATATTTTTAGGTGATTATAAATGGATGTTGCTGTTCTATATTCAGGTGGAAAAGATTCAAATTATGCATTATATTGGGCATTAAAAGAAGGTTTTAATGTCAAGTATCTTATAAATGTAGAGAGCGAGAATAAAGAAAGTTATATGTTCCACATACCAAATGTGCATTTAACTGAACTCAGTTCTAAGGCTGTTGGAATTCCTCTTGTAAAGATTTATACAAAGGGAGAGAAGGAGAAAGAAGTTGAAGATTTAAAAAAAGGATTGGAAAAGTTAGATGTTGAGGGAATTGTTACTGGGGCTGTGGCAAGTGTCTATCAAAAATCAAGAATTGATAGAGTTTGTGAAGAACTCGGATTAAAATCTTTTTCTCCATTGTGGCATAAAGATCCTGAGTGGATTTTAAGAACTGTAAGTGACCTTTTCGATGTGAGAATTGTTGGAGTTTATGCCTATGGATTAGGCAAAGAATGGTTAGGAAAGAGAATAACAAAGGATAATATTGATAGATTATTACAGATATGTGAAAAGTATGGGATACATAAGGCATTTGAAGGAGGAGAGGCAGAAACATTTGTATTTGATTCTCCTGTTTTTAAAAAGAGAATTGAAGTTGTTGAAGCAGAGATAGAATGGCATGAAACATGGGGAATATACAATATAAAAAAAGCTAAATTGGTTGATAAGGAATAATTAATAATTAGAAATGGGAAACTATGATAAGAATAGGGACAAGGGGGAGTAAGTTAGCATTATATCAAGCAAATAAAGTATCTGAAAAGCTTAAAAATATAGGTTATGATGTTGAAATAAAAATAATAAAAACTACTGGAGATAAAATTTTAGATAAAAAACTTTCTGATATTGGTATTGGTGTCTTTACAAAAGAATTGGACTTGGCATTATTAAACAATGAGATAGACATTGCCGTTCATAGTTTAAAAGATATTCCAACTGTGTGGAATGAAAACTTAATAATTGGGGCAGTTTTAGAGAGAGATAGTTACTATGATTTGTTAATATGGAATAAAGATAAAGATTTTGATGAAGATAGTGAAATAGTTATAGGAACTTCAAGTTTAAGAAGGAGATCTTTTTTAAAGTTTATATTTAAGAATGCAAAATTTAAACTCCTTAGAGGTAATGTAGATACAAGATTAAGAAAACTAAAAGAAGGTTTATATGATGCTATTGTCTTATCTGAGGCAGGAATAATAAGATTGGGAATTGATTTGAGTGATTTCAAATATAAAAGGCTAAATATTCTCCCAGCCCCTGCACAGGGAATAATTGCCGTTGCATGTAAAAAAGATGACAAAAATTTAAGAAAAATATTAGAAAAAATAAATGATGAAAAAACTTATTTAGAATCAACTTGTGAAAGAACTGCATTAAATGAATTTGGAGGCGGATGTAGCGTTCCGATGGGTGCATTAGCAATTTACGATGAAAAAGATGAGTTATTAAAATTAGATGCAGGGGTTATTATTAACGATAAAATAAAAAAAGCCTGTGGGGAAATAAAATGTAAAGTAAAAGATATTAATAAGGCAGTTGAATTAGGAAAAAAAATTGGTAAAAAATTGAAAGAGTAATTATTTATTATTCAACTAAATCCTTATGTTCCTCCATAAATATCTTTAATTTTTTCAAAACTTCATCAGACATTGCATGTTCTAATTTACACGCCTCTTTTGACGCCATTTCTTTATCTATTCCTAAATATTTCTCTAAAAATGTCTGTAAAGTTTGATGTTTATCTAAAACTTTTTTGGCAAGATCTAATCCTTTTTTTGTTAATGTTATTCCAATATATGGCTCATACTCAACATATCCTAACTTACTTAATTTTTGTGCCATACTTGTAACTGCTGATGGTTTTATATTTAACAACTTTGCTAATTCCGTAGTTTTTATAGGTCTCTTATTTTCTTTTGTAAAAATATATATTTTTTCTAAGTAATCTTCAATACTTTGAGACATAGTATCACAGAAAGGTATTTATACCCCTATATAGTTACTTAATATTTAACCATATTTAAAAAATTTAATTATAATTAAAAATTTTAATCATATATAAATGTTGTGGTAACTATGTATCCGTTAGCGTTTGCTAAAGAAGGGGAAACAGTTATTGTAAAGAGTATTAATGCAGGATTTGGCGTAATTCAAAGATTAAGTAGTATGGGATTGAATATTGGGAGTAAATTAAAGGTTATCAGAAATCAGAATGGTCCAGTAATTGTCTCAGTGAGAGGCTGTAATATAGCCATTGGAAAGGGTTTGGCTATGAAAATAATTGTTGAGAGAGTTTAGTTTAAAAAATGGTGAAAATGTATGCCTAATAATGAAGATAAATATGAAATTGCCTTAATTGGAAACCCAAATGTAGGTAAATCTACATTATTTAACGCCTTAACTGGAGAGAATGTATATATAGGAAATTGGCCCGGAGTAACTGTTGAAAAAAAAGAAGGAGAATTTACATACAATGGAAAAAAATTTAAAGTTGTAGATTTACCCGGAGTTTATAGTTTAACTGCCAACTCTATTGATGAGGTCGTTGCAAGGGATTACATATTAAATGAAAAACCTGATTTAGTAGTTAATATAGTTGATGCTACATCTTTAGAGAGAAATCTGTATTTAACTTTACAGTTAATGGAAATAGGTACTAATCTATTGTTAGCATTAAATAAAATGGATTTAGCAGAAAAGTCTGGAATAAATATCGATATAAATAAATTAGAGAAGCTATTAGGGGTTAGAGTTGTTCCAATATCCGCCGCAAAGAAGATGGGAATTGAAGAGTTAAAAAAGGTTATTTCAGAGGAGGTAAAAAATAAAAAATTTACTAAAATTGAATATCCTAAATTAGAGCCATACATAAAAAAAATTGTCTCTATCTTGCAAAAGGATGAAAATTTAAAAAAATACAATTTAAAGTATCTTGCTATAAAATTACTTGAAAGAGATAAATATATAGAAGAACTAATAAAAAATAGCAAAGTTTGGAATGAATTAAACTCAGTTTTAAATAAAATAATGGAAGAATTAGCTAAAAAATATGGAGAGTCAGAGTTGGGAATAGTTGAGGAAAGATATAAGATTATTGATAAAATCGTCAGTGAGGTTGTTAGGAAAACTTCTGGAAAATTAACAACTACTCAGATGCTTGACGATGTTTTAACTGACGAAAAAGTGGGAATTTTATTGTTAATTCCAATGTTATGGATGTTGTTTAAATTTGCCTTTGATGTTTCAGCTCCATTTTCTGCAATGATTAATTATGGATTTGGAGTTTTAGCAGACATTGTTAAATCATCTATACCAAACAAATTTATTGCCTCCTTATTATCTGATGGAATTATTTCAGGAGTTGGGGCAGTTTTAACATTTTTCCCAATATTGGCATTTTTGTTCTTTGCTCTCTCTCTATTGGAGGAAAGTGGATATATGGCGAGAATTCCATTTATTGCAGATAGGATTATGAACAAATTTGGTTTGCCCGGAAAGGCAATAATTCCATTAGTTATGGGTTTTGGATGTAATGTCCCAGCAATTATGGCTACGAGAACTATAGAAAACGAGAAAGATAGAATTTTAACCATTATAATAAATCCTTTGATGTCTTGCTCTGCAAGATTGCCAATTTATGCCTTCTTTGCAGGGGCATTGTTTCAAAAGTATCAGGGTTTGGTTGTTATAAGTATGTATGCTCTTGGATTGTGTTTAGCGTTAATTTTAGCAATTTTATTTAGAAAGTTTATTTTTAAATCTTCTCCTATGCCTTTAATTGTAGAACTTCCTCCCTATCATCTCCCAAATTTAAATGTAGTTTTAATGAACACGTGGGATAGAGTTTATGACTTTTTAAAGAAGGCAGGAACTATTATAGTATTTGGAGTTATGTTAGTTTGGTTTTTATCTGTATATGGTCCTTCAGGATTCTTAGGAGTTGATGCATTACATAATTCACAACTTATTGAAAAATCTTATGTAGCAATTATTGGAAAAACTTTAACTCCAATATTTAGTCCGATGGGTTGGGATTGGAGAGCGTGTTCAGCATTAGTATTTGGATTCATAGCAAAAGAAGTAGTTGTAGGTTCTATGGCTGTCTTATATGGAGTAGGAGAAGAAAATTTAGTAAGTATTTTAGCGAAAGTATTCACTCCAGTATCAGCCTACGCATATATGGCATTCTGTTTAATATATACCCCTTGTTTGGCGACATTGGCAGTAATAAAACAGGAAATCGGCTGGAAGTGGGCAGTATTTACTTTAATCTATGAACTTGTATTGGCTTATATTGTGGCATTAATAATAACAGTAGTAGGCTCAGGAATTTTGCATCTCTTTTCAGTTATTTAATAATTTCAAAGGTGTTAAAATATGGAACTAAAAAATATTAAAGAGGTTAAAAATACTTTACTGGCATTATCTTTAATATTTGGAGCATTGTTTTCAACTTCAGGATTTATAGAAATTTTGATAGGTTTTTCTAATTCAATACTTAATATGAATATAGAATTTCCATTATTTGTAGGAGATGTATTTGGAGGATTTGCATTATTGGCAATAGGAGTAACTTATTTTTTAGGAGTAAAAAAAGCAGTTATTGGAGATATAAAGGCAGTTTCTTATTTATTTACTGCTTCAATCATTGGTTTGGGTATAGGAATAATTGCTTTTTTATTTTTAGTATCTAATGCTATTGGATTTTTGTTAGGTTTTGAAGATTGGAAAAATTGGAGTTTATTTAAAAATATAACTATATATTTAATTTTAGGAGTCTTATCAATAATTCCATATAAAATTGCTAAGTCTTTATAAAATTAAATTACCATCCTAACAATGCAAATATAAATCCAATAACTCCAAATAGAGTGGCTATAAATGAAATAGGATATATTTGTTTAAATAACAATAGAGGAGAAAATGCTCTAACAATTGCCGCCAATATTGGGAATATTAATGCAATTGCAAAGTTTTCAATTATAGTTATTGGATTACTAACATCTGGGGCTATTCCTAAATATAAAGTGGCGAATAAACTACCCAATGTTATTAAAAGAAGTTCATAACTTGCCAAATATAATGCCCTATACTTAGCCATTAACTCCATTGTTGGACCCTCAATAACATCTGCCTTAGTGTGAGTTATTGAGAAAGGATATTCTTTAACCATAATAATATACCCAATGAAATAGCATATAGCCCCAAATATTCCTCCCAATGAAAATAAAAATGGCTCTCCAACAATATCTTTTAAAAATATACTATGCTTATTTATAAATGGTAAAAATGTTGCTAAGTAAAATGGAAATGAACCTATAGTTATCATTTTAAAACATCTTACAGCCCCTAACTGCTCTAATGATATTTTTAAAGTTTTTATAAATGGAGTTCCTTTACATTCATCTATGTAAGGCATTCTCCAACCCATAATTGAAAATGATAGAGAGCCGAGAATTATATACATCATTTCCTCTAACTTTAAAAGTCCTACAATCCCTATTTCATTTGAAAGAATATGAAAACTTGTAAGTGAAGTTATAGCCAATATAGTCCATAAAACAACTATTGATAGTAATGGTAATCTATTATACAAATTTGGTAAATTGGCATCTGGATTATCAACTTTTTTAAATAAAAACTTAAAAAATGCCCAAAATCCAGGGGCTAATATACTTGGTCCTATTCTTTGTTGAATTCTTGCCTCTATCTTTCTCTGAATTCCAGGAATGTATGTTGATATAACAAACGCCAATGAAGGAATTCCTAAAATTGAAATAACTTCTTCAATCATAATATTTCCCCCAAAATATTTTATTTCATCCTTCAACAACTTTATGAATTGCCTTGGCAATTCCAGCAATAATGTCTTCAGGTCTTGGAGCACAGCCAGGCACTTTAACATCAACTGGAATTATATTTTCAACAGGTCCAGCAACAAAGTCAGAAACTCCCAAATCTCCTCCTATATTTTTATAAACTCCACCCATTAACGCACAGGAACCAACAGCAACAACTGCCTTAGGCTCAGGAATTTTTTCATAAATCTTTCTTAAGGATTCTTCAACAAATTTAGTTACACATCCAGAAACTACTAAAATATCTGCCTCTCTTGGATTAAAAGTTAAAAAAACATTATATTGTTCAGCATCGTAAAATGGAGAAAATACTGCATTAACTACTTCAATATCACAACCATTGCATCCGCCAGTATAAACGAGCATAATATGAATACATTTTTTTCTTGCTATTTTTTTAATCATAATGCCACCAGTAATTTATCATTATCTTTAATGATAAATTATAATTTAAATATAAATAAGTTATGCTTCTTTAAATTTTATTAACTTTTTTAATATGCATATTAATAATATTAATTTTACTTTCTTGCTTTTATAAAGGGGTTGTTTGGATTTGGTACTAGAAAATTAGTAAAAAGTATTACTAATTTTTTCTGATTAAAATTTAGATTTTTGAAAGATTTTAGTTATTTGTTTTTATTTTTATAATTTTAAGTTTGATTTTATTTTTAAAGATATGAAATAACTTTTAATTATTGAGATTTTTGTTTATGGTTGTGCATTTTATTTATAAATAGTTAGCACAACCTTTCTTACTCTTATAAATACTTTGATAATCAGGCAGTCAGAAAAATCGAGTGTTAAAAGAAAGATTTATATAGGAGTTCGAGTATAAAATAAGCAATAGTTGGTAGGGTTTGAATCGATAGTCCATTAAAATAAGGATGGAAACGCTATTCTTTCCTTTAAATTACTGTTTTCCTCCAACAGTTTTAGCGTTTGAATCGTTAGTCCATTAAAACAGTTTGAATTGGTTGTCCATTCAAACAAGGATAATAACTAAAAATAAATGGGGTATACCAATAGGGGCGAAGCCCCTATGGGTTTATTAAAACAAGGATGGAAACATGTTATATAGAGAGGTAAAAATATGGCAACGACTTATGAGTTAAAAATATGTGGCAAAGTTCAACATGTTGGATTTAGGGATAGGATAGAAAACTTAGGGCGTGCATTAGGTATTAGTGGCATAGTATATAACTATAAGGATGGGACAGTTAGGATATTGGCAAACTTTGATGATGAAGAAATAAAGGATGTCTTTAAAAAGTATATCGAATTACTGTCTAAAAAAGATAACCTTATAAAAATAGAGAAGATTGAGGAAAGGGCATTGAATACCTACATTGAGTTCCCAGAGGGGATTAATAGAATATCGGCAGATGATTTAATAGAGTTGAATAAAAAGTTGGATGAAGGAGTGAAGTATATTAAGTTTATATTTGATGAATTAGGGGAACATAAAAAGATTTTAATTGAGATGAAAGATACGCTATATGAAATAAAGGAAATTCTTAAAAATAATAAAAACACCCAATAATTTATCTAAATATACCCAACCTATTTTTTAACTTTTTTCCCAACAGCCACATATATATTATTATTACCAATTTTATCTCCAAACTTTGAAATAATCTCAATATTTTTACTTTTACAAAAATCTTCTACTTTTTTCCTTCCAGTATCTTTAGTTTTTTCTCCAAAGGATATAACAACAATATTCCCATCTATTTCTTCAAAACCTAAAACAGGTTTTTTTATTCTCTTATATAGTTCTTCAAAGTCTTTTAAATGAGTGATAATCATTTTAGCATCTTCAATAAATGGAAAATCTTTTAAATACTTTGTTATAAATGAAATATCCTTATTTCTATCTTGTCCATACTTCTTCAAATCTACTTTGTAATAGTTGAGCTTTCCATCTTGGTATTCTTTAATAATTGTTCTGGCTGTTCTAACTAAATCTACTTCCCCTCCTTTTATTAAATAACCTCTTTTTTCACCAATTTTTTTTAGTGTTTCTTCATCAATCTCTTTATAGTTAATATTGAAATATTCTCTAACTATTGACTTATCAAAATTATCTATTCTTTTTAAGATTTTTAAGGCAGGAGGAATTGGATTTTCTACCTTTTCTAATCTTAATGCTCCACTTATAACTAAGTCATCCTCGTCCTTCAATTCTAAGACTCCGGGAGTGTCCATAAGTTTAATATTTTTTGTTAATCTAACCCACTGCTCTCCTTTTGTTAAACCAGCAATTGAACCAGTTAATGCCTTTCTCTTTCCAGTTAATGCGTTAATTATAGATGACTTTCCGACATTAGGATAGCCAACAATTCCAACTTTTCCCTCTTTTTTGTTCATCTCTCTTAGAGATTTTTTTATCATGTCTCTCAATATTTTAGTTCCCAATCTTCTTTTAGCAGAGATAAATACAGTATTTTCTCCAAATACATTTTTCCATTTTTCTAAAATCTCCTTAGGTACTAAATCTGATTTATTTAATACATAAATTAATTTTTTTCCCTTACTTTTTATTTTATTTTCTAATTCCCTATTCCTTGTCATCTCTGGGTCTCTCGCATCTAAGACCAATAAAATTACATCACACTCATCAATTATTTTATTAACAATCTTTTTAACTGGAACTTTCTTGTATCTCATAATTATCACCTATTTTTAGTTCTATTTTTAATAATTCTCTATTTTTACTATTTTAAACCTTTTAGCATTTAATATAAATATATAAATTAACAAATTATAGAAAAGTATTTATAGAACTTCAAAGACATATACATTTTGTAAATATATAAATGAAATTTACTTAATAAAATTCAATAAAAGGTGATATATTGGTTGTTGATGCAAAAGAAGTCGAAGTTGTAAATACTTTAGTTTTTGAAACTCTTGGAAATCCAGAAAGAGAAAGAGAGTTCAAATTAAAGTCATTGAAAAAATGGGGATTTGATTTAATATTTGGTAGGATTGATGGTAAAGAGACATACTTTACTGTAGAATTAGATGAAAGAAAGGCTGGAGATAAATTTACAAAGGATGGAAAGGAGTATGAAGTTATTGAAGTTCTTGAAGAGTTACCAAAGAATAGGGAATTATATGCACATATTGAGATGGAAATGGGTAGAGCATATATAGTTTGTCAGTTGAGAGATGAAGATAACCAAAATATAGAAGTTTTAAAAGTTCCAGCGGCTTCTTTATTGTTGGCATTCTTTAAAAAGAATAAATTAGGAAACTTAATAAAAGCTATAAAAAATGTTGGAATTAGTTCAGAACTATATATGCAGAATGGTGTTGGAGGTAAGCCATACAGTTATGAAGAACTTCCAAACATTGCAAGGAGATTTTTAAGAAGTGCGAGAAAAGTTGAAAAAGAAACAGGATTTGGTAGATTGTCATTTGCATACTACGGAGAAACTAAGGATGGAGAGCCAAGATTTTGGTTCTCTTGGTTATTGCCAACAATCGCACTGTTTGACTTAGACATTGCAAAAAAGACAAATGACACCTTAGGAATATTAAAAACTTCAGAATAAAATAAATATAAAATATTATGATGAGGTGATATTATGATTTATGGAATCTTACTAAATATTCCTGAAAAGCATGCTACTAAATATGAAGATTTAATTAGAAGAATTATTGGAGAAGGTATTGCAAGAGGAGATATATTGTCATTTACGGAAGCAAGATATCAAGGAGATATTGCTTTTGTCATGCTTGCAAGATCCAGAAGAGCCGCTCAAAAAGTTTATGAGCAATTAAAAGAGCATCCAATATATGTAAAAGTCATAGAAATTGAAGGTAAAGGTGACTAATTTTTTATTAATATTTTTTTAAATATTATTTTTAATTAAATTATTATTTAAAAACTCCCCATAATAAAGTTATTTATAAAGCTTTTCAGCGTATTCTTTTGCCATTCTTTCAGCATCAAAGTATTCAACAATATGATTAACACAGTTACATGCCTTCATCCACCATTTTTCAGTGTCATACATATCAGCAACTTCTTCCAATAAATTATAAATGCAGTTAGCCACATAAGGATCATCATCTCTAACTCCATCTCCAATTGTAAAACTATCATCTGGATACATCTTAGCCCATTCTACATGCCAACCGTCTAAAGTACTCATATGTATAGATGCATTCATTGATGCAGTCATTCCAGAAGTTCCTGAAGCTTCGTGATTTAATTTTGGAGTATTAAGCCATATATCTGAACCTTGTTTTAGTAATTTACTTAATTTTAACTCATATCCAGTTAATATTGTAGCCCCTTTCATATCTCTCGTCTTTGATACTATCCAGTTGAATGTGGCTATCATATTATGGTCATTAGGATGTGGCTTCCCAGCCCAGATAACCTGTATCTTCTTCTTTTTTAATAATTCAAGTAATCTCATTTCATCATACAGTAAAATATATGGTCTTTTGTAAGCTACAAATCTTCTTGCCCAAACTACGGTTAATCTATCTTTTTTAAATATCTTACCTGTTTGATCAGCTACTTCTTCAAATAATATCTCCTTTAGCTCTATTTTTCTCTCTCTCAACATATCAATATCATATTTTTTTGCCGCCTCTCTTATTATAGGATCTTGCCAATAGTGTCTATCTTGAGCATTCGTTATTGCAACTATCTCACATTTGTCTTTAACCCAACTCCACATTTTATCGCAAACTTCTTTATGTTTCTTAGATACTGCATTAGCCCTCTTACATGTTCTTAAAGCACATACGGTATAGTTAAATGGATTACCTCCTAATTTTTCAGCTAATTTTATATCCACATTTCCAAAGAAACCCATAGATTTTAATAAATTAATATCCTGAGTTTCATTTCCCTCTGGTAATGGAGTGTGAGTAGTAAATACTACATGATTTTTAGTGTATTCAAGCCCATAATCCTCTATAAGTTTAAAAACAAGCGGTAGAGGATGAGGTTCGTTCATATGATAGAGTTTTACATTTTCACACTCTTTTATAACCTTATAACCTCCAACTCCTAAAACTATCTGTTGAGCAATGTGTAATATATTGTTAGCATCATACAACCTATGTGTTATTGTTCTTGAAAAGTCATCGTTTTCTGGAATGTCAGTGGTTAAGAAATATATTGGACATGTTCCAAAGACATCCTCTTCCAATTTATATGCCTTAACCCACACTGTATTATTGTTTATAGTAACTGGAACTTTTAGATTAATATCCTCTAAGAAATCATAATACTTCCTTATGTATTCAACTTTCATATTACCTTCTCTATCTCTCAACTGATCATAGTATCCATAACTCCACAATATTGAAACTCCTACAAGAGGTTGATTTAATCTTTTAGCCGCTCTGAAATGAGAACCTGCTAAGAAACCTAAGCCCCCTGCGTAAGTTTTTAAAGGTTGATGAATAGCAAACTCCATACAAAAATAAGCTGTTGGTTTCATAAATATCCCCACAATTTTTATTATATAATAAACACTATTTGCCTGTAACTATATATAATAATTTACTCAAATCTATATTTTTTCTCTGAGCTATATATTAAATAAACAACTAACGCTCCACCTAACAAATCTAAAATTGATTTTACAGGAACTACTTTTGGAGCAAATATCTTTATAGATACTAAATAACATAGTAGTGAGATACACATTCCTATAAGCATTGACGCAGGAATTGTCCACCTATGGTCAGATGTTCTCATAATAATTCTGGCTATATATGGAGAGGCGATTCCAATAAATGGAATTAAACCTACAAATGGAATTGTAGATCCTACAATAAAGCCAGAAAGTAATAGAATTAATATTCTAACCCTTTTAATATTTAAACCAAAACTTTTTGCATAAGATTCTCCAAACAGTAGGGCATTTAAGTGTTTTGATAATAAATATGATGAAATTAAAAAAATTAAGGAACATATGACCATTAATTTTATATCATTCCATCTAACACCAGTAAAACTTCCCTGTAGAAACATCCAAAATTCTTGAATTTGCACATTTTCAGCAAATGTTATAAGATAACTCTCAACACCATAGTAGAAGTATGAAAATAGTAAAGCACAAACTAACACTCCAGTAACTTCTCTAACTTTTGAAGCAAGTAATAATAAAACAACCAATGCCAAAGCTGCTCCTACCCAACCACCAACTACATAGTTAGACTTAGAAATATCTAAAAGAAAACTTAAAGATGTAAATGAAAATCCAAGAAATATGGCAATTGCTACACCAAGCACTGCCCCACTCGATATTCCTGTCGTATATGGTGATGCTAAAAGATTCCTAAATAAGGTTTGAAGTTTTAAACCTGAAACTGCCAAAACTGCACCAACTATTAAGGCAGTTATTAGTGGAGGGATTCTAACTTTCCAGATTAACATATCTTTAAAATCATTTTTAGTAGTTCCATATAGTAAAAAATTTTTTACATCTTCAATACTTATAGATTTTGCATTTCCTCCTTTAAAAATTCCATAGAGAAATAGTGAGGAAGTTAATAATATTAATATCAGAATAATAAGGATTTTTCTCATCTATATCCCCATTCTTTTTCTTTTTATGTAAATTATTATAGCAATTGGAGCTCCAATTATCGATAAAGGACACATTAAAGGTAATTCAGTACTCGTTGTAGGAATTACTACACCTGGCCTTACGAGAATGTCTGCTATAATTAAAAAAACTGCTCCAATTAACATAGCACTTGGAATTACATAGATGTGTTTTGAAGTTCCGCACAACAATCTCGCAACTATTGGACACACCAACCCAATAAATCCAATTGGTCCAGCAAATGCTACAACAGTTGCTGTAATCATACAAGATATTAAAATAATAAAAATTCTCAATTTTTTTATATCAACCCCAACACTTTTTGCATACATTTCCCCAAGTAAGTAAGAATCAAGGTATTTTGACAAAAGGTAAGTTATAGAGCAACATATAACTACAAAAATACTCATAATTATTGATTCCTTCATAGTTAATGGGCTTAAAGAACCATATCCCCACATTATAAAACTTGCTAAGACTTCATTATTAACTCCAACAAAATCACTAAATGCAATGACAATTGTAATTAACCCAGATGATATATAACCAAGCATAAGACCTACAATTAAAAGCGTGGTAATTTGTTTAACTTTCCTTGCTAAACTTAATACTACAAACATAGACAGTAATGAACCTAAATATGCAGATATTATAAACCCCCATATAGATTGCGGTATCCCAAACTTAAATAGTAAAGAGGTAAAAACATAAATAGCCACTCCTAGTGATGCTCCACTTGATACACCTATTAAATAGGGATCTGCAAGTGGATTTCTAAATAAACTTTGCATTAACAAACCAGCAACAGCCAATCCCATTCCTGCAAATATAGCTCCAAGGGTTCTTGGCATTCTACACTTTTCAATAATTTTATCATAAATAGGATTTCCAGTCGTTCTCTTTAATAAATAATTATAAAATTTTTTTGGTTCTATTTTAATAGTTCCTGTTATTATACTTAGTATTGATAAAGAAAATATTGATAATATAAGAAACGATAAAAGCAAAGTTATTCTAATTTTTGAAATGTTATCACCCTACATTCTCTGTAATTTTATATTTGATCTTTTAGTTATTTTCAACTTCGATAATTATATTAATGACTTCCAAGTTATTAGCGATAGTAATACTTACTATTCTACCATATTATTAATTAAAATTAATATTAATAAATAACCTTTAAAGTTTATTAAATTAAGAGGGATAATATGATAGTTAAATGCCCTATTTGTGATGGAACTGGTAAAAAAATAGTTAAATATAGAACATGTCCTGTATGTGAGGGAACTGGATACATAGATGAATTTTCACCAAAACAACACATAAAAAGAGTTTCTAAGAGAGCAAACTATGACTTAGATTATGGAGAAATAGAGTGTCCAAAGTGTAAAGGAACGGGAAAAGTTCCAATTTATGCAAAATGTGATTTCTGTGGAGGTAGTGGGAAGGTAGTTAAATGTGACAGATGTGGAGCAATAATTGGAAAGTATCCTGACTTTAAAGATAGGACTTTATGTGATAAATGTTTAAAAGAGGAGGAAGAGAGAAAGAAAGGACTAAGAAATGTTTATGTGTTTGATGAGTTAGCTACATTTTACGATGTAGAGCCGGGTAAATTTTACAAAGGTGTTGTAACAAGAATTGAAAAGTATGGGGCGTTTATTAACTTAAACGATCAAGTTAGAGGACTTTTAAGGCCAAGAGACATGATAAGTTTAAAATTAGAGGACTTAAATATTGGCGATGAGATTATTGTGCAAGCAATAGATGTTAGACCAGAAAAAAGAGAAATTGACTTTAAATATATCCCACTAACAACTTATGACTTAGTTAAATATGAAAAAGAAATTCCTATCTCCCAAATAAAAGATATAACCAAAAATTTAGTTGAAATGAGAGATCAAGTAGTTCATATAAGAGGAGAAGTAGTCCAAATAGTTCAAACTCCTGGACCAACTGTATTTACCATAACTGATGGAACTGACTTTACATGGGTGGCGGCATTAGAGATTGCTGGTTTAAGGGCTCATCCAGAAGTTAAAGTTGGAGATATAGTTGATGTTATAGGTAGAGTTACAATAAGGGAAGGAAGATTACAAATTGAAAGAATAAAACTTGTAAAATTAGAAGGTAAAGAGGCAGAAGAAATTAAGAAAAAAATAGAGGAAGAAATAGATAAAAGAGCAGAGCCAGCAAGAGATATAGAATTCTTAGTTAAAAGTGAGGTTTTAGAAAAATTAAGACCAAAAATGGCTGATGTTGCTAAGAGAATTAGAAAGGCAGTTTTAGATGGAAGACCAATAATTATTAGACATCACGCTGATACAGATGGTTACTGTGGAGGAATTGCCTTAGAGAAGGCAATACTGCCAATAATTGACCAGTTTGCTATAGATGTCGATGCAATATGGCACTTCTTCAAAAGAAGACCTTCAAAAGCTCCATTCTATGAGTTAGAAGATGTTACCAAAGACCTTGTATTTTCCATAGAGGACTCTTTAAAATTTGGGCAAAAACTACCTTTGATTGTGTTAATTGATAACGGTAGTACTGATGAGGATATTCCCGCTATATCAAAGGCAAAGGCTTATGGTATTGAAGTGATAGTTATTGATCACCACTTCCCTGGAGAGGTTGTTGATGGTAGAGTAGAAGTTGATGACTATGTCGATGCTCATGTAAATCCTTACTTAGTTGGTGGAGATAGCAATTTAACGGCAGGAGTTTTAGGAACTGAGATAGCAAGGATGATTAATCCAGATGTTGAAGATGAAATAAAACATATTCCTGGAATAGCTGTTGTTGGGGATCACGCTAAAGGGGAAGAGGCAGAGCAGTATGTAAAAATAGCAATTGAGAGATTGACTGAACTAAGTAAAAAGTATGGTAAAGGAAGAGAATATAATAGAGAATATTTAGAAAAAATATCCTTATGTATGGATTTTGAAGCATTCTACTTAAGATTTATGGATGGAAAGGGAATTGTTGATGATATATTGGCAACAAACATAAAAGAATTTAAGAGACACGAGGATTTAATTGAGATATTATATGAACAGGCAATGAAAATGGTTGATAGACAGATGAAGTCAGTAATTCCTGCATTAAAAACAGAGTTCTTAGAAAATGGAATTATATTGAATACTTTAGATGTAGAGAAGTATGCTCATAAATTTACCTTCCCACCACCTGGAAAGACAACAGGGTTTGCTCATGACTACATAGTTCAAAAGTATGGTGAAGACAAGCCAATTATAACATTATCCTATGGTCCTGACTTTGGAGTTGTTAGAGCAACAGACGCAGTTCATGAAAAATACAACTTTAATTTAAACTTAATAGTTGAGCAGTTAATGGAAGAGATTCCTGAAGCATCTTTAGATGGAGGAGGGCATGAGTGTGCAGGTAGTTTAAAATTTGTGGAAGGATTGAGAGATAAAGTAATTAATAGGTTTATAGAGATTATTAGAAATATGAAGCCAAAAGAGTAAATTAAAAACTTTTTTATTTAGTTCTATTTATTGATTTAATTAAATATTCAGTTTTTAAATTCTTTTACTCATTTCATATAAAAAGATTGATAAATTCCCCAAAGCTCCAATTTCATTTTCTACAATGTATCTTCCTAATCCTTTTTCTAACTCTAATTTAGTAAATCCTGTTGATGCTCCACAGAAAACAATTAAATCATTTTTTCCAACTTCGTCAAAATTTAGTTTTTCTTCACAAATATTTTTATTTCCTATTAAAAATACTTTTTCTGGTCTTAAAACTTCTATAGCGTCATCCAACTCCTCAAAGAATAAAACATTTTTACCTAATTTATATGCCATCTTGTGCAATGTAGGAACTCCACTTTGTGCTGCTGAAGCAGTAGCCTTCGTTATAACTATTGTGTTTATGTCAAACCCATATGCAATTCTACCAAACTCCTCTACTTGCTTAGCACTGTATGTATTATGTAAGCAGATAAACATTTTTTCACCCAGTTAATTTTTAATTATTTTTTATTTTGTTCTTTTAATTTTCTATATGTTTTTTGATAATTTATTTTTATTACTTTATTTATAAATTTTCCTTAACTACTTGGGCAATTGCTCTACTCAAAGCTACAGGAACACTTTCTCCAATCTGATTATAGGAACTTCTTATACCTCCTGCAAATAGATGATAATCAGGATAACTCATTAATCTTGCCTGTTCTCTTGGTGTTAATAACCTATCTTCATAAGGATGGATAAAGAATCTCTTACCCATAACAGTTTCAGACAATTTAAGAGGATGCAATCTTATATAATTACCTAACCTTCTATTAGCCCCTTTGAAATATATAAAAGCATCTCCCCAACTTAATTTATGAACTCTCTTTCTAAACCTTGCTGGTAAAGCTGCAAATTCGTGATTTGGGATGTCTCTACCTTTATACATTAAATCTCCTATTGCCTCAATAACTGTCTTTGGTTCTTTCTTTTCAGGATTAATTTCTATATTTGATACAAAAACTCTTCTTCTAACAGAAGGATTTCCATAATCTTCTGCTCTTAAGATATTGAAATATACATCCTCATAACCTACATTTCTAAACTCCTTTATTATTTCCCCTCTAACTTCTTTAATTCCAGGAACATTTTCCATAACAAATATTTTTGGTTGTAAATCTCCCACTATCCTTATAAATTCTAAAACTAACCTTCCAGTTTCATCTTTATACAATCTATCATAGGGATTTTTTTCTCTCTTTGGATTAGCCCCAGTATATCCTTCACAAGGAGGACCTCCAATAATAACATCTACTTTTTTATTCTTGCAGAATTTTTTTATATCTAAGGAATGTATCTCCCTAATGTCATCGTTAATAACTATTGGCTTTAATTTTTCAGTTTTCTCATTTAATGTTCCCAATCTTCTTAACCACTTTATATCTTTATCTTCAAAAGGAAATTTGAATGGGTAACTTCCTACATAACCTTTTAATTCCTTTAATCTATATTCTCCATCTCTCACTTTTTCATATATCTCTCCATTAAAGTTTAATGCATAGGAAAAAGCGGCATCTTCATCTAATTCAATAGCCACCAATGGTTCAAAACCTTCCTCTACAAAACCTCTTGAAAATCCCCCACATCCACAAAATAAGTCTATAAATCTCAACCTTATCACCAAAATAAATATTTTCCAATTCAAAAATATAAAATTAATTAGATAAAAATTAACACTAAATAAATAAAATATCATATCAAAAATATATCTTAAGTTTAAATTAATTTTAAAATAAAATAGGAAAAAATTTTATAATTTGGTTGTTATAGTTTTTTACTCTTTTGCGGCTTGAGCTTTCTTTAACTCAGCTTTCATATCTTGATATACTTTAGTCCACTTTAATTTTCTTGGGTTTCTTCCCATTCTATAACTTTTCTCACACTTTGATGAGCAGAAATATAATACTGTTCCATCTTTCTCTACAACCATTTTTCCTTTTCCAGGCTCAATTTCATATCCACAGAAACTGCAAACTCTCCACTCTGGCATAGTTCTTCACCTTAAAATTAATTTTTTAATGTTTTATCTTTTTCTGTCTAAGGGTCTTGCTTCTCTTTCTGTTTCTCTTAACATAATTATATCTCCAACTTTTACTGGCCCTTTAACGTTTCTAACTAAAACTCTACCAGCGTCTTTGCCCCCTAAAATTTTACATCTAACTTGGATAATCCCTCCAGTAACTCCTGTTCTACCAATTACTTCAATAACTTCAGCTGCTACTGCCTCTTTATATACAAATTCGTCTTCCATCCTCATCACCTAATAATAAAAATGTTAGTATATTTATATCTTAAAAGAAAATTTAAAGGTTTAATATAAAAAATCTATAAAAAAAGTGATAATTCATACTTTTTATTTTTTAACTTTATATCATCGTGTTTTTATTGTTTTAAAGCATTTATTTTTTCAATTAGCGCTTTAAATTCTTCTGGATCTCCTTCGTTGATAATAGCCACTGACGAAGCTGCAACTTCCAATCCAGCAGCTTTACCTAAATCTTGTTTTGATGCCACATAAGCATAAGGAATTCCTTTTTCTTCACATAAGTATGGTAAATGAGCAACAACTTCTTCTGGTTTAACATCTTCAGCGATTATAACTAATTTTGCAATTCCTCTCTCTACTGCTTTTGTTACTTCATTTGCTCCTTTTTTGATTTTTTGAGCTTTTGCTACAGCGTCTAATAATTCTTTTTGAATTTCTTCTGGAACTTTAAACTTTACATAAACTGCCATATTTTCGACCTCCTTCATCTTTTTATTTTTCAGTCATTGGTGAAGAAGGTATAACAACTTAATTATTTTTAGTATATAAAACTTTTGGATTTATAAAATTCTTTCAATTGGCACTATTAATATATCTCTTGCTCCTAAGGCGTTAAGTTTAGGAACTAAATTAAATATTTCATCTTCATTAACAACTGCGTGAATAGCCACCATATTATCGTCAGATAAAACTTTTGCAACAGTAGGGCCACTCATTCCAGGAATTAACTTTTTTATTTCTTCAACTTTATCCTTAGGAGCGTTCATCATAATTAATCTCTTAGTCTCTGCAAATAATGCACTTTTTATCGCTAATACAATTTTATTTATTTTATCTCTCTTTTCTTTATCTTTTAGACTATTTTTATTTGCTATTAACCTTGTAGTTGATGATACAATTTCTTCAATAACCTTTAATCTATTTAACTTTAACGTGGTTCCTGTAGATGTTAAATCACTTATTATATCCGCTACTCCTATAAATGGGGCTATCTCTGTGGCTCCGCTAAGTTCAATAATTTCAACTTTTTTATTTAATTTTTCAAAAAATTTTCTTGTTAAATTTGGAAATTCTGTTGCCACTCTCATACCATCCTTTATATCATCAACACTATTAATATTTGAGTCTTCTGGAGCGGCTAAAACTAATTTTGCAAATCCAAAACCAAAATCTAATAAAAACTCAACTTTATCCTCTACATTTCTCTCTAAGACTAAGTCATATCCTGTAACTCCTATATCAGCAACACCATCAGCTACAAATTCTGGAATATCTCTTGCTCTTGCAAACATTACCTTAATATCCTCATCTACTGTATTTGCAAATAAACTTCTACCTTGGACAGTAATTTTTAAACCTGCCTTTTCTAAGACCTTCATAACTGGTTCTGAAATCCTTCCCTTATTTGGTAAAGCAAACATTATCATTCTATCCCATTTTACTTTTTAAATTTATTTTTTATTTTTAATCTTTTTCTCTGGATTTCTTTTTTTACTTCTTCTCCACTTATTCTAAGCAAGTTTGAAACACTTCTTGGAATTTTCCCATTATTTGATAATATTTTTGCGATTATTGTAGAGAGTAAAAATATCGCATATATATGCTCTGCTTTAGTCCTATGAATGTGATGGGGATAAATATTTAAGTCATCATACTCTTTAAATTCATCATTACTACAGTTATATTTTTTTTCAATGTATTTTCTTAAATAAACAAGTAGTTGATGTAACTGAATAAGTTCATCTTTATGCATTTAAATCACCAAAAGAGATAATTCTCAAGTTTGCTGGCTTTTTTATTATTTTGGCATCATTACAAAAAATTAAGTTAGTTTTTTCATATAAAATATCTACTAACTTTTGATTTACAGTTCCTTTAATTATAATGGCATCAAATAGGTCATAGTGAGATATATTAGATATCAATTCATTAAGATTTACAACTTTTTCTTCACCATTATAAATTACTAAAACTTCAGAATATTTTAAATTAACAAATTTCTCATAATATTTTTTATATTTTATATGTTTTAATGTTTGTGGATATTTTTCTATATCAGAATCTGTTTTTACTGTTGAAATAATATCAACATTGGTATTATTGTTATTATTTTCAGCAACATATAAAAATTTTTCATATTCAAGTTTATCCCTATTTTTCTCACTACATAATTGTTGGGTTAAAAAATGTTCTACTGGAATTTTACTTCTTAAACATTTTATTATCTCCTTTTTAGAAAGTTCTTCAACTTCTTTTCCAGGAGGAGCTCTTGCTATAAAATCAACATCACAAACTTGTAGTAATTCTTTTAAAATAAGTTCTCCCCCTCTATCTCCATCTGTAAAGATGGTTACTATCTTTTTTTTACTAAGCTCTATTATGGTTTTAGGAACTGAAGTTCCCTCAACTGCTATGACATTTTTAAAACCACATCTTAATAAATTTAAAACATCCGCCCTTCCTTCAACTACAATAATATCGTCAGATATATCAACTGCTGGTCCAGCAGGTAGTTTTTCAGGACCATATTCAATAATTTCTCCCATTCTTACGCTTTCTTTAACCTCCTCAATTATTGTATTTATATCTATATTACTCATTAACTGCTTTAATATTTCCTTAGCTCTTTCAATAATATATTCTCTCTTTTTCTTTCTAATATCTTCAATATCTACTACTTTAACAGTAGCTACACATGGCCCTACCCTATCTATTGTCTCCAAGGTAGCCGCCAGTATAGAAGTTTCTATTCTATCTAAACTTGAAGGAACAGTAATTTTAGCAATAGACTTTCCGTTTATATTAGTTAATTCTACATCAATCCTACCTATTCTCCCAGACTTTTGTAATTCTTTTAAATCTAATTCATCTCCTAAAAGTCCCTCTGTTTGTCCAAATATTGCTCCAATAACGTCATGTTTCTCAACATAACCATCAGCAATAAGTTCAGCATGAATTATATACTTAGTAGTCCCCAAATTATTCATAATCATCACCAGTAATAATTTTGAATCTCACCAATGAATAGTAATCTCTCAATGATATTAATAAAACAAATCAAAGTATAAAAAATTATTTTTATGTGTATAAGTGTTACTAAATTTAAGAAAATTAAATAAGTTTTATAAGATGTTTTAGGACACTATTATAGTCTATTATGCTAATAAACGACTAAAAATATTTTAATATTACATTACATTTTTAAAAACTTTTATATATTTCAATCTTATGACCGAAAATTATATATATAAGTTTTGAGTATGTTATTCTTGCTTACAACCGCTCAAATGAGCGGCCTTGGTGTAGCCTGGTAACACACGGGCCTGCCACGCCCGGACCCCGGGTTCAAATCCCGGAGGCCGCACCACTGAATTTGAGTATCTGTTAAATAAGCGCCGGTGGTGTAGCCTGGTATCACTCTGGCCTTCCAAGCCAGCAACCCGGGTTCAAATCCCGGCCGGCGCACCATTTTTTATTTTTGAACAATATATTTATAGAATTAAATCAATAAATTAACTTTTTTAATTCTTTGTGAGATTATGAGGGTCAATTTAAAACTTAAATTAGACATTCCAAAAGAAGTTTGTAAAAGTTTAGAGGTTGATAACTATATTAAAGATGATATTACGATTAAATTACAATGTGAAAAAGAGCCAATATTATATGTTAAAACCCATTCTATCGGTTCTTTAAAGTCAATTTTAGATGATTTTTTCAGATGTTTAGATGCCAGTATAAAAATTTATGATTTAACAAAAAAGGATAAAGATGAAAAACTTGTAATAAGAAATGTAACTAAGGATGACTTAGATAGTTTTTTAAATTTATATTTTAAAGCATATAGAGGTTTTGATAAATACTATTACAAGACAAGAAGATGGGCTAAGTGGTATTTTAAGTGGTTAATGAAAAGAGATAAGGATGGATTTTTTGTCTGTGAAATTAACAATAAACCAGTTGGATTTATAGGTTGTGATTGTAATTGGATTAGTAATATAGAGAAAAGAGATGTTGCTGAAATCCACGAGATATTTGTAGATCCAGATTATAGGGGTAGAGGAATAGGTAAATTGTTAATGAACAAGGCAATAGATTATGCTAAAAAAAGAGGAAAAGATTTAGTTGAACTATGGGTTGGAGTAGAAAATAAAAATGCAAGAGAATTTTACAAAAAATTAGGATTTGAAGAAAAAGAAGTGGTTAAAGAATGGCTAAGAATGATAAAAAGGCTATAAATAATTGTAATAATTATGAGGATTAACTTTAAATATAAAAATTTAATCTTATCTTTTTTATCTATTGTTTAAGGTGATACATAATGAGAAACATAATTGTAAAAAAATTAGATATTGAGCCAATAGAAGAAAGAGAAGTTGAGATCGTTGAAAGAAAAGGGTTGGGACATCCGGATTCAATTTGTGACGGTATAGCAGAAAGCGTTAGTAGGGCATTGTGTAAAATGTATATTGAAAAATTTGGAACTATTTTGCATCACAATACTGATCAAGTAGAACTTGTTGGTGGGCATGCTTATCCAAAGTTTGGTGGAGGAGAACTTGTAAGTCCAATATATATTTTATTATCTGGTAGAGCCACAATGGAAATCTATGATAGAGAAAAGAATGAAATTATTAAATTGCCTGTTGGAACTACAGCAGTTAAAGCCGCCAAAGAATACTTAAAAAAGGTTCTAAGAAATATTGATATTGATAAAGATGTAATTATTGACTGTAGAATTGGACAGGGTAGTATGGATTTAATAGATGTTTTTGAAAGGCAAAAAAATAAAGTTCCTTTGGCAAATGATACATCATTTGGTGTTGGCTACGCTCCATTATCAACTACTGAAAAATTAGTTTTAGAAACTGAAAGATTTTTAAATAGTGATGAATTAAAAAAAGAAATTCCAGCAGTAGGAGAGGATATAAAAGTTATGGGTTTAAGAGAAGGGAATAAGATAACTTTAACTATTGCTATGGCTGTTGTTGATAAGTATGTTAAAAATATTGAAGAGTATAAAGAAGTTATTAGAAAAGTAAAAGAAAAAGTTGAAGATTTGGCTAAAAAAATAGCAAATGGATATGAAGTAGAAGTAAATATAAATACTGCAGATGATTACGAAAGAGGAAGTGTCTATTTAACTGTTACAGGAACTTCTTCAGAAATGGGAGATGATGGTTCTGTTGGTAGAGGGAATAGGGTTAATGGATTAATAACACCATTTAGACCTATGAGTATGGAAGCGGCGAGCGGTAAAAACCCAGTAAATCATGTTGGAAAGATTTATAATATCTTAGCTAACTTAATAGCAAATGATATAGCAAAATTAGAAGGAGTTAAGGAGTGTTATGTAAGAATATTGAGTCAAATTGGTAAGCCAATAAATGAACCAAAGGCATTAGATATTGAGATAATTACAGAAAATGGCTATGATATAAAAGAAATAGAACCAAAAGCAAAAGAAATTGCAAATAAGTGGTTAGATAATATTATGGAAGTTCAAAAAATGATAGTTGAAGGCAAAGTAAATACATTCTAAATCTAAAAATACAAAAAAAATAATTTTTTAATTTTTATTTTATCCAATGTATCTTAAATCTTCATCACTTGGTGGTTTTGCTTGAGCTGCCTTTAACATCTCTTCTTCAAACTTCTTAATCTTTTCAATAAACTGCTCCATACCCTTAGCCCTCTTCTCTAACTCTGTCATATCAACTTCTATATTTTCAAGTTTGCAAAATTTTTCTAAAACAGCCTTTGCCGCATTTGGATCAATTAAATAACCAGGAGTTTCTCCCATTAAGCAAATTCCTGGAATTCCATTTAAATCTGCAAACATTAGCATTAAACCTGCAGCTCCAACAATCCCCCCTCCATCTGTTCTGAATAAAATTCCATGCTCTTTAAGTTTTTCAGCAAGTTCTTTTGATGTTGTGGCTCCATAAACCTTAATTTCTTCACATAACTTTCCAACACCAAAACCACCTAATGTATAAACGAAATTTGCCCCATACTTTATTCCAATTTTTACGATTTCTTCTGCTAAATGATACTGTCCTATAGGAGATAATGCCTGAGTATTACCTAAAACAACTATCATTGGCTTTGGCTCTCTTATGGCATAGAATTTAGCACTCATATACTCAATTGTCCCATCATCCTTAACTAAAACTTGTGGAGGGAAATCATAACAGAATAACTCTAAAAATAATTCTCCATTAAATTCATGAACTAAATGCTCAGCCGCTAATCTACCAACGTGTCCAATTCCAGGTAATCCTTCAATTAATAGAGCATTTTTTAGAGGTTCAATCTCTTTTATAACTCTTGTAATAATCTTAACCATATGACATCACCTTAATAATTTTATTATCTTTAAAGTTTTTTATAAGTTTTTGCAAATTTTCTTATGAAAGTTATTTCATCATTATCAATATTCAGCTTTTCCCTAATTGTTTTTGATATTTTACCTTCACCAAATAATAATGCAATTGCCCCAGTAAAGTTTTTAGTAGTTTTTTTTATCTTTGCCTTATCAAAGTCAATAATGTAAGTTTTTTCATTGGTTATTAAAAAATGTCTTCCCCCTTGAATTTCTTTATGCTCTATTCCAAGGTTGTCAAGTTTTAAAGTAATCCTTAATATATCTTCAACGACCTTCAATAATTTATTTTTTTCTAACTTATCTACTGCAGATTTTAACTCCTCCCCATCTATAAATTCCATAATTAAATAATCTTCACCATAGTCATAAACTTTTGGTGCAATATTATATTTTTTTAGCATATTTAAAATCATTGCCTCATTTTCTATAGTATTTTTTGGACTATCCTTTCTTGGAATTTTTATAGCCACCTCTTTATTATTGTATATTCCTTTTAATACAACCCCCCTATGTCCCTTTCCTAAGACATCTATAATCTTTACTTTTTTAATCTCCTTTAATCTATTCAATGCTTCTATATTTAATATATTTTCTGGAATTTTTTTTAAAATCTCCTCTTTAATTTTCAATCACCTATTAAAGTGTTTGATTAAACCATAGATTGCATATATTAAACATAATAATAAGGCAAAGTGAGGAATTCCAAACATTGCTAAAATTAAAGATATTGCAAACATGTAAATAAATATTTTCTTTGGATATTTTGGGTATTTTACATCACTAATCATTAGTAATCCCACAAATATGGCAAATATTGAATCTATCATTTTATTGTTAATTAATTGACAAAAACTTACAACTAATAAAGCCCCAGCCGGTATTGGTAGTCCAATAAAGCCCTTAACATTCAATATTCCAAATCTTGCTAATCTCAAAGCACCGCAAAGGCAGAATATTATGGCAGATATTAAAGATAATGTAGATTCAAAATTTGTATATAATAAATATGCGGGAGCCACTCCAAAACTAACAACATCTGAAATACTATCAAGTTCAGCCCCGAAGTCAGAGACAGTATTTGTTTTTCTCGCAACATACCCATCTAAGGAATCAAAAATAACTGCTAAATAAACAAAGGAAAAACTATTTAAAAATATTGCTAAGAGACCAGAGATAATATTTAGCATTGTTACATAATCTGATACTGTTAAGATTTTTCTAATATTAAACATAAGTATCCCATCTAATTTTTTAATCCTCTAAATTTTCAATAAGTTCAACTATATTTTTAAATCCTTCCTCTTCACTAATAACTCTCCCTCTGACTTCTCTCAATATTCTTTGGATTGAAAATTTATATCCTCTATTGTATTTATGATAAACTTTTAGCAAAGGGCAACCATAAGATGATTCTATAAAAATTTTATTATTTTTTAATATCTCTCTTTCTTCATCCTTAGTTAGAGCAAAAAAAGAAGGTAAATTAAACCTAAAAATATTATTGTCTATCCTATATAGTGATAGATATCCAAACGCTAATAAATCTCCAAATATAACAAATTCAGCATTAACTTTCTTTGCATAATTTAAAACAGATTCTTCAATGATTTTGTGACATCTACCGCAGGGATGAAATCTCCCCTCAACAACCTTTTTATAAACATCTTCTAAATCAATGTCTATAAATTCCAAATCTACCTTTAAATGTTTAGCCAAACTTTTAATATTTTTTTTTATATCATCAGTTATTATGTACTTTGAATAGCAAGAAACAGCCTTTACATTAAATATTTGTTTGGCAATTATTAAGGATGTTGTGCTATCAACTCCGCCACTGAATGCAATTACAGATTTTGGTTTCTCCTCTTCATCAATAGAGATTTTATAAAAATCCTTTTCTCCATTTAATCTCCTTAAAAGCATATTTTTTAAAGCATATTTTACATTATTACTTAAATTTAATTTTTCTAAAATTTCCAAAGAATTTTTTAATCTTAATTCAATCAATTTTTTATTTATTTTTTCTTCAATAATTTTTTCTATCTCCATATTTATAACCTACAAAAACCTAAGAATAAAATAATATTTGTGTGTTAATAATAACCTCATATTTATATATCTTCCATATCTGTTATAATGTAATTTCCTTCTTTTCCTTCAAATCCTCTAACTAAAAATGTCTTCCCATGTAGTTTTATACAAATCTCTCTAATTGTATCCTCAATACCATACTCATCAAGCATATCTATAATTCCAGGTATAAAGTTTTCTAATGTTGCAGGAGGGATGTAGCATCTTTTTGATAAAGTTCCAAAATGTATTTTTCCAAATACTTTTATTTTTACATCTACATCTTCTGGGTCTATTTCTCCGCAGTTTCTACATATATAAACCATACCTCTTGGTTTGATTTTTGCATCAACTATACCCTTACATATTTTACAGTAATAATTTACAAATATAGTGGATGGAGAAACTTCTAATATAGCAGGGACTTTTACATCTAAAACTTCCCCTCTGTTATATAATTCCTCTTCAGGAATTTCTGGGATTTCTCTTGGATATTTAACTCCCTTAATAACCTTTTCAATAATTCTGACACTTTTTTCTTCAGTAATCCTTCCAAATATTTCGTAACATTTTCCTTTTTCTAAGGGAATCGTTGTTATAAAATTTGCTACTCCATCCCTATCCACCATAATTCCAATGTAAAATACAGAACCTTCCTCACTTTCCTTCTTTCTTATATCTACAATTTTAACTTTTGTTAAAATCTGTGAATTTGGTAATAGTGAAGATATTTTTCCCAATACCATAGTATATCACCAAATGATATTTTTAACTGCTTGCTTCTATTTCTTCTTCCTCAGATTCTTCAATGTCCTCATCTTCTTTTGATTTTATCCTTGGCATAATGACTTCATCTATAAACTTTTTATGGACAAAGTATTCTTTTGGTTGGACAATTACTGGCATATCATTCAATGTTAAAGATATTGCCTTTCTAATATCTCCTTCTTCAGTTCTAAACTCCATATATCCAAATCTTACAAAACCTCTTATAAACATTCCTGTAAAGATCTCTGGATTTGCCTTTATACCAAACAATCTCAATCTTCCCCAACCATAACCATCAAATACTCTAAATATCGTATAATCTTTGCCGGTAGATGTTTTTCTATGCTGAACTCCTACAACGATACCTACAATAATACCTCTTTGAATTGGAGCTCCATTAATATCTAAATATGTAATTCTCTCATCTTCCTCCTCAATTCTTTTTAAATATTTTGCCCTACATATAGATAATGGAATTGGAACTGCAGTTCTCATTTCTTGTCCTCTAACCACTTTTAAATCATCTAAGTTACCTACAAATCTAACATCTTTTTTTGGAAATGGTTCATATTTTCCTAAAATTCTTTCATAATCATCTGCTTTAATTAACATATATGTCTCTTCCAACTCTTCAACACCTTCCTCAGTATATACTGTTGAATATTTTACAATCTCCACATTTTCATCATCAATTTTTATTCCATACTTTACCATAATTATCACCTAACAATAATTTTAAGTTAAGTATAGTAATAATATTTATGTAATTATTTTATTTATATATGCTTATTAATTTTCTTATTGATTTTAAATTAAATATATACTTTGTGGTTGTATGGTTTTATGAACTTTCTTTAAAATATGGAAGGTAAATTAACGGTTCTATAATAAGTTTTTTAAATGTTTGGTTGAGACTGTCAAGATAAAGAGAGCAGCCAGTTATAGAAGGAGACGAAGGATTTAAACCAGCTGATAACGGTAACGAATTTACAATTATTAGGGAATCGGTTATAGAAAGATTTAGTTCTTCGTTTAAGTAGGGAGAAGAAACTTTCTACACAATTTCTTAATCCAAATCGAACTCTTTCGAATTTTAGGCCTAATTTCTGTAATGCCCATGGATACCATCTACCACCATCGACTAAAATCTTAGGTTTATTCGAGCAAAATTTTAATATACTTCTTACGAATAATATAGTATCGAGGCAGCTTCTTGTTTTAGAGATATAAATCCCTAAGCATTCTTTAGATTCTACATCGATGGCAGACCATACGTAAATAGTTTCGTTTCCAAACTTTAGTTTAGTCTCATCGATTGCGATTAAGTTTCTTGTCTTTCTTTCAGGCTCATTTAAAATCTCCTTAATCTTGTGATAATACGTTCTAACCGACTCATGGCTTATACTCTCAAATTGAGAGAGAAACAAACTGACTTTCCTTAACGATAACCCTAAGTAATACAAAATCCCAGCTAAGATTTTAATCTCTATCGACTTCTTATTCCTCTTAAAAATATTCTTCCCTATCCTCTCCTTTAGCGTTTCTATCGTAAGATTCATATTTTTCTATTTTTTTTACACATCCTTATTATTAAATTTTTATATTGACAACCTCTGTTTGGTTCATAAATCTTTCTTTATGAAAAAATTATAAAATTTAATATACATTTAGTATTTATAATGTGATGGTATTGAAAAATTGAGGAATAAAATTCTTTTTGTGAGAGTATGGAAGATAGAAAGTTCAAAATAGCAATATTAGGACCTGAAAATTCCGGAAAATCTTCTATAATGAACGCTTTATTTGGAAGGTATGTCTCATTAGTCTCTGAAGTTGGGGGAACTACAAAAATGCCAATAAAAAGATACTGGGGAAAGTTAAAGATTGGGAGAAGTAAAGAAAATCCAGAGTTTATAAATATAGTTTTTGTAGATTTAGGAGGTTTATATACAACATCAGATAAGCAATCTCCAATTATGACGCCAAAAATCTTAGAAAAAACTTTTAAAGAAATAAACGATTCTGATATGATTATCCATGTAATTGATGGTAGTATAGGATTATTAAGAAGTTTTGAAAAACTCCACCACTTATTAAAATTTAGATACCAAAAACCTATTATAGTGGTAATTAATAAATGTGATTTATTAAACAATATTGATAAAGAAATATTAAAAAAATATGTAGAAAATAGATTAAAAAATACTCCAATATTTGTATCTGCAAAAACTTTTGAAGGAATTCCAGAATTGTTAGATACAATTATAAGATACTTAAAAAGGTGATTTGATGCTGGAAAAAATTAAAAAACTTTTAAAAGGTAAAAATACTGGAAATCTAACCCCTCCAGCTCCAGTTACTATAGATGATTACTTAGGAGAAATTGAGGAGATCCCAATAACCCCAGTAGAAGAAGAAAAAATAGTTATAAAAGTTTGTAGCATTGAAGATGATAAAGATGCTGTAACCGCCATAGTCTTAGCTGAGGCTGGATATATAGTAATTGCAAAAACTCCAAACTTAGAAAAAGAAATCGATGATGAATTTATTGAAATAATTAAAAAAATTAGAAATGAAGTTTTAAAAAATGGTGGTAATGTAATTATTTTAGGAGACGAGCATTTGTTGATTACTCCAAAAAATGTCGTTATAGAAAAACAGAAAGAAGAACCTAAAAAAAATAAAATCTTAGATAAATATATTAAAGAAGAAAAAGATACAAATGAAGAAAAAAAGGAAACGGAAAAAGAAGAGTGATCAAGTTTTTCCAATTATTAATTATTTTATTTTTAATTTATGTTCAATTATATTTAAATTTAATTAATAAAATTAATTTTTTAATTTTAAGTTTTATTCAATCTATTTGAAGGGGTAATTATGGATGTCTTAAAAAAAATTGTTGCTGATAGAAAAAAAATGATTGAATTAGAAAAAAGGAAAAATATAATTCAAGATTTAAGAAGTTTTATTGAAAATAAAGATATAGATATTGAAAAAAAGAAAAAATTAAAATTATCTAAGAGTATAAAAAAGGTAAAAGAGATAAAAAATCCTATAATAACCGAAATTAAACCGTCATCTCCATCAAAAGGAAATATAAAAAAGATAAATCTTAAAGATGTTGAAAATATAGCAAAAGAGATGATTGATGGAGGATGTTGTGGAATATCTATTTTAACAGAACCAAAATACTTTAATGGAAGTTATTATAATTTAATAGTCGCGAGAAAATTTGATATTCCAATATTGATGAAAGATTTTATCGTTGATTTTTATCAGATAGACATTGCCAGTGAAATTGGAGCTAATGCTATTTTGTTGATGGTTTCTGTTTTAGGAGAAGACATTGGAGAATTCTTAGATTATGCTAAGGAGAATGACTTAGAGTGTTTAGTTGAGACACATAATGAGGAAGAAATAGATATTGCCTTAGATACAGGGGCTAAGATAATAGGGATAAACAATAGAGATTTAAAAACATTGAAAATAGATTTATCTACTACTGAAAAATTAGCCCCATTAATTCCAAACAATAAAATAAAAGTTGGAGAGAGTGGAATTTATAATAAAGAAGATTTAAACTATATATTAAAATTTGTAGATTCTGCACTAATTGGCTCTTCTATAATGGAGAGTGAGAATATTAAAGAAAAGGTTAATGAATTAGCTAAAAAATAACTTATTTTACACCAAAACATCTGTTTAATTTATCATAAAAACTCTGTCCTTTTACAAAATATGCATAACTATCTGATTTTTTAAATATTAATTCATCATCTCTATTTATTTCATATTCAACACTACCATCTATTACCAATAGAGCGGGTTTATCTAATTTAAGTTTTAATTTAATTTTATCTGAACTTGGAACTACTAAAGGTCGAGAAGATAGTTTATAAGGGCATATTGGAGTTATTATAAAGCAATCTACATTTGGAGATACTATGGGACCACCAGCACTTAATGAATAAGCTGTAGAACCCGTTGGCGTCGATATAATAATTCCATCAGCTCTAACATTTTCTATGAGATTATCATTGATATATAATTCAAACTCTAAAATTTTTGCTGGATTTTTGGTAATAACAACCATCTCATTTAGGGCAGATGGAGTTTCTATAACATTATTATCTTTTATAATTTCACATTTTAATTTACTTCTTTTTTCTATATCATAATCTCCAGAGATTACTTTATCAATTACTTTAAAAATTTCATCTTTACTAAATTCAGATAAAAATCCAACTTTTCCCATATTTACTGCAATTATTGGAACTACTTCACCATTAACTAACCTCGAAGCTCTCAATATAGTTCCATCTCCCCCTATTGCTATGATGTGAGATATTTTTTGAATATTAAAAGGTTCTCCTCCAACTATATCTTTTAAAAATGGCTCAACACAGTAAGGTATATTTTTGTTTTTTAAATACTCACAAACTTTTATAGCCAATTCAATTGCCTCTTTTTTATCTTCTCTAACTACTATCCCAAATCTTATTGGCTTTATAACCCACTTATTTCCAAAAAGAGATATTAACTTTTTATGTAAATATTTATTACTAACAATTAAAGAAGTTTTTTCCATCAAATCTAACTTTATATTTAACTCTTTCCCATTTTTGTTAGTTATTACAGCATTTCCTTCCTTACATATTACATAAGCTCCTGCAATATCACATAGTCGAGAGTTTTCATTAACATTTATATAGGCATCTAATGCACCACTAACAACATAACACATTTCTAAGGCGGTTGAGCCGAATAATCTAATCCTCCTAACTTTTCCCTCTTTTAAGAATTCTAAAAGGTCATTAGATAACCCATAAACAAATAATCCAACTGATGCCTCACTTAAGCTCTTTATATTATTAGTTTTGATCTTTATTTTTTCTTTATCCTTCTCTAAGAAACTTCCATAGCCTTTAATACCATAGTATATATCTCCAGTAGCTAAATTTTTTACAATTCCGATATATAAATCGTTTATATTATATCTACTTGCTATAAAATTTTTAATCCATTTTAAATCGTTAATATTCTCTCTAATTGATTTTTTATCTTCACTTCTAATTTTTGTAACGGCAATAGATGTTGAATAAATAGGAATAGATTTCAAAGCGTTGTATGTTCCATCTATTGGATCTAAAATAAATATATGCTCTAAATCGTTACCAACTACTTTTAAACCAATTTCCTCACTTATTAAAATGCCTCCTCCATACTTTTCTAATATACTTATAGCAATATTTTCAGCAATAAGATCTATTCTCTTAGTTGGAGTTCCATCTGCTCCTATTTTTACTATTTCGTCAGCTTTTTCCCAACCAATTAATGGCTTTATCTTTTTGTCAATCTCTTCAATAACTTTCATTCCAATTTTTAAACCTTCCATAACTATCACACAAAAAATTATAAATAAATATAAATTAAATAAACATTAAATAAAATTCTTTAATTATAAGGTGAAACTATGGCAATTAGAGTTAGTGATTTATTAGACAAACCAATCTATACAACATCTGCAATATACATTGGAAAAGTTTATGATGTGATGATAGATTTAAGCAAGGGAGTAATTAGTGGTTTAATAGTTTCTGATATTCAAAATGGATGTTTAAAAGAATATGTTACTGATCCTTCAAAGAAAGTCGTTTTACCATTTAACTTAATCACAGCCATTGGGAATATAATACTAGTTAAACCTCCTGCAGAAGCTAACTATGGATTTTTAAAGAAATAATTATTAAATATTAACATAATTTAATATAATTTATAAGTATCTATAAAAATAAACCCTAAAAGTGTATTAAAAGTGAATAATATGACCAAAAAAAAAGGAGATAAATTATACTTGATAGTTTATTTTGAGGGCAGTAATAAATTAGAAGGTGAATTTGATTTTGACTCAGTAACTCGATTAAAAGATACAATAATGAAGTACTTATGGACTGGAAAAAAAGATCCTATAATTATTTGGAATACAGATACTAAGTCATTTGCTATTATTGATCCATCTAAAGTTTGTTGTGTAGAAGTTTATGGCTCCTTGATGATTTTAGATGATATTCCTGATAGAAATATGAAGTAAAAATTAAAAATAAGGTGAGAAAATGAGAAGAGTAAAAACTGGAATTCCTGGAATGGACGAAATACTACATGGGGGAATACCAGAGAGGAATGTTGTATTATTATCAGGAGGTCCAGGAACTGGAAAATCAATATTTTGCCAACAATTTTTATACAAGGGAGTAGTAGATTACAACGAACCAGGAGTTTTAGTAGCATTAGAGGAACATCCTGTCCAAATTAGAGAAAATATGAAGCAGTTTGGATGGGACGTTAGAAAGTTAGAAGAAGAAGGAAAATTTGCTATAATAGACGCATTTACCTATGGCATTGGAAGTGCCGCAAAAAGAGAAAAGTATGTTGTTTACGATCCTAACGATGAGAGAGAGTTAGTAGATGTCTTAAAAACTGCAATAGATGAGATAGGCGCTAAAAGGATTGGAATAGATTCTGTTACTACATTATATTTAACTAAGCCAATGATGGCAAGAAAAACCGTATTCTTACTAAAAAGAGTTATTGCTGGATTAGGTTGTACTGCAATATTTACTTCTCAAATATCAGTTGGAGAAAGAGGTTTTGGAGGGCCAGGAGTAGAGCATGCAGTTGATGGAATTATAAGATTAGATTTAGATGAAATTAATGGAGAACTTAAAAGAAGTTTAATCGTTTGGAAAATGAGAGGAACAAGCCACTCATTAAAAAGACATCCATTTGAAATAACTAATAAGGGAATAATTGTATATGCTGATAAGGTTTTAAAACTTAGATAAGTTGTATATTCAATCATTTTTATTTATTAATAATTTTATTTTTAATCAAAAGATTTATATAGAACTTTAACGGTATATATTATATGTAGACAATAAAAATTAAAGTGGGGGATAAAATATGATTCCATTGGTGCCAACATCAAGAACAGAAATAGACAAATTAGAACATGTTTTAATTTTAGGTACTCTTTTTAGACCAGAAATTTTGGATTTAATAAAGGATCCTGTTGAAAAAGTTACATGGGTTGATTCATTAGCAATTGCCGCAGGAGCTTTGGCAAGAGAAAAGGCAGGTTACACAATAAGAGAAATTGCTGATGAGTTGGGAAGAACTGAACAAACAATTAGAAAGCACTTAAAAGGAGAAACTAAGGCAGGTAAATTAGTAATAGAAACCTATGAGATGTTAAAGAGAGGAGAATTGAATATTGAAGAAGTTGAGAAATTCTTAGAGGCTGTTGTAAGAAAAGAAGACATAGAAGAAAAATTGGCAAATATTAAGAAATTAGAAGAAGAAATTGAAAAACTTAAGAAAGAGAATGAAGAGTTAGCTAAGAAATTAGAAAAAGTTAAAGAAATCTTAAAAGAAGCATTAAAAGAATTAGAATAAACGCTTTAATTTCTTTTATTTATACTATCTCTTAAAAATTTTACATCTATTTTTGTTTTTATTAGGTGATAATTGTGAGAAAAGTCGTGGCAGAAGTTTCAATAATCCCATTGGGAAAAGGTGCAAGTGTTTCAAAGTATGTTAAAAAGGCTATTGATGTTTTTAAAAAATACAGCTTAAAAGTTGAAACAAACGCAATGGGCACAGTGTTAGAAGGGGATTTGGATGAAATTTTAAAAGCATTTAAAGAGGCACATTCAACTGTCTTAAATGATGTGGATAGAGTTGTAAGTAGTTTAAAAATTGATGAAAGAAAAGATAAAGAAAATACTATTGAGAGAAAGTTAAAGGCAATTGGAGAACGATGATTTTTGGTGTTTATATGATTTTAGGGTTATGTGATGGACATAACGCAAGTGCCTCATTAATTGATAAAAACAATATTTTATATGCTATTAGTGAAGAAAGATTTACAAGAAAAAAAAATCAAAGGGGTTTCCCAGAAAACTCTATAAATTATATTTTAAGCAATGTTGATGCTGAAAACATTGAATATGTTTCTGTTGGGGGAGTTTTTAGGAGAGGAGAAAGAATAAAGAAATTAAAAAATTTTCAAAATAAAATAAAGAAAAAATTTTTATACATTTATCATCATATGGCACATTCATATCTATATAAATTATCAAATTTTAAAGAATCCTTAGTTATTTCAATTGATGGGGGAGGGGATGGACTCTCTTTTTTGGCATCAATTGCTAATAAAAAAGATTTAGAGATTATTGCTCAAAGTGATTTAATAGATTCAGTTGGAGATTTTTATGCTTCAATAACTGAACTACTATGTTTTAAACCAATGAAAGACGAAGGTAAGGTTATGTCATTATCCTCTTTTGATTGTGAAGATAATATAAATTTAAAGGTTATTGATTATATTGAGGGGATAAAATCATTTAAAAACTATTTAGGTGTTATTGGTTATGAAGCTACCAAAGCATTAAAAAAACTTATGATTCCTTATCTAAATAACAAATATAAATTATCTTTTGAAGATAAAGTAAAAATATCAAAATTTGCTCAAAAAACTTTGGAAGATATTGTTTTAAAGGCTATAAATAGTTTAACTTATGAATATGATATATATAATGTTGTATTTGTTGGAGGTGTATCTCAGAATGTTAAGTTAAACTCAAAAATTGCTGAAAAGTATAATCTATTTGTCCCTCCTTTTATGGGTGATGAAGGGCTTTGTTTAGGAGCAAGTTTATTAGATAAAAGAATAGACAGAATTAATTTAATAAATACATACTTTGGATATGAAATTAAAAATGAGAATATTGAAAAAATATTGGAAGATATAAAAAACAAACTTAAAAATTACAAAATAGACTTTATTGAAGAAAAGGACATTCCTGAGGTTGTTGGTAATTTAATAGTTGAAAATAATATTGTATGTATAGCAAGAGGTAAAATGGAATTTGGTCCAAGGGCTTTGGGAAATAGGAGTATTATATCTTTACCTACAAAGGAAAATAAAGAAAAAATAAACAAAAAATTAAAAAGAGATTGGTTTATGCCATTTGCTCCTACAATACTTTATGAGTATATAGAGGATTATTTAATAAATCCAAGATATTCTCCATTTATGACGCAAATATTTAAAGTTAAAGAAGACAAAATAAAAGAAATTGAAGGAGTAGTTCATGTAGATAAAACTACAAGGCCACAAACATTAAAAAAAGAATCAAATGAGACATATTATAATTTAATAAAATATATATATGACATAACTGAAGTTCCAGTAGTTTTAAATACATCTTTTAATATACACGGAGAGCCAATAGTTTGCAACGAAAAAGATGCAATAAAAAGCTTTTTAACAGCAGATTTTGACGCTCTACTATTAGGAAATTATTTAATCTCTAAAGTTAAATAGTCAAAATATTGATTAATCCAATCTACAATACCCTTTCTCTCTTTTTTATGTTTTATTGCTTCAATAATCTCATTGACAATATCATCAACATCTCTATTTGTCGTATCTATCTCATAAACTTTGCCTTTACTTTCACATAAACAAACATCTAATATTTCTGCTTGAACATTTTCCAAAACCTTTTTTGGCTTATATCCTCTCTCTTCTAATCTTTTTTTAATAATCTCTGGATTGCATCTAAGAACTATCGTATAATCAGGATTTAATAAGTGTGATACATGTCCATCTAAAATTATAGTTTTTTCTTTATCTTCAATTTTTTTAATAAAGTTTTCTAATTTTTCAAAATCAATAACATAAGAGTCCATATCTATATCTTTTTCCTTATATAGTTTATATTTTTTAACAAACTCAGTTATATCTATAACTTTTATTCCTAATTTATCTCCTAAAACCTTAGATACTGTTGTCTTTCCTACTCCCGGAGTTCCAGTTATGGCAATTCTCATTAAATCACCAAAAAATAATAAAAAAGTTTATTCTATATTTTCAGCATCGTCAGAAATTTCTGAGACATATTTATCTAATATAACATCATCCTTATATGCTAATAGTACATTTTCAGCGATGAATCCCAATCTGTAATTTAAAACATTCATATAATCTCTAAATTCATTGAGTTCTTTGATTATGGATTCAAATGGAACCTCTTCTAAGTTTACTATTATAACATCATACTCGGGAATATTATCCTTAATCTTTTCGAAGTCTAAGGGATGTTTAATTCTAACAACATACAATTTAGGTAAAATTTTTTCAATTTTTACGACTTCCTTAACTTCAACCTCTTTTATGTTTTCTGTTTCTACATTTTGTAGTTCTTCTTTTTTTTCTTCTTCTAATATATAAGCTGGTTTTTCTTCTCCAATGACGATATATTCTTCCTCTTCAGGAACTTCAATGGGTGTAGGAAGGTCTTTATTTCCTCTAATTTTTTTTATGATTTTTTTTATAACCATAACACAACCCTCGTTAAATTTTAAAGTAAATATTTAATAAAAACTAAGTTAAATATTTAACCATAATTGTATTTAGTAATATTTAGTAATTATTATTTATTTAACTTTTATTATTTGATAAGTTTATTTAATGCATCTTCTACGGCTAAAGATAAAGGCTCATACACCATAGAAACTGGTGGAGCATAGCAGAATTCCATATTAGCAAGTTCTTCAGCTGTAACTTTTTTAAATATTGCAATTGACATTGCGTCAATTCTTTCAGCGACTCTTTCTCCTCCAACAATTTGACATCCAACAACTCTACAATCTTCATTAAATATCATCTTAATATCTATTCTCTTTCCTCCTGGATAGTATCTTGCTCTTGTTAATGCTGTTGCTTTACCAATAATTATAGGTATTCTTTTTAAATTGGCAGAAAATGCTGTTAATCCAGTTCCACCAATTTCTAAATCTCCAATTTTACTAACTGCTGAATTTAAAACTGGGTAAAATTTTGCTTCAATTCCTGCAATGTTTTTACCAGCAACAACTCCCTGCCTTACAGCAGTTGATCCAAATGGAGATAATGTTTTCTCCCCAGTTATGAAATCAGTTACTTCAACACAGTCTCCAACTGCATATATATTTGGAATTGATGTTTGCATTTTTTCACTGACTTCTATAGCATATTTACCTATTTTACATCCTGCCTTTTTTGCCAATTCTATATTTGGTCTTACACCAGTAGCCATTATTACCATATCAACATCATATAATTTATTATCAACACAAACTGCTTCAACTCTATCTTTTCCTACAATTTTTTCCAAAGGTTTTGACAATATAATTTTAATTCCTTCTTTTTCCAAATATTTTTGGACGATTTCAGCCATGTCTGGATCTAAAAATCTTGGTAAAACCTGAGGAGCCATTTCAATAACTAAAACTTCTAAACCTCTTTTCTTTAAACCATAAGCCATTTCTAAACCTATAGCTCCAGCTCCTACAACAGCAACTTTTCTGCAATTATTTTCTTCAATATATTTTAATATATTTCTTCCATCCTCAATAGTTCTAACCTTAAATACTCCCTCTAAATCTTTCCCTTCAATTGGTGGAATAAATGGAACTGCCCCAGTAGCTAAAACTAAATAATCATAATCTATTTCAAATTTATTTCCTTCTTTATCTATGCACATTATTTTATTTTCCTTTGAATTTACATCTATAACAGTGGTTTCAGTTAATATTTCAATGTTTCTTTCTTTTTTGTAATATTCCGGTGTGTGCATAACTATATCGTCAAAACTCTTTATAACTCCTTCAATTACATAAGGAATAGCACAAGGAGAATAGGCAATCTCTTTCTCTTTGGTTACTACAACTATCTCAATATCTTTATCGTATTTTCTAATTGTTGATGCCGTTGTTAAACCTCCTGCTCCACTCCCTACAATTACTGCCCTCATCTCTTCACCATTATAATTTATTTTTTAATTCATCAATACTTTTTGCCACACAAAATTCGCACAATGAATATTCATTAAGTTGTTTATTTTTAACAGGACAATAATAGATATTACCTTTTTTAACAATTTTTACGTTTCCAGGGAATGTTAAATATATTGGATGCAAGGGTTTTTTTGCAATGAAAGTTAAATAAGGACATAATATTTTAGAAAGATTTATAAATGTTTCCTCATCCTCAGTATTATACTTTTTAAAACTTTCAATCCTTTTAAGCATTTCATTTAATTTTTCTTCATCAATTTCTTCATCTTTAATTTCTTTAGATTTTTTTCTTTTAATTTCATTAAATGTTTCAATTAGATATTTCATCATTGATTCAACATAATGATTTTTATACTTATTTGGGAGATATTTAGCATCTTTTTCAATATAACACTTAATTTTCATTATGTCATATATACTAAACTTATCAAGTTCTTTTTTTAATTTTTCAAATAACTCCTTAGCTTTCATAGTTTCCCAATCTATATTTTAAAATGCTTTCTCTATCATAAAGCATAAGAATGTTACAATTATCGCCCCTATCACCATTTTTATTCCTGAAATTACAACATTTTCCTTGGAAATGTTTCCAATAAATACACCCAATATAAATAATAGACATATAGTTATTGCTACTGCTAAATATAAGGCAGTTTTTATATCAAATAAAAAAAATGGAATAATTGGTAGTGCAGATCCAACTGTTGTAGATATTCCATCAATAAGCCCACAGATCATAGTTTCTCTAATAGCCCTTTTGTAAATTATAGATTTTTTTAAATATCCACTATGCTTTAATAAGTTTTTTTCCTTTTGAATTCTGTCTCTCTCTAACGATGCCTTTTCCGCTGTGAATGCTCCTAAGATATTAGATAAACCATTAGCCACTCCTCCTCCAAGACCTGCGGCTATAATAACTGACGGATCTGAGGAACCACTGGCTCCAATAACTACTCCAAGAGCTGATAAAGTTCCATCTATAAGTCCTCTAACAATATATCTCGTTCCTGATTCTTTATTTAGTATTTCTAAAACTAACTTCAAACTACGCGGAATTTTCAACACATATCACCTTTTAAATATTTTATTATTTTAATATATCAATTAAATTTATTATTTAATTTATTTTTATTCTAATTTTAAAATGTCTCTTAAATCTTCGCCTCTTAAAATTCTTTCTTTTATTTTTTTCTCTTTTTCTTTTATATATTTTGCATTTTCAATAATCTCTTGGAGATTTTCTTTTTTTATAATTGCCACTCCATTGTTGTCTCCAACAGCAATATCTCCCGGATTAACTAAAACATCTCCACAAGTTATAGGAACATTTATCTTACCACAATTTAAAGGTTTTCCTGCACTTGGACAAAAGTTTTTTGCAAAAACTGGGAACTTTAATGATTTTATATCCTCTAAATCTCTAACACAACCATCTATAACTACTCCTTTAACTCCTTTAATTTTAGCATTTAAAGAGGCTAATCCTCCCCATACAGCAGTTTCATATTTTTTTTCTCCTACAACTTCAACAACTATAATTTTATCTTTAGCAAAACTTATTGATTTAATTAAAGTTCCCCAATCGTCATAATTTATCTTTACAGTTATTACCTCTCCAAAAATTAATTTTTGATTCTCTAAAATTGGTTTAATGTCTTTTAAAGGCATTGCCCCTGCATCACACAAGTTAGGTACTGAAAAATTTTTTAATATCTTCATACTATTCCCTTAATGTTTTATTTAGAGTAATTTTTCAGCGGCATATTTAGCCCAGTATGTAATAATAAAATCAGCCCCTGCTCTTTTTATACTTAACAGTATTTCATAAATAACTTTATCCTTATCTAACCATCCATTTTTAGATGCTGCTTCAACCATTGCATACTCTCCACTTACTGAATAACCACCAATAGGGACATTAAAGTTATTTTTAGCTAATCTTATAATATCTAAGTAAGATAATGCTGGTTTTATCAATATCATATCTGCCCCTTCCTCAATGTCTAATGCAATTTCTTTTAAAGCCTCTCTTGAATTACCAATATCCATCTGATAACTTCTCCTATCTCCAAACTTCGGAGCACTTTCTGCGGCTTCTCTAAATGGTCCATAAAATGAAGAGGCATACTTTGCAGAATAACTCATTATTAATACATCATCATATCCATTTTCTTCTAAACTTTCTCTTATTACTCTAACTCTTCCATCCATCATATCTGATGGGGCTACAATATCTACTCCAGATTCAGCATAAGATAAAGCTATCTTTGCTAAAATTGGTAGTGTGGCATCATTTAATATTTTGCCATTTTTAACAATTCCACAGTGTCCATGGGAAGTATATTCACATAGACAACAGTCAGCAATAACTAAAATCTCATCCCCTAACTCCTCTTTAATTCCCCTTATAGTTCGCTGAACTACTCCATTTTTATCGTAGGCAGAACTTGCAATTTCATCTTTATACTTTGGAATACCAAATAATATTATTGCTGGAATTCCTAAATCTGCAATATTTTTTGCTTCTTCTATTGCCCCTTCAACACTAAATCTATACTGGTTAGGCATAGAATTAATTTCTCTCTTTTCATTTCCTTTTAAATTTTCATCAACAAAAATAGGCATAATTAAATCGTTCTTTGTTAAAGTTGTTTCTCTAACCAAATCTCTAATTTTTTGATTTTTTCTCAATCTTCTTGGTCTTATTAACATTAATATTCACCATCTTCAACTACTTATAATAATTTAGTTATACTATATCTAACAAAAGTTTAAATAAACTTATGGGTTGGTTGTTATGAGAGTTTTATTAATGGGAGGAACTAAAGATAGCGTAGAAATTGGGAGAAAATTAAAAAATTTAGATAATTTATATATTTTATATACTTCAACAACAGATTATGGAGGAAAATTGGGAATAGAATTTGCTGATAAAATAATTGACAAACCTCTAAATAAAAATGATTTAAATAAAATAATAAAAGAATATAAAATAAACATTTTAATTGACGCTACGCATCCCTTTGCTGTAAATGCAAGTAAAAACGCTATGGATGTTTGTAAATCTAACAATATAGAGTATGTAAGATTTGAAAGAGAATGGAAAAAAATAGAGCATCCAAATGTTATTTATGTTAAAGATTTTGAAGAAGGGGCTAAATTAGCTAAAAAATTTAATAAAATCTTCCATATGGCAGGAATTAAAAACTTAAAAACTGTTGTTGATATAGTTGGAAAAGATAAAGTTGTTGCCAGAGTTTTACCAATTTCAGTGAATGAGGCTTTAAAAATTCTACCTCAGCAGAATATTGTAGCAATGTATGGAACATTTTCTAAAGAATTAAATAAATATTTAATAAGAGATTACGGATGTGATGCTATCATAACCAAAGATAGTGGAAGTAGTGGAGGATTTTATGAAAAAGTTTATGGTGCCTTAGAAGTAGGGGCTAAGGTTATAGTAGTTGAAAGACCTAAATTGAACTATCCAATATGTTTTAGTGATATAGATGAGCTTATTAATTATTTAAAAAAATAAAAAATAAATTATAAAGAGTTGATAAAATGGAAGATTATAAAGCATTTCTAAGAAAGTTTAGAGAAAAAAACCTAAAAAAAAGAAAAGTGAGAGATAAAAATAAACCTATTGCAGTGTGGATTCAAGATGACATTTATAGAGATTTTACAATTGGTAAATCATTAACTATAATTTTAAGAACAGAAGGATGTTTCTATGCAAAAGAAGGAGGATGTTTAATGTGTTCTTACTTAATGGACTCATCTCCTGAAAAAATAACATCTGAAAATATAATAAATCAATTTAATTATGCAATTGAGAAATATAAAGAAAAGTTAAAGGATTTAAAAGATTTCAGCGTTAAAATATTCACTTCTGGAAGTTTTTTAGATGATAGAGAAGTTCATAGGGAGGCGAGAGAGTATATATTTAAAAAACTTAGTGAATTTGAAAATTTAAAAGAAGTAGCTATAGAATCAAGACCAGAATTTATAACTGAAGAAAAATTAAATGAAATTAGGAAATATTTAAATATTAATGTGGAAATAGGAGTAGGAATTGAAAGTCTTAACGAAGAAATTAGAAATTATGCAATAAACAAAGGAATAACTAATGAACAAATTATTAAAGTTATAGAATTAGCAAAAAATTATGATATTGGAATAAAAGCCTATTTATTAATAAAGCCTCCTTTTATAACTGAAAAAGATGCAATAAAAGATGCTATACAATCAGCAAACGAATGTATAAAGTTGGGCTGTTCAAGAATATCATTCTGTCCTACTACAATTCATAAAGGAAGTTTAATAGAATACTTCTGGAATAAAAATCAATATAGACCACCATTTTTATGGAGTATTATTGAAATATTAAAAAATATAAAAAAAGAAAATAAAAATGCATTAATTATGTGTGATACTTCAGGAGTTGGTAGTGAGAGAGGGGCACACAATATATATGGATGTAAGTGTAATAAAATAATTAAAGAAAGATTAGAAAGATTCACTTTAACGCAAGATATAGATGTTTTAAATGTAGAATGCGAATGTAAAAAGTTGTGGGAGGCATATTTGGAAGTTGAGAGTAAAAATATAGTTCCGTTAGGAGATGAGAGAAAAATTTTTAGTTTAAATTAATATATTTATTCAGGAATATATCCTCCTGGAACCATAACACTTAATTTAACTTGTTTAACTCCTTTTAAGGCTGTTAATTTATCTGTTAATTCTCTAATTCTTTTAGCATCTCCTCTAACTAATATAGACTCCAAACAGTGGTCATGGTCTAAGTGTAAATGCAAAGTGGCAACGATAATATCGGTATATTCATGTTGAATCTCAGTAATTTTTTCCATAACATCAGACTCATGGTGATTATAAATTACGCTAATACTCCCCGCTCTTTCTCCCTCTAGACTGTGTATCCACTTGTGTTTTATTATATAATCTCTAATAGCATCCCTAATAGCTTCACTTCTACTTGCATATCCTCTCTCAGCAATTATTTCATCAAATTCTTGTAAGAGTTTTGTTGGGAGAGATATACTTATTCTATCCATCTCAGTCATAATCCCCCTCATAAAATTTTTAAGTAATAATTATTACTATTTAATAACTAATATATAAGATTAACTATGACAATAATACTAAGGGATTATTAATAAACGATTTCAAAAAATACATATAGAGAGTTAAACTTAAATTTTAGAAATTTTTAAGTAATAATTATGGTGAAAAAATGACATTAATAATATGTTATTATGGAAATAACGGGGCTGTTATTGGAGGCGATCGAAGACAAATATTTTTTAGGGGCAATGAACAAAATAGAAAATTATTAGAAGAAAAATTATACAATGGAGAAATAAAATCAGAAGAAGATCTATATAAGTTGGCTGAAAAACTTAATATAAAAATTATAATTGAAGATAATAGAGAAAAAGTTAGAAAATTATCTGATTCAGTTGTTGTCGGAGAAGTTAGAAGTTTGGGAATAGAGGCAAAAAGAAGGAGAGTTTATGCTACTAAAGGAAAATGTGCAATTTTAGAAATTTTAAATGATGAAGTTACAAATCAAATAATAAAAGAAGGCTTTGGAATTGTCGTTTTTGGAAATAAATTTTTAAAAAAGAAAGTTGAGGAAGAACTAAAAAAAACTGCTAAACTTTTCCCAATGATGCCATTAGAAAGTATTGAAGAAACTATAAAAAATATTTTTGAAAAATTTAAGTGGAATCCCACACTAAGTAAAGAGTATGATATATATAGTGTAAATAAATATGAAGAAAATTTTGAGGAAATTATTAAGAAGGACATAGAAGAATTATTTAAATATAGAGACCAATTAAGACAACAGTTAATTGACTTTGGAAAGGTTATGACTATAGTTAATAGAATTGTAAAAAATGGAGAAATCGGATGTATTAAAGATGGAAAACTACATCTTTATGATGATTATATAGCCATAAACAAAATAGATCCTAACCCAAATGTATTTAAAGTAATAGAAGTCGAAGGAGATTTTAAAGATGGTGACATAGTAGTGATAGAAAACGGAGATATGAGAATAAAAGGAACTGATAAAAAAGTAATGACAAATTATATAATTTGTTACAAATTTTGAATAACCACATGACTAATGATTAAAGTTATATACTAATTATTACATTAGTAAATTAAAGTGGTATATATTTTTGTAACTTTTTAAATTATAGAGCTTAGTAAAAGGTGACATTAATGGCAATAGCTATTGCAATAGCTTCTGGAAAGGGTGGAACTGGAAAAACTACAATTGCGGCTAATCTTGCTGTGGCTATGGCAAAATTTGGAAAAAAAGTCGCTGTTTTAGATGCAGATATAGCAATGGCAAACTTAGAATTAATTATGGGTTTGGAAGGAAAGCCAATTACATTAAACGATGTTTTGGCAGGTAAGGCACATATTAAAGACGCTATTTATGAAGGTCCTGAAGGAGTTTTAGTTATTCCAGCAGGTATATCCTTAGAAAAGTTTAGGAGAGCTAATCCAGAAAAATTAGAAGAAGTTTTAAAGACTATACATGATTTAGTTGACATATTGATTATTGACTGTCCAGCGGGTATTGGAAAAGAGACATTAATTGCTATATCATCAGCAGATGGTTTAATAGTTGTAGTAAACCCTGAAATATCTTCAATATCTGATGCTTTGAAGATTATAGCAATCACAAGAAGATTAGGAACAGATATTATAGGAGCTATTGTTAACAGAGTTTCTAATGAGAGTACTGAGTTGAGTGTTAAGGCAATAGAAACTATTTTAGAAGTTCCTGTTATTGGCGTTGTTCCAGAAGATCCACATGTTAGAAAAGCGGCGGCGTTTGGAACTCCTTTAGTTATATTATATCCTGACTCTCCAGCAGCTCAGGCAATTATGGAAATTGCCGCAAAATTAATTGGAGTTAAGTATGAAGCAAAAATTAAGCAGAAAAAAGAAACCTTTATCTCAAGGTTCCTTAAAGGATTGTTTGGGGGGAGATAATAATGGATCTGACGATATTATATGTTATCGTATTTATTAGCTTACTTTTAAACATAATATTGGGTATTAAAGTAATACAACTACAGAAAGAATTAGAAAATGTTAAAAGAGCTACAAGATTAACAAAAGAGGAGGTTGAGAAACTAAACGAGAGGTTGAGAAAATTAAAAATTGAGGGATAAATATGAAAAAAATAATTTTTGCTTTCTTCTTCTTAATCTTTTTAATTTCAGAGATTAGTTATGCTCTAAATACTCCAGAAATTAGTATTGTTCCAGAAAAATGTTTAATTAATGACTCAGTATATGTTATATTTCAGTGGAGAACTCCATATCCTATAGAGGATTTTAATGTTACAGTCTATTCCGATGCTATAACGTTTAAAAATTCAACCTTACACTATGCAGGAGTTGCTGAAGATGTTAAAATATTTTATATTTTTAAGGGTAAAGCAATTAAACCAGGTAATCATACTATAATAGTTAAAATGCAATATTTTGGTGAGGGGATTTATATAAAGAGAACATTTTTGAAAAAAATATCGATATTATCTTTAATAAACAACAATATAAATTTATCTACGACTACTGAATCAAAAACAAATATAACTGTTATTAGTAATGCTACAATTAATAATGTTATTTCAAACAACGTATCTAATAATATATCTAATTTGGGTAATGTTAGTTTGAATACATTAAATGAAACTAAAGAAGTAATTAATATAAATATATCTAATAAAAATCAGATGGAAAATAATAGCAAAAATACTTCAAATGTCCTAAAAAATAATAATAGTAATACTAATAATATAGAATATCAACAACAACAGCAGAATGATAATATATTACTCTATGGAATTTTAGGTTTAATATTAGGAGTATTATTTGGATTCTTTGTAATATATATAATTAAATTGTAAATCTTCATTACTACATTTACTACTATTTTCTCTTTTAAAATTTTAAATATAGTGATAAATTATGATTGCAGTAATTCCTGCTTATAATGAAGAGAAAAATATTTTAAAAGTCTTAAAAGATTTAGAAAAGTTGAAAATAGATGCTATAGTAGTTGATGACGGTTCTATAGATAATACTTCAAAAGTTGTTGAGGATTTTGCTAAGAATTGTAATATTAAAGTTTATTTGATAAGAAATGAAAAAAATTTAGGTAAGGCAAAGGCTATAGAAGTTGGAACAAAATTTGCTTTATCTTTAAATAAATATAGATATATTATATATGTTGATGGGGACTATCAGCATAAACCTATGGATATTCCAAAGCTATTAAATAAATTAAAAAAATATAATGCAGATGCTGTTTTTGGGGTTAGAAAATATAAGCATATCCCTTTCCATAGAAGAATCTCTAATTTTTTTGCATCAATTTTAACTTCATTGGCAGTTTTTATATATGCAAAAAGAATCTATTTTTTTAGGGATGTTCAATGTGGATTTAGAATTATAAAGGCAGAGTTATTAAAGGATATTCACTTTGGAGAGGGTTATGCTGTTGAACACTTTATAGCCTTACAGTTGGCAAAAAAAAGGGCTAAAATTGTTGAAGAGTATGTAAATGTTGAATATCACGATGAAGCAGTTTCATATATAACAATGAGAAAAATCTTAGAAGTCGCTGAGAAGGTTATAAGATTTATTTTTTAAGTAACAGTAAGGTTTAAATATTATGTTAAAAATATAAGGTCAAGCATAACATAATATTAAGATAAAACTCTTTTGAAATTAAAAGTAAATAAGTAATATTTATTTATATAGCAAATTTATTCTATTGAATAATGATTAAAAAAACAGGTGATGATAATGGCTACATTAAGACCAAATAGATGCTACAGAGATGTAGATAAGCCACCATACACAAGAAAAGAGTATGTTAAAGGGGTTCCACAACCAAAAGTAGTTCATTACATAATGGGTAATTTATCTGCAGATTTTCCAGTTAAAGTTAATTTAGTATCTACAAAACCTATTCAAATAAGACACAATGCTTTAGAGGCTGCGAGAGTTGCGGCAAACAAATATTTAACAAAGAAATGTGGAAGATTAGGATACAAATTCCAGATTAGAGTCTATCCACACCAAATTTTAAGAGAACACAAGATGGCTACAGGAGCTGGGGCAGATAGAATTTCAGACGGTATGAGATTGGCATTTGGAAAGCCAATTGGAACAGCTGCAAGAGTTAAAGAAGGACAACCAGTAATGACTGTCTGGGTTAATCCTGATAAATTCCAAGATGCTAAGGAAGCATTAAGAAGAGCGGCAATGAAATTACCAATGCCTTGTAAAATCGTTGTTGAGCAAGGAAAAGAGTTGCTCAAATTTTAAATTAACTATTTTTTATTATATTTTGAATCAATATATTTAAATTTATAGAAATAAAAAGTTTATATAATTCTTTAATTATAGAAATAATTTATATAACATTAAAAAGGGGATAGAAAATGAAATTTATCGCATGGTTAGATGAACTTTCAAATAAAGATGTTGATATAGCAGGAGGAAAAGGGGCTTCATTAGGAGAAATGTGGAACGCTGGTTTACCAGTACCTCCAGCATTCGTAGTTACTGCTGATGCTTACAGATACTTTATAAAAGAAACTGGTTTAATTGACAAAATAAAAGAGATTTTAAAAAATTTAGATATCAACGATACAGATAAGTTAAATGAAGCTTCAGAAAAAATTAGGAAGATGTTTGAAGAGGTAGAAATGCCAGATGATTTAAAACTTGCTATAATTGAAGCATACAACAAATTGTCAGAGATTTGTAATGAAGAAGATGTAACTGTTGCTGTGAGAAGTTCAGCAACTGCAGAAGATTTGCCAGATGCAAGTTTTGCAGGACAGCAAGACACTTATTTGAATATAAAAGGAGCAGAGAATGTAGTTAAATATGTTCAAAAGTGTTTTTCATCATTATTTACACCAAGAGCTATTTTTTATAGAGAACAGAAAGGATTTGATCACTTTAAAGTAGCGTTAGCTGTTGTTGTCCAAAAATTAGTCAATTCTGAAAAGGCAGGAGTTATGTTTACCGTTAATCCAATAACAGAAAACTACGATGAGTTAGTTATAGAGGCAGCTTGGGGTTTAGGGGAAGGAGTTGTAAGTGGTTCTGTTTCTCCAGACACATACATAGTCAATAAGAAAACTTTGGAGATTATTGATAAATACATAGCAAGAAAGGAAATAATGTTTGTTAAGGATGAAAAAGGAGAAACAAAAATAGTTGATGTTCCTGAGGATATGAAAGAAAAGCAGGTTTTAACAGATGATGAAATAAAAGAACTCGCTAAAATTGGTATAAATATTGAGAATCATTATAAAAAGCCAATGGATGTTGAATGGGCTTATGAAAAAGGCAAATTCTATATGGTTCAGGCAAGACCAATAACTACATTGAAGAAAGGTAAAAAAGAAAAAAAGACTGTTTCAGAAGAGGATATTGAAAGTAAAATATTGTTGAAGGGTATTGGTGCCTCCCCAGGAATTGCTACGGGACCAGTTAAGATAATTATGGATGTAAAAGAGATAGATAAAGTTAAAGAAGGAGACATATTAGTGACAAAAATGACTACACCAGATATGGTTCCAGCAATGAAAAAGGCTGCAGCAATAATAACAGATGAGGGTGGATTGACCTGTATAGAGGGAGATGCAAAAATACTTACAGACAGAGGCTTTATGAAAATAAAAGATATCTATAAATTAGTTAAAAAAGGAGAAAAATTAAAAGTGTTGGGATTAAATTCCAAAACATTAAAAACTGAATGGAAGGAGGTTATTGACGCACAGGTAAGGACTGCTGTTAGGTATGAAGTTGGAGTATATAGAAAGAACAAGAAAACAACAGATACTATAAAGATAACACCAGACCATAAGTTTCCAATATTTAAAGATGGAGGATTGCAAAAAATACCATTGGAGGATGTAATAAATAACAACTACTCAGTGTTAAGCATTGACTATATTCCAATGATTGAGGAGAAATATGAAACTCTATCTGATATAATGTATTTGTGTGGAGCAATTTTATCAGATGGTCACATAGTAAGGAAAAAAGATGGAAGACCTTTCAGAGTGAGATTTACTCAGAAAAATACAGAAGAAAAAAGAGAGTTTATAAATAAAGTTTTAGAGGATATTAAACATATAAATGGAGAATTTAGACCATTTTCAAATGTAAGAAATGGAGTTGTAGAATATCAAACAAGTAAAAAACAGCCATCAGAAATATTGGGGCATGTTGAAGATAACATTAATACAATTCCATTATATGCAACAGAAAGTGAGTTAATAGATTTCTTAGCAGGTTATGTTGATGGTGATGGTTGTATAAGCAGAAGTAGATTAGAGATATATGAAAATGTAGAACATAAAAAGAAAATTGAAGGAATTATTTTAGCGTTGTATAGAATTGGAGCAATACCAAGAATGAGAGTCAAAAAAGATACAAAAACCGCAGTTATATCAATAAAGAACAACATTGAAAAAATACTATCAAAAACTAAAAGAATTTCAATTGAAAAATTGAATGAATTTGATTCTAAGATAAAAGTTGATGCAAAATTAATTGACATTGCTCAGATGCTTCCAGAGTGTAAAGAATATGATTACAGAGGATATTTATTCAAGTATTTCAAAAATAAATCATTCATTGGAGTTAATAAATTATATACCTACTTAAAAGAGTGTAAAAAAGTAGATACTGGCTTAAAATCTCTATTGAAAAAAGTAGAATTAATAAAAGATTCTGATATACATAGCATAAGATTAACAAAAATTAACGAAGATTATGGTGAGGTATATAACATTACTGTAAAGGCAAACAATGACTTTGACCACAACTATGTAGTTTGGACTAAAAATTACACTCCAATAGTAGTATTTAATTGCCACGCGGCTATAGTTTCAAGAGAGTTAGGAACTCCATGCGTTGTTGGAACAAAGAAGGCAACAGAGATTCTAAAAGATGGTATGATAGTTACAGTTGATGGAGAAAAAGGAATTGTTTATGAAGGGGAGATTAAAAAAGTAGAAGAGGAGAAAAAATCAGAAGTTACTACAACAATAGTTCAACAAGTTCCAATTATTACAGCCACAGAGGTTAAAGTTAATGTTAGTATGCCTGAGGTTGCCGAGAGAGCGGCGGCAACAGGAGCAGATGGAGTTGGTTTATTAAGAGCAGAGCATATGATTTTAGGTTTAGGTAAGCATCCAAGAAAGATTTTAGAAGAAGAAGGAGAGGAGGCTTTAATTGAAGCATTAATGGAAGGAATTAGAAAGGTAGCAGATGCATTCTATCCAAGACCTGTAACTTATAGAACATTAGATGCTCCAACAGATGAATTTAGGGGATTAGAAGGAGGAGAAAACGAGCCTATTGAACATAATCCTATGTTAGGTTGGAGAGGAATTAGAAGAGGTTTAGATGAAGTTGATATCTTAAAATGTGAGTTAAAGGCTATTAAGAGATTGAGAGAGGAAGGTTATAAGAATATAGAAATCATGATTCCATTAGTTACTCATCCTGATGAAGTTAAAAAAGTTAAAGAAATTGCAAGAGATGTTGGTTTAGAATTAGGAAAAGATATTCCATTTGGAATTATGGTTGAAACTCCAGCTGCAGCTTTAATCATTGAGGACTTTATAAAAGAGGGAATTAACTTTGTAAGTTTAGGAACTAATGATTTAACACAATACACAATAGCAATAGATAGAAACAACGAGTTAGTTTCAAAATACTATAAAGAAGATCATCCTGCTGTATTAAAATTGGTGGAGTATGTTATAAAAACTTGTAAGAAACATGGAATAAAAACATCAATATGTGGGCAAGCTGGTAGTAGACCTCACATAGTTGAGAAATTAGTAGAGTGGGGAATTGACAGTGTATCGGCAAATATTGACGCTGTAGAAACAATAAGAAGAGTAGTAGCAAGAACTGAGCAGAAAGTAATATTGAACTTTATTAGAAAATCTTACTTAGAAAAAGAGTAAATTTAATGATTCCTCTTTTATTTTTTATTTTAGTTATTTTATATTAATTTACTTTATTATCTATTTTTGGTGATATGTTGAGAGGGTTTATAATTGGGAGATTTCAACCATTTCATAAAGGGCATTTAGAGGTTATCAAAAAAATATCTAAAGAGGTTGATGAAATAATAATTGGAATAGGTAGTGCTCAAAAAAGCCATACCTTAGAAAATCCATTTACTGCTGGTGAAAGAATTCTTATGATTACTCAAACTCTTAAAAATTATGATATAACCTATTATCCTATTCCAATAAAAGACATTGAATTTAATTCAATTTGGGTTTCTTATGTTGAATCTTTAACTCCTCCTTTTAATATTGTATATAGTGGAAATCCATTAGTTAGAGTTTTATTTGAAGAAAGAGGTTATATAGTAAAAAAGCCAGAGATGTTTAATAGAAAAGAATACTCTGGGACTGAGATTAGAAGAAGAATGTTAAATGGCGAGAAATGGGAGCACTTAGTCCCTAAGGCTGTTGTTGAAGTAATTAAAGAGATTAATGGAGTTGAAAGATTAAAAAAATTATCTCAAACTGATAAAATATAAAATGAGGTTAATATTATGATTGAAGAATTTATTGACATTAAAAATCCTGAAGAAATCTTTGATTACTTTGAGAATATTGATTATGGAGAGTATGTTGAAATATACTTTGGTAGAGTTCATGTTGAGGGAAAATTATTACACTATGATGAAGGATTTTTAAGGATACTCAATAAAAAATTTGGGATTATTGAGTTAGACCTCGAAAGTATATTAGAAGACATTTTAGAGGTAGTACATACTACACAAAATAAAAGGGTAGTTTTAAGATTCTACTAATTATTAATATTCTAATGATTATTATTACTACATTTTTGAATAAATATATGTTTTGCTAAGATTGGAGTTATTATAGATGTGATTATAGAGAGAGTTACGATTGTTACGAATATACTGTTATCTATTAAACCAAACTCTTTTCCAATTGATGCCGCAACTAATGAGGCTGAAATTTTTGGAATTGTTAATAAACTTCCAAAGATACTTCTTAGTTTATCAAATTTTAGTAATTTTAACGCAAATAAACCTGAAATAAATTTTAAAGATATTGCTGAAATTAATGTAATTAACAATAGTTCCAAATTGCTTAAATTAAAAACTACTTTAAGATTAGTTTCCATTCCCAAAACTAAAAAGAATATTGGAATAAAAAATCCATAACCAATTGCATTTAAATTTTTATTTAATAGTTCGTCGTGTTCTTCTTTAGTTAATGCCTCACTAACAGCAACTCCACATATAAAAGCTCCAACTATTGGATGAATTCCAAGGATTTCTCCAATTATTATTGCTATAAATATAATAAATAAAATATAATGAATCCTCTGTGCGTGAAGTTTTTCAAATAATTTAAGAATATACTTAGATACATAAGGAATTGCCAATAATAATACAACAATGTATAAAAATGCTTCTAATAGGAATATTCCTATATTGCTTTCTCCAACTCCTAACTTTATAACTACTGAAAGTAGCAATAAAGTTAATAAATCAACAACAATCGTAGCACTTAATATTATAGTACCTAATCTTGTTTTAACCATATTTAACTCGTTTAGAATTCCATAAACAATAGCTACAGAGTGTGAAGCAAAAATTACTGCATACAATAAACTTCCAATAAATCCAAGGTTCAAATATTCTCCAACCAAATATCCTCCAATTCCTGGAATTATTAAAGAAAATAATGCCAATAATAATGAATTTTTTAATTCCCCTCTTAAAGTTTCGTTATCTACTTCTAAGCCAGCTAAAAACATTAACATAATTGCTCCAAGCTCAGATAGAACTTTTAAAGTTTCATCTAATTGTAAAATTCCTAATCCATAGGGTCCAATAATCATTCCTGCAATCATTATAGAGGTTATAACTGGGATGTTAAATCTCTTTAATAAGTTTGGAACAATAAAAATTATCGACAGTATAATAAAAAATATGTAGTAATAGTTCTCCATTACCTCACCATTAAGGATTATAGTAATATAGTAATAGTAATTAGTTTAAATTAACTTAAATTTTAATTAAATTTAACATAGGTCTATGGTTTTTTATGTTTATTAATTTATCGTAGGTGATATTAATGATAGTCTTTGCTGGATTAGGATTGTATGATGAAAATGATATGACTCTAAAAACTTTAAAATTTGCTAAAAAGGTAGATAAAATTTATGCAGAATTTTACACATCTATTTTAACTGGCACAACTATAGAAAAAATAGAGGAAGTTTTAGGTAAAAAAATACATGTTTTAAGTAGAAAAGATGTTGAATATGAAGGCTATAAAATAATAGAGGAAGCAAAAGACAAAGATATAATGTTTTTAACCGCTGGAGACCCTATGGTCGCAACAACCCATATAGATTTGGCAATTGAGGCAAAAAAGAGAGGAATTGAAGTTTTAATTATAAATGCTCCATCAATTTATTCGGCAGTAGGAATCACTGGATTACAATTATATAAATTTGGCAAAACTACATCAATTGTCTTCCCAGAGGAAAATTATTTCCCAGAAACTCCATATAATGTAATAAAAGAAAACTTAGAGAGGGGATTACATACTCTTTGTTTATTAGATATAAGGATAGAAGAAAATGAAAAAAGATTTATGACTGCTAACGAAGGATTAAAAATTTTATTAGAATTGGAGAATAGAAAAAAAGAAAATGTATTGAGTGAAGAAACTAAGGTTGTAGTAGTTGCAAGATTGGGTAGTTTAAAACCAAAATTAGTTTACGGAAAAATAAAAGATTTAATTAATTATGATTTTGGAAAACCTTTACATTCAATAATAATTCCAGGAAAACTACATTTTATGGAAGAAGAGGCATTAAAATACCTATGTGAAAATATTTAATCTTTTTTAATTTTTATGTTGTTGAACTTTCGGCATCATTGTATAATTCATCTCCAATATCTACTTCCTCTTCAAAACCTTTACTATCTTTTAAGGTTTCTATTCTAAACATATATGATTTATACCAAATATCTTTTGGTTTTTTCTTAATTGGAGCTAACTTCCAGGCTCTTGTTTCTTCATCATAGCCCCAATTTACATAGTGATTGAAATTTCTAATTATATCAGTTATAACTACATTGAACTCATTTATTAATGTTCTTTGAATTTCTCTCCACTTGTCTAAGGAACTTTCTCTTCTTGTAATTCCAAAGTATCCTGCTCTTCTCTCTCCTTTTAATGCTGAAATTCCTCTACCAATAAATGTTTTTATTGCATATACAGTTTCAGGAGGGTCTGTAATAAATGTATCAAACGCTCTACTATACTTTTCTGGAAGTGGTTTTCTTAAATCTAATGTGATAACTTCAATATTTTTGTAGTTTAACTGTTCAGCAACTTCTTTTATGAAATTAATTAGTCTCTCATCAATATCTACAACTACGATTTTTCTTGGAAGATTTGAAAGCATTAAGGCAATACTTGTTAAATCATCGTCTCCTAAAACTAAAACATTTTTATTGAATAAATCACCTCTTGAATTCATTAAAGCGATTCTCGAAACTGTGCATTCAGGAGTAACGAAACCTTGGTCATATTCGTGTTTGGGCATAGGTCTATTTTTGACAATCTCTTTAAACTTTTCTAATAAATCTTTATAGTTCTTTAAAGAAACTCCTCTCCCTTCGCAACATTCACATATATCGTCCATCTTTTTACTAATTCCATACTCTTTTACAAACTCATAACCTTTTTCAGTTAATTTTATACTATCTTCTATTTTTAATAATCCCTCCTCTTCCAAAACTCTTATAATATCCGCTACTAATGGAAGGGGTTCTTCACTCAAATCAACAATTTTCCAAAAATCTTCTGATGTCAATATTGCTGATAAAACATTCTCTATAGATTTATCATATACTGGAATCTCTGATCTCTCTTTAACCTTCTCTAATATTCTATCCATTATTTCACCTCTCATAACCATAGAAGGGGCTCTGCCCCCTATTGATATACACCGCATAGAAGGAAGGCCCTCTATTGCTCCATAGGGGGTTTCACCCCCTATTGATATACCCCCGAATATTTGCCTTTTTTGTTTAATTATGAGTATACCAATAGGGCGAAGCCTTATGGAAATTAAAAATATACAAGCATATGGGGGAGTATACCAATAGAGGGGGTTTCACCCCCTCTATGGTTTTAAATACATTCTATAACATGCACCCTGTCCTATTCCTTCGTTGATAGAAACTTCTATCCAATTTATATTAGAAAAACCAAGATCTTTTAATTTTTTTGAAATTTCATTAGCAAAATATATTGCTAAATCCTCAGCAGTGGTGGAAGGAATAGGTAATAAAATCACATCTTCCACAGGGATAGAGTATTCTTTGTTCTTATATTTAAAATATAGGGTTGTGTCTCTCAACTCATAATAAACATCTTTATGATTTTTTGGAAGTATTAATTTATGATCTATACTATCACAAATCTCTTTTACAATTTTTTTAATTATTTTAAAGTCACAGACAAAGTTGAATTCTCCAAATCTTTCTCCATTAATTTTTACATCAACATAGTATGAATGCCCATGAATAACCCCACAAGTTGGATGTCCAAATACAATATGGGCAGATGAAAACCTTAAACCTGCGTGTAATCCATTTAGTTCTAAAAGCATAGTTTAGCACCTTTTTTTCTTTTTAAAATAATTTACTAACCCTCCTGCGTTCAGAATTTCCCATTCTAAACCTTTTGGAGCTTTACACTTTATGGTCTTGTTTTTATTAATTATTTTTATAACTTCTTTATCTAAGTCGATTTCTATTATATCTCCATCCTCAATTTCATCAGTATTTGCAATTATAGGAATTAGACCAATATTTATGGCATTTCTATAAAAAATTCTTGCGAAACTCTTTGCTATAACCGCTTTAATACCACAGTATTTTATTGCTATTACAGCTTGTTCCCTACTTGAACCACATCCAAAGTTTTCTCCTGCAACTATAACATCTCCTTCTTTAACTTTTTTTGGGAAATTTTCATCAATCCCTGCCATACAGTATTTTGCCAATTCGTAAGGGTCTGTAGTTCTCAAATATGGACCAGGAATAATAGCATCAGTATCTACATCATCCCCATATTTATGAACTCTACCTTTAATTATCATTTTATCACCAAAAAACCACAGTATTTTATTGGAATTTTATAGTGATTTTGATTTTAAAATATAATTTAAATTTTAGATTTTTAGATTTTAGGACTTTTTATTATAAAATTATTTAAAAAAGATAAAAATTTTAATATCCACTATTATTTATTATAAATTATTTATTATTACTAATTTCCATAATTTTCTTTTTCATTGGAGGAGTTAAAATTGGTTTTTCAGGGATTAAACCAGACGGTTTATAGTAAAGAATGAGAAGCATTAAAACTCCAAATAGTATATAAGATAACCAAACAGGCTCAAATGGAATATTTAAGGTATATTTTAAGTCATACTTATAAACATCTAATAATACTTTAACTATAACATAACATAAAACCCCCAAAGCTACTCCTTTATTATTTCCCTTTCCTCCCAATAAAACCATTAAGAATGGGAAAAACGTCCATTCAACCCTTGTAAATGCATTAGCAACTATATTTACTGTATATAAGGAATACAAAGCCCCAGCAATTGCACCAATTGCAGAACCAATTGCCATTGTTTTTATCCTCAACTTCATTATGTCTCTACCAAATGCCTTAACAGTGTCTTCATTTTCTCTCATTGCTTTCAATATTCTCCCAAATGGTGTATTTAGCAATCTTTCAAAGAATAAATAAACTAAGAAGGCAATAAATAATACTATTCCTGTAAATACCCAACCTCTATACTCCCCAGAGACAAACGCTAAAATATCTGGAGTGGAGATTCCATAATATCCACCAATTATATTTAAATCATAGGTACAAACTAAAAATACTGCCTCACTTATTGCCAATAAGGTAATCCCCAAATAGTCCTCTTTTAACTTAGCACTTGGTAGAATAAAGATGGCTCCAACAATAAATCCTAAAATTGAAGCTAATATTATAGATAATATTAAAATTCCTATCCCAACTAACGGATTTGAAGCAATTACATCATTTATCATAGATGTTGCGTAAGTAGAGCCTTCAATCAACCCTCCTCCAACACCAAAATAAAGCATTAACAACCTATCTAAAATTCCTCCAACTGCAATTGCCCCAACTAAAACAGATAAAGCTTTACCAAAGTTTGGGATTCCAGCGTAACCAAATTCCATATTTAAGGATAATGATACTATATAATAGATACCAAACCACAATAAGATTAATGATATAAGCTCAACAATCATTTTTTCACCTCAAAAAATTAAATTATGAAGTGGAAAGCATTTTTTTAACTTTCTTCCAATCAACCCCTGTAATTCCATAAGGCGTAACTAACAATGTTATTATCATTATAATTAGAGAGATAACCTTTCCATAAACTAAGAATCCAGTTCCAAATGCTGATGCCAAGTAATAGGTTATTAAACTCTCAGATACTCCAATTATATAACCTCCAATTAACGCCCCGCTTATATGTCTCAATCCTCCAACAATACTCGCTGCGAAGATTGAAATAATTATTAAACCTCCTGTAGCTGGAACAATTTCTTGCATGAAAGGTAAAAGTCCTCCAGCAATCCCAGCTAAAGCTCCAGATAGAATCCAAGAGAATAATCTTGTTTTTTCTACATCAATACCCACTGTTTGAGCAAGGGAAGGATTTTCCATTGATGCTCTTAAAGCAATACCAAACTTTGTTTTATACAACAGAAGATAAAGCCCAATTAATAGTAAAATAATAACAAATGTTGAAACGAACAAAATTCCTTTAAATCCAAATAAACTGAAGTCTAAGTTTGCAAAAACGAATTTTGCCTGAGTAGAGCCAACAATTGCACTTAATATTTCAGAATAAGCTCCAATAACCCCCAACAATATCAAATCAATTGCCAATGTAGCAATCATTAAAATCTCTACTGAAGCTCCTCTTTTTATCAATGGCTTTAAAGCTAAGTAAGTTACTAAACCAACAACTGCCCCAACAACAAATAATACTGGCAGAGAAAGATAAGGACTTATATCAAACAACTTCAACATGGTTAAAGCAACATAACTCCCAACTATTGCATAACTTCCTTGGGCAAAGTTTGGAACGTTTGTTGTTATATAAGTTAGAGTTAATCCTAAAGCCAATAAAACTAAAAGGTTGGAATAAATAATTGCTCCTTCTAAAATCATTATTTTCACCTTAAATTGCTGTTATTCCTAATGAATATTCTTTAAACTTCTCATGATTCAATAATTCTTCAGCAGTTCCTTCAAATGCTACTCTTCCACTAACAAACATGTATCCGTTATCACTAATCTCTAAAGCTCTCTTTGCATTCTGCTCAACTAACAAAATTGTTAATCCAAAGTTATCCCTCATCTCAATAATCTTTTCAAAAATCACTTCTGCAAGTTTTGGTGATAGTTGAGCTGTTGGCTCATCTAACATTAAAACTTCAGCATCTCTAACCAAAGCCATTCCCATAGCTAAAAATTGTCTTTGCCCTCCACTTAGTGTTCCTGCTTTTCTCTTTAAAATATCTTTAAGCTCTGGAAATACATTTAAAGCAATTTCTATCCTCTCTTTAACTTTATCTTTATTTAGCACATAGCCTGCAATCTTTAAGTTTTCTTCAACAGTTAAATTAGCAAATACGTTGTTTGTTTGTGGTAAATAAGCTATTTTCATCCTTGCTTTTTTGTGAGGAGGAACTTTTGCTATATCTTTATCTTTAAATATAATCTCTCCAGAATATATCTTTGTTAAACCAAACAAAGTTTTTAAAAATGTAGATTTTCCACTACCATTAGGTCCTACAACTGTTGTAATCTTCCCTTTTTCTATTTTTGCATTCACATCAAATAGTATCTGTAATTTTCCATATCCAGCATTTAGGTTTTTTACCTTTATCATATTCATCACCAAATATTACTCTCCAATATAAATTTCTACAACTTTTGGGTCTGATAAAACCTTTTTAATCTCTTCTTCTCCTTTACCTTCAGCAATAATCTGCCCATTGAACATAACATATAAATGGTCTATATAGTTCAAAACAATATCCAACCTGTGTTCAATAATTAGGAAAGTTACTCCCTTCTCTTTCAATTCAAGGACATGATTAAATATATCATGAGCTAAACCTGGAGCAACTCCAGCTATTGGTTCATCCATAACAATCATTTTTGGATTAGTCATTAAAGCTCTTCCAATTTCAACAAGTTTCATCTGCCCTCCACTCAACTCTCCAGCTTTTCTATCATATAGGTGAGATAATTTTAAAAATTCCAATATTTTGAATGCCTTTTCAACAATCTCTTCCTCTTTTGGAATCCATTTTTTATAAAACAGAGCTTTTAATGGACTTTCTCCTGGATTAATCTCTCCTATTAACAAATTTTCAAGAACCGTCATTTCTTTTAAAGGTTGTGGAGTTTGGAAAGTTCTAACAATACCATAATGATAGAGTTCTGCTGGCTCTTTGTTTGTTATATCCTTATTTTCAAAATAAACTTTCCCCTCATCTGCCTTTAAAAACCCAGTGATAACATTTATTAGTGTAGATTTTCCACTTCCATTTGGCCCTATAATTAATGTAACATCTCCTTTATTTACACTTATAGAGACTCCATTTAAAGCTCTAAACTCTCCAAAATACTTTATAATATTCTCTGTTCTCAAAATTTCCATTTTATCCCTCAAAAAGTAAGTAGCATTAAAACTCTATTTAAAAAATAAAAAAATTATAATTTTTATACTTTATTGATAAAAAACTAAAAAATAAAAAATAGGTTTTAAAATTATAGAAGCAAAAACAAAAATTAAAAAATTAGAAAAAAGAAAAAAGAGATTAAAATTTATTGCCAGCTGATTTTTCCAGTTGTTGAGTCCCAGATTCCAACTAACTTCCAACCGTCTTTTGTTACTGCAAAGATTCCATAGTTTCCACTTGCTCTATCATTCCATTCATTTAATTTTATGTATCCAGTTACTGACTTAACTCCAAACTGCCCTTCGGAATATTTTATTGCGTTCTCTTTTATCTTCTTAGCTAATAAATCGGCATCATATTTTCCAGATTCATTTAACATTTCAGCGTATGAAATAGCTCCAACCCAAAACGCATCATAGACATTTAATGCATACTGGTCTGGTTCTCCGTAACCTCTCTTCTTAAATTCTTCTTTTAACTTTTCTGCTTCATCTGTCTCAGAGTAGAACATTGTTGAATATAAACCAACTTTTATTGCTTTATCCTTAACTTCTTCTATAACTTTTTTACTGTTTGCTGTTCCATCACATCCAACCCACTTGTAGTTTAATAAAGGTGAGTCATCTTTTATTTGAGCTAAGAGTGTTGCAACTTCTTCATAACCAATGAATATTATTCCTGTATCGTTTCCTTTTCCACTAATATCATTTGTTGCTGTTTGAATTATTGGGCTCCAATCTCCAATGTTAGGGTCGTAAGGTATTTCATCTATAACCTTTATTCCATTAGCTTTTAATTTCTCAACAGTAGCTTTCTCTAAACCATCTCCCCATGCATCTTTTCTATAAATAACAATAACATTCTTTAAACCAAGTTCTTTAGCTAAATCACCTATAGCATTTCCTTGGAAGTTATCTGTTGGGACGAATCTAAATATATATTTCTTATCTTCTGGTTTAGCACATCCAATAGCTTCCGGTGGAGCTGTAGAAGATGGTGATATAATTACAAGTTTGTTTGAATTTACGAAGTTTTTAACATTCTTAACTTCTCCACTTGCCATTGGACCTAAGAAAAAGTTTATTCCCATGGCATGGAGTGCTTGCATTTTATCTAAACAAACCTTTGGATCTGCCTTTGTGTCTTCAACATAGAGCTTAACTTTGTAAGGTATTCCTTTCTCTTCAAAGTATTTGTTTATTTTTTCTTCAGCAATTTCACAGATATGCTTTTCATTGTTTCCATAGGTTGCCAAACCTCCAGATAAATCAACCAACAATCCAACTTTAATAACATTTTCTTCTTCTTGTTTTTGGGTACATCCTGTTAAAAACACACTTCCTATGAGAATAGCCCCCAATAATATGGCGATTATCTTTTTAATAGTATCACCTCATTAAAAGCTATGGTAATTTCATTTTTTATAAATGGACAATATTTAAGTTTTTCGAGATGAGTTTAGTTAATAAATATTATTACTATTTTTAATATTACATTACTATATTTTAATAGGATGTTGTCAAGATAAAAATTTAATAATAAGTGTATAAATAAATAGAAAAATATGAAGCTTACGAGAGAAACGCTAAAGGAGAGGAATTGAGAAGAATATTTTTAAGAGGAATAGGAAGTTGATAAAGATTAAAATCTTGGCAGGAATTTTGTACTACTTAGGGTTATCGTTGAGGAAAGTTAGTTTGTTCCTTTCTCAATTTGAAAGTATAAGCCATGAATCGGTTAGAACTTATTATCATAAGCTTAAAGAGATTTAAACGAGCCTGAAATATTGAACAAAATCACGAAGTGATTTTGTATCTCTCCATTCGCTTCGCTCACTCCGAAAGACAAGAGACTAAACTAAAGTTTGGAAACGAAACTATTTATGTATGGTCTGCCATCGATGTAGAATCTAAGGAATGCTTAGGAATTTATATCTCCAAAACTCGAAGTAGTCTCGATACTATATTATTCGTAAGAAGTATATTAAAATTTTGCTCGAATAAACCAAAAATTTTAGTGGATGGTATCCATGACCATTACAGAGATTAGGTTAAAATTCAAAAGAGTTCGATTTTGATTAAGAAATTGTGTAGAAAGTTTCTTCTCCCTCCTTAAATGAAAAACTAAATCTTCTTATAATATATTTCCTAATAATTCCAAATTTAATACAATTATCTCTTGGCTTAAATCTTTCGCTTCCATCTATAACTTCTTAATATCTTTATCTTGACGGTCTCTTTTAGACACATCAAAATTTTTAAAGCATAGTACTATAAAAAATATAATTTAGCTTTTACCTTTGAAAATTAACTATGGGATAGTTATGAAAGAAAGGACATTCGTAGCTATAAAGCCAGATGCTGTAAAAAGGAAATTAATAGGAAAAATTATAGAGAGGTTTGAAAACAAAGGTTTTGAAATTGTTGCTATGAAAATGATTAAGTTAAATAGAGAGTTGGCTGAAAAATATTATGAAGAGCATAAAGGAAAAGAGTTTTATGAGAGATTAATAAACTTTATGATGTCTGGAAGAATGATAGTAATGGTTATAGAAGGAGAAAATGCAATATCTGTTGTTAGAAAGATGATTGGAAAAACTAATCCATCTGAGGCAGAGCCAGGAACTATTAGGGGAGATTTTGCATTAACAACTCCTGACAATGTAATTCATGCTTCAGACTCTAAAGAAAGTGCCGAAAGAGAAATAAAACTATTCTTTAAAGATGATGAAATTTTTAGTGAATAAAATACAAAATAGAAGGTGTAAATATGGATGAGAACGATTTAAAATATATAGAGAAAGTTTTAGGGAGGAAACCTAACCACATAGAGTTGGCAATGTTTGAAAACCTTTGGAGTGAGCATTGTGCATATAGAACTTCAAAAAAACTATTGAGGATGTTTGCTAAGACAATCAATGAAAAAACTAAGAAAAACATTGTTGTCGGAATTGGAGATGATGCCGCAGTAATTAGATTAAAGGATGACATATGCTTAGCAATAGCTATGGAAAGCCACAATCACCCTTCATATATAGATCCTTACAATGGAGCTGCTACTGGAGTAGGGGGAATTGTTAGAGATGTTTTGTCAATGGGTGCTAAGCCAATTGCATTAATGGATCCTTTAAGATTTGGAGATGTCAATGGAAAAGAAGGAGATAAAGTTAGATGGCTAATTGATGGAGTTGTTAGGGGAATAGGAGATTATGGAAACAGAATCGGTGTTCCAACTGTTGGTGGAGAGTGTGAATTCGACAGTTCCTTTGATTACAACAACTTAGTGAATGTCGTATGTGTAGGTTTAGTTAAAGAAAATGAAATCATTACTGGAAAAGCCAAAGAACCAGGTTTGTCTTTAATATTAGTTGGCTCTACAGGTAGGGACGGAATAGGTGGGGCTTCTTTTGCATCAAAAGATTTAACTGAAGAGAGTGAGGAAGAAAGACCTTGTGTCCAAGTTGGTGATGCATTTGCTGAAAAATGTTTAATTGATGCTGTCTTAGAGGCAGTGAAAACAGGAAAAGTTAAGGCAATGAAAGATTTAGGAGCGGCAGGACTTTCAGGGGCGTCATCTGAAATGTGCTACGGTGGAGGAGTGGGATGCGAACTTTACTTAGAAAATGTTGTATTAAGAGAGCCTCTAACTCCTTACGAAATTATGGTTTCTGAAAGTCAGGAGAGAATGTTATTGGCTGTTGAACCTGGAAGTGAAGAAGAAATAATTAAAATCTTTAAAAAATATGAATTACCTGCATCAGTTATTGGGAAAACTATTCCTGAAAAGAGAATTATAGCAAAATATAATGGGGAGATTGTAGTTGATTTGCCATTGGATTTATTATGCGAAGCTCCACTATATGATAGAGAAGGAAGAGAGGATATTAAAGAAAAAGAAGATGATAAAGAAAAAATAAAAATGCCTGAGGATTTAAATGAAGTATTGTTAAAATTGCTCGAAAGTCCTAATATCTGTTCAAAAGAGTGGATATATCAGCAGTATGACTACGATGTTCAAATTAGAACAGTTATAAAGCCAGGAAAAGATGCGGCTGTGTTAAGGATAAACGAAGTATATCCAATGGGTATAGCATTAACTACCGACTGTAATTCAAGATACTGTAAGTTAAATCCTTATGTTGGTTCAATAAATGCAGTTGCTGAAGCAGTTAGAAATTTAGCAACAGTTGGATCTGAACCAATAGCAATGCTCGATAATTTAAACTTTGGAAATCCTGAAAAACCAGAGAGATTCTGGCAACTATCAGAATGTATTAGAGGTTTATCAGATGCGGCAGAATTCTTTGAAATTCCAGTTGTTGGAGGAAATGTAAGTTTATACAATGAAACTATTATTAATGGAAAAGAACATCCAATAAATCCAACTCCTGCAATATTTGTGCTTGGTAAAATAGAAAATGTTGAAAAAGTTCCTTCAGTATTTAACAAGATTAAAGAAGGAGACATTTTAATTATAACTAATGAAACTAAAGATGAAATGGGAGGTAGTGAATATTACAAAGTTATACATAATACTGAAGATGGAAAAGTTCCAAGAGTTGATTTAGAGAAGGAAAAGAAAATATACTCTGAAGTAAGAGAAGTTATAAAGGAAGGTTTAGTCAATGAGGCAGTTGATTGTTCAAGAGGAGGATTGGCTGTAGCATTAGCAAAGATGGCTATAATAAACAATGTTGGTTTAAATGTGGATTTAACGGAATACAATAAAAATAATTTGAGGGAAGATATATTACTGTTTTCTGAAACATCTGGAAGAATTATATTAGCTGTTAGTGAGGAAAACAAAGATAAAGTTTTAAATAAACTAAGCAATGCTTATGTAATTGGAAAAGTTGAAAAAGACAATAAATTAAAGATAACTATTAACAAAAAAGAGATTATCAATTTAGATGTAAGTGAACTTAAAAAGAGGTATTATGAGGCATTTCCAAAGATGATGGGAACTTATTAAAAATTAATAAATTTTTATAAAACTCTCTTTATAGCGTTCCAGACTAAATAACTTTGAGGTTTTAAATTACCATCAATTGGATTTAGGAATAATATATTTTTTTTAATTAAAAACTCTCTAATTTTTTTAGGTATTTTTATGTCTTCAATTATATAATTTTCCTTAAATAATGATAAAGCCTTTATAACTTCTTTATAAAGCTCTTCATCATTATTCTCTTTCACATCTTCTAAAAAATATTTTAATTTTGAAATTTCTTCTTTTAGCATTAAATTTAATATATCCTCTAAATCTTTGTATCTCATTTTATCAATTACATTATATATATCTACTGGTTTTCCACCAACATAAGAATAGATTAATTCTTTCTCCTCAGTAGAAGAGATAGTTTTATTTAAAATATCTTCAGCTAAAAAGTCAATAAATTGTAAAGCTTTATTTTTAGAGAAATCATCTACTAAAATATATCTTGCTCTATCCTCCAACATTGCTTCATTATAAACCTTCTCAATAAATAAACTATCTAAACTTAAACATAAGACATGGCAAAGATGTAATTCTTTAGTTAATCTAACAAAAAAGTTAAAAAGTTTATAAATTAAAAAGCCGTTAATTTTTAAATCACCAATAACTTGCAGTTCATCGATAATTAAAATAGGTTTTTTACCTTTTTTATTTATTTCAATAAAATACCCCTCCAAAAATTCAAAAACATCCTCTATATTGTCTTTTTTCAACAATAACTGTGTTAATAAATTTTTGGGTATTGGTATTCCGCTAACAACTCCTCCTGATAATTTGGATATTATAGTTGATTTTATAACCTCTGGAAGGTCTTTTACTATAGATAATAAAGATATTCTTATTTTATCAATCAATGATTCCTCATAAACATTAAATAAAACCTTTAAAAACTTATCGTAACCATCTATAAACCTCCGTTCTGGTTCTCCGCTACTTATAGAACAAATGAAACGAATCGTAGCGAAGAACCTTCCAGCCTCCCAACTTCATTGGCTGGCAATCGGGGGGAACGGAAACTCCCCACATCTTCGATTTAAGAGCAGTCCCATTCGGGCTTAGTTTCCCCCACATATCGGGACTGCTATAAAATAATTTATCAAAAGATTTATTTAAAGATTTTGTTTTATAATCAAAAGTATATGTTTGTTTCGTATGTTTCATTTATGAGAACAGCCCTAAGATTTATATAAAATACTACATACTTATTTTTGTCTAACCTATTGTTTATTACCTCCGTAATTAATGCAGTTTTACTACTGTTTATAGGTCCAAAAATAAAAAATAAAATAAATAAAATTCGGCTCTCCTTCTATAATGGATAAAATTTCATTAACCTCTCTTACTCTATCAAAGAATTTCATTGTATTCACCATTAAAATCCCCTTCTATCTAAAACATTGTGTATTATTGTTATGCAATGATTAGCATGCAACTCTAAAGGAGATAATGAAATTTTTTTAGCTTTAATCTTATCTAAAAATTTCTCATCCTCTTCTCCAATTCCTATGTGGTCTCCAAGTATAAAAACAGGATTTTTTATATCAACATTTTCAACATCTTCTCCATTTTTATGTAAATAATAAATATTCTTTCCTTCATTGATTTTTTCTAAAATTAAATCTCTAAATCCTAATCTCTTTACATAAATTCCTGGTGTTGATAAAATCCAATTATTTTTTTCATCTTCATCAAGTTCTTCAAATTTTTTAAGAGCTTTTTTTATAAATATGGCTATATTTCTTTCATCTGGAGAAACCTTTTTTAATTCACTACCAACAAACTTTATACAAACTGGTGGATTTGGTTGCCCATACAATACTGCATAAAAAATTACATCCCTCCTTATATCATGAGATAAAAAGAATGCATCACTAACACATCTACACAATAAATCCAACCTTCCACAACTTCCCGGTAAGTCTTTTAAATTTATATCTGATGAGGTTATTGTTTTATTTGCTTTAAATATAAACTCCCTCATACTCTACCCCTTTTCAATCTCTCTGGAATTGGACTTCTTGGAATGTTGTGATAAAGTTCTAAGGCGATATCCACAATATTAACGCATCTATCTCCAAATCTTTCAATGTCTTTTAAAAACATACCAAATTGAACATAAAAGTTTAAGTCCTCTTTTTTGTTTTGTAGAACTTTGTTTAATAATTCTTCAAGATTTTCATGTAGTTTTTCTTCAAGGTTATAAATTTTAGTTTCTTTCTTTTTATTTATAACAACATCAACTGCCTCAATTAGCATTTCTTTAAGAATGTTAAAAATTCTCTCAATGTCATTTTCAATATTTTCATCTAATCTAAGACCATGAATAATTTCTTCAGCAATGTTTGCTATATAATCTCCTAACCTTTCAAGATTTGATGCAATACTGGCAAATGCATTTATATAATTTCTTGGCAAGTATTTTAGTGCATTCATACTTAAAAGCATCCTAATTTCTTCCTCCATCTTGTTTAATTCATAATCTTTAAGTATAATATCCTCTGCCAATTTTTTATCGTTATTTTTTAAAGCGTTATATGCTAAATTTAGGTTATCTAAGAGCGTATCTCTCATCTTTTCCAATGTAGTTTTTATCTCTTTCATTAGTAATATTATGTATTCGTCAAATTCTAAGTTTAATTTATGCAATTTACTCATATCAACAACATAAGGATGTTTAACAATTTTTTCTTCAATTAATGGCTTTAAAAGTTTAGCAACATATCTCCTACTAATTCCAAGTTTTTCAGCAATCTCATCTTGTGTTTCAGGCTCATCTTCAATAATTACCCTTATGATTCCTGCTAATGTAGCCTCTTTACCTCTTAACATATTATCACATAATTTCATATTTTATGTAATTAAATACATTTGTTGTATATTAAAATATTATACTAAAATATATAAAATTTATCTAAAATAAAATCACAAAAAATAACAAAGAGTAAAATAAATAACCTTTATCCATCAAAATTAACCATAGACGAGGCAAAATAAGGATTAGCAACTGGGTGATTGTGTAAATAACCAGCTAAAACCCTTCCATTAAAAATTCCATCTAAATTGTTTATAATTCCTCTACCTCTTAATATTTTATATGCAAATCTCTCCTCTTTTATATTAACCAATTTTGAGTAATGAAATTCATGCCCTTTAAATGTTAATCCTTTTCTTCCTATTAAGCAATTTTCTAAGAACTCTGCTTTAACATAACTTAATCCTTGAACTTTCTTATCCATTATAGACGAGCAGTTTAATAAACCAACCATAGGAGTATTGTCAATAGATTTAGTTAAATACATCAAACCCCCACACTCTCCATATATATAACCGTCAAATTCTCTAATACTTTCAATCATCTCTTTATTGTTGCTTAACTCCTCTTTAAAAAGCTCTGGATATCCTCCTCCAATGTATAAAATATCTGCATCTGGAACTTCACAATCATTTAATGGGCTAAAAAATTCTATTTTAGCTTTATTTTCTTTTAGGGCATCAAAAATGTCCCAATAATAAAAATTAAATACTTCATCATAAGCAACACCTATTTTTTTATAATTTTCATTAATCTCCCACAAGAAAACATCATCTATATCTTCATAATCTTCATCTGCAATTTCAACAATCTTTTCCAAATCTAAATATTCTTCAACTAAATTTCCCCAAGTCTCTATTTTTTTATTAATTTCTTCTAAGTTTTCTGGTGTAGGAACTAAACCTAAATGCCTACCTTCCACTTTAAAATTTTCATTTCTTGGAATAAAGCCAACTATTTCCACATCTGGGAGATAATATTGCATTGCCTCTTTTAATTTCTTAATATGTTTTTCACTTCTAACGAAATTAAAAATAACTCCTCTAATTTTTACATTATCAAAGTTTATGAAACCTTTTATTATTGCTATTGCACTTCTCGTTAAACTCTTTGCATTGACTATAAGAATTATAGGACTATCTAAAGCCTTAGCTATACTCGCAGTGCTTCCTATATCGTCTATAGGAGATAATCCCTCATATAAACCTCTAACACCTTCAATTATACTTATATCCTTATTTTTTGAATGTTTTTGAAAAAGATATTTTATTTGCTCATTATTCATAAAAAAAGAATCTAAATTTCTTGATTTATTCCCAGTGGCTATGTTATGATAAGTTGGGTCAATATAATCTGGACCAACTTTATACCCTTGAACATTATACTTTTTAGACAATGCCTTCATAATTCCAGTAGATATAACTGTTTTCCCTACTTCACTTGATGTTCCAGCAATAACTACTCTCTTCATAAATATCTCCTATTTTTTCGTTAATTTCTAATATTACTTATTAATTAAAGGCTTTGTTAAATAAATAGTTCCATAATAACTAACTCCTATATCTATCTACCGATAATAATTAATAAAATATAAATAAAATATATTTAGATTAGACCAAGATTTTTCATAGAGAGATAGAGTTTTTTCTTACAGTTGGAACAAAACTCCTCTTCTTTATAGTCAGTATCATATAGAGAATTTGAGAAGTGCATAACACACTTAGGATTAGGACAGTGAGATAAACCAAAAACATGTCCCATTTCGTGAGTAACTTCTTTTCTAACTCTTGAGAGAAAGAGTTCTTCATTATCTGAATATAACCTTGCGTAAGAGACTATACATCCTCTAAATGGATAAGCAATTCCAAAGACGAAGTTAAGCCCATTAGAGTAGAGGTCGTAGGGGGTTATTGCAACGACAAAGAGAGCATCAGAAGGTTTATTAATAAGGGCATTTTCAAGTTGTATATCTGCAAGTAGTTGATAATCTCTTGAACCTCTAACATCTGGAGGGATTATTCCCTCAAAACGAGGTAATAGTTTGAACTTTTCTCTGATAACCTTTTCAGTTTCTTTCTTAACAGAGGGAAGTGAGTCTCCAACAGAAAAGAGGGAACAAATAGCCATAATCATCCCTTAGTCCTTATATATAAGAATTTATGAAATTTTTAATACATTATTTTGTAATTAATGAACCTTATATATTATTATATGGACACTGTCCAATAAAATATAGATGATGATTTTTAAGGATGTGAAAGAATGATAAGTGATAGATGCAAAAATATAAAACCATCTGCAATTAGGGAGATATTTAATTTAGCAACCTCTGACAGTATAAACTTGGGAATTGGTGAGCCTGATTTCACAACTCCTAAGCATATTATTGAGGAAGCAAAAAAAGCATTGGATGAAGGTAAAACTCATTACTCTCCAAATAACGGAATTCCTGAATTAAGGGAGGAGATTAGCAATAAGTTAATGGAAGATTACAATATAAATGTTGATAAGGATAATATTATTATAACCTGTGGAGCATCAGAGGCTTTAATGCTGTCTATTATGAGTTTAGTTAATAAAGGAGATGAAGTTATAATATTCAATCCTTCATTTGTATCTTATTTTTCATTGGTGGAATTTGCTGAAGGAAAAATTGTAAATATAAACTTAGATGAAAACTTTAATGTGGATTTAGAAGATATTAAAGAAAAAATAAGTAGGAAAACAAAATTAATAATATTCAATTCTCCAGCAAACCCTACTGGAAAAGTTTATGACAAAGAAACAGTAAAAGGTTTGGCAGAAATTGCTGAGGATTACAATTTAATTATTGTTTCTGATGAAGTTTATGATAAAATTATTTATGATAAAAAACATTATTCCCCAATGAAATATACAGATAGATGTATATTAATTAATGGATTTTCCAAAACTTATGCAATGACTGGTTGGAGGATTGGTTATTTGGCAGTTTCAGATGAATTAAATAAGGAGTTGGATTTAATCAACAATATGATAAAAATTCATCAATATAGTTTTGCATGTGCCTCTACTTTTGCTCAATATGGTGCTTTAGCCGCTTTGAGAGGAAGTCAGGAATGTGTTAAAAATATGGTTAATGAATTTAAAAGGAGGAGAGATTTAATTTATAATGGATTAAAAGATATTTTTAGAGTTAATAAACCAGAAGGAGCATTTTATATTTTCCCTGATGTGTCTGAATATGGAGATGGAGTAAAAGTAGCTAAAATATTAATTAAAAATAAGGTTTTATGCGTTCCAGGAATTGCCTTTGGAGAAAATGGCTATAACTATGTAAGATTTAGTTACGCTACAAAATATGAAGATATAGAAAAGGCTATTGAAATAATAAGAAAAATCTTTGAATAAATTTTTTTTATTTTTTATTTTTGATGCTTCTCTTTCCATTCTCTTAATATTCTATCCCAATTCTTTCTTAAAAATTCTCCAACTTGTGATGAATCTCTTGTTCCAACTACACAAGTCCAGCCAGTTTTATCCTCAATATCACCTCTTGTTGATGCCGCTAATGCTGGCAGTATTATAATTCTATGATTAACTTTATCTGCTATTCCTGTCTCTTCAATTAATTTTTTAGCATTCTCTCCATTATACTGCCCTCCTGCAACTGAAACATCAACTGCCTTTCCTCCAGTGTCCATAACTAACAGCCAACAAGTGACATTATCTTTTTCAAAGTCCCCAGTTACTGTATAGAATGTTAATGAGAAGTTTGTTGTTAATATGACTGGGCTATTCTCGTCTGGATTTCCTATTGGATATAAGCCAGGTTCAACTGCCTGTGGTTTTCTTGGGTCTGTATAGATATTCTGTCTCAATGTTAGTATTGGCATTAACTCCCAAATATCTAATCCGTGTATAATTAAAGCGTCTGCATATCTATTTAGTAATGTTCCTGCAATTGTAGCCTCATACATTTTAGCCACAACTTCTTTATTGTCAAAAAATGTTGAGATTGGGCAGTCATTATTTAAAGCGTAATAATAGGCATTTATTGGTAAATTTAATATTGGAAATCCTAAGTATTTATCTTCTTTCTCAATAGCACTTCTTCTAATCATTACATTTAAATCTAATGTTTCAGCGATATTTTCAGGATATGTGTATGGTTCTAAAACTAAATCCTCAATGCCATTAGCTAAACACTTTGCCGCCATATTTTTTAACTCTTTAACATTGTTTGATGATAGAACTAAAACAACATCTTTTTCTTTTTTAAGTTCTTTAATAACTTTAATCATATCATTTAAATTATCTTTTGTTGCGGCATAAACCATAACTTTTGATTTAACAATTTTTAAGGCCTCTTTTATAATCTCAGGATTTAGAGAAGCAATACATATAGGCATATCTGTTTCTTTTTCTACAATTTCAATGGCTTTTTTAAATTTTTCTATATCTCCTGATGCATTTCTAATTACAATAAAATCTAATTTTAGTTTTTCTCCAGTTCTTTCAAATGTAAAGTTCTCTATTTCTTTGGCTCTACTTTTAATTTCTTCCTCGCTTAACTCATCGCTAATATCTACACCAATTGGTGTGGGATTAAAAAATGACAATTGGTATCTATACATTACTTCGTCTCCACCCATAACAGCTTTTCTTTTATCATTACCAAACCAAACTTCTTTTACGGGTGGAGATAGAAGTTCTATTAATTTCTTTCTATTTTCTTCAAATTTTGGAGTATTAAGAATTGGACACTGATCTACTGTTGCTTCTTTTTCTAATAATTTAGCGGCAAATGCCATACACGATGGCTGACCACATTTTTTACAGTTTGTTTTTGGTAGTAATTTATAGATGTCCATTACACTAATCTTTTTTGGCATTTAATCACCTCAAAGTTATTTACGCCTTAGCTACAATCCACTCGTAATTGTTAGTATTTAATTTAACTTCTCCTGGCTTTGTAGTTAGTGCTTTACCAATTTCCTTTAATGTTTTTACAGATATTGGATTGAGCATCATGAATAAATCTACTCCACACATCATCATTGTAATTCCAGTTGTAATTTCCCACAATGGTAATCTATACTCCCTTGGTCCCCATTCTGGATTATTCATCCACGCCTCTCTTGCACCAATAGCGTTGGTAGTTCCAGAAGACATAGGCATATTAACTAACTCGTCCCCCTTCAAACCATTTAATCTCAATCTAACCATTGCATTGATAGAGAATTCAATACCATAACCTAATGCACATGTTGTAGGATCCATAACAATTCTATTAGGATCTAAACCTGCCTCAATTAACTTTCTGTTTAAATCTCTCGCCATATTTGGATCCATAATAGACCATGCTAATACATTGTGATCATATTTCATAGCGGCATCTACTATTTTTTTATAATCTAACTCTAAGTTTGCAGATGCTAATAAGCATCTATCTCCTTCAGATACTTCAGCACACGCCTCTAAAACTAACGGATCCTTTTGAGGATTACCACTGCCTCCAATAACAAATGGAACATCTACTGCCTGTAATAAATCTTCCATCAATTTTGCCGCTTCTTTTGGACTTTTATCTTTAATTTTTGGGTCAGTGGATATGTGGTGGATAGTTATCATATCTGCCCCAAACTCTTTAACACACTTTTTAGCCCATTCGCAGGGATCTTCCATAACATCCTGGAAAAATTGTCTAATCGGTTTAGGTAATCCAGGCATTGGCATATCAAATATATCGAAAGTAACTACTGGAGGATTAGGTTGGGGTTCTTCAAATCTATATAAAGCTTTTTGCCCCCCAATCTTTACAACCTTACCTCTACCACCTTCAGATTTTGGCTTTCCAAATTGAACCTCCCTTATATATCCAGTATATTTTTCAATTGGAGGCTCCCAGTCTAATTCAGGAACATCTTTAATTTCAATTATTCCCTCTTCAGCTAATTTTTCTTTTATTAATGGTGTTTGTGGAATAACTACTGGAGGAGCTGAAGGAATGTTTATTATTAATTCATCTGCTGTAATTTGAATATTTTCAATCTCTATTTTACCAACTTTTTCAATAATCTTTATTAATGAATTCAAATCCATAAAATCACCCAATTTGTCATTATAAATCATTACAAATTAAAGTTAGTGAAATTCATATATAAACATTATTATTTTAATTTTATCTCCTTTTTAAAGGAAATTTTTCAAAAAATAAAGAATATTTTAATTTATCTTATTCTTATTCAAATTCAAATATCAATTTTATTGATTGGGGATATTAATATGTATGTAATAACTTTTAAATATTAAAAATAATATTATACCTTTTGCTCAAATAATTATTAATGTGGCGCGGGGTACCGGGCTTGGTAGCCCGGGGCGGACTTCAGATCCGTCGAGGGCGGATGCCCTCGGGGTTCGATTCCCCCCCCGCGCCGTTATTATTTTGTGAGATTATGGAGAAGATATATTCAAAATTTGGAAATATCAAAGATTTAAAGGAAATAATTTCTGGATTAACTAATTTTACAGGAATTATTAGAATAGACAATGCTTTTTTATATTACATTAATTCAAAGCTAATTTCATCCAAGTTAGATGGTAAAGAGAAAGATTTAGAGGAAATTTTTCAGATAATTCCAGATACTTTTTTAATAGAAATTTATGAAGGTTCAGAGGAGGAAGTAAAATATGCTTTAAGAAACTTTAAACCAGAAGAATCTATTGTTGAAATTTCAAAGCTAAGTTTGGTTTTTGGAGATAATGTAATTCTAAATTCATATAATGACATATATAAATTTCTAACGAGTGGATGTAATAAAGTTACCTTCATACCTAAAAGATTTAAAGATGAGAAAGCAGTAGTTATTTACAAAAACTCAAAAGAAATTTTTGCTATATATTTTGGAAAAAAAACATTATTTGGAAAAAAAGCAATTAGTAAGTTAAAAACTACATTTGCTGTTAGTGAGATTATTGCAAAGATTGAAATCCTATCTAACAAAGATTTGAATATATTAAAAAATAAATATCCAGAAGGGTTTATATTTGGAGGAGAGTCATTTACAGATATTATTAAAAAGATAATGTCTTCAAAAGAGCCAATAATCTTAAAAAACGCTTCATTAGTAGATGCTCTATCTTATGGAACATCTTTAATTAAAATTGAAGGTAGTAAAGAAGGATACATTATATCTAAGAATGGAAAGCCTATTTACGCTTTTTTAGAGAATTATAATGGTGAAAGGAGTTATAGACTAATAAAGAGTATGTGTATGGTTGAAGATGTTAAATTTTATATATATAAATTGTCAAAGGAGGAGTATGATTTATTTAAAGGTTTTAAAGAAAATAAAGTTCCAATTCAATAATTTAATAAATTATTTTTTGTTTAACATTTTTATAGCTAATTGATATGCCTTTTTTAGGTCTCCAGTTTCTAATATACATTTCTCAGCAACATCTTTGGGAATTCCTTTTTTAACAAAAACTTCAACAGCCTCTTTAAAAAATGGACTATTTTTTATAATCTCTTCAGCAAGTTCTTTTTTTAATTCCATATATTCATCAGGGGTTATGTTGTTTTTAGCAAGTTCATAATCTCTATAAGGGCAAGGTTTAGTTATCTTACAACACCATACTAAACTACCAAAACATGTATTTTTTCCTAAGCCAAGTTTTGTCCTATTTCCAAACTCTTCTTTTATTCTTACAAATTCTTCTGGTGATAACTTTAAAATTTTTAATGCCTTATGAATAGGACAGTATTTTATTGGAGGACAGCAGAAGGCTAAACCTCTTAAATCTCCTCCTCTACATATATGGGAAGGAGCATTATCCCAGCCCATGATTTCACCTAATTAGTTCTTTTATTTTTTCTATAACTTTATTTATACTATCTTCCAAAATCTTTTTACCAAGTTTTTCATCTAACTTAACTCCAAATCGTTCAACGATTTTTGCCTCTTCATCTATAATTTTATTATTTTTTCTTGCCTCTGTTAATCCAACCATTCCTACTTCTGGATATTTTTTAAAATTATTATGCTCCTTTAAAAGTTCATCATTGACTTTTGCTATTCCTATTGTATAACCAACAGAAACCTCCTCCGTAGAGGCATGTGTAAAAGTTATATTTATCATCTCTACTTTTGCATCAAACTCATATTCTAAATCCTTTAAAAATCTTTCAATTAATATATTTCCTCCATGACAATTAACTATTAAAAACTTCTCTACACCAATTTTTTTACCTTCATTTATTAAAAATCTCAAATAATGATAAACATCTTCTGGCTTATTATGGATGCCATGCTTTACATAATCATACTCTGTAGAAGGAATAACTACTCCTAAAAACTTAGCTCCAGTTAAAATAGACGCTTTTAAAGCAATGTATGAGGCTATCTTTATATCAGTATCTATTGGCAAAACAGCTCCATGATTTTCTAAGAATGAGCCAAGGGCTATAATCCCTATTTTATGGACTTTTTCATTCAATATATTACCAGATGATAATCTAAGTTGCATACTCTCACTAACAATTTAATGATTATAAAAATAGGAACATATAAAAATAAATTAAAAAATTAGGATTAATTATCCTTATTTTACTTATTTTTATTCTTTAAGGCTCTTTTTAGCATTCTTCTATATTTTCCCCACCTATCTTCTAAGGAAAATCTTGGTGGCTTTGGAACTACGGTTTTTTCTCCACATTTTGGGCAAACATCTTTTAAAGTGTATATTCCGCACTTTAGACATTTTTTCATTTTCATCTCTACACCTATTTTACTTATTTCTTACTTTCTTTGTAGTATGTTCCTTCTCCACCTAATTTCTTTATCGTTGATACTGCTTTTTCACAAACCTTCTTTAAAACTTCTTCTCCACTCTTGTAATCTGGAGCTATGACTAAAACTCTATACTTAGGAGCCCCAATGTAAGTTATTTTAACCTCTACATCTTCGTAAGGATTTGCTTTTAATGCAGTTGTTAATGCTTTTTTTATTCTTTTAATTCCATCTGGGGCATAGGATTTCATCTCAATTATTCCTTCAACTTCAACATTTGTTAATTCAATACTTTCCTTAGCAACTTCATATAAAACATTTTTCCATTCTTCACTAATATCTAAATCATCTAAAACTTCTTTTCCTTCAATAACCATCGTTTCAAATGCGTTATATAATTCTCCAAACTCATCCTCTAACAAATATCCTACGTCTTCCCAAGCCTCCTCTAAACTCTTACCCAACTTCTCAGCCGCTCTTTCAAGCATCTTTGAAGCTCTTTGGAATCTCTTCCATTCCTGAACTTTTGCTCTCTTTTGCTGTTCAGTAACTCTTTTTAATGATAAATCAATATGCCCCTTCTTTTCATCGACTCTTAAAACCTTTGCCACCACCCTCTGCCCAACTTTAACGTGATCTCTAATGTTTTTTACCCATCCTGATGTAACTTCAGAGATATGAATCATTCCTTCCTTGCCAGGATACTCTAATAACTCTACAAAAGCTCCATAAGGTTTAACCTCCTTTACAGTTCCTATAACAATATCTCCTTCCTCTGGAAATTCTCTCCTCATAATAGACACCTCATTAATAGTAATTATAAAATTTTAATTTTATTATTATAATTTAATCAACTTTATTTTAAAGTTTTGGATGATAAAATTTAGATTTTTCACAATTATTTTAGCCATAACTTATCATTAGATACTATCAACAAATCTATTTTTATACCATTATCATTTTATATTATCATTAGTATCTCAATTAATTATTAATTAAATTATAAGTTAAAAGTGGTGTAATTTATGTTATTACTTATTGATGTTAATCATGGTGCCTTACAATTGGCTGAGGAGTATTTAAACTTAGGTTATGATGTTGATGTTTGGGATATATATCAAAAAACAAGAAAATCAGAGAGTTTTTACAATAAATATAATGAACTAAAAGAAAAATTTAGAAATATTAATTTATTCTATGATAAACCAAATTTTGAAAAATATGATAAAATTATGGCCCCAATACACTGTCCAATTGATATTGATTTTATTCCATTTACTGATGCTGTTTCTGAAATTTTAAAAGAAAAATATAATAATATACATAAAAAAATAATAAATGTAACTGGAGTTAAAGGAAAAACAACAACTACAACTTTAATAAATCATATTTTAAAAGAAGATTATACAACTTACTTACATAATTCAAATTTTGGTTCAATTGCGCCACCAACAATTTTATCTATCTTAAACAAATTAGATATAGACAAATACGATTTTTTTATATTTGAGACTTCCTTAGGATTGATTAGATGTAAATATGGAGTTATAACAAATGTTTTGGAAAACTATAAAATTGCCAAAGGATTGAGAGATGCATTAACTGCCAAATTCTCATCTTTAAAAAATGCTGAAATTGCATTTATAAATAAAAATGACATTATTAATTATAATATAAATGTTAATCATAACCGTTTAAATATTATTGATACTAACAAAGTGAAGATTTTAAGTAAATATCCTTTAAAATTCAAATATATGAATGAAACATTTAAATTTAATAAAAAAATATTTGGATTGCATTTTATTGAAAATTCATTATTTGCCATTGAGATTTGCAAAAATTTGCTAAACATAGAAGAAATAAAAGGTAGATTAGAATCTTTTGTTATAAAAAATAGAATGTATGTGGAAGAAATTAACAATAAGGTTTTAGTTAAAAATATAAATCCAGGTTTAGATTTGAAATCTATTTATTATGCAATAAGAGACTTTTTAACAATTTTTGAAGGAGATATTTATATTGGAGGAAATTTTGGAATAGTTTGTGAAGAAATAGATATAAAAAAACTTGTTGAAGTATTAAAAAACTTTAATTGTAATTATATATTCGTTGGAGAAATTGGAAAAGAATTGAATAAATATTTAAATGGAAAGTATATTGACAAATTTGATGAAAATAAGATTAAAAATAACTCCCTAATTATCCTTAGAGAAAAAATAATCTAAAAAAGATTTCTATTTTTCATCATCCTTGGGATTAACGCCATTATAACACTCTCTCTACATAAATCTTTTCTTGTTATATGGTTATCAGTTAAATAGCCAATCAATCCAACATTTTTCCCAATGTCTTTAATTCCTGTCAATTTTTCAGCAATTTTTCCCCCTTCAATTCCTTTTAATATATTTTCAGCCACAATTTTAGGATATTCAAATCCTTGAGACATTCCAACAGTTTCTTTTATGCCATCATAAACTACACATACATGTATATCTACATAATGCCCTCCAACATTTATTAACCCTGCCTCAATTCCTACTCCATAAGAGCATTGAACTTTATTAAAGGCATTCTTTGCCCTATTTAACGCCCCTTTATAAGTTTCTTCCAATCCTATGGGATGGGATGAGACATTACTCTCTACATCAACACCTATAACTTCCACAGTTCCCAAAACTTTTTCAAAACCTTCCTTAACTGCCTCAATTTTCACTGGATTTAGAGAGCCAACAGCAACAACTCTAAACTTATGCCTCGCCATACTTAATTTTCTTGCCTCTTCAATACATTTTTCATTTTTACATAAAAATCTTCCAAATAAAAAGATTTCTGCCTCTTTACCACATATTTCACATTTTTTATTTCTTAAGTTCATAACAATCACTAATGAATTTTAAAATATTGGTTAATAATAGAAGAATATTAAAGTATTTATAAATTAATTGTAATAATGATAGTAACTAAATTAGAAAGAGGGGATTTACTATGGGTAAAAAAAACACAAAAGATAATGTTCAAAAACTAAGATGTCCAATTGTATGCGTATTAGGTCATGTAGATCACGGTAAAACGACACTATTGGACAAAATCAGAAAAACAAGAGTAGCTAAAAGGGAAGCTGGAGGAATTACTCAACATATTGGAGCGAGTGAAATTCCTATTGATGTAATAAAAAGAGTATGTGGAGACTTATTAAAGATGTTAAAGGCTGATTTAAAAATTCCTGGATTATTAGTTATTGACACTCCAGGACACGAGGCATTTACTTCATTAAGAAAAAGAGGAGGAGCTTTGGCTGATATAGCCATATTAGTCGTTGATATAAATGAAGGATTTAAGCCACAAACTGTTGAGGCAGTAAATATTCTAAGGCAGTATAAAACTCCTTTTGTTGTAGCGGCAAATAAAATTGATCTAATCCCAGGTTGGAATTCTAAGGATGTTCCCTTTATATTAAACTTTAATGAAAAAGTTCAACATCCTAATGCTTTAACTGAATTTGAGATAAGGTTATATGAAAATGTAGTAAAGCCTTTAAATGAACTTGGATTTGACGCTGACTTATATTCAAGAGTTCAGGATGTTACAAAGACAGTTTGTATAATTCCAGTCTCAGCAATTACTGGAGAAGGAATTCCAGATTTGTTAATGATGGTGGCAGGTTTAGCACAGAAGTTTTTGGAGAAGAGATTAAAACTCAATGTTGAAGGTTATGCAAAAGGGACAATATTAGAGGTTAAAGAGGAAAAAGGTTTAGGAACAACGATAGATGCCATAATATACGATGGAATTGCAAAAAGAGGAGATTACTTAGTTGTAGGATTGCCAGATGGTGTTTTAGTAACAAGAATTAAAGCCTTATTAAAGCCAAAACCATTGGATGAAATGAGAGATCCAAGAGATAAATTTAAGCCTGTAAATGAAGTTGTAGCCGCCGCTGGGGTAAAAATAGCTGCTCCTGATTTAGATAAAGTTATTGCAGGTTGTCCTATTAGAATAGTTCCA